>NZ_JIAL01000001.1:1502880-2230761 GCF_000688455.1 Pseudacidobacterium ailaaui
CAGAATGCAGCTTTTCGGTATAGGGAACGTGGTGCATGAAGAGCAGCAGGTTGTCCGGACATGTTTTGAGCGACTCATACATGGCGGCAACGGGCCGATGATACTGGCCGATGTAGCCGGTGCCGGTGGCGACGGTGCGGTCCATGCCAATGCCTTGGTGGTCAGCGCGGAACCACTGGCCCCAGCCGTTGCGCTCGGCCGATTCAATGCCGGGTCCGTAGTGCGAGCCGAGGATGTCGGTCATGGTGCCTGCGCCCAGCGGTCCGGTATAGCTCTCATAGATGTGCCAGGAGGCGAGCTGCATGGCGGTGATGGTGCGGACCACCTGCGGGTCATTGCCGAAGGTGAGGCGCGTCCACTCTTCGGCGATCTGCTGCGCACTCAGGTCGGGGTCCCAGGCCAGCCGCGCGAACCCGTAAAGATTGGCCATGGCCAATGGATGGCCGAGCCAGTTGGGGTCTAGCCCCACGTTCGCAACGGCGACCATTCCACCCAGCGGGCGGTGAAAGGTCTTTCCCGCAATCAGGTCTTTGACGGGTGTGCCTGCGCGGTCCGCATGGAGGTCAAAGTCGAGCACCTCTTTCCACATGGGAACCAGAAAGCACAGATGACGCTGCTGTCCGGTATACTCCTGCGTGACCTGCACTTCCATGGCTTCGCTGGTGTGCTCAAGAGCGCCGAGCAGTGGCGAGACCGGCTCGCGCGTCTGGAAGTCGATGGGGCCGTGTTTGATCTGGAGCACGACGTTGCTGTCGAAGCGCCCATCAAGGGGATGGAAGATGTCATAGGCGGCGCGGGCGCGGTCGGCCTTCGGGTCGCGCCAATCCAGATGATGGTTGTAGACAAAGGTGCGGTATAGCACGATGCCGCCGTGAGGCCGGAGGGCGCGGGCCAGGGTATTGGCCGCATCCGCAGGCGAGCGGCCATAGTGCGAGGGGCCGAGCTGGCCCTCGGAGTCGGCCTTGACGGTAAATCCGGCAAAGTCGGGGATGAGGGAGTAGATTTCATCTGCCTTGCTGCGCCACCAGGCCGCAACCTGCGGGTCGAGCGGATCGAAAGTGCTGAGATGGCCGATGGTCTGCGGGCTGGCCATGCTGACAGAAAGGGCCAGGCGCACACCCCAGGGGCGGAAGGCGTCGGCGATGCGGGCAAGCTCGCGCAAGCTGCTGCTGGAAAGCACATCCGGAGCGGCATTGACGTTGTTCACATTGCAGCCGTTGATGCCGACCGAGGCCAGCAGGCGCGCGTATTCGGCTGCGCGGGTGAGATCGGTGCGGACGTGGCCCTGGTTGAAGAAGACGGAGCGGCCCGCGTATCCGCGCTCGATGCTGCCATCGGGATTGTCCCATTGGTCGACCCAGCGGATGGGAGCAGAGGGGACCTCGCGGTCGTCCAGGTGGCTGAGGTCTTGCTGCTGTGCGATGCGGCGGAGGAGCGCGAAGGTCCCGTAAAGGACGCCGCGGCTGTTTGCCCCGATAATCAGGACCTGGCTGCGTCCGCGCTGGCGGAGCGCTTTGAGCCAGAAGCCATCGCCGCCCATGGAGGCAGGCGTGAGCCAGGGAAAGTACTTCTGCGCTTCTGTAACTGTGACGAGTACAAATGCGTCCTCCGAACGGGGGACGTCCGTCACGGGCACTTCCCTGCCGAGCATCCCGCGCAGTCCTCGCTGGAGTTCGGAGGCGGCGCTTTGCGCCACGAGGCTGTGGTCGAGCAGGACGATGGAGTGCGGCAGCCAGACATCGGCCGGCTGATTTTCAACCGGGGCGTAGCGGAGCCAGGCGGCCTGGCCGGATTCGGCAGACAAGTGATGGACCAAGGCGAAGACGAGCAGCAGGCAGAGGAGACGGAGAAAGCGAGGAGCGGTCATCTGGTTAAAGCGATTTACTGAGCATGATTTCCTCTGGGGTGAAGGGCTGTCAATGCGTGGGGAAGAGGCGGGGTGGGAAATTCGGGAAAGAAGGAGCTTGTCAAGGGATTCTGTAAGCGCTTACACTGGGTCGCCAGAACCCAAAAAGGAGAGTCCTTCCCCATGTCTTTTCTCAAAGCGGCCGCTTTGGCAGCCGTATGTTCCTTCGCCCTAGCCTTTGGCCAGACGAACCCTCCGCTGCATGTTTCCTGGCCTGCAACTTACACGAACCCCCTAACGCTGAGGACGGCAAATGGGCCAGCGGAGAGCTGCCCGGACCCGGCGATCATCAAGCAGAGACAGAGCGGGTTTGACACCTGGTATTTGTACTGCACGGGTGATCCGCTCAACTCTGCTGATGTGGATGCTAACGGCAATCTCAGGCCGCATCTGATTCTGCAATTCAAGTCCTATGACCTGGTGCACTGGACGTATCTCAGCGATGCGTTCCAGAAGACCCCGGCATGGGTGGGAACAGCGACGGCGCAACTGTGGGCGCCGGCGGTGAAGCACTTCAACGGCAAATATTACCTGTACTACGTGGCGCCGAACACGATGCAGGGTGGCAGCGCCATTGGGGTAGCGACGAGCGCGAGTCCGGCGGGGCCGTGGGTGGACAGCGGCGCACCGGTGGTGGCGCCGGAGAACAATCCTTATAACAACGCGCCGGGGCGGGCGGTGATTGATCCGGACGTGATCGAAGACAATGCAGGGCAACGCTACATTGCCTATGGCAGCTTTAACGGCGGCATCAGCATTCGCAAGCTCTCGGCAGACGGGTTGACCTCAGACCCGGCCTCAGAGCAGCAGCTTGCGATTGACAACTACTACGAGGGGGCGAACTTCTGGAAGCACGATGGGTACTACTACCTGATGGTTTCCGCGTCCACATGCTGCGATGGTCCGCTGAGTGGGTACAGTGTGCGGGTAGGACGGGCGTTGACGCCGCTGGGTCCTTTTGTTGACAAGAACGGGGTGTCACTGAACACCTTTGCTCCGGGCGGGACGTTTGTGATTGCGGCCAATGGCAACCACTGGGGCGGGCCGGGAGGCAATGTGGTTTTTACCGACGACTCAGGGCAGGACTATATGCTGTACCACGCCGTAGACCTGAATGCGCCCTATTTTGATGGATTTCCGGGGGTGACGCGGCGGCCTGCACTGATTGATCCAATTGACTGGGTGGACGGATGGCCGGTGGTGCGCGGCGGACTTTATGCTTCTGCCGGGAAGCAGCCTGCTCCGGCGGCGCAGCCGTGGCAGTACAACACATATGTTGCGAAGGACGAGACAGTGATGGACCTTCCGGGACAGAAGATTGCCGCCTTGTCCGATGAGTTCAACAGCATGACGCTCTCGCCGCAATGGCACTTTGTGCATCCGCAGGCCAACAATACCTATACGCTGACGGGCAGTGCGTATGAGGTGCAGACGCAAGGGCCGGATGAAGCTTCAGACCCGGCGCAGGTTTCGATTCTGGCAGAGCCGGTGCCGGCAACGGGCGACTGGATGGTGGAAACGAAGGTGACGACGAGCGTGCCGTTTGACAACTCGTGCTGCTACAACTACGCGCAGGGGGCGCTGTTCATCTATCTGAATGACCAGAACAGCATCAAGCTGGATGTGGTGCCGATCTGGGACACGCGGCAAGTGGAGTTTGGCAAGCAGGTGGGTCCGGTGCCGCAGAATTATCCAACGTATGACCATCAGGTGGTGGGACCTCCATCGACGACAACGTGGCTGCGCATTGTGCGGCGGGGGCATGGAGATGCAGGCGAACTGTATACCGCCTACAGCTCTAACGACGGAGAGCATTGGGTGAAGGGGGGTACGTGGCAGCACCAGCTTGGGTCGAGCGCGCAGATCGGGATCTCGGCGGAGAATACGGCCGGCTTCACGATGGATTTTGATTATGTGCGGGTGTACCGGCTGAAATAAGGCCATCCAGGGCAGGATGCGGGGCCTGGCATTGCTGACAAGGCCGGGCCCCTGCACGGACCCGGCCCCGAGGGTTGAATTCGACCGCATGGCGGGGTGGAGTGTAGCATTTTTCTCTCATGAGGACGGGCTCTTTTGCGGAAAAGGGGATGCTGGCAACCGGCGCGCTGATTGGGGCTGCGGGCATCGGGATGCAGTTTTATTTCATGATGCAGGTCCCAGGCGTTTCACGGGCAGAAGCAGTGGTGCGCTTTTTCAGCTTCTTTACGATTCTGACGAACCTGCTGGTGACTGTGGGATATCTGGCGCCGCTGCTGGCACCGGGGACGGCGGTGGGAAGGGTGATGGCCCGAGCGGCGGTGCGTGGGGGGACCCTGGTCTATATCGTCGTGGTGGGAGTGGTGTACAACCTGCTTCTGCGGCAGCTTTATCATCCGAAGGGATGGGCAAAGGCGGCCGATGTTCTGGTGCATGACGCTGCTCCTGTTTTCTACCTTCTCTACTGGCTCCTGTTTGCCAGGAAGGCGGGGCTGCGTGCGGCCCATGCGGGCAAGTGGCTGCTGTATCCGCTGGCCTACCTGATCTATACGATGCTACGCGGTGCGGTCGTGGGGTATTATCCATATCCATTTGTGGACGCAGCGGTGCTGGGGTATGCGCGGGTGCTGATGAATGCGGCGGGACTGACGGCCGTCTTCTGGGTGCTGGGACTCATGGTGGTGGCCGCCGCCCGAGGGGCTGCGGACTAATCCGGAGTTTGCTGCGGGACGGTGCGCTGGGGCCGGAGGGTCAGTTGTCCAGAGGGGTGGTCAGCATATATTTCCATACGTTTTCAAAATCGGGAAAAAGGGTCGAGTTGTGGTGCATTTTCGTGGGCAGGTCGTTGACGAGGATCTGATGCGTTCCCACGATGGATGTGCCGGGGCTGACCATGAGGGGCTGAGGCTTGGTCAGATGCATGAGGGCCATGCAGTTGGCAATCTGATGGTCCACATTGAAGGGGTCGTGCAGGTTGAGAAAGGCGAAGAAATGGGAGGGCGGCGTTTCACTGCTGCGTGAAAGCCAGGGCGCAGGCCGATGCAGTTCATCCATGTAGTCCTGCGGGCCGGAGAACATGAGCACACGGTCCACGCGGAACAGCTGCCCGATGTAGGCGGCGTGGCCGGAACCCTGAGAATGGCCGGCGACGATGATGCGGTCCCAGGCAGGCTGGCCATCATGCACGAACTGCTCCCAGCCGCCAGAAGGGTCGTTCCTGACCAGATAAACCAGCAGCTTCCGGAACCTGTTCAGAATGGAGTTGGCGGGGTCGACTTCGACTTCGTCACTCACGGAGGCGCCGGAGAGGATCTCTTCGCGGTAGTGGGTAAAGGCGGACGGGTCGGAACTGTGGGCGCAGACCACGGTGATGACGTTGTTCTCGTAGTCGAGGCTGATGACGTGATAGCCCCATTGGGCCAGGATTGTGTCCATCTCCAGATTGCTGGTGGTTTTGCTGCGGGTACCGACCAGGAAGAGGACGAGCCGGTGGCGCGGTACGGCGCGGGGGTCGTAGAGGGCCAGATGCGGGGCATGGACCATCTCGATGCCGGGTCCGGTCAGGGCGGGGTCGATACGGAGGACTTCTGTCTCCGCGTGCAGGGGGAGTTGTTCCACGAACAGGGCCAGAAGCAAGGCAAGGAAGATGCGGGCAGAGATGTGTTTCGCCATCAGGGAACGCAACCTTTGTGCCGGATATAAGCCAGAATCGTAGCACACTCCCAGAAAGATGAGGCCCGCGAGGACGATGGGCGTAAGGACCAACAGCGCTTTTTCCTGCCAGGTCGTCTTTGGGAGCCGGCTGTGCACAACAATGCGCAAGCGCCTTTTGCGCATGGGCAGGAGAGGAGACAGGTGCCGGTCATAGCGGCGGGGGCGAGGGTCTACCGTTCAGGTCGCAGGCGCGCCAGAGATACCAGCTTGCCACCGAGCGCCAGGGGCGCCACTTTTCAGCGCGGCGGAGCATTTCTTTGGGCAGGGCCAGCATGGTGGCGTCAAACGGCCTGTTCTTCGGCAATCTGTTGAAGGTCAGGGCGAAGCCCTTGCGGACGCCGTAGTCGGTGACGGGGAAGACATCGGGGCGGCCGAGGCGGAAGATGAGCAGCATCTGGACGGTCCAGACACCGATGCCGCGCACCTGCGTCAGTCTTTCCACGATTTCCTCATCACTCATGCGGCGGATGGCGGCAAGCGTGGGAACGGTGCCATCCAGAGTTTTGGCGGCGAGGTCGCGCAAGGCCTTCATTTTGCTGGCCGAGAGTCCGGCCAAGCGGAGCATGTCGTCGCTGGCCGTAAGAAGGTGCTCGGGGCTGGGGTGGACCTCTCCAAACAAGGTGAGCAGGCGTTTTAGAATCGCTGCGGCGGCCTTTCCGTGAAGCTGCTGGAAGATGATGGATTCCAGCAGCGCTTCAAAGGGGGAGTGCTGGCTTTTGAGCCGCAGGGCGAACGGGCCGGCCCGCTGGATGAGGAGGCCGAGTTTCGGATCGGCGGCGGAGAGTTCGCGGCAGGCGAGTGCGGCATCGTATCGTACAGGGCGGCGTCCGTCAGTCATGACAAGGAGAGTGTACTTGAAAAGAGAAGAAATGGCGAAGAGTTCCAGCCCGGGTGCGATCGAACGCGGCTTTCTGGCGTGCGGACGGGAATTGCAGGAAGGCCGGGAGGTGGTGGTGCGGTCGCCGTGGGACCAGAGCGTGGTGGGCACGGTACGGGAGGCAAGTCATGGGGCCGTGATGGAAGCTGTGGGCAGCCTGGAGCGGTCATTGGCGGCGACGCGTAAACTTTCAGCGCATGAACGGAAGCGTATCCTGCTGGCCGTAGCGGAGAAGATCGCGGCGCAGAAGGAGGAGCTTGCGCGGCTGATTGTGGCCGAAGCAGGCAAACCGTTGAAGGCGGCGCGGGTGGAAGTTGAGAGGGCGGTGTTGACCTACACCACGGCGGCCGAAGAGGCGGTGCGCATGACGGGCGAGGTGCTGCCGCTGGACCTGCTGAAGGGAAATGAGGGCCGGTGGGGAATGGTACGGCGGTTTCCGGCTGGACCAGTATTTGCGATTACGCCGTTTAACTTTCCGCTGAACCTGGTGGCGCACAAGCTGGCCCCGGCAGTGGCGGTGGGGTGCCCGGTGCTGTTGAAGCCTGCTCCGCAGACGCCCTTGAGTGCACTGAGGCTGGGCGACTTTCTGCTGGAGGCGGGCTGGCCGGCCGAGGCGCTGGCGGTGATGTTGTTGTCCAACGAAGACGCGGAATTTTTGCTGGAGCAGGAGGAGCGGCTGAAGGTGCTGAGCTTTACCGGCAGCGCAAAGGTGGGTTGGAAACTGAAGCAGAAAGCGGCGAAGAAGCGCGTGCTGCTGGAGCTGGGAGGGAATGCGGCAATGGTGGTCCACGGAGACTGGGGCGATGTGGAGGGTGTCGCGAAGAAGGCCGTACTGGCCGGCACCAGCTATGCGGGGCAGAGCTGCATCTCAGTCCAGCGTGTGTATGTGGAGCGCGCGGTGTTTGACGATTTTGTTGCGCAGGCGGTGAAACAGGCGGGGAGGCTGGTGCTGGGGGACCCGGCGAATGAGGAAACCGATGTCGGGCCGGTGATTCGCGAGTCTGACGCAGAGCGGATTGAAAGCTGGGTGGACGAGGCCCGCGCGGGGGGCGTGACGGTGCTTGCCGGCGGCTCGCGCGAAGGCTGCGTAGTAGAGCCGACGCTGCTGACGGGCACGCGGCGCGGAATGAAGGTGCTCGATGAAGAGGTATTTGCGCCGGTGTTGGCGATCGAACCCTACGATGATTTCAATGCGGTCCTGGATGAGGTAAACCACTCGCCGTATGGATTGCAGGCCGGGCTCTTTACGCGCGACGTGGGGCGGATTTTCCGGGCGTATGAAACGCTCGACGTGGGCGGCCTGATTGTGGGCGATACGCCGACGTGGCGGATTGATCCGATGCCCTACGGCGGGGTGAAGGACTCCGGGCTGGGCCGCGAAGGCGTGCGCTACGCCATGGACGAGATGACCGAGCCGAAGCTGCTGGTGATGGCGGTGTGACGCTCGATTCAAAGGGTGAAGTATGATTTGGTTATGGCCACAATCCACATCTCGGAAGGAGAGGCGGTGCGCGATTTTGCCGGACTGCTGGCCCGGGTGCGCGCGGGCGCCGAGGTGGTCATTGAAAATGGTCCCATTGCTGTAGCTGTCCTGCATGCTCCGGTCCCACCGGCACGTTCTCTCACGGAATGCATTGCGTTGCTGCCGGAAGATTCGAAAGCCACCATCGATGAAGATTTTGCCAGGGACGTGGAATCGGCCGTGGAGGCCCATCGCGAGCCGTTGCATCCTCCAACATGGGACTGATTCTGGATTCCAGTGTTTTGATTGGCGCTGAGCGTAAAGGCCAGAATGCGCGCCAGGCCCTGACTGCGATTTTCCATCAGGTAGGCGGGGTGGAGGTCGCTGTCTCTGTCGTTACGATCATGGAGCTGGCGCATGGAGCAGCCCGCGCCGATAGTCCGGCACGTAAGGCAAACCGGCAGCAATTTCTAGAGGAACTTTTACTGGCCTTGCCTGTCTATCCCATCACCACATCCATTGCGCTTCGCGCGGGACAAATTGACGGTGAGAATGCGGCCAAGGGAGTCCGGCTGGCGCTTTCAGACCTATTGATTGGAGTCACCGCGCTGCAACTTGGATATCGTGTGGCGACCTCGAATGTGAGGCATTTCGGCCTGGTGCCCGGTCTCGATCTTGTACAGCTTTAGAATTTAAGACGATGGCCAGGAAACCTAGAGAAAGTGTGGTCCCGCTGGGGCCGGCGACGGAGCTGATTTACAACGACTGGTATCCGGCGATGCGCAGCGAGGGGTTGCGCGGCAAGGAGCTGGCGACCACGGTACTAATGGGCATTCCGATGGTGCTGGGGCGGCGTGCGGACGGGCGCATTTTTGCCATGCGCGACCTTTGTCCGCACCGGGGGATTCCCTTGTCCTATGGGTGGTTTGATGGTCAAAAGCTGACCTGCAAGTATCACGGATGGTCGTTTGAGCCGTGCAGTGGGCAGTGCGTGGAGATTCCGTCGCTGACCAGCCGCGACACACTGGACCCGAAGCGGATCTATGGAACGGCCTTTCCCTGCCAGGAGCGCGACGGGTATGCGTGGGTCTATGTGCCGGGGCCGGGAAAGGGACGGGTGACGAACGGGGATGCACTGCCGCCAGTCCCGGAGCTGCCGAAGTTCAGCGCGAAGTTCCGCAGCCAGCATCTGACGGCGGATCTGCCGTGCAATGTAGACCACGGCATTATCGGGCTGATGGACCCGGCGCATGGGCCGTTTGTGCACCAGTCCTGGTGGTGGCGCAAGCAGGCGAGCATCCACGAGAAGGAAAAGCACTTTGAGCCGATTGAGCAGGGTTTCCGGATGGCCTCCCATACGCCTTCGGCCAACAGCGCGCCTTACAAGCTGCTGGGGGTCTACGGGGAGGCCATCACGACGACGATTGATTTTGTGCTGCCGAACCGGCGGTATGAGACGATCCGCGCCGGAGATAAATGGTTTTCCAGTATCACAACTGTAACACCAACAGTTACGAATGCGTGCAGGATCGATGTATATGCGGCGTGGAACGTGTTTTATCACGTTCCATTTGTAACTGCCATTGCTACGTTTTTTGGACGACGATTTGTGGCCCAGGACCAGGTGACGATGGTGCAGCAGGCCGAGGGACTGAAGCATGATCCGGCGCTGATGCTGATTGATGACGCAGACCGTCCGGCGAAGTGGTATTTCGCGCTGAAACAGGCGCGTCTGGAGGCAGAAAAAACAGGTACGCCGATGAAGCACCCGATGGACGGCCCGGTGACGCTGCATTGGCGGAGCTAAAGAGCGCCACGATGAGGGGCCGTTTGTGAGGGGAATTCGCCGTGCATCAATAATAGTCGGCGCAGCTCAGATAGTAACCGCAGCGGGTGCAGACGAGCTTGCAGCGGTGCCCGGTAAGCCGGGTGGAGCAGTTTGGGCAGTAAACAGAATGGTGCTGCGGAGCGGGGGCCTCAGGCGGGTCCTGCGGGCGGGGCGGAAGAGCAGGGTTTTCCGAAGATGGGTAGCGAAGCATCATAGCAAGGTTAGCGCATTTTTCTCAGCCTGGGTGAGAGAAGACATGGGCCGGGGAAAAAGAACGGCATCGAAACAGGAAGCAGATTCGACGCTGAACGGCGGCGTTGATATGCTCAAAGTCGCAGAGTGATGAAATTCCGCGTCCTCGGCGCGGGACACGCAAGAAAATTTCTACCTTGAAAAGGAGCAATCCATGGAACGTACGGCGAGTGCTGTGTGGAAAGGCGGCCTGAAAGACGGCAAAGGCGTAATTTCAACCCAGAGCGGGGTACTGAAGGAGACACAGTACTCCTTTAGCACGCGGTTTGAGAGCGGAACAGGCACAAATCCGGAGGAGCTGATTGCAGCGGCCCATGCCGGGTGCTTTACGATGGCGCTGAGTGCGCAACTCAGCAATGCGAACCTTACGCCGGAGTCGTTGGAGACAACTGCCGCGGTGAAGTTTGAGAAGACGGACGCCGGGTTCACCATTACGGCCATCCATCTGACGACGCGGGCCAAGGTGCCGGGCGCCAGCCAGGAGGCCTTTGATACCGCCGCGGAGAACGCCAAGAAGGGCTGCCCGATATCGAGGCTCTTCCAGGGAAACACGGAGATCACCCTGGACGCGAAGCTGGTCTAAGGGCCGGGGACCTATGCCCTGTTCCTTGTGCTGCCTGATGAGGAACGGGGCAAGGCGGCTTACGCGGTAGTCTCCTGGCTGTGGGAGCGGACGTAATCGCGCAGTTCGCGGTTCAGGCTGGTGGCCTGCCGCACTCCCTGTTCCAACAACTGGTGCCATTGCTGCGCGGGGCCTTCGAGGCCGGCGGTGCCGAGCAAATAGCTGGTCTGAAGGATGATTTCAAGCGCGTTGCTCAGATCATGAAGCAGGCGGCGGATGTGGCTGGCCTGTTCGGCGGGAATCGAAGGCACAGAACCGGGGCTGAAGCTGGACATAGATTTGACTGCTCTCTTTCTTGTTTGTGATGCGATGATAGCGCAAGGCGAGTGAAGCGAGAGCCGATGTTTGACACATTCTGCCTGACTCCGTAATCTAAGAATTGCTGCTTCTCTTCCTACCCTTTGCCGAAGTGGCGGAATTGGCAGACGCGCATGGTTCAGGTCCATGTACCCGCAAGGGTGTGGGGGTTCGAGTCCCTTCTTCGGCACCATAGGCCCGTTCCGGGCTTGGCCCATCAGGAAAACAACGGGAAATGAAAATAGATCCAGAAACGGGGCGCGGATGGCGCTGCGGTTTCCTTTGCTTGGGAAATCAGACCGGACATGGGAAGTGTGGCGGAGCAGAAGCGCGATGGTAAAAAACTAAGCGGTGCACACCGGGGAGCGAGGAGAGCAAGTGGTATGCACCGGAAGGTCTTTTGGGAAGTAAGATCTGTGGGCTACAGCTTCTTTTTCAGGTCCCAGGCCATATTTTTATGGGCGGCGACCATGGTCTTGTTTTTGAGCACGGCGGCCTGGAACTTCTTGTCCTGTGTGTCTTTGGCCTCATCCTTGTATTCATCGTAGACCTTGGCGTGGTCGCTCAACATCTGGTCAATGTACTCCTTGTCGAAGTCTGATCCAGAAAGGCCGTTGAGTTTGTTCCAGGCCTTCTGGCCGTCTTCATCGAGGTCTGCAGGTGGCGTAACGCCCCAGGATTCAGCGAAGGGCCGGAAGTTTGCGGCCATGATTTTATGTTCCTTCACCATCTTGTTGGCGTAGGCTTTTACGGCCGGATTGGTGGCTTTCTGTTGTGCCAGTTCGCTGAGCTTCACCTCGTCGACATCGGCCTGGCTGACTTTCGCCAGAAATTTCTTGTCATCGTCGGACTGGGCGATGGCGTGGATGGGGAGAAGTGTTGCAGCTCCGCTGAGAGTCAGGGTCAAGCAACATAATGCTTTTTTCATTTTCATTGGATTGTCTCCATAACAGCTGTGGGTTTTGCGGGGAACACGAAGGTCGTTCCCTTCTGTAGGAGCGCAGGTCAAGAAAACAGGTTGCACGCTGATGCTGGAATGTTGGCCAAAAGAATGTCGCGGATGCAGAAGGCAACAGGAGAGTGACGGACAAGACCAGGAGGGACAACGGTTCAGCGTCTGCGCGAGGGCCTTTCAAAGAGGCCGGAAGAAGCCAGAGTGTGGACCATGTGCTGCACGAGGGGAGCAGGGTTTCGCCGGAGAAAAGCGAGGCCGATCTCGGAGCGAATGCGCTCGCGGGTGAGCGGAAGAACCACAAGGGAGCTTTTGTGGCGGCGGGCAATTTCCTGGGGCACGATGGCAACACCGACCCCGGCGGAGACCAGGGCCAGGACGGTTTCCATTTCCGAGGCCTCCTGTACGATGCGGGGAGTAAAGCCTGACTTGCGGCAAAGGCCCGTCCAGTGCTGAAAAAAGGCGGGGGCCTGCCGTTCACAGTAGGAAACAAACGGCTCCTTTTCCAGGTCGCGGAGAGAAAATTTCTGTTTCTCCCGAAGGGGATGCTGCCGGGAAAACACGACAGCGAAGGGTTCACTGAAGAGAGGAAAGATTTCGATGTCTGGTTCGTGGAGCGGCAGTCGTACGACACCGATGTCGATTCTGTGATCACGGAGAGCGTCAATCTGCTGCACGGTAGGAATGTTTTTCAGCGAGAGGGCGACTTTGGGAAAGGCCTTGTGGAAGATCTGGGTCATGCGCGGAATGACCGGGTGAGTTGCAGAGGCCACAAAACCAATTCTGAGCGTACCGATGGAACCTTTCGCGCTACTGCGGGCCCGGTGCCGGATGGCATCGGCGTGGTCGAGGAGCCGAACGACATCATCGAGAATTTCCTGGCCGGTTGCAGACAACCGGACGTTCCGGCGATCGCGAAGAAAGAGTCTGGTTTCAAGCTCCTCTTCCAGCAGGCGGATTTGGTGGCTGAGAGCAGGTTGGGAGATGTGCAGTCGATTTGCGGCCCGGCTGAAGCTGAGGGACTCGGCAACTGCAACAAATGCCCGCAGGTGGTTCAGATTCATGCTCATGATTGTGTGCTTGTTGAGGTCGTCGGGGACCTCCATTGCAAGGATACAAGCATAACAAAAATGAATGACAGCATATCAATCTTTGCATAAAAGAAGCAGAAACCTTTTGGTCCCCTGTAGTGTCTGGACGGATGTGACCCCGGAAGATCCGGGCGGGAAAGGAAAGCCATGAGGACAGACATCGAGCAGGATGCCGAAACCAGTCAGCAAAGGCCAGAACAAGGGGAGGAACAAGGTGTGAGTCGGCGGGCATTTCTGGGCGCTGCTGCTGTGGCGGGTGCGGGAGCGGCCCTTCAGGCGATTGCACAGACGCGGACGGAACTCGAGCGGGGACGCGCGGGAAGCAGTGCTTCAGACCCCGGTCCGGAAAACACTGTTTTGCTGAAGGCGAATCCGGACGCGAACCTGCCGCCGTTTACAGACCGGGGAAATATGCATCCCATCTGGTACTCGTTCGATCTGACACAGAAGCGTCTCCAGGCGGGGGGATGGACGCATCAGGTGACGTCGCGCGAGATCTCGCAGTCGCGGGAGCTGGCGGGCGTCAATATGCGGCTGACGGCCGGATCGTTCCGCGAGCTGCACTGGCACCTGGCGGATGAATGGGCCATCATGCTGACGGGAAGGGCGCGCATTAGCGTGATGCAGCCGGACGGAAAGATGTTTCTGGACGATGTGGGTCCGGGAGACTTGTGGTATTTTCCGGCTGGTTATCCGCATTCCATTCAGGGATTGGAAGGGGACGGATGTGAGTTTCTTCTGGTCTTTGATCAGGGAGACTTCTCAGAGGACGACACATTTCTTCTTTCCGAGTTTCTTGCCCACACGCCTCCGGAGGTCGTGGAGAAAAATACAGGCTGGACGCGCCAGGAGTGGGACCGGCTGCCCCAGACGGCCCTGTACATTTTTGAGGCTGCACTGCCCGGTCCGCTCGAAGAAGAAAGGCGTTTTCTGGGAAAACACCTGGAGGAAGAAAACCGGTACACCTTCCGGATGGGGGCCATGCCGCCGAGTTTTGCAGATGCTCATGGCAGTGTGCGGATTGTGGATGCAACAAATTTTTCCGTAGCAAGAAACATTGCGGCGGCCATGGTGAGCATTCAGCCGGGTGGAATCCGGGAGATGCACTGGCATCCAAATGCGAGCGAGTGGCAGTACTGGATCAAAGGCCAGGGCCGGATGACGGTGGTCGGAACGGAAGCCAAGGCGCGGACGATGGATTTTCGCGCCAATGATGTTGGCTTTGTGCCCGCCATGGCGGGCCACTCAATCGAAAATACGGGAACAGAAGAGCTGATTTTTCTGGAGATGTTCAAGGCATCGCGGTACCAGGACATTTCCCTGAATCAATGGATGTCCCGGATGCCGGATTCCATGGCAAAGGCGCATCTCAGGCTGCCGCTTTCCACGATTCGCCGCGCGCCCCAGGAGCGTGTTCCGATCCTTCCCCGGTGAGCAGAGAGACGGGACCTGATGCGCGCAAAATGTTGAGCCAAACAGGGGACGTGCATCAGGCCGCACCGAAGCGCAGGTAAGCCGAGGCAAGTAAAGCTGGATGAGCCAAGGCAAACATTCGACTGTGTCCAGCGGAGAGGAGCCGGACTTTGGCGGACCTGATGCGCGCACTGGCGCGACCTGGGTTTCTCCTGCGGAAAGGGGCATCTGTTCCTCATTCCTGCCTGCAAAGACTGTGCCAGCTTTAGTGGCTGGCGGTGCGGGTGTCGGAGGCGGCGCTGAGGATGTCTGTGATCGACGATGCATCGAGCTGATAGAGAATGTCTTCCCCCTGCCGGCGGGCAAGATCGTCCTTACCTGAGGTTGCAATCTGAATGCGCTCGACGCGCTTTCCGCCATCCGATGTCACGGAGAGCTCAATCTCCGGACGAGTGAATCCGGAGTGTACGAGCTTGCTTGCGGTGAGATCGCGCAGCTTTTCAACCAGGGACCCCATACGGACGCTGTCCATGCTTTTGCCTCCGGACGACCATGTGGAACCATTGCGGGTGAAGAGGAAGTCTTTGGCGCCGTCGTGGATTTCAATCTTTTCCGGTACGGCTTCTCCAAAGTCGAAGAGCTTTTTGCTGCGGAAGTCATCGAGGGCCTTTTCGACGGCCTGACCCAGGGCGGCATCTACTTTGTAGGCCCCTTCGAGGACGCTGGACCTGGCGTAATCGTTGTCTTTCTCTTTGCGGACCTCAAGCGTCTGACGGTCTGTATCGGTGATGAGCGTGACAGTTGCGACAGGAGCGGCCTGTGCAAATTTTGCAGAGACGTTGGCGGAGGTCATGGTCTGGCCCGATGCGATGGTGCTGCCGGTGAGTGTGGAGACAAGGTTGTCTACGGCAAAGGTGTCTGTGCGGAGTGGACGGGGACGGACGATCTGCCAGTCCTGCTTTTGCCGGACAAATACGATGTCCTGCGAGTTCCTGTGCAGTTCGACCTGACGGACTTTGTCTGCATTCAGGTCCAGCAGGTGCTTGTCGCGCAGATCATCGAGGTCTTTATCAAGACTGCTTTTCACATAGCTGGCGATGGTGAACAGACGGGGGTCTCCGGAAAGCATGGCGTAAACATCGCTTCCAGACGGGGTCGTATCGCCAAAGAGCAGCTTCCAGGCCGCTTTATTTTTGGCCTGGATGTCCACTTCGAGAGCAGGAGTCCTGATTCCATAGGCTGCAAGTGCAGCGGGCGAAGAGTGGTCTTCGAGAATACGATCGGGGACCAGAGGCGAGAGGGCCGAGAGCATGGAAGAGACAGTGTCCTGATCGGCGCGAAACGTCTGGGGACTACGAATTTGCCACTGTCCGGAGGGAGCTTTGACGAGCGTGATGGCCGGTGCGTCTTTTCTGTGGACCGTCAACTGCTCGATGGAGGACGGGTCCAGGGTGAGCACAGCGGACGGAGCAGCGGCATCGAGGGTGCTGTTCCGTGCAGAGGTCTTGTGGTGCTGCGACCAGAAGAGAAGACCACAGAGAATGGCCAGAACACCTGTTGCGAGAACCAAACGACGGACGCTCATAAGCACAAAAGGACTTCTTCTATCGTCTCTTCCACCACACCAGCAACCCGGCAACAACAACCAGAAGGGGAAGCCCGAACTGGCTGGTGAAGCGCACACGGCCCAATTGTGCGCGGGTCATGGTGATGCGCCGGTCATCGCGCTCTTTGGGGCGGATGGAAATCAGGTCTTCATCGGAGGTCAGCCAGTTGACTGCGTTCAAGGCGAGGTCTCCGTTGCCATTAAAGCCAAGAAAACGGTTTGCGGCCCAGCTGGAGCTTCCGGTAACAACAAACCTGCCCTGCAAATTCTCTTTGCCTGTGTTGTAGGTCCCGGCTGCGGCCAGCGGGAAGGGGCCCTTTTTGTTTTTCGGGTCATCCACGTTCACGGCCGCAGAGGAGAGGTTTGTGGTGGCAAGGCTCGTGCTGGAGGAACCGAACAGTTCTTCGACGCTGGTCTTGCTGGTGTCTTTGATTTGCAGAGAGCGGGCAAGAGGAAGGCCGACGGCCGTGCCCTTCAGGTCATTCACAATGGGATGAAAGCTGTAGCTGGTCACCAGGGCCACCTGCGGGCCGAGTCCCGCCAACTGGCCAATGGGGTTCAGGTCGAGGACCAGGTCCTGATCCAGGGTGATGCCCCAGGAGCTGAGGAGGTCAGCCAGAGCAGTGTTGGGGTCAATTTGTGAGCGGCCCAACTGGAAGGGCGGATCCAGCATGAAGAAGGCGCGTCCGCCATTTTCCACATATTTCCGGATGGCATCCACAGCAGACGGCTGATAGTCATGCGTTGGTCCGGCGATGACGATGGCGGTGCAATTGCCGGGGACCTCGGCCTTTTGCAGAAGGTTGATGGTCTGTGACTGATAGCCGTCCTTAGAGAGCAGGTCCCGGAAGCGGGAAAAGCCGTCGCGCTCGGTGTCATCGATCTGGTGTTCGCCGCTTCCGGTGGCGAAGCATACCGTGCGGGCCTCGCCCTTGATGGCAAGAATCAAGGCCCCGGTAATGCCTTCTTCCGTCATGCTTTTGGCGGTCTCTTTTCTGTCACCCATCTGCACGACGGCCGTGCCAAAGTCACGGACACCATCCTGCCGCGCCAACTGAGGGTCCTTGTCCGGGTCCACATACTTGATGTGCACGCGCGGCGACAGATCGGCGTATTCGTCAAGAAGGTCTTTTCCATCGCGGAAACGCGAACTCTGGTTGAAGTAGGTAATGGTGACGTCTTGTTTCAGTCCGCTGATGATCTTGCGGGTCTGGGCGGACAGGCTGTAGCGTTTGTTTGCAGTCGTATCCAGAGACTTGTTGTAGCGGTTGGCCAGAACGTTGAGGGCAACAACAATGGCCAAGACCAGCAGCACGTAGATGGACACGTAGGCAGCGTATTTTGTCTGTCTTGCTTTGAGCCACTGTTTCTCCATCTACGACCTCCAGCGCAGGGACTCAAGAGAACGCGCGGTCAGGAAGAGTCCCAGAAAGATTCCGGTGAGATAGAAAACGACGTCTCTGGAGGCGAGGACGCCTTTGGCAAAAGAATCAAAGTGCGTCAGTACGGAAAGATAGGACAGGACCGAAGCCCAGGTGGCGGACTCGTATCCGCTGACCCAGTCGCTCACCCAGAGAAGAAGACAGATGCCAAAGGTAAGGGCGCCGGCAATGATCTGGTTTTTGGTCAGGGTGGAAAGAAAGGTGCCAAGCGCCAGCAGCAGGCCGGCCTGTAAGAGAAGGCCCAGATAGCCGGCGGCGAGCGGCTTCCAGTCTGGATTGCCGTAAACAAAGAGGAAGGCGAAGTCGGCTGCGGTGAACAGCAGCAGGCAGGTGTAGAGGACCAGGGCCGCGAGCCATTTACCAAGGATGATTTCCATGTCCCGGACCGGAGATGTGGCCAGCAGCTCAAAGGTGCCAGACCGCTTTTCTTCCGCGAAGAGCCGCATGGTAATCATGGGGATGAAAAAGAGGCCCACGACACTGACGTTGGAGAGCAGGGGCCGCACAATCTGCTCATTGACATTCATGGGGAAGCTGGATCCGCGCAGCTGCATTTCGATGCCTTCAATGACAAAGAAACCAAGCGCATTCCAGAAGAAGAAACCAAAGATCAAACCGAACATCGTCAGCAGAAGATAAGCGATGGGAGAGGCAAAGTAGCTTCTCAGCTCCTTCTGGCAGATGGTCCAGATATTTCTCATGCGTTTGACTCTTTCGTAGTGTCTTCGGGAAGGAAAGAATTCTCCTTTCCGGTCAGTTCGAGGAAGATTTCCTCCAGAGAGAGTGCAGACCCGCGCAGCTCATTGAGGTCCCAGCCGGATTCGACGACGGCGCGGGCCAGGTCGCCGCGGACCAGTTTTCCGCGCTGGCCCTCGATTTCCACCTGCAGACCATGGTCTTTGTGGGGCCGGCAGATGGCCTTGTGGACCCCGGGGACCTGCTCAAGCTTCTGCTGCACGGCCGCGGCATCCAGTGTGCCGTTGCGCCCTCTGATTTCAAGAAGAAGCAACTCAGCACCACGGGCCCTGGCCTGCAGGTCATGGACCGAGTCAATGGCGATCAATTTGCCTTTGTTGATGATGATGACCTGCTCGCAGGTCTGCTCAACCTCGGGCAGGATGTGGGTGCTGAGAATAATGGTGTGGTCGCCGGCGAGGCTTTTGATGAGGTCCCGCGTCTCATTGATCTGCTTGGGGTCCAGGCCGGCGGTGGGCTCATCGAGAATGAGCACGTCAGGGTCATGAAGAATGGCCTGGGCCAGACCCACCCGTTGCCGGTAGCCTTTGGAAAGTTTTCCGAGCAGTTTGCTGCGAACATCACCGATAAAGCAGCGTCCGCAAACAAAGTCCACGCGCTTTTCCAGCTCTGCGCCCGAGAGGCCCTTGAGCTTTCCTGCAAAGCGCAGATATTCAGCGGTCTCCATTTCCGGGTAGATCGGCGGAGTCTCAGGAAGATAGCCGATGCGCCGTTTGACTTCCATCGGATTCTTGAGGACATCGAAGCCGGCCACATTCGCCGTGCCTGCCGTGGGAGGCAGAAAGCAGGTGAGAATGCGCATGGTTGTGGTTTTTCCAGCGCCATTGGGACCGAGGAAACCGACCACCTGTCCTTTGGAGACAGAAAACGTGATGTTATCAATGGCTGTGGTGTGAGCGTATCTTTTTGTAAGACCTTGGACCGCAATCATCGTTCACAATTTATGGACGTTTCGCGCAGGATGATTGGTATCAGACCCGATACAGGAACATCCTAAAAACAGCCTTTTTCTCATGTCAATGGAAGGGGTGCGATGCGCGAAAGCGGGGCGACCCACGGCACGCGCCGTCACGTGCCGTGTGCGAGGAGCTAACTGAGGATGCCCAGTCGGCGGGCGGTCTTTTCCAGCGTTTCCAGCGCCTGGTCAAGATGCTGGCGCGTGTGCTCGCTGGTCATGATGGTGCGAATGCGCGCCTTGCCCTCGGGCACGGTGGGAAAGGCGATTCCCGTGGCCATGACGCCTGCATCAAAGAGGGCGCGTGAGAACTCCATTGTCTTCTTGCCATCGCCAATGATGATGGGGGTAATTGGGGTTTCGCTTGCCGGTGTTGTTTTACCGCCGATGTCAAATCCGATGCGGCCCAGCTCTGCTTTAAAGTAGCGGGTGTTGTCCCACAGGCGCTCCATGCGCTCCGGCTCGCTTTCCAGCAGGTCAAAGGCGGCAATGCAGGTGGCCGCCACCGCGGGGGGATGCGAGGTCGAGAACAGAAACGGACGGGCGCGATGGTAAAGATAATCAATCAGGTCGCGGCTCCCGCATACGTAGCCGCCTAGTGCGCCGATGGCTTTGGAGAGCGTGCCGACCTGCACGTCCACACGGCCGTGGCAATGGAAGTGGTCTACAGACCCGCGTCCGTTGCGGCCTAGAACGCCGGAGGCGTGCGCGTCGTCCACCATCATAATGGCGCCGTATTTCTCGGCCAGGTCGCAGAGTTTGTCCACAGGTCCGATGTCGCCGTCCATGGAAAAGACGCCATCCGTAATGATGAGCTTGCGCCCAGGCTCATGGGCCACTTCCTGCAGAAGCTCTTCAGCATGGTCCACGTCTCTGTGGCGGAAGACTTTGATTTTCGCGCGTGAGAGCCGGGCGCCATCAATAATGCTGGCGTGGTTCAGCTCATCGGAGATGATGAAGTCCTCTTTGCCCAGGATGGAGGAGACGGTGCCGGCATTGGCGGTGAATCCACTCTGGAAGACGACACAGGCCTCGACGTTTTTGAAGCGGGCAATTTTTTCTTCCAGCTCCATGTGGACCTTCATGGTGCCTGCAATCGTGCGCACTGCGCCGGAGCCGACGCCATATTTCCTGGTTGCCTCAATGGCGGCCTCGCGCAGCTTCGGATGGTCACAGAGGCCCAGATAATTATTGGAGGCAAGGTTGATGACCTTTCTGCCGTCATAGGTGCAGACGGGGGCCTGCACATCTTCCAGCACGCGGAGTCTGAAGTAGGTGCCTTTTTGTCTGAGTTCATCAAGAGCGGCGGTCAGGTGCTTCAATTGCGGACGCTGGGAGAGTGCTGTGGACATAAAAATTTGCCTCACTTTACGAAAAATAGGCCAACCTAGCATCCTATCGTGGAGGGGTGTGGAGGGCGCAAGCGGGCCCCATAAGGAGAAAAGATGATCCGCAGAAAACAGAGTCCATTCATCGCACTTCTGCTCGCGGTTGTTCTGGGCACAGGATGCCACAAGAACGACAAGCCGAATCCGGAAACGCCACCAGCCAACACACCGGCGGCGGCACAGCCTGCCGCACCCGAACAGAGTGCGCCGAATGCAGCGCAGGCACCACAAACGCAGCCTGCTCCATCGCCGCAGGGGGCGCAGCTTTCTCCTGCGCAGTCGCAGGCGACGACCTCAGTTCCGGGACAGGCGGCCCCTGCTGGGGCCCCGGTGCAGGCGCAGTCACCAGCAGCGGCGCCTCTGCCAGTGGTCCCGGCAGGAACAGTGCTGCGCGTGCGCATGAACCAGACTATCAATGTGAAACACGCGTCCTCGGGCGAACCTTTCTCGGGTACCGTGGTTGACCCGATTCTGGTGGATGGCAACACGGTGGTCCCGGCGGGATCGACGGCCGAAGGCATTGTGGTGCGCGCGCACAAACGGGGCCGCTTTAAGGGAGCATCGGTGCTCCAGCTCACCCTGACTGGCCTGAATGTCAACGGGCAGCACTATCGCATTGAGACCAGCAGCCTGACGCGCACCAAGAAAGGAAAAGGCAAGCGCACCGCGGCCTTTATCGGCGGAGGCAGCGGCCTCGGCATGTTAATTGGCGGCGTGGCCACGGGCGGCGTCGGCCTCGTAGTCGGCGGCCTGGCCGGAGCTGGCGCAGGCACCGGGGTCGCAGCCTTTACCGGCAACAAAGACATCACCATTCCGGCCGAATCGGTGGTGAGCTTCCGCCTGGCCAATTCTGTCCACCTGCGCTGAAAGCTGTCTACGGGCGCGCCCATTCAGGCCCTTCTCCGGGGCTTGAATGGGTTCTTGCGACAACGTCTGTGAAGTGTGTGCGGTTGTCTCCATGCGCTGGCCCTCCGGTGGGCAGCGCATGGGGCCGATGGCCCCGATTCAGGCCTGGTGCGGGTTTTCCGCGCCAGGAGCTATGGGGCAGAGCTGCGGTGTTCGCCGGTCCTCAGGTCCAGGGCAAAGGGAAGGTCTTTGTCTGTCATCAGGTCCCAGCCCAGGCCGTGGAGTGTGTCTCCTGCAATCTCTGTAATCTGCACGCCTTCCCAGGAGAGGCGCTGAGATTCCCAGGCCCTTCCTTCGCGTCCCCAGGCGAAGATGGCGTGATGGCCGACGAAGAGCAGGAGCTGGTGGTCCGGTAAGGAGCGGACTTCCAGCACCGGGCGCCAGGGGACCATCTGCCACTCTTCGGGCTGCAGCGTATGGATGAGGTAAACGTAGCCTCCGGAGGCAGCGCAGAGCCAGTCTGGATGAGGGCAGCTCCACAGGCCATGTGGCACTGACGGATCGGCAAAGCCTCGGGCGCAGGTGGCCAGAAAGGGCGCTCCGGTGGCGGGCCGGACCAACAGCTGCAGGGCACCGCGTTCGACCTCCTCCACCTGTTGCGGGTAGACGAACTGTCGCGCGGGAGCAATCAGCGGAGGCCGGTCGAGGACCTCGGCCGACCAGCGGTGCGGAAACTCGGGATGAAGGAGGGCGCTCATTGCGAGAGAAACCGCTCCACTCGCTCCCGTACGCTGGCCACATGGGTGGGAAGCGCGCACTGGCTGCCTTCTTCCATGAGGGGAATGAGCTTGTCGAACTCAGGGCCGGAGTGTGCTCCGGTGAGCGCGATGCGCACGGGATGAAAGAGGTCCTTCCCTTTGGCTCCGGTTTCTGCCTTGATGCTGTTCATCCAGCTTTTAAAGACCTCCGGAGTGAGCGGTGCGGCATTTTCGCGGAGGCGCTGGGCAAAGGCGGCCAGGACCCTCTGTGCGGATTCCGTCTGAAGAATGGCCGTATTCTCCGGGTCAGTGCGGGCGGCCTCCACATCCAGATGAAAGAGAAAACGCGCTTTGTCTGGCAGCTGTTCCAGGCAGTCGACCGAAGGCAGAAAGAGCGCTACGAGTTTCGCGAACCAGGCCCCGATCTGCTGCTCAGCGTGGTCCTGGGCCGGCAACCAGCCAGATTTTTCAAAATACGGCCATGCCAGATGGAGAAGGCGCGCCGGGTCGGCCAGCTTGAGGTAATGCCGGTTCAGCCAGTGGAGCTTGTCGAAATCAAAGACCGCCGGGGAGGCCGTGACGCGCTCCAGCCGGAACTCGTGGACCAGTTCCTCAGCGGTAAAGGTCTCGCGTGTGCCACCCTCGGGGCCCCATCCGAGGAGGGCAAGATAATTGACCAGCGCTTCGGGCAGGATGCCCATCTCCCGGAAGCTGGCAATCGAGGTAGCGCCATGCCGCTTGGAGAGGCGTTCGCGGTCGCTGCCCAGGATGGTGGAAAGGTGCGCGAACTCCGGTACCGGCCATCCGAAGGCCTCATAGATGGCCACCTGTTTGGGCGTGTTGGAGATGTGGTCGTCGCCGCGAATGACGTGCGTGATCTGCATCAGGGCATCATCGATGGTGACAACATAGTTATAGACCGGCACGCCGCTGGAGCGGACCAGGATGGGGTCAGAGACGGTCTCATGGGGAAACGCGACCTCGCCGCGCACGATGTCATGGAAGCGCAGGGGTTTTTCCGGAATGCGCAGGCGCACGGCGAAAGGGGCGCCTGCTGCGGCGCGGGCCTCGGAGTCCTGCGGGGAGAGGGCGCGGCACTTGCCGGAATAGACCTGTGGGCGGTGTTCAGCAATCGCCTTCTGGCGCTCGGCCTCCAGCTCTTCCGGAGTGCAGAAGCAGCGGTAGGCCTTGCCTTCGCGCAGGAGCTGTTCTGTGTGGCTGCGATAAATCTCAAGACGCTCCGATTGACGGTAGGGCCCATGCGGACCACCGACCTCTGGGCCTTCATCCCAGGAAAGGCCGAGCCAGCGCAGGTCCTCGATGAGCTGGGTTTCGTGCTCTTCCCTGCTACGCTCCACATCCGTATCTTCAATGCGGAGGATGAATTTGCCCCCGGTATGACGGGCCACCAGCCAGTTATAAAGCGCCGTGCGCGCATTGCCTACATGCAGCAGTCCGGTGGGCGAAGGCGCAAACCGGACGCGCGTCTCCTTCTTTTCCATAGCTGATTTGAGGGTATCAGGACGGGCCCACCGGCAGCCACGCAGGTCTCCCCATTCGGTGGGGACGACACTTGGCGGATTGTGCCCAACTTCCGTCTTACAGATGGGGCAAGGAGGGAGTCTCCGTTTCGGCGCCTTCAGTCATCTCCGGAACAGAGGTCTGGGTGCGCGGGGAGGCAGCCACCAGGCCGAAGATAATCAGCAGTGAGACGGCCAGCAGGACGAATTCGATGAACTTCAGCATGAGACCTCATTCCAGCATGGCGGCCAGCAGAGCCGTACGCGGCGCCAGGTGTTCGAGCAGAATAGATTCGTGCGCGGCATGTGCGCCTTCTCCCACCGCTCCCATTCCATCGAGAGTGGGGACACCGAGCGCGGAGGTGAAGTTGCCATCGGAGCCGCCTCCGGTGGCTGCTTCCTGCAAATCGAATCCAAGCGCGCGGGCATGGGCAGCGGCCCGACGGAACAGTGCGACTGTACCGGGAGTACGCTCCATCGGAGGACGGTTCAGTCCGCCTTCCACGTGCAGCGTACACTTGTTATCAAAGACGCGCAGGGAACGAAAATGTTTCTCCAAGCGTGCGGCATCTCTGGCCCTCGCGATGCGGACATCCACTTCAGCATGGGCCTCGGCTGCTACAACATTGGATCGCGTGCCGCCCTGAATGGTTCCAATATTTACGGTAGTGCCGCGTTTTAAATCAGTAAAACCGGTGATACGCAAGGCCTGCCGCGCCAGTTCAGTGATGGCGCTGTGTCCACGCTCGAAATCCACACCGCTGTGTGCGGCCACGCCCTTTACGCTCACGCGATAATTGCCAATTCCCTTCCGCGCCGTCTTGTATGCGCCTTCGAGTCCCTGTGCAGGCTCAAGGACATAGACGGCTTCTGCTTTTGCGGCCAGCCTTTCGGTGACCGGACGTGATGTTGTGCTACCCACTTCCTCGTCGCTGTTGAGCAACAGGATGACCGGACGGCGGAGCCGCTTCTGTTCGTCCAGGATGGAGAGGGCCGTCAGCGCCATTGCCACTCCGGCCTTCATGTCCAGAACACCCGGTCCCCAGGCGCGCCCTTTGGCGATGCGGAAGGGCATACTCTTTAGTGTCCCCAGGGGCCAGACCGTATCGAGATGTCCGAGCAAAAGAATGGGCTTGCGTGTGCTTTTTTCCGGGCCGAAGCGGGCCTCAAGCAGGTCGCCAAAACGCTTCTGCCGATGAAGGCGGACACGGCCACCCCGATGCCTGCATTGCTCTGCGACAAAGGCAACACAGCGGTCCACGGCAGGCTTGTGGTCGCTGGGCGACTCGATTTCAACGAAAGCGCAGACCAGGCCGAGCAGTTCTTTCTGTCGGGCGCGGGCGGCCTTCAGAAGGGTATCCGTAGAGTAACTAGCTTTTGGTTCAATCATTTACTGCCTATATACATTTTTGGATGCGATGCGGTTCCGCCACGATGGTGTGGCAAAAATACAACAGCGAAACTTTCGGGTCCCAAAGTAGTCTATGTCGTTGTTGAGAAAAAACAGCAGAAAAAATTGTCCGGGAGTTCTTTTTGCCAGACCCATTGTTGCATTATGAGCAGACGATTGCTGCTCCGGTTGCATTTTCCGGTATCGGGCTGCACAGCGGGGCGGCGGTACGGATGCGTCTGCTGCCTGCTCCTGCGGGTTCCGGAATCGTTTTTCGACGGACGGACCTGGACAATTTTGAAATTCCGGCGACCTGCCGTAACGTTGCCAAGGTCAGCTATGCCACGAGCCTGATGCGCCAGAGTGTGCTGATCTCGACGACGGAGCATCTGCTTTCCGCGCTGATTGGCAGAGGCATCGACAACGTCATTGTGGAGCTGGACAATCTGGAGCTTCCCATCCTGGACGGCAGCGCCCTGCCGTACATTGAGGCTTTCGAGCAGGTAGGCGTCAAGACGCAGCGCAGAAAACGCGAGTATCTGCGGATCCTGAAAAAAGTAGAGGTGCGCGAGGGGGACAAGTTCATTGGGGTGTATCCGGGCGAGGGCTACAGTGTTTCGTATCATATCGATTTCCCCACCCCGATTGGACAACAGGCCTTTACTGTAGACCTGGCGGCGGGCTGCTACGGAACACAGATTGCACCGGCGCGCACCTTTGGCTTCAAGGAAGACGAGCAGATGCTGCGCAATATGGGGCTGATCCGCGGCGTTTCCGAATCGAGCGCCGTCATTCTGACGCGGCAGGGCGTTGTGAACGGGCCGCTGCGTTTTGCAGACGAATTTGTCCGCCACAAGGTGCTGGACCTGATCGGCGATCTGGCGCTGGCCGGACACCAGATTCTGGGCCGCGTCGTGGCCGAGCGTGCCGGGCACGCGATGCACACGGCCCTGGTGGCAAAGCTGCTGAAAGACCGCTCGGCGTGGAGACTGGTGACCCTGGCCCCGGAAAAGGCAAAAGAAAAACCGCTGCCGGTGCGGCCTGCTTCTTTGGTCACGGCCTGAGAGTTCCCGTCACTTTCTATCCTCCTTCCGTCTGCTTTTCCTGCATTTCCGCCTGTAGGGGATAAATGCGGCGAATTGTCCGTACAAATTTTCTCCATAGTCGCAAAAAAGGGTTGATTCCGCAGCTGGTCTCCACAAATAAATGAGTCAGCAGCGGGACAATTTCTTCCACACCTTCCTGCATCTTTCCCGCGCTGATGATTCGTTTTCAAGGGGGCACATGCTGGTCAAAACACGCAGGATTTTTGTCTTTTTCGCGGTCATGTTTGTATCGGTGGGGACTTGCTTTTCTCTACCTCCGGCCGTCCATCATCCGCTGGACGCGCTCACGCCGGGCGAATACTGGGCGGTGTACAAGATCCTGCGTGCGGACGGGCACGTGGAAGAGAAGACCATTTTTGCCAGCATCCTGCTGCATGAGCCTGACAAAAAATATGTGCTTGGCTGGAAGCCGGGCGATGCGATCGAGCGAAAGGCCGATGTGGTGCTCTTTGACAAAGGCAAGTCGTATGAGGCGCTGGTGGACATCTCCGGTAACAAGGTCGAGTCCTTCCGGGAGCTTAAAGATGCGCAGGCGCCGTTTACAGACGATGAGATGCATGAGGTGGAAGAGGCCATCAAGCATGATCCGCGCATCGTGGAGGCACTCAAGAAGCGCGGCATCACGGACCTGAAGCTGGTGCACTGTTATGCGGTGCCGGCGGGGCACGTAGGGCTGCCGGAGCAAGACGGACGGCGGATCGGATGGGGCGGCTGCGCTTATATTGAAGGCGCTACGGGAATGTGGGACCGAGAAGTGGGCGGCATTTTTTTCACCGTAGACATGAATGCAAAGAAGATCGTCCGCTTCAGCGATTACGGGGCCGTGCCGATGCCCGCACCTTCCAATGACTACGATGCCGATGGAGGGCCGGCGCTTCCCAACACGCAGCCGATCCTGGTGTTGCAGCCTTCGGGCCCGAGCTTTGTGGTGCATGATGGCGAGGTGTCCTGGCAGAACTGGCACTTCCGCTTCCGGCTGGATCCGCGCGTGGGCACGGTGCTGAATCTGGTATCGCTGGAGGACCAGGGCCGGCGGCGCTCTGTGATGTACGAGGGCTCACTTTCTGAGTTGTATGTGCCATACCAAGACCCAGAGGAGACATGGAACTCCCACGTATTTATTGATGCTGGTGAGTACTTCATGTATGACGGCGTTGGCACGATCAAGCCCTTGCAGGCGGGGATCGATTGTCCAGCCTACGCGACGTTTTTCAGCGCCACGTTTTACGACGCAAGCGGGAAACCGATTGTGCGTCCACAGATGGCCTGTCTGTTTGAGCGCACAGCGGGAGATCCGGCGTGGCGGCACCACGATGACACAGGAGTGTTTGGCCGTCCCAGCCGGGAGCTGGTGCTGCGGACGGTGGCCACTGTCGGCAATTATGACTACATTCTGGACTGGCGCTTTGAGCAGGACGGATCGATCAAGGTCGCCGTGGGAGCGACAGGGATCCTGGAAGTAAAACCGGTCAAAGACCAGAGTGCCGAAGGGCCGCTCTCCGATGGGATTGCCGCAAAGGATGAACAGGGTAAGGAGGTGGAGTTTGGGCAGTTAGTGGCGCCGGGGGTCGACGGCGTGGACCATGACCACTTCTTCAGCTATCGGCTGGACCTGGATGTGGATGGCACAGAAAACTCCTTCATGGCCGACCGACTGGTCCCTTATCCTCTGCCCGCGAACAATCCCAGTCCGCGGCGGGTGATCTGGGCGATGCAGCCGACGATGGTGCGGACAGAAGGCGAGGCGATGATGGACGTGGACCTGAAGCATCCGGCGATGTGGCGCTTTGTGAACCACCATGTGCATGATCCCTACGGTTATCCGACAGGCTTTGAGATCATGGCGGGGGAAACGGCGGCATCCCTGCTGCCTGACACGGAATGGCCGCAGAAGCGGGCCGGATTTTCTTCCCACCAGCTATGGGTCACACCTTATGACCGCAATGAGTTTTATGCAGGCGGCACGTATGTGGTGAACAGCAAGGGGAGCGATGGTCTTCAGGCCTGGGTAAAGAAAAACCGCAGCATCGAAGACAGAGACATTGTTGCCTGGTATACGGTGGGCTTCCACCATGTGCCGCGTCCGGAGGACTGGCCACAGATGCCAGTGATGTGGCATGACTTCATCCTCCGGCCATTTCACTTTTTCCCGAAGAACCCGGGAATGGACCTCCCGATGACTCCATAGATCGAGCCGGGAGAAAGAAAAAAGGACAGGGCAGAAACAGGGGCGCGACGGAAAGTCCGCCGGCATCGCGGGGTCCGCCATGCGCGGGCCACAGGAGAGTTCTACCCAAATTCCGATGGAGGTGCGGTCATGACGAACTTCAAGCTGTCCCAGCGCTTGCTGAGTGTTTTCGTGCTGAGCAGCATCGCCATTCTCTCGAACGCGCGAGGGCAGTCCACGTATGGATCGATTGTAGGTACGGTGAAGGATGCGACAGGCGCTTTGGTGAGTGGAGCACAGGTGCTTCTTACCAACACAGGGACGGGGGCCGTGTATAACGCCTCGACAGACGAGGAAGGAAGCTATGCAATTGTCAATCTGAATGCCGGTAGATACGAAATTGTGCTGATGGCGACCGGCTTTGAACAGGTGAAATTTTCCGACGTGGATTTGCAGGCGCGGGAGACCAAGCGTGTGGACGCTACGCTGCATCCCGGGGCATCGAGCGAAACGGTGGTGGTGCAGGGGGCCAGCACGGGAGTGATTACGACGGACGTTTCGAACATTGCAGCGACAAAAACGGGCCGAGAACTGGTAGACCTTCCGGTGGCGATCTATTCGCGATCGGCCGGCTCGACCAGTCCGATCTCAACGCTGACGACGGAGCCGGGCGTGCAGACTGACAGCAGCGGAGGGCTGGCCATTGCCGGGACCACTCCAGCGCTGATGTCTTACACCATTGATGGAATCAGCAGCGTGAATGTGGAGACCAGCGGGCCGATCAATGAGCTGTTCCCCTCCTTCAACTCCATCTCGGAAATCCGCGTAAGCGAAAACAACAACAATGCGGAATTCAGCGGCGTGGCGGACGTGACGACGACTTCAAGAAGCGGCACGAATGATTATCACGGAGGGATTTTTGAAAACCATGAGAACACGATCCTGGAGGCGGGCAATCCTTTTGTGGCTACGAAACCGAAATTGATCATGAACGATTTCGGAGGGTTCGCGGGCGGGCCGTTGAGCTTTCCCAAGCTGTACGATGGCCATAACAGGACCTTCTTTTTCGCCAGCTACGAAGGACTGCGGCTGCCCAAGGAAGACCCGATTGTGACCAGTGTGCCTTCCAATGAAATGCGCGCTGGGAACCTGTGCGACTATCTATCGAGCCAGGGCATAGCACAGGTGTATGAGCCGGACGGTGTGACGCCGATTCCCTGTAGCACGGTGCCCGTCTCTACAGTGGCTGCTCAGGCGATGAAACTGCTGATGCCGGTGGCAAACACCGGAGATGCGGCAGCATACCAGAAGAACTACCGCACCAATTTTCCTACCCCTGTTTCCAGCAACCAGGGGGACCTACGTCTGGACCAGACGATCTCCTCCAAGCAATCCATCTTTGCCCGGTTTACCTTCAAAAACCGGCAGGTGACGACAGCGCCCGTGGTCGATTGCCAGGGATTTTGCGCCACGGCCGGATCGCTGGCAACCGGGGCCTTCAGCCAGCCGGAGACAGACCAGGGAGTGACCGCAGCCTACAACTATACGTTCACCCCTGCCCTGCTCAACGAATTGCGCGCCGGCTTCAATGGAATGCATACGCGTACCAGCATGAATACTGCGCTGACTTCCGCGGAGTATCTGAAGAGCGTAGGGATCACAGGTATTCCGCAACCGGATGAGATCCCGGAGGTACCAAATCTCACCATTACCGGATTCATGCCTACAGGAGGGGGAAACCCGTCCCTGCAGCGGAGCAACATCGTGCAGGTCCTGGACAATCTGACATGGACAAAGCACGGGCACACCTTCAAGTTTGGCGAAGAGTTCCGGCGACTGACCGACCATGATGACAATGTTTTCGGAAGCTGGCGTTCGGGGCAGTATGTCTTTGACGGGTCCTCAAATGTGGGCCAGGCGATCGGTGATCCCTTTACGTCTTTTCTGCTGGGATATCCGGACTACACGATCCTGGCACAGGTGAACAATCCGGCGATGAACGGGCTGGGCCACTCGTATGCGTTTTTTGCGCAGGACGACTGGAAGATCACACCCAGCCTGACGATCAATTATGGTCTTCGCTGGGAGTTGCATCCTCCTTTGAAGGACACCTCCTACAATACGGCGGCGTTTCTGCCGGACTATTTCCAGAATGGGGTCCACGGGGCCGTGGTGGTGCCGAATGAAAAGGCGCTGAGTTATACGCAGCCCGGCTTTGCGGCGTCCATTGCACCGACGCCGATTTTGACGGCAAAGCAGGCGGGGATTCCAGAGACCCTGCGCTATACGGACAAAACTGACTTTGGGCCGCGCATAGGATTCGCCTGGCGTCCGCATGGAAATGACCGGATGGTGGTGCGCGGCGGGTGGGGAAGGTTTATTGAGCAGCCACTGGGCTTCTCGCTTGTTTCCGGATGGGCGGTGAGCGCAAGCTATGTTGCTTACTATGGGCAGGATTATGATGGAAGCGGTCATCCGTCCCTGGCCTTCCCCTCGCCTTTTCCGACGAACCTGAACCAGCCGGGCGGGGCCTCTTTCCAGTATGCTTTCCCAATCCATTACAAAGACCCTACCGTGGAGCAATGGAACCTTACCGTCGAACAGGACCTGGGGCACAGCATTGGTTTGCGTCTTTCCTATACGGGAAGCCACGGGTCGAACCTGGAAACGATGGTGGACCTGAACCAGGTGCCGGCCAACACCGTAGGGTATGCGGTGGCCGGAGCGCAGAGGCCGTATCCATTGTGGGGTTTTATTCAGAGCGTGATCAATGGCGCGGAGAGCAATTACAACGCTGCTACGGTGTCCGTGGAACGGCATTTTTCCAACGGTCTTCAGTTCCAGAGCAGCTATGTGTGGACGCGCGACCTTTCCAATGCTGCTGGGGCAAACCCCACGGCCTTTGCTGGTGCTGGAGGCAATATGGCGTCGGACCGTTTTCATCTTGGACTGGACTACGGCAATGTGGCCTATGACCGCCGCCATCGCTTTCTGACGACGTACCTCTATGAGCTTCCATTTGGGAAAAACAAGCCGTTTCTTCATCAAAGCGGCATCGTGCGCGGCCTTGCCGGAGGGTGGCAATGGGGAGGCGTGGTGATCTTGCAGTCCGGCCCCTTTCTGACGCCCTATCAGGTGACGACGGACCCGGCGGGTACAAATATGCTGACCAACGTGGGCTACACGCGGGCCAATCTTGTGCCGAATGTTCCGATGTATCTGCATCACGTGACAACGGCCGAAGGCGATCCGGCCTATCTGAACCCAGATGCCTTTGCGGACCCGCCGAACAACAGCGGCACATTCGGGAACGCGGCTGTGGGCAGTGTGATTGGCCTGGGGACGGAAGCGGTGGCGATGTCCCTGATGAAGTCAGTGTCTGTGCGGGAGAAGACCACGGTACAGTTTGGGGCCGAGGTGTCAAACCTGTTCAATCACCGCAATTACGATGTGCCGGACATGAATGTGGATGATGGTCCGGGCGCATTTGGCGTGATCACTTCCCTGCAGACGGCAGAGGGTGCAGGACCGCGCATTGTGCAGCTTTCAGCAAGGGTAAATTTTTAGTCCGCAGCAGGGTGCGCTTCGGACGGGACTATTTTTTGTGCCCGGAGAAGGCCTGCATCAGCACCAGAGCGAAGGTCCAGAGCAGAAAGGTCATCACAAGACCGGCGCCAATCCAGTAGATGGCGTTGGCAAATTGTCTTGCGAGACCTTTCCGGCTGGGCAGAGAGGGTCGTCTGGCCATCGTTGTTTTCCTCACTCCCGGGGCATTCCGGCTAGTTTTCAAATTCATCCAGACGCGGCGGCAGAACGTCCTTTTCACGCGCAATCCAGACGTAGAGCGTAGGCAGCATGAAGATGCTCATGACGAGGTCCGCAATCAGGCCACCGACGATGACGATGGCAAACGGGCGCTGGGAGTCTGATCCGATGCCGTGCGACATGGCGGCAGGCAGCAGTCCAAGCGTGGCCACAAGCATGGTCATGAGAATCGGACGCAGGCGCAGGACGGCGCCTTCAATGGCCGATTCTTCAATGGAATGGCCGCGGGCGCGCAGTTGGTTGATGTATTCGAGCATGATGACGCCGGTCTGCACGGAGACGCCAAAAAGGGCCAGGAAACCAACTCCGGAGGAAACACTGAAGTTCGTGCCTGTGATGAGAAGGGCAAGCAGTCCGCCGATACGGGCCAGCGCGACATTGGCCAGGATCAGCATGGCCCACTTGAAGGACTGATACATGGTGTACAGGATGATGAAGATCAACAGCACCGTAAGCGGCACGATGATAAGCAGCCGGGCCTCGGCGCGTTTTTCGCTCTGGTATTCGCCTTCCCAGCCGATGTGGTATCCGCGAGGGAGCCTGACCTGCTGGTTGACTTTGGCGATGGCTTCTTCCACGGCGCCGCCCAGGTCCCGCCCGCGCACACTGTACTTGATGGCGACATAACGCTGGTTGTTTTCACGATAGATTTCTGAGCCTTCATCGGCCTCGTGGACGGTGCAGAGCTGCGCCAGCGAAACCCGCTCGCCTGAGGGTGAGAGGAGGCGGATGTTGTTGATGGCATCCTGCGTATCACGGTACTGTGGCAGATAGCGCAGCACCAGGTCATAGCGGGCTTCTCCGCGCAGGACCTGGGTGAGCGCGTTGCCTCCCACGGCGGTCTGGATGGCGTCCTGCACATCGGCCACGTTGATGCCCCAGCGCGCGGCGGCCTTGCGGTCTACGGTGTAATCGAGGTCGGGCTGGCCGGTCACCTGGAAGACGCCGAGGTCGGTGATTCCCCTGACATGGCCCATGATTGCGGCCACTTCTTCGGCCTTCTGTTCGAGCAGGTGAAGGTCGTCGCCATAGATCTTGGTGGCAAGCTGGCCTTTGACGCCGCTGACCGCCTCTTCCATGTTGTCTTCAATCGGCTGGGAAAAGCCCCAGATGACACCGGGAAACTGTTTCTCCAACTGGTAGCTCATGGCGGCAATCAGTTCGTCCTTGTTCTTGTGGAAGAGGGGACGCCACTGCTCTTTTGGCTTCAGGTCGACAAAGTATTCGGTATTGAAGAAGCCGGTATGGTCTGTTCCGTCATCGGGGCGGCCGGTCTGGCTGGTGCACTGGGTCACCTCCGGGAAGGAGCAGAGCAGACGCCGCGCTTCATTGGCGACGCGTACACCCTCACTTGGCCCTGCGCTTTGCAGCAAAGTGCCGCGCACCCACAATGCGCCTTCATCCAGATGGGGCAGAAACTCTGAGCCGATGACGCCGCCAAAGGCAAGATAGATGGCCAGGAAGAGGCCAACGACGCCGGCGCCAATGGTGAAGCTGCGATGATGGATGGCCCAGTGGACGCTCCTGCGGTAGCGCACGGTAAGGAAGTCCATGACCGGGTTGTGCCACTCTTTTGCCCCCTTACGAAAAAGAAAGCTGGCCAGCACGGGAGCGATCACCATGGAGAACAACAGCGCGCCGAGCAGGGCGAAGGCGACGGTCCATGCCATGGGTTTGAAGAGGCGGCCTTCAACGGCCTGGAGCGTAAAGATGGGAAGGTAGGCGGAGATGATGATGCCGATGGCGTAGAAGACGGGCCTCTGCACCTCATGCGCGGCCTCGGCAATTTTTTCGATGGGCCGCCTTCCGTTTTCATTCTTGTGGCCAAGGTGGCGGACGATGTTTTCCACCATCACGACCGCGCCGTCCACAACCATGCCGAAGTCCAGTGCGCCCAAGGAAAGCAGGTTGGCGGGGATGTGCTTCAGGTCCAGGCAAATGGCGGCAAACAGGAGTGAAAAAGGAATGGTGAGCGCCACAATGAAGGCGCCACGCACATTCCCTAAAAAGAGAAACAGGATGATGACAACAAGAATGATGCCTTCGGTGAGGTTGTGCAGCACGGTGTGGGTGGTGAAGTGCATCAGGTCGCTGCGATCAATAAAGGGGACGAGCTTCACGCCCTGGGGAAGAATATGGTCGTTCAGCTCCTGGACTTTCTTATGGATGCCTTCGAGCACGGGGTCGGCATCGGCACCCTTCTGGAGCAGGGCGATGCCGGAGACGACATCGTCGTTGTCAATGATTTTTCCGTCTTCGCGGTGATAGGCACGGCCAAACTGGCCGAGGCGGATCTTCGGCCCCTGGGTCACGACGGCGATGTCTTTTACGCGGATGGCGGTGCCGTTTTTGGTGGTGATGACGGTGTTCTCAATGTCCTGAATGTCACGCACCAGGCCGACTTCGCGGATGTTGATCTGCTGCAGGCCGGATTCAATAAAGCTGCCGCCGCCGTTGGCATTATTATTGGTCAGCTGCTGCTCTACCTGGGCGATGCTCAGACCGTAGGAGACAAGCTTGTCCGGGTCCAGGCGCACCTGATACTCGCGGGTAGGGCCACCGAAATCATTTGTGTCCACCACGCCGGGGACTGATTTCAGGTTCTTGTCTACGACCCAGTCTTCGAGAGACTTTAGCTCCATCACGTCGTACTGGGGATTGGTGCTTTCGAGCGTATAGAAATAGATCTGGCCTACGGGGCTCCAGTCGGTGCCCATCTGGGGGACAACGCCGGCCGGCAGGGTGACCTGGGAAAGCCGTTCCAGGACGCGCTCGCGGTTTTCAAAGTCGGTGGTCTCTTCGCCGAAGACCAGTTCCACAGTGGAGAGGCCGAAGAGGGACCAGGAGCGGACATGGGCCACACCGGGGATGCCATTCATGGCAATCTCAATCGGAATGGTGACCTGCTGCTCAATCTGTTCCGCGGAGATGCCGGGCCACTGGGCAATGATGTCCACATAGTTGTTGGCCACGTCGGGATAGGCCTCGACAGGCAGGCGTTTGAAGGAGACAATCCCCCAGGCGAAGAGCAGGACCCCAATGGCCAGCACGAGAAAACGGTTCTGGAGCGCGAAATCAACCACCTTGCGGATCATTGCGCCTCCACGGTCTCTTCCAATTGCAGTGCGCTGTTTACGATCTGCTGGCCGGGTTGGATTCCGGAGAGGACCTCAAGCTGGCCGCCGGGCAGTGTTTTGCCGATATTGACTTCGACCCTCTGGAACTGGCCATTGCCGGCCGGAACAAAGACCCACTCGCGGTCGTGCAGGTGGAGGATGGCAGTCGAAGGCACAACGGCGTGGAGCTCTTTTTGCCTGCTTTCCAACGTTGCGGTCACGAACATGCCCAGGCGGAGAAGGTTGCCCGGATTGGGGACTTCGATGCGCACCTTGGCCGTGCGGATGGTGGGATCCAGGACCGGTCCGATGTCGCTGATATGGCCAGTCAGCACCTTATCGGGATATGCGTTGAGGTGGACCTGCGCCCTCTGCCCTAACTGTATTTTGGGCAGGTCATTTTCGTAGACATCACAGAGGATCCAGACAGTAGAGAGGTCAGCAATGGTGAAGACGTTCGGGGTCCCGGAGTAGGTGACACCCGCCGCAGCGGCATTGGTGACATTTTGGGCAACGATGACGCCCGAGATGGGCGCATAAACGTTGACGATGCTGGAGGGGTGGTCCTTCTTGACGCCAAGCGTTTCCAGCTGCTGCTCGGCCGCATTCAGATCGGCCTTGGCGTCATTCTCTGTGTCTTCGGCCTGTTCCAGCATTCCGAGAGAAATGGCCCCGTGGGCATAGAGGTCCTTGGCGCGGACATAGGCCTTGTTGGCCAGCAGCTCGTCGTTTGCGGCCTTGAGGTATGTATCGTAGGCATTGGTGATGTCCGGGCTTTGGACGCGCAGCAGCAGGTCGCCCTTTTTGACGTAGTCATCGAGGCGCGCGCGAATGTCCACGACGCGGCCGCTGGCAAGGGAAATGACGGGGACTTCGCGGGAGATGTCGGGATTGACGGTACCGGTGACGTTCAGCGTATTGACGTCTTCGATCTGCCCGGCGGCGGTGAGCGGGTACTGCTCGGGATGGTCGACCCGGACCAGACCGCGATTGCTGGTTTCAATCACCTGCGCATGCGGAGGCGCCCCATCGGCAGGGTTGAACTTCTTTTCACATGCGGTCAGAGCAAGGCAGATGGCGAGGCCGCCACCGAGTTGCAAGGCCCGGGTTTTCATCACTGGAGCACCTCACGTCCTACGGCAAGATTCAATTGGCCCGCCGCCGCAAGATACGAGCCGACGAGCTGCAGATAAGCCATCTGCACATTGCGGTAATCGCTTTGCGCATTCAGGAAGTCCATCAGGGAGGCCCCGCCGTGCTGCCAGGCATACGTGACCGTGTCGCGGACGCGCACAGCCTGCGCCAGATATTTTTCCCGGTAAGGCCGCAGCAGAAGGAGACTGCTGTTGACCTGGGTGTAGGCCGAGTCCACATCGCTGAAGACCTGCGCGCGGGTGGCGTCTGCCAGCTGCTGGTTGCGGTCAATGTCCAGCAGCGTGCGTTGTTTTTCGCCCTGGTTGCGGTCAAAGATGCGCAGCGGAATGCTGACGCTCAGTCCCAGTGTCTGGTTGGCATTGGGATTGTTGGTGGAGGCGTTCCAGGTGTACCAGCCGCTGAAGGTAGGGTCAGTGGAACCATTGGCCACAGCCAGCTTATGATTGGTTTCGGCCTGCTGCACAGACTGGAGGGCAGCGCGGAGGTCGGGGCGATTGTCGAGAGCCATCTGGTGGAAGGCCTGAAGGGGCTGCAACTGGTCAGAGAAATCGAAATTGCCCTGGACATCGAACTGGTCTACAGGGGTCCGGTCGTCCAGCAATTGAAGCAGCTGGATCTTCGCCGTGCGCAGGTTGACCTCTGCGGTCTGGAGGTCAGATTCATACTGCACACGCTGTAGCTCGATACGGTCGAGGTCAATCTGCGCCAGGTCTCCGCTTTGGAAGCGGGCACGGCTGATGTCGATGATTTTGTCGTAGTAGGCCAGCTCCTGACGGGCGAGGTCCACGATGGCCTTTGCCTGGAGCGTCTGGACGAAGGCGAGCCGGAGGTTGAAGAGCAGATTGCGTTCCAGGTCCTCATGCTGCGAGGAAGCGATCTGGGTCCCTTCCTGTGCGCTTTGAAGGCGCAGCTCACGCTTGTGGTCGCGCTCATGCAGGTAGCTGAGGGTGGGCACAATGAAGGTGCCATTCAGAGGCTGCCAGATTCCTTTGTTGGGAGCAATCTGGGTGCCATCGGCGGTGAGGCTGAAGGTGGGGTTGGGCCGCAGGTAGGCCGTGGTCTCTTCGGCCTTCATCTCCTGCACGTTCAGGGCGTCAGCCTTCAGTGTGGGGTTGGCGGCCTCGAACTTGTCTCGTACCTGCTCCCAGGTGTAGCGGGTCTGGGCGCAGGATGGACGTCCGCAGAGCAGCATACCGGCAAGCACAGCGAAACAGAGGAACAGATGGGCTGGTGTGGACTTTGTGTGGTTCATGATGCTGCTCAAAAACATTTGTCAACGGGGCGGAGCAAAGCCGCCATTCCGAAACCGGGCAGAGAAGAAAGATGTCTCTTGTAGGGTAGGGTCAGGAAAAATCCTTGAACATCCTATCTTTCAGGTGCCGCAGGCTATCTTTTGGTCTGGCTGCTGTTCCCGCTGGTGCGGTGTGGAGTGAAATAACAGAAGAGATGCTTTCCTTCCTGTTTCAAGGCAACCGGAAATCTGTCCTGGCGAGGGCCGTGTTCCTCATCGCGGCCATTGCGTTTGTGGATTGGCGCTCCACCAACGAGTTGCCCCTGGGGTTCCTGTATCTGCTGCCGATGCTGCTGGTCGGCCGTGTGCTGGCGCCCTGGCAGATTGCTGTGTTTGCGGGCCTCTGCACCTATCTGACAGAGGCGTTTGACGCATTTGTGTGGAGCTTTGCTACGGGCATGCCCCGCGACGTGCTGTATTTTGCTGCCTTTTTCAGCGTGGGGCTGTTTGTCTGCGAGAGCAACCGCAACCGGCAGATCGTGATGCGGCACCTTCACGCCATAGAGCAGGAGCGAGATTCGCGGCGTGATGCAGAAGAACAATTGAAGATACTGGTGGAAAGCAGTCCGGCGGCAATTCTCACCGCCGACTCAGAGGGGCGAGTATTGATGGCCAATGAAGCGGCACACCGGATGCTGGGACGAATGCCGGGGTCACTGGCGGGACGGTCGTTGCATCAGTACTTCCCTGCTCTGTCGAACATCTGCCGACGCGAACCGGACCGGCCCCTGTTCCGCGCCGTAATGCGGACGCGCGGACAGCGTGACGATGGCGAAGTGTTCCTGGCCGACATCTGTTTTTCCACGTATCACACAAACGCCGGCCCAAGACTGGCGGCGATGGTGCTGGACACATCGGAAGAACTGCGCAGTCAGGAGGAGTCCAGCCTGCAGCAGCTACTGGCCGGGTCGCGTATTGCTGTGGGTGCGGTTTCCCATGAGATACGAAATGTATGCGGTGCGATCGCGCTGGTGCACCAGAACCTTCTGCGCAGTGGGTTGTTGACGGACAACCAGGACTTTGAGGCCTTGGGAAGCCTGGTGCTGGCGCTGGAGCGCATTGCGGACGTGGACCTGAGGCAATCCTCGGCGCGGACGGCAGAGGTGGACCTGGCTGCTGTGCTCGATGATTTCCGGATTGTCATCGGGCCATCGCTGCGGGAAGAAGAGATTGAAGGTAGCTGGGAGATTGCGCCGGAGCTCCCTCTGGTATGGGCCGACCGACCTTGCCTGATGCAGGTGCTGCTGAACCTGGCAACGAACAGCATCCGCGCCCTGGACGGAAGAGAAAACAAGGCGGTGCGGGTGGCAGCGCGGGCCGAGGGACATCGCGTGGTGGTTGAATTTACAGACAATGCAGGCGGAGTGCCGCATCCTGAGCAACTGTTCCGGCCCTTCCAGCAGAGCGCCGAATCTACGGGCCTTGGGCTGTATCTTTCCCGCGCCTTTATGCGTTCCTTTGGAGGAGAACTGCGTTACCAGCCAGTAGCGGATGGGGCCTGCTTTGTGCTGGAGTTGACGGCAGTTCCGGCACCGGAGAAGAGCCTGTGAAAACAGCCATCTCCATTTTGCTGGTGGACGATCATGCGCTGTTCCGGGAGAGCCTGGTGCGGCTGCTCAAAAGCGAGGCCGGTTTTGAGGTCGTGGGGCATTGCGCGACGATCGGTGAATCCCTGCGGTATCTGGACAAGGAAAAGGTGGACGTAGTTCTGCTGGACTATGACCTGGGAGAAGAGGCGGGGACAGACCTGCTCAAAGACCTTGCTTCGCGCAGAGAGACGGCCCGAGTGCTGATGGTAACGGCGGGCATGACGCCAGGAACCACACGCAGCGCGCTGGAGGCGGGTGTGGCGGGGATCCTGTGGAAACACAGCGCTCCGGAACAGTTGATCGAGGCCATTCGTCGGGTGGCCAAAGGCGAGGTGTGGCTGGACCGCGACACCATGCAAGTCTTACTGGCAACAGAGGAGACGACCGCCGGGCCACGGCCCTCCTCGCCACATCTGACGCCGCGGCAGCGCGAGGTGCTGCGGGGAATTCTGGACGGATTGACCAACAAGGAAATCGCAGTGAAAACGCAGAGTTCCGAGAGCGCAGTCAAGGCGGTCATCCAGGAGCTCTTCCACAAGGCAGGAGTGCGCACCCGCAGTCAACTGGTACGCGTTGCCTTTGAAAAACATGCCCGGGACTGGCTGGAAGAGAAATGAGGGCCGACCTGGTTTCTGTATTTCAGGACGCGTGACCCGGACAACGCCGGCGCAGGAGTCAGTGTCCATAGCCGCCTTCACTGGAGGAGACCTTGCCGCGGAACATCCAGTAGACGACAGCAAAGTAGGTGAGGGCGAGGAGCATCCCGAAACTCCACCAGGCCAGGCCCACCCGGATGGCGTGTGCTCCGGAAAGTGCTTCGGAAAGGGTAATGCTGCGTGCGGGGTCTGCTGAAGATGGCAGAAGCACAGGGTACAATCCTGCCGCAGCCCCCACCAGCATCAAGATCAAATAAGCGCAGGAAGAAAGGAATGCGGCAAGGGGTCTGCCTTTACTGGACCAGAGGCGCATGCCCAGAAGGGAAAACAGGACCATGAGCGGCACAGCAAATAGCAAGGGATGGGCCTTGTAGTTTGCCAGAGTGCCGGGCCGGACCCAGATGGTGGCAGGCAGGCCCAGCAGCGTGAGAAAAAGCAGGCCCACCCAGGCGTGCCTGGCCCATTTGTTCGCGCGCTCTTCCAGAAGCCCCGTGGCCTTGAGGGCCAGATAGAGACTGCCATGCATGGTGAGGGCGATGAGGGCCAACGCTCCGCCCATGACGGTATACCAGTCGAGAATTCCCGGTTGCGGTCCGATACGCCAATTGGTCCAGAGCGGAAGAAAGAAATATCTGTCTGCCCCGAGAGGCACCCCGCGGACAACGTTGGCCAGGGCCACACCGAAAAAGAAGGCAAGCAATGCGCTGGAAGCAAAAAACAGACCATCAAAGAAGCTGCGCCAGACGGTGCTGTCTACGTGCGCGCGCAGCTCGATGCCGAGTCCCCGTAGAATCAGCAGCCAGAGAACGATCATCAGGGGCAGATAGAAGCCGCTGAAAGCAGATGCGTAAAGAAGCGGGAATGCGAAATACAGAGTTCCGCCAGCAGCAAGAAGCCAAACCTCATTTCCGTCCCAGACTGGACCGATGGAACGAAGCATGACGCGGCGGTCCTCTTCGCTATGCGCCAGCGGAGAGAGGATGCCGATTCCAATGTCAAAGCCATCGAGGACAACATACGCTGCAAGCATGATGGCCACAAGCCAGAACCAGAGGGTCCCCATCCTGTTTCTCCTTTCTTTTAAGCGGTGAGGCTGCTGGCCACCGGAGTGGCGATGCCGGGACCGGTGCGGATAAAACGATAGACCAGTACGATCCAGAGGATCGAGAGCACACTATACATGCCGAGAAAGCCAAGCAGAGTAAACAGGGCGTTGCCGGAAGAAACATGGAGGGAATATCCCTGTGAGGTGCGGAGCAGCCCGTAAACCAGCCATGGCTGGCGGCCGATTTCGGCAGTCATCCATCCGGCCGTATTGGCGATGTAGGGCAGAGGAAAGCTTAACAAAAGCGGCCACAGCACCCAGCGCGTCTGGTAGAGGCGGCCGCGCCATAACAGGAAGGCAGCGATGCTCATCAGCAGCGCAAAGTAGGTCCCGAGGCCGGCCATGATGTGATAGCTGTAAAAGAGCAGAGGCAGCGTGGTTGGCCACTGATCGGGTGGGAACTCGTCCAGACCTTTGACTTCGGCCGATGTTGTTCCATAGATGAGGAAGCTGAGCACATCATTGGCGACCAACGGATTATCAATGCGTTTTTGCTCATAGTCGGGCTGCCCCAGAATCACAATCGGTGCTCCCTTTTCTGTGTGAAACAGACCTTCCATGCCAGCAACGGCAGCTGGCTGGTGCCTCGCCATGTAGCGCCCATGCAGGTCACCGGTGGGAAAGATCTGTGCGATGCAGGAGATGACTCCGGCCGTGACCCCGATGCGGAGAAAGGTCCTGCCGAAAGCAAGGTCGCGACCTTCGAGCAGATAAAAAGCCCCGACTGCGGACATGACAAACGCCGCAGTAACCACAGCGCCGCACATATTGTGCGCATACTGCAGCCAGGCCCAGGGATTCAGAAGAAGTTTCCAGAAGCTTGTGAGTTCAAAAGTGCCGTCCGGCAGCAGGCGGTACGCGACAGGGTGCTGCATCCAGGCATCGGTAACAATAATGAAGAAACCTGAGATCCAGGAGCCAAGCCATACCATGCAGGCCGAGGCCCAGTGGGCCCAGCGAGGCAGGCGTTTTTCTCCGAAGAGAAAGAGGCCGAGAAAGGTGGATTCCAGAAAGAAGGAAAAGACGCCTTCCATGGCCAGAGGCTGGCCAATGATGCTGCCGGTCCGGCGTGAAAACTCCGACCAGTTGGTGCCGAACTGGAACTCCATCGGGATACCGGTGACCACGCCCAGCAGAAAGTTGACGGCAAAGATCTTTGCCCAGAAGCGTGCTGCCTGCGCAGCATGCTCATCGTGGCTGCGCAAGGCGAGTGTCTTTAAAACCACAATGAGCAGGGCCAGTCCCATGGTCAACTGCGGGAAGAGATAGTGATACGTGATGGTGAAGGCAAAGTGGATCCGGTGCAGGAGCAGTGCGTTCATTTTTACCTCACGCTTGCGGTTCCTGTTGCTGCCTGGGCGCGCTGCCCAGGCAGGGTCCTGTGAACGAGCGAAAGACCTAAGGGAGAAGCCTCTTTTTTTCCGGTGCCGGGCACGCATCCTTAAGGCCCAGGGAGCGCAAGATGGACATGGCCGGGCACCAGTTGGTGAAGGCCGATTGCAGCAGATTGAGGCCGACAAATGCGGTCAGCCATAACCAGCGCTGCGATACCCAGTGGGCCAGCGCCAGGGAGAACAAGATCATCATACCTGCAAGAAGACGAAGGCTGCGTTCCAGATTCATGCAGTAGCTCCTTTTGTGAACGGTTGAGAAGAATGTGGGTTTCGTGCGTGCAACATGAAATAAAGCACCGGCACGGCCAGACGAGAGAGCAGGGTGGAGGCCACCTCGCCTGCAATCAGGGAGAGTGCGAGGCCCTGAAAGATGGGGTCAGTGAGAATCACTCCGGCCCCGACAACCACGGCGGCGGCCGTCAGAAGCATGGGGCGGAAGCGGACGGCCCCGGCATCCACCACGGCCTCAGCCAGAGGCAGGCCCTGGCGTCGACGTAATTCAATGAAGTCAACAAGGATAATGGAGTTGCGGACAATGATTCCGGCCCCGGCGATGAACCCGATCATGGAGGTGGCGGTAAAAAATGCGCCCGTCATAGCATGTGCCGGCAGGATACCGACCAGCGTCAGCGGGATGGGGGCCATGATGATCAGCGGAACCGCGAAAGAACGGAACCAGCCCACAAGGAGCACATAAAGAAGCACGAGCACGACGGCGAAGGCCAGGCCCAGATCGCGGAAGACCTCGATGGTGATATGCCATTCCCCGTCCCACTTCATGGCGTAGTGGTCGGTGGATTCCGGCTGGTTGGCATTGTAGCGGGCCAGCGTATATCCGGCCGGGAGTTTCAGCGCATCGAGCTGCTTGTTCATCTTCAGGATGGCGTAGACGGGACTCTCCTCATCCCCGGAGACGTCGCCGGTCACATACACCACACGGCGCAGGTTCTTGTGGTAGATGGAGGGCCCAAGGGTGGTCTGCCGTACATTCACGAGTTCGCGCAGAGAGACCAGAGTGCCGTCCGAGCTGCGCAGTTGGATACTTTCCAGGGCCTGCTCCGAGGAGCGTTCTGGACGGGAGAATTCCACTACGAGCGGGACCATTTCTCTTGTGTTCTGCGTGTGCAGCAGACCGGCCGGGGCGCCGGAAACGGCCAGAGACAGGGCCTGAGTGACATCTGAGACAGAGATGCCATGTAAGGCGGCCTTGGCCGCATCGACCTGCATGATGAGTTTGGGCTGTGGATCTTCCACATACCAGTCGGTGTCCACGACTCCGGGCGTGCTCGCAAAGATGGCTTTCACTTTACGGGCCAGCTGGATCTGGCCGCTGAGGTCCGGGCCATAGATTTCAGCAACCAGGGTCTGGATGACGGGAGGTCCGGGCGGGACCTCGCTGACCTGAACGCGGCCGCCATAGGCGGCGGCAATCTTTACCAGTTCCGGACGCAGGCGTTTGGCAAGCTGGTGGCTTTGCAGTCGGCGCTGGTTGGCGGGCAGCAGGTTGACCTGGATGTCGGCATGGTTGGCGTCCTGCCGCATGTAGTAGTGGCGCACCAGTCCATTGAAGTTGTAGGGGCCGGACGTTCCGGCATAGATCTGGTAGTCCAAAACTTCAGGCTGCTGGCCAAGATAGCTGCCGAGGGCCTGCGCCACGCGCGTAGTTTGCTCAAGGGGAGTGCCGTCGGGCATGTTCAGGACAACCTGAAATTCACTCTTGTTGTCGAAAGGCAGCATTTTGACCAGGACCAGATGGAGCGGTACCAGGGCCATGGCCAACAGCAGCAGGGAGACGACCCCAGCCAGAAAAATCCAGCGGGTGCGCCTGTTGTAAATCAAAGGGGACATGATGCGGCGGTAGAGCCGTGTGGTCCAGCCTTCCTGCTGCCCTGCTCTTTTGTCAGAGGATTGCAGATGGCTGCCCAGCAGCCGGAGCGCCGCCCAGGGAGACACCACAAATGCCACCAGAAGAGAAAAGAGCATGGCGGCCGAGGCCCCTACGGGAATGGGGCGCATATACGGCCCCATGAGGCCATGCACAAAGGCCATCGGCAGAATCGCCGCGATGACGGCGAACGTCGCCAGGATGGTGGGATTTCCTACTTCTGCGACGGACTCAATGGCCACCTCCTTCAGCGGCCGGCCTGCATTCTGCGGCAGGCGGAAGTGGCGCACCATGTTTTCCACGATCACGATGGCATCATCCACAAGAATGCCGATGCTGAAGATGAGGGCGAAGAGGGTGACGCGGTTCAGCGTGTAGCCAAGGAAATAGAAGACGGCCAGGGTGAGCGCAAGCGTGACAGGGATGGCCAGCAATACAACCCCGGATTCCCTCCATCCCAGGGCAAGCGCCATCAGCAGGGTGACGGAAAAGGTGGCCAGCAGAAGATGTTCGAGCAGAGTGTCCGACTTTTGTTTGGCCGTAACCCCGTAGTCCCGTGTGGTTGTGATGTGCAGGTCAGCGGGGAGCGAGCTGCCCTGCATCTCCTGTACTCGCCGGAGCACGGCATTGGCAATGACGGTGGCGTTTGTGCCTTTACGTTTGGCCACGGTGATGGTCACTGCAGGCCATTGCTGCGGTCCTCCGCCGGCCTTGGCCGTGCCAAAAAGTACGTAGTTGGAAGGCTCTGCCGGGCCGTCAAGGATTTGACTGGCAACGTCGCGCAGTGAAACGGGACGGCCGTGGTCTACGGCCAGCACCGTATCACCCACCTCCTGGCTGCTGGAGAAGAAATTTCCTGCATCAACACGAATGAGCCGGTTGTCCTGCGCAAACTGTCCAGCATCCACCCGGGCATTGGCGGCCTGCAAGTGTGCGAGTACTGAGGCTGGAGAGATGCCGTAAGCGGCCAGTTTTCCACTGTCAAGAAGAACGCGTACTTCCCGCGGCTGCCCCCCAATGACGTCGGTCTCGGCGACATCCGGAATCTGGCGGACCTGGAACTGCACCTCATCGGCAAATTGGCGAAGCTGGCCAGCATCGTAATGCTCTCCCCAAAGGGTCAGCGACAGGATGGGTACATCGTCGATCGAGCGGGCGCGGACCAGCGGCCGGGAGGCTTCCGGCGGAAGGTGCTCCTGGCCGGAGTTGAGCTTCTCATCAACCCGGACGAGGGCCTCCTGCTGGGGAGTGCCGACGAGAAAGCGGACCACCACCAGGCTCTTCCCTGCGCTTGAGGTCGAGTACACATACTCAACGCCGGGGACCTCGTGCATGAGGCCCTCAATTGGGACCGTGACCCGCTGCTCGATTTCAGCCGGAGAGGCCCCGGGCATGGTCGTGATGATGTCGAGCATCGGGACGACGATCTGCGGCTCTTCTTCTCGCGGAATGGCGAGAATGGCCCATAGGCCCAGCATCAACGATGCGAGGACAAGGAGTGGTGTCAGCGGGGACGGAAGAAATGTGCGGGCCAGACGACCGGCCACGCCCAGCTTCTGGGTCATTGCAGCACCTCAATCTTCTTCCCAGAGAGGTCTTGGTCGCCGGGGGCATCCACGAGGGTTTCGCCAGAATTGAGCCCGGAGAGGACGGAGACGGACCCATCCGAGGTATTCCCTGTGGTGACATAGCGCAATTGTGCAGTTCCCTGCGCGTCCACCACGTAGACGTAAGACAGGGACCCTCGGGTCACCAGCGCCGTCTCCGGGATCGTGATGACGGTGTGCGTTCCATTCGCAATCCATGCGGAGGCGAACATGCCCGGCTTCAGTCCTGGGGAGGGAGGCAGATTGAGCTTGACAACAAAACTCCGGGTGGAGGGGTCGGCAGCCGGAACGGTGCGGTCGACCGTGGCTGTGATTTTGTTTGCGCCCGCTCCTGGGACCTCTACCGGGACACTCTGGCCCGGATGCACAGCAGCGATCAGCGACTCATCCACGTGAATGTCGAGTTGCAACGGCCCTGCTTTGTCCAGTTGCAGCAGGGGTGCTCCGGGCAGGGCGAGCGTGCCCGGGTCTGCGAGCCGGAGGGTGATCACACCGGCAAAAGGAGCACGCAGATGAGCATGGTCCTGCTCGGTTCTTGCGGCCTGCAGCACGGCCTGGGCGGCCTGGACCTGCGCCTTCAAGGCGGAGAGGCGCTGCTGCGCTGCCTGCGCGTGTTTTTCCACCTCATCGAACTCCTGCGGGCTGACGCTTTTCTCCTGTTGCAGAAGCTTGTAACGCGCCAGAGTGCCCACGGCCAGGTCGGCCTCTGATTGCGCGGCCTGTTGCTGGTCCCGGGCAGCAGCCAGGGCGGCCTGCGCCTGGGCCGTGCCGGCGCGGAGGGTCTGGTCATCAAGAACCAGCAGCAGTTGTCCGGCATGTACAGTGTCTCCTTCGCGCACCAGAACATTCAGGATGCGGGCGGAGATTTGGGCCGAGATGACGGCCGTGTCTCGGGCATGAATGGTTCCCGTCACACGCACCCACTGCGGCGCTTCGACTGCGCGGCTCTGGACTTCATGAGCGCGGACGACAGAAGACGCAGACGAGGAGGCCGGGGAAGGTCCATGACAACCCAGGCCGGACAGCAAGGCAAGGGAGGAAAAGAGAACGGCTTTCATTGCAGGTCCTCCGTGGATCCAGGCGTGAGAGATCCGGTCGCATAAAGCAACCGGGCATGCGCCATCGCGTTGTTGTACACAGCAAACCAATATTGGTTCTGGTTCTGCCGCTGCGCATCTTCGGCGCGCAACAGATCGGTGATGGTGGCCAGTCCGGCCTCATAGCGGTTGCGCGTGATGCGCAGTGCCTCAGCGGCCTGTTCCAGGGCGGCCTGCGCGGTCTCCAGTGAACGGGCCGCGGTCTGCTGCTGGGAGTGGGCGCGGCTGATGGCCAGGCGGAGCTGTTGTTCCGCAGCCTGCAGGTTGGCCTGCGCTTTGCGCTGCAGCGCGACCTGTTCTGCCAGGTCCGCACGTTTTGCCAGAGGCAGAATGTCCAGGTCCATGCGGACACCCACCACCCAGTTGTTTCCGCCGGGTCCGGCAAAAGAGGGGCGGTCCATTTCCCAGGTCCCATAAGTTTTGATCTCCGGGGCAAAGCTGGCTTTCGCAGCTTTCACCGCAGCGTGCTGGGCGGAAAGCCCTTCGTCCAGGGCGCGAAGATCGGGACGTGCCTTGAGCCCGGAAGCGATTTCATCGGCGAGTACGCCAGCGGGGAAATGGCGGGGCACAATCGGTTGCAGGGCAGGGCGTGGAACAAGAGGATGACCGATGGCGGTTTCCAGTTCCGACCAGGCCGTGTCCAGATCGCCCTCAGCGGCAATCCGATCCTGGCGCCTCTGGGCCAGATTGACCTGCGCAGCCATAAGGTCAGATTCGACGGCCAGGCCAGCCCTGACCCGAGTTTGTACCGTATCCAGCAGGGCCTGTGCCGTGTCACACTCATGGTCCGCCAGCTCGGATTGCTTCTGCGCATAAAGCACTGACTGATACGCCTGCACGACGTCGAGGACGACCCGCTGTTGGACGGCACCATCCTGAGCGGCAGCACCCTTTCGGGCAAAATCGGAAGAGCGGACCTGGTCTTCCGTCTTCAGCCAGTCAAAAACAGTCCAGGTGCCGGTGAATCGGGTGGCGAAGTTTCCCAGGGGAGAGGGGCGGTTGAGCGCGTCCAGTGCGAAGTCAGATTGGGTAAAGCGCTGCTGCCGCAGTCTGGTGCCGAAAGCATAGACCGGGTCATTGCCGCGCGTCGCGTCCTCGGTGAAGTCCAGACGGGGAAAGAGCGCGGTGCGGGCGAGTGCAGCGCGCGCCTCGGCCAGACTGACGTCGGCGCGGGAGGCAGCGGTCAGCGGACTTTGTTCCAGTGCAAGGCGGACGGCCTGTGGCAGGGTCAAAGTCTCCTGCTGGCCCTTGGCCGCGGCCACCCCCAGCAGGAAGCTCCAAGCAAGTAGACCTGTCAATCTTTGGATGTTCACTCTACACCTGTCCTCTGCAGTGCGGGCACCCGGAGCGGTGATCTGCTCACGGAGGGCCGCACTTCTGCTGAAAAGTGTTGTTCACCCGAACAAAGACAAAAGCGGGAAAAACGTTACAGAAAAATTTCAAAGCGGGTGCGGCGAAGACGGGTGCTGAAGCAGGCGCAGATACTCTTCCGTAAGCTGACGCCGGAGCGCGGCGCCCAGGTGGTCTTTTGTCGGCAGGTCCAGCGAACGGCAGCGGTCTATGGCCCTCTTCAGGTCCTGAATAAACAGCACACACTGTGGACAGGCCTCAATGTGGTCCTGGAGCTCGGTGCAATCTTTTTGAGGCAGCCGGCCGTCGAGATAGTCCGAGAGATTGGCAAAGATTTCGTGGCAGGCCGGTACACGTCCGGAACGCTGGCTCCTGGATTTTGCACTGCGTTTGCGGGCCGTCTTTCCGGACGTGGACCGATGACGGGAGAGTTGCTGGCGCACAAGCAGCCGTGCCCGATGCAGACGTACGCGGACGGTCCCGGGCTTCAGAGAGAGCACTTGCGCAATCTGCTCCGTATCGAGGTCCTCCATATCATGGAGCACAAGCACGATACGGTAGGGCAGTGGAAGGCCGAGGACCGCTTCCTGTACCGTCTTCAGGTCCTGCCTCCGAATCGACTCCGACTCCGGGTCTGAGGAGGCCCCAGTGCGCAAGGCCTCCAGTTCATCTTTGTCGGGCATCAGCTCTTCGAGGGTGAGAAGGCGCAATGGATGCGGGGACTTGCGCCGCTTCCGCCAGCAGCGGCGTTTGGCCGCTGTATAGAGCCAGACAGAAAGGGCACGGGGCTCCCGTATCTTTGCCAGATGTGGAAGTGAGCTGACCAGCACGTCCTGCATGGTGTCTTCTGCGTCCTGATGGTGCCCGCAGATTTTCATGCTGAAAGAGAAAAGGGTCTGCTGCAGGAGCCGGATGGCCTCCTGAACATTCTGAGGGCCGGGTTTCTGTAAATAGGTGACTGCCTGCTCCAGCTCCGGACGCATAAACCTCAAAGTTGCTTCAGGTTTTTGAGAAGCAATTGCCTCTTCTATTGTGTCAGGCACTCTCTTGTGAGGCAAAAGAGCATCTCGGAGAGGTGGTAAGCACCACTTATAAGACATCCAGAATCGCGATTGGACGGCCGGACCGAAGGGGGCGAAACTGGGTCCAGAAAAGAGAGGTAGAGCCATGAAAACGATGAAGACTTCCATCCTGTCCCTCCTGGTGCTTGCACCTTTTGCTGCGCAGGCAGCTGTACAACCGCGCACAGCGCATATCGTGATCGAGTCGCCAGACACCCGGCCAGTGCTGGCGGAGGCGCATCCGGAAGCAATGTACTTATATGACACGAGCGACGGGAAGACTGTCTTGTATGTCGAGGCAGAAAATGGCCATGTGCTGGATGCCCTGGATGTCACAGACCCGGGACATATCCGGAGGCTTGCGCAAACAGAAGTCGCCGCAGCAGGTGCTTATGACTTTGTCGCGCCCGCCGGGTCCCAGGCTGTACTGGTCCGCTATCGGGATGGATCGGGGACAGCCCTGCTCCAGCTGAAGCGGTATACAAACCCCACATTGGAGCCGCTCCCTGATGCAGGAAGCTACACAAAGGCGGAGCCTTTCGGAGAAAGCGGCCTGCTGCTCTTTTCCCCGGACCGGTCCACCGGAGATGCCGGCAGGCGTTTTTCCCAGGCCCATACCTGCAAAGTCGTGGACACTCGCGGACCTCTCCAGTCCGTGCTGCTGGCGACAGTACCCGATGTGCGCCAGAGAGTATTGAAGAGCGATACAGGCACATTGTTTCTGCTCACCGGGGAGGGCGTAACGGTCATCCGCAGGCCGCGTGTCGAAGAGGAGCACCAGATTGCGGCCGAGGCGCAATAAGCCATGACCTGCCGTCGAACCGGCACCCGATCCTTATCCCTTATAAGGAATTGCGATTGGACAGGTGTTCCACGTGGAACACATCTTGAAATCAAAAGATGCGATGGGAATGAAGGAAGAGAGATGAATGATCCAGCTGCACTCCATGAGCAACCAGTGCATCGCCTGAGTTTGCGTCAGAGGCTATTTGTTGGCCTGCTTCTTCTGCTGGGGGTAGTGCTCTCCTGGCTGATTGTCCGCTATGTAGACCCGACGACGGCCCAGTCGTCTCGGGTCTTTAACCAATCGCTTGAGGTCCGGGGATGAGCAGCAGCCAGAGCAGTCAACTGATTGCCGTCAGGCTGGTCCGGGCCCATGCAATCGCGGCTTTTTTCGGGCTCGTGGTCTCGGCCCTGTTTGGCCTGGCAGTATCGGTCAAATTCCACGTACCTGGGTTCCTGGGTGGTCATGGCTGGGACACCTGGGGGCGGCTCCGCTATGACCACACGCAGGGGATCCTTTACGCCTGGCTGGGGAACGCTTTTCTCGCATTTCTTTACTATGCGGCCCCGTTGTTGACCCGAAGGCCGATCACCAGCGTACGGCTGGGGTGGACGATTTTCTGGCTGTGGAACCTGGCCGCTGTATGTGGAGGATGGAGTCTGGTGTTGGCCGGACAGGGCCAGCCACTGGAATGGGCCGAATTTCCACTGGCGGTCGCGGCCGTGATCGAGCTGTGTCTGTTACTGCTGGTGGTCCAGTTCGGGCTGCCGTTCTGGAAGTGCGATGCCTCGGAACTCTATGTTTCCGGATGGTATTTCCTGGGCGGGCTGACTTTTACTGCGCTGGCGTATCCGGTAGGCAATATCCTGCCGCATCTGTTGCCTGGCGCGATGGGCGCAGCGTTCAGCGGACTCTGGATCCACGATGCCGTGGGGGTCTTTGTGACTCCTCTGGCGACAGCCATTGCATACTTTGTAATTCCAGCGGTGACCCGCAAGCCCATCTACAGCCATTTCTACTCGATGATTGGTTTCTGGCTGCTGTTTCTGGTTTATCCGCTGAACGGCATCCATCATTATGTTTACTCCTCGCTGCCGATGGGGGCACAACATGCTTCAGAAGTGGCATCCATCTATCAGGGCATTGATGTCATTCTGGTGGTCACCAACCTTCTGCTTTCCCTTGTGATTGCGAAGGACGGGGCGGTGGCGCGGGACATCCCTCTGCGTTTTGTGTGGACCAGCGTGGTGCTTTATCTGGTGGTGAGCATCCAGGGGTCCATCCAGGCGGTGATGGCGTTCAACAGCTATATTCATTTCACCGACTGGGTCATTGGTCATTCACATCTGGCCATGATTGGCTTTGCCTCCTTTGCTGCGATGGGCGGGCTGGCCCATGTATGGCAGAGGGTCCCCGGGGTGCGTCTCAACCAGCGCGCGCTGGCATGGTCATACTGGCTGCTGGTGATTGGGTTGGGACTAATGGTGCTGGACCTGACCGCAGCCGGTCTGGTCCAGGCCGATCTATGGCGCCAGCATCTGCCCTGGATGGAGTCGGTGCGCACCTCCCGGAGCTACTGGGTCTTCCGAAGCTTTGATGGGGGCCTGTTGCTTGCTGGCTTCGTCCTGTTTGGTGCAAGCTTCTTCAGCGGAGAGCGCAGCAAAGAGGCTGCTCCAGGCTGGACCGCGCCTGAGTACGGAAGTCCGGGCACGCAGAGGGCCGACATCTGGATCCGCCTGGCGAATGGGGCGACCTTTGGTGCTGGTCTGGTCTTCTTCGTCCTTTCCTTTCTTGCGCTCGGGGTCTTTCCGGCCATACGGTTACACCGAAAAATCGTCGAGACAACACCCTCCGGAGTGCGCGTTGGCCTGTCGGCCGAGGAAAAGCACGGCGAGGTCCTTTATGGCGAGAATGGTTGCGCCTATTGTCATACCGAGCAGGTGCGCTTTACGCCCGCCGACCGCTGGCGCTTTGGCCGACCGACGGAAGCATGGGAGACGCAAGAGGAGTATCCGCAGATGTGGGGCACGCGACGGATCGGGCCGGACCTCGCGCGTGAATCCGGAAAGCGTACAAAGGACTGGCAACTGGTCCATCTTTATGATCCGCGCTACGTAGTCCCCGATTCTGTGATGCCAGGGTATCCGTGGCTCTTCCAGGGTGGTCCGGACCGGCCTACCAAGGATGCTCTTGACCTGATTGCTTATGTGGAGTCGCTCGGGCGAGCAGCAGCACAAGCCGCAAAGGACGAGAGGGCCGCTCCTGCTGCCGGCAACGCAAGTGTTGCATGGATGCCGATGCAAGTGCATGACGATACCCGGAATTTTCCCGCAGAAGAACTGGAGGAGGGCCGGGCCGTGTATCTGGCAAACTGCTCAGGCTGTCATGGAGCGGATGGACGTGCCGATTCTCCCGGCGGGCGCGCCTTGCGTCCTGTGGCATTCAATTTGAGGGGTTTTCTGTTAAAGCCAGAAACCGTCTGGAGCGCTCTGCAGAATGGCGTGCCAGGTACGGCCATGCCGGCATGGAACGATCTGCCCCCGGCGCAGTTCAAGGCTGTTGGCGAATATGTGCAGACACTGGCCCGTGTTTCGGATTTGCCTGCGGACGAGCTCTGGGCCTCAACCGAGGTCCTGATGGAAGCAGGCAAGCGCATTTTTGAGACCCACTGTGTACGTTGTCACGGTGAGTCCGGAGGAGGGGACGGCCCGGATGCAGCCCAATTTCTTCCCCGGCCTGCAAACTTTCACGAGATGTTGCCTTCCTATGACGGAGGAGCGCGGGCGATCCATGAAGGAGTGCCGGGCAGCGGGATGCCGGCGTGGCCGCTGCTGACCCCGGCCGAGATCCAGGCGGTGACCTACTACATTCGCTCGCTGTATCAGGGACCCAGTCCGTCTGCGCCGGCAACTGTGAAAGGCGTCACGCACGCTCAGATGGGAATGGAGATGGAGCCATGATTGCCGGTCTGATCGGGGCCATTACGGCCCTTCTCCTGCTGTTTATTTTCTGGCGCGGCCGGTCTTCCAATCTGAAGGAGCGCTTTGAACGTCCCAAATTTCAATTCCTGAAGAACCTTGGGGTCGCCAGGTCTGGTCAGGAAGCACAACAACACAAAACCGAACAGGAGAAAACACATGCAAAACATGAGCCGTAGGACATTTGTGTCCTCAGCAACAGCAGGACTTGCGGCGCTGGGCGCTCTTTCTTCCGCAGCGGAGGGCCATGCTCAATTGGTCTGGACGTCAAAGAACTGGAAGCTGGCTGAGTTTGAAACCTTGCTCCGCGAGCCAGCGCGCATCCGGCAGGTCTATGACGTGACCCAGATCGGCGAGGGAAAGTTCCTCAACAATATCAAGAACTCATTGAATGGATTGCGCTTTGGCTTCAATGTTCCGGCTACGCAGATCAAGGTCGTGGGTGCGCTTCATGGTCCGGCGAACCTGCTGAACTACGACGATTTTATCTGGGAAAAATATGAGATCGGCGCATGGCTGAAGGTAAATGATCCTGCCACCGGCAAGCCTGCCGTCAGGAACCCGTTTTTCAAGAGCACAGTAAGCAACAAGAGTGAGGACCTGAGCAGGCTGAATGACAAGAACTCGTTTTATCAGGACACCAGTATGGAGACGCTGCAAGCGCGCGGGGTGACGTTTCTCAGCTGCCACACAGCGACGGAGGAGCAGGCACGTGTGCTGATCCAGAGGAACAACTGGGCAAAGGACCCGGAAGAGATTGTCCGCGAAATGCTGTCTCACATCCTTCCGGGAGTCCTGGTTGTGGCTTCCATGGTGGCCGCGATTGCATTGCTTCAGGCGGAAGGACACTACACGTACATCACAGTTTAAGGACCAGCAAAGGACGCAAAGACAATGATGAATCTGTTTCGAGCTTCTCTGGCATTGGCTTCTGTATTTTCCAGTGCCGTATATGGGTTTTCACAGGTTGCGCCTCCCTGGAGCCAGGGGGCCAATAATCCCGCCATCCAGAAAGGATATGAATTTCATGTGGCGGACATCGACAATGTGCCGGACCTTCATGGCAATCCTGCCGATGCGCAATTGGTGCTCTTTATCGGCGGAAACCAGTTTTTTGTCTTGCCCAGGCTCATTGCGGCCTTTGAGCAGAGACACCCCGAACTGCGCGGACATATTTTCTATGAGACGCTGCCGCCGGGCATCCTGCGGAAACAGATGGCCGCAGACGGCATCCTGACGCTGGGCAACCTCACCTTGCAGGTGAAGCCTGACGTGTATGAAGCAGGAGCGCGGGTGCTGCAGGAAATGCAGAAAGACGGCCAGGTGCAGGACGTTGTGGAATACGCGACGAACGATCTGGAAATTATGGTGCGTGCGGGCAATCCCAAAGGCATCCATTCATTGAATGACCTGGGACGCCCTGATGTACGCCTGTCCATGCCCAATCCCGAATGGGAAGGCGTGGCAAAGCAGATTGCCGCATCGCTGCGCAAAGCTGGCGGCGAGCCTCTGTACAAGAGTGTGTATGAGGACAAAGTAAAGAGCGGAGACACCAGGCTGACCGAGATCCACCACCGCCAGACACCGATGAGGATCCTGAGCGGGCAACTGGATGCAGGCGTGACCTGGAGCTCGGAGGTCCGCTTTCAGGAAAGCATCCACAATCCTATCGAGGGAGTCGCGATTCCGGCAGAACAGAACACGACGGCCATCTACGCTGCCGGAAAGGTCCGGAATGCTCCGCATCCGGAAAATGCGGCGTTGTGGCTTGAGTTCCTGAAGAGCGATGAGGCGCAGGCCATCTATCACGAATACGGCTTCCGCCCGGCAGCAGCCCATTCGGAGGGCAAGTGAGATGGTCGGAGTGAACCGCACCGTCGCCATGCTGGTTGTGTGGTTGGGGATTTCTCTTCTGTGCCTGTCCGGTGTCGGATGTTCGCGGAGTAGAACGCAAAGGTCCGCCGGACAGGCGTCCCCGGCAGAAAACAGGGCAGGGGAAATGCAAATTGTGCAGCAAGGCAAGAAGATTTTTGATGAGACCCCGAAGTATGCGGGCCAGTATGTGGGCAACAAGCTGTCCTGCAATGATTGCCACATTCAGAGTGGGACGGCGGCTTATGCTGCACCCATGATTGACCTGGCGGGACTCTTCCCGATGTATAACAAGCGCGCCGGGCATGTGATTTCGCTGCAAAACCGCATCCAGGAGTGTTTTGCGCGCAGCGAGGCAGGCAGGCCGCCCGCCGAAGACAGTCCAGAGATGCAGGCACTGGTGGCTTACGTCCGGTGGCTGTCGCGGGACCAGGTGAAGGGAAGGCCTTATCCGGGACGTGGGCTGGTAAAACTGCCGCCGCTGGAAGGGGACCCGGTGCGAGGCAAGGCCGTCTATGCCCGGGAGTGTGCCGGATGTCATGGAAGCGACGGTGCCGGCGTGCCCCCGGTACTGCCGGCAGTGTGGGGGCCGGACTCCTTCAACGACGGCGCGGGGATGAATGATCCCAACAAGATGGCAGCATTTGTGATCCATAACATGCCGCAGAACCACCCGGGGACGCTGACCCCGCAGGAGGCCTATGATGTCTCGGCATTCATTCACACCATGCCGCGGCCGAAGTTCAATCCAGCCTATAAAAACTATTAAATCGGGGACAGGAGCGGCCCATTTTTGATGGGCTGCGGGCCGGTCCAAGAAAACAGTTGACAATCGCAGAGGCGGTCTTCTAAAGTTGCGTTCGTCTGGAAACGATACCAAAAGGATTGGTATCGTTTCCAGATGCGAGAGACGAAAGGGGACGGCAAAAGATCGAATTTATCCGCTCATGCCGCCCTGAGACAGCGGACTCAAGACCTCTGGAGGTTGTGGGATGCAACGCCTTATCCATCAAGGTGCGCGCCTGTGTATGGCGCATACCGCGCTTCTTCTGTGTGTGCTGTTCCTGCAGTTCTGCACCGTACGGACCCTTCACGCACAGGCAAACGCCGGAATTACCGGCACCGTCACGGATTCGACCGGCGCCGTGATTGCGGGTGCCCAGATCACGATTACCAACCAATCCACTGGAGTGCAAAACCACGCTGTGACCAGTAGCTCGGGGACCTATACGGTCACGGGCCTGATCCCGGGCGCATATTCGGTTGAGGTGAATGCAGGGGGGTTTAAAACCTTCAGGATCAACAATATCAACGTGGAAGTCAGCACTACGGCCACCATCAACGCGACGCTGGCCACCGGAGAAACGTCAGAAACGGTGGAAGTCACGGCGAATCCGATTGCCCTGAACACGACCTCGCCCCAGCTTGGATCCACGATTGAGCCGACTGTGGTCAAGGCCCTGCCGGTCGAGGTCTCAGGCCGCGGACGTCAGGTAGACCAGCTGCAGTTTCTTGCCCCTGGTGTTACCGGCAACACCTTCTCGCACCGTGTGAATGGCGGCGTGGATTTCGAGCAGGAGATTGTCTACAACGGTGTTCCTGCGCCCCAGCCGGAGACCGAAGGATATACAACCAACTTCAATCCACCGTACGAAATGGTGCAGGAGTTCCGGGTCGAACGGTCCACTTTTTCCGCACAGTTCGGTTTAGGGCAAGGGGCGCTGACCTATCAGATGGCCTCGGGAACGAACCGGTATCATGGTGATCTGTTTGAGATCAACCGCAACAGCTTGTTTGACTCAGTCGGTTTCTTTAACGAAAAGGCGCAGGGCGGCAATGGCCAGGTCCCGGTGGACCATGAAAATAACTATGGTTTCACCGTAGGCGGTCCCATCTGGATCCCGAAGGTCTACGACGGCCATAACCGCACGTTTGGGCATTACAGCCAGGAATGGTACAAGCAGAACAACGAAAACACGGGAATCTCCACCGTTCCCAGCGCGCTTGAAAAGACCGGCGATTTCACGGATTTTGTAGACGGCGGCACGGGCCAGCAGATTCCGATTTTTGATCCGACGACGGGCAAGCAGTTTATGGGGCTGAAGAACGGAGTTCCAACGCCCAACGTGATTCCTTCCAACAGGATCAGCGGCAATTCGCAGTCCTTGCTGCAATACCTGCCTAACCCAGACCGTCCGGGTACGGGAATTGGCGGCCTGGACAGCAACAAAAGCTATGCCCCGTTCATCAACCCACATATTCAGCATGTTTGGGGATTCACAATCGACCAGGTCCTGACTCCGACGCAGGGACTGCACTACAGTCAATGGCGGAACAGCTTCAGCAATTACAGCTTTGATTACAGCCCGTTTGTGATTGCTCCGAATCCGCTGAACAGCATGAAGTTTGAGCCAGCACTAGGCAGCGGATTCCTGCTGACCTACAACAACACGGTCACACCCAATCTCGTCATGACGGCGGGCTTTGGGTGGATTGGCGAGATCAACAACCAGTTCAACATCACCAAGTACAGCTTTCCTGCGATTGCCGAGGGGGTGATTCCGCCCAATATCACCTTTGACGGACAGCATGCACCAACGAGCTGGGGTACCAGCGGCGCATGGCTGCAGTCGATTAACCGCAAGCTGGGACTGGCCCTGGTCAACAACTGGTTGTGGACCAAAGGCCGCAACACATTTAACATCGGCGGCGAATGGCGGCGTTCCTACCAGGACGACAACGAAGAGCAAACAGCAGGCGGACACTTTGCCTTCAGCCATCTGGAGACGGCCGATCCGAACAACCTGGACACGACGGGCAGCTCGTTTGCCAGCTACCTGCTGGGTCTGCCGGACTCGGCCAATCGCAGCAACTCGCAAGAGCTGCGTCTGCGCAACATGGACCTGTCGCCCTACATTCAGGACGACATCAAACTGACTCCAAAGCTGACGTTGAACCTCGGACTGCGTTGGGACATTCAGGTGCCGTTCACCGAAATGCATAACAATGTGGTCTTCTTTGATCCGAACAATCCGCGCACCAATCCGGCAGCAGGCGGACTTCCGGGTGCTTTGACAAAATTTGGGAACTGCACCGGGTGCGCCGGCTATGACCGTGCCTATATTCACTGGGGACATTTCGGGCCGCGGCTAGGCATGGCTTACCAGATCAACGACAAAACCGTGCTGCAGGCAGGCTACAGCGTTGCCTTCCTGAACGGCGGCGCGTATGAATACGGGACCAGCAAGGTGGCGGTGAACTATGGGAACCTCCTGGTAGGGTCCTTCGCCCAGAGTTCGACCGGGACCAATGTTTCCGCATACGGCAGCTGGGACACCCGCACGATGCCGAATCCCGGGCCGACGCCTTTCAGCCCCACGCTCGGCATTGGAGGTGTGCAGATTGATGCCTTCAGCTCGACAGACGGCTTTGCTCCCTACAGCCAGCAGTGGAACGTCAATGTGCAGCGCGAACTGCCTTATGACATCTTTCTGACCGCGGCCTGGGTAGGCAACCGGGAAATCCATTTGCCCAGCCAGTTGAATTCCATCAACCAGCTGGATCCGAAATACTTTGCTCTGGGTAATGATCTAAACCTGAGTTTCGCCGATGGTTCAGCACAGGCCAAGGGCTATCAGATGCCTTATCCGAATTTTGCCAATGATTTTGGCTCGGCGGCGACGGTAGCGCAGGCCCTGGTGCCGTATCCACAATATGGATTCATCTTCAACAACTTTGAAGGCTATGGCACAGCGTATTACCAGAGCGCGCAGCTCCAGGTGGAAAAGCGGTTCACGCATGGGCTTGCATTCCTGGCTGGATATACGATTGCGCGTGAATACAACAACACGAGCAGCGGGTTCACCAGCTTTATTTCGAATGCGCTGAACAAATACAACCAGAAACTGGAGTGGGCGCCCACCAGTGGTGCGCCTCCGCAGACCCTGAAAGTCAGCGGTACCTATGAGCTGCCGATTGGTCCCGGCAAGCGTTTCTTCAACAACAAGGGAGTGACCGGACAGATCCTGGGTGGCTGGCAGGTGGGCTGGATCACGGATTATGAGTCAGGCACTCCGTTTGGTGTATACCAGAACCTGTCCTTCCCCTATCCAAACGGGGGTGGGGAACGCCCGAACAGGAACCCTGCCGTAAAGCTCAGCACGGCTTCCTACAACCGCGAGAGAGACTACTTCCTGGGCAAGATCAGTTCCGCCCAGATCTTCAACCCGAGCGCCTTTACTGCCGCTCCGCTGTTTACGCTGGGCAACTCCATACGGAACTATAACGAACTCCGCAACCCCGCCTACTATAACGAAGATGCCAACGTCCGGAAGCACTTTTACTTTGGCGAGCGCTTCCAGGGCATCCTGCAGGTGGACTACTTCAACCTGTTCAACCGCGTGCAATTTAATGGGCCAGACAACAACATCAGTGATGGCACATTCGGGCTGGCGCAAAATGCGGGCCAGAACAATAGCAACCGGCAAGGACAGGTGATGTTCCGGCTGGAGTTTTAACGGGCAACGGACGCTGGCCGGGGCCTTTGTGGTCAGCGTCTTTCCACCATGAAACACTTGCCTCCATGCCGGACCGTCCACCACGGTCCGGCCCTTTCTTTCTTGCACATGCTGAGTTGGGTCAGAAATAATGGCACAGCGATGAATCCCCGGAAATCTGTGGTGCTTCTATTTTTCTGCTGTCTGCTTCTGGCGGCCCGCTTCTGCTGCGCGCAAACTGCGGAAGAGGAAGTGACGCCGCAGGTGCAATCGCTTTATGAACAGGCCAAAGCAGCGCAGCAGCGTGGAGACAATAGCACGGCGATCCAGAAATACCGCGCGATGGTGAAGCTGGCACCACATCTTGCGCCGGCCTACAACAATCTGGGGATGCTGTATTTCAATGAGGGCGATTATCCTCATGCGGTGCAGGCGCTGGAACAAGGGCTGAGACTCAACCCTGCGATGCCGACGGCCTCGGCGCTGCTGGGGCTGAGCTATGCACAGATGGGTGAAGACTCCAAGGCCGAGCCGCTGCTGGAAGCGGCAGTCCGCGCCAATCCAAACGACGATACGGCAACCATGGCGCTGGCGCACACGCTGGTCAATCTGAAGCGCCTGGATGATGCTATACCGTATTTAAGAAGCTATCTTGACCGCCATCCAAAAGACCAGCAGGCTTGGTATCTGCTGGGTAAGACCTATCTTCAGCTTTCAGAAGACGCTCTGGGACGCATCAACCAGATTGATCCCGACTCGGCCATGGCCCATATGGTTGCGGGTGAAATTGATGAGAGCATGAAGAACTACGATGGTGCACTTGTGGAATACAAGAAGGCCATCGACCTTGCTCCAAAACAGCCGGGGATGCATGAGCACATGGGGAATGTCTTTTGGGTGACGGGAAAGTGGGAGTCAGCACAGGCGGAGTTCCGGGCCGAACTGGCGAACAATCCAGGCAACTGCACCGTGCGCTGGAAGCTGGCCAATGCCATGCTGGAAGCGAATGCTTCCCCGCAGGAGGCCCTGACGGAAGTCAATCAGGCGATTGAGCGGTGCCCTGGCCTGATGCAGGCGCATGTGGACCGCGCGCGTGCGCTCATCAAGCTGGGCAAGCCAGACGAAGCACTTGCGGACCTGCTTCTGGCAGAAAAAGATTCTCCTGACGAGCCTTCCATCCACTTCCTTCTCTCTTCGGTATACAAGGCCGAGGGCAAGACTGCCGAGGCCCTGCAGGAGATACGTACCTACGGCCGCTTGCAGAGGCAGGCCAGCGAGGCCGTAGCGCAACAGGCAAGCGATGCAATTTCCATCAAAAACAGTGCACATTAGGGCCTTCGCAGCCGTGGCGGGTCTTGGATGCGTCCTGAGTGCTGCTGCACAGATGGGAGGCGTAAGCACAGGAGCTGCTGCTGCTCCGGTTTATGATGCCGAGCACCGGCCCATTACCGCAGGCGGGTTTGTAGACCACGGTCCGATTGTCTTTAGAGACATCACGAAAGAATCAGGGCTGGCGTCATGGCAGCATGTGGTTGGCACTCCGGAAAAGAAGTATATTGTCGAGTCGCTCGGCAGTGGTGTGGCGCTGCTCGATTATGACAACGATGGTTGGCTGGACATTTATCTGGTAAACGGCTCAACTTACGATGCAATGAGCGGAAAGGCGCCCCCGCCCCATGCTGCGCTCTTTCACAACAACCACGACGGAACGTTTACCAACGTTGCTGAGAGGGCCGGAGTCACGAATGATCGCTGGGGCGTCGGCGTAGCTGTGGGCGACTATGACAATGACGGCTGGCCGGACCTTTACGTCACCAACGTGGGCAAAAACCGTCTTTACCACAACAACCACGACGGCACATTTACCGACGTTGCAGAAAAGGCCGGAGTGGCCCTCGGTACATGGTCCACCAGCCCTACGTTTGGTGATTATGATGGCGACGGGCGGCTCGACCTCTTTGTTCCCGGATATACCAAATACGACTTCAGCAATCCACCCGCACCGGGTGCAACCTCCGTGGTCTCAAACACGTGTCAGTATCGCGGAGTACCAGTCTTCTGCGGTCCGCGCGGATTGAAGGGCGAGCAAGACCATCTGTTTCATAACAACGGAGATGGTACGTTCACCGACGTGAGTGTAAAGGCAGGTGTAGCCGATGCACCGGGATATTACGGTCTGGTCTCGCTCTTTGTCGATCTGAATGATGACGGCAGGCCCGATCTCTTAGTGGCCAACGACTCTACTCCGAACTATCTGTATCGCAACAAAGGCGACGGCACATTTGAGGACATCAGTTTTGAATCAGGCTACGCTGTGAACAATGATGGCCGGGAAACTGCCAGCATGGGCATTGCAGTCGGCGATTCTCTGAATCGCGGACGACTCGACATTCTGAACACGACCTTTTCCGATGACTACAAGGTGCTGTATCGAAACAATGGTGATTTTGATTTTACGGATGTCAGCAGTGAGGCGGGCATCGCAAAGGCCACCATACCGTTTCTAAGCTGGGGCGATGGCTTGATTGACTATGATAACGACGGATGGAAGGACATCTTTATCGCCAGTGGCCATGTTTATCCGCAGGCCGACCAGAACGACTGGGGTACCAGCGTGGCCGAGCGGCCGTTGCTCTTCAGGAACCTGGGCAATGGAAAGTTCGAGCTTGTTCCGCCTGTCAAAGGTACAGGACTCGCCGATGTCATTCGCGCCCGGGGCGCCGCTTTCGGGGACCTCTTCAATGATGGCAAGGTGGATGTTGTCATCAATAATGTAGATGGTCCGCCGACGCTGCTGCGCAATGTAAGCGACGACCACCATCACTGGATAGAATGCAGGCTTATTGGAGGGCCGAAGGGTCCGCGCGATGCGGTGGGAGCTGTGGTTTACCTTACAGCAGGAAAGATCAGGCAGCGAGGAGATGTTCTGAGCGGAGGCAGCTTCGCCTCATCGAATGATCCGCGTGTCCACTTTGGGCTTGGCGATGCCGACAAGATTGAGGACTTCGAAGTCCGCTGGCCGGATGGTGTACGGGAGAAGCTTTCTCCACCGGAGGTAGACCACATTTCTATCATTGAAGAAGGCAAGGGCATTCTGAAGGTGCAGAAGTGAGGCAGGACCGAATAGCACTCTGGCTTCTTCTCGTTCTTGCCGCAGGGGCATTCGCGCAGGAAACAGCCACGCCCGTCCGCGAAGCTGATGCAGTTTGCGCGCGGTGTCATCGGGACATTTTCAATGCATACCTGCAAACACCCATGGCCAATGCAAGCGGCGTTGCGATGGACAAGGCCATTCCCGGCGTGCTTGACCATAAGGCCTCGGGCACCGTTTACCGAGTGTTTGTTCAGGACGGAAACCTCATCCTGCAAATCCCGAAGACCGACAGTGAGTTCCGGCTGGAGTATTTCCTCGGCTCCGGACATTTGGGAACCACGTATCTTTACTCCATCCACGGCCACTTATTTGAATCACCGATCGCCTGGTACGCTGCTTCGCATTCGTATGACATGAAACCTGGTTTGGAAGGCGTAACTGCAATGCCACCCGCACTTCCCATGCAGGCAAGCTGCCTGCGTTGCCACATGAGCGCCGTGCAGAAGAGCGATGCAGGGACGATCAACTACTATGCCGGGCCGGCATTTGAGCATACGGGCATCACCTGTGAGGGGTGCCATGGAGACACCCAACAGCATGTGAGCAGCAACGGCAAGGGCCCGGTCGTCAATCCGGCAAAGCTGGATGCGGCGCGGCGCGATTCAGTCTGCATCAGTTGTCATCTGGAAGGGGACGTTTCTGTCGAAAAAGCAGGGCGTTCTTCCCTCGACTATAAACCTGGAGACAACATCGCTGATTTTCTGACTTACTTTGTCTATCAGGGGAAGAACCTGACCGAGCGCGGCGTCAGCGAGGTGGAGCAACTCGGCATGAGCCGTTGCAAGCGCGCCAGCGGAGACAGGATGTCCTGCACCAGTTGCCACGATCCGCATGTTTCGCCTGCGCCTGAGGAAAAAGCAGCCTTTTACCGGAAGAAATGTCTGGCTTGCCATACGGATGCGGCCTTCGCATCTTCCCATCACCCTGAGGAGCCTGACTGCACCCAATGTCATATGCCGCGCAGCAGCGCAGAAAACATTCCCCATGTTGCATGGACGGACCATCGCATCCGGAAAATTCCGGACAAAGTGGTCATGGCTGACCTGGACAATGGGGAGGAGCTTGTTCCCGTCTTCTCTCCGGAGGCAAACCAGCGCGACCTTGCGATGGCGTATTTTCAGGCTGCCATGGAGGGCAATGCAGCGCTGCATACGACTGCCCTGAATCTGCTTGAAAAGATCAGAGCTGGACTTTCAGACGACCTCGAAGCGCTTGCCGCCCTTGCGCTCGAAAGCGAGCGTCAGGGTGACTACAAACAGGCCGCGGATCTTTTCCGGGAGATACTCAAACGCGACCCGCAAAATCTTACCGCGCTTTCGAACCTCGGTACGCTTGAGGCCAGAGACGGCCATCTGCCAAGCGCCCTTATCTTCCTGAAACAGGCCTTCAGCCGGAACGAGAACATTGTGGGGCTGGCAAAAAATCTGGCGCAGGTGCAATGCATGAAGGGAGACGCAGCCTCTGCCAAGGCCACTCTGCAGGCGACCCTGCAATACAATCCAGGCCTTCCGGATGTGCAGCAGATGATCAAGCATCTTCAGTCCTGCGGCGACGCAAGGTCTGAAAAGAAACAGACGCAATGATAAGGCTGCTCCAATGCGGTGCTGTTCTGCTCTTCTGTGCACGGCTGGCGGCTGCCCAGTCTGACCCCCTGGCGAGCGCACACTCGCTTTTGGACCAGAAACAATTCATGCAGGCAGAAGCGCTCCTGCGCGGCTATCTCGCGGCACATCCCGCATCGGCGGATGCGCACTTTCTTCTTGGATACACCCTCTTCCGTGAAGGGCACCCCAGGGAATCCTTGGCTGAATTTACAGAAGGGGCAAAATACGAGCGCCCGAAAGCGGCGGACCTGAAGGTTGTGGCGGCCGACTATGTTCTTCTTGGCAGCTTTACCGATGCTGACAAGTGGCTGACGCTCGTCACAAAAGAAACACCAGAGGACGCAGATGCCTGGTATCTGCTGGGCCGCACCAAATATAACGAGAACCGCTTTGAGGAAGCCATTGAGAGCTTTCAGAGGACGCTGGCGCTTCGTCCGCATGACATCAAAGCAGAGAACAATATGGGACTCTCCTATCAGGGGCTGGACCAGACAGATGCGGCGAGAAAAGCATACGAAACGGCCATTGCCTGGCAGAAGGATGCATCCGCGAAAGATGCGCAGCCCTTTCTGAACCTGGGCAGCCTGTTGATGGAGCAAGACCAGCCTTCGCAGGCGTTGCCTTATCTGGAAGAGGCCGCTGTGCTGGCCCCGCACAACCCAAAGGTGCTGGAACAGCTTGGCCGGGCCTATGAACTGCTGGCCATGCATGGAAAGGCGGCAGAGGTCCTGGAACGGGCGGTGAGTCTTGCGCCCAATGCTTCTGCTCTGCATTACAGGCTGGGCCAGGTTTATCGCCATATGGGCAAGACGCAGCAGGCAGAGCAGCAGTTTGCCATCTGTGCCAAGCTGAACAGCACTCACTCTTCCGTGGAAACGCCCAATCCGGCGGAGCAGAAGTAGGGCTGCGGCGCTGCGGGAAGTTTTGGCCTGGGGACGACGAAGGACTGCGAAAGCCGCAGGGCGGAGCTTTTTTTCAACCATCCGGTGGAAGACAACGATCTGCGGCCGTAGCGATAATGAGCACCCGTAGCCAGTTCCTTTTTGCAGGTCATTCATTCATGTTTTCTTGTCCGTCTTTACGTCATCGGTGGAGGAGGTTCTATCTTGCAGTCTGCACGCTCGGTGTTTTTCTGCCTGTATTGTGGGCCTATGCCCAGCAGGCGGCATCACCTCCCATGTATGGTGGCAGTAAGGCGGCAGCCCCTATGGGCGGTTCCTCCACGGCCGGTGTATTTGCACCGGTCCTTGATTCTGAAAAGCGGCCCATCACCGCTGGTGGATTCGTAAAGAATGGGCCGGTCATTTTCGAGGACATCTCAGATAAGGCCGGGCTGACGGTGTGGCGCCATAAAATGGGCACCCCGCAGAAGACCTTCATTCTTGAGACCACCGGCTCCGGGGCCTGCCTGCTGGATTACGACCATGATGGATGGATCGACATTTATCTGGTAAACGGGTCCACCTATGAGGCTCTGGATGGCAATACGGAGCCGCCTCATGCAGCGCTCTTTCACAACAATCATGACGGGACGTTCACCGATGTTTCTGCAAAGGCAGGCGTGACCAACGACCGCTGGGGGTACGGTTGCGCCGTAGGCGATTATGACAACGATGGCTGGCCAGATCTTTATGTGACCAACTTTGGAAAGAACCGCCTCTTTCACAACAACCACGACGGCACCTTTACTGACGTTGCCGAAAAGGCAGGCGTCACACTCGGTAACTGGTCCACGGGAGCAAGTTTTGGCGATTTTGACGGCGATGGACGGCTGGACCTCTTTGTGCCTGGATATATCCATTACGACATCCAGCATCCACCGGTCCCAGGTTCGGCCGTGGTCGGTTTTGGATATTGCCAGTATCGGGGTGTGCCTGTGATGTGCGGACCGCGAGGCCTTGAAGGAGAGCCAGACCATTTATTTCATAACAACGGGGATGGCACATTTACGGATGTAAGTGAGAAGGCTGGTGTGGGCGATAAGAACCGCTACTACGGTTTCTCTTCGACTTTTGTGGATGTGAACAACGACGGCAAGGTAGACCTAGTGGTTGCCAACGATTCCACGCCGAACTACCTCTACATCAACCGGGGCGATGGCACATTTGAAGATGCGAGTTTTTATTCCGGTTTTGCGCTAAACCAGGATGCTCGTGAGACCGCATCCATGGGACTTGGAGTCGGAGACTATCTCAACAACGGGCGAGTGGACCTATACACCACGACCTTTTCTGACGATTACAAGACACTGTTCCGCAATGAAGGCGATGGGAACTTTTCCGAAATTACTCCGCAGATGGGGATCGCAGAAATCACGTTCCCTTTTCTGAGCTGGGCCACCGAGTTCATTGACTATGACAACGACGGTTGGAAAGACATTATGACGATCAGCGGCCATGTCTATCCACAGGCCGATGAAAACAACTGGGGCACAACCTTTGCCGAGCGTCCGCTGCTGTTCCACAACGTTGACCATGGCAGGAAGTTTGATGTGGTACCGGCAGTAGAAGGGACCGGGCTGGCGGATGTGATTCCGGGGCGCGGGGCCGCCTTCGGGGACCTCTTTAACGACGGGCGGATAGATGTGGTTGTGAATTGCATCGACCACACGCCCGTGCTGCTGCGCAATGTGAACGCCGATACGAACCACTGGGTCGCTCTGGTCCTCGAAGGTGGGCCGAAGGGGCCTCGCGACGCAATTGGCGCCACGGTATATCTGCGTGCGGGAGGCATCCGGCAGCGCGGGGACGTGATGAGCGGCGGCAGCTACGAGTCCTCCAATGATCAGAGGCTGCATTTCGGACTGGGACAGGCGACGACGGTCGAAGACGTGGAAATCCACTGGCCGGACGGGACTGTGGAACACCTTTCTGTGCCGAGTGTGGATCGTTTTTTCATGGTCGAAGAAGGAAAAGGGATCGTGCCCAGCGTTTATGACAGCGTTGTGGGGAAAGGCGTCTCCGGCACTGCTCCGGAGCGGGCGGCGAAACGGTGAGGCGTGGAAGGAGCAGAAACAGATACTGCCATGAAAAAGATCAGAGGCGTGTTTTCCATCACCGCAGCCTTTTTGCTGGCTGGTCATCTCGTTTCATCGCCGGCCGCCAGCCCGCAACAAGACCAGGCCAGCATCCAGAAAGCATATTCCAATCGTATCAGTAAAAGTTACAATTTTCGCTTTGGCAAAGACAAGCCCTTCGTGCCCGGGAACGCCGAAAGCCAACGCGGAGGATTTATCCAGCCAGGGGCCTTTCCTACGGCGGAGTATTGTGCGCATTGCCACCAGGAAGCGTACCAGCAATGGCGTCAGGCGCTGCACTCCAATTCCTTCCGCACTCCGTTTTATCGCACCAGCGTCAATCTTCTGATCCGCACGAAGGGCATTGAATTTTCCCGCCATTGCGACAGCTGCCATAATCCCATTGCGGTACTGTCTGGCGCGCTAACCGAAGATTCGCATGTGGACCGCAAGTTTGATGCGGATGGACTGACCTGCATGACGTGCCATTCGATCCAGGGGTTGCAATCCACCAATGGCAATGGAGGCTTTGTCATGGGCATTCCCGCAGTCATGGTGGATGAGAAGGGAAACCGTGTTCCCGGCGAGGTGCCTTATGAGGAAATTTTGAAGCATACTGACCGACATGCCGAAGCAGTGATGAAAGACTTCTACCGCACGCCGGAGTTCTGTGCAGCGTGCCACAAGGCGAACCTGCCGGAAACGCTCAACGACTACAAGTTTGTGCGTGCATTTACAACCTATGACGAATGGCAGAACTCAAAGTTTTCGCAAAGGAATCCGCTGACTTTTTATCCAGGCGATTTTACGACCTGTCAGGGATGCCACATGAAACGCGAGCCCAATAAGCTTCCGGACTACGGTGCGAAGCACGGAACGTTTGCCTCGCACCGATGGCTGGCAGGGAATACTGCGGTGCCTTTCTATTACGGCTTTGATGAGCAGCTGGAAAAAACGATCGAATTTCTGCGCTCGGGGAACTATCTTAACGTAGATATTTTTGGTATCCGGGTGTCAGGCAAGGAGAAACTGATTGCTCCGCTGGGCTCGGTTCCCTTCCACATAAACCCCGGCGATGTTCTGGAGACCTTTGTTGTGATCCAGAACCGGGGAATCGGCCACTCACTGCTTCCTGAAGTACGCGATCTCTATGAAGCCTGGGTGGAATTTACGGTGAGGGACGCCAGAGGAAAAGACGTCTACCACAGCGGCTTTCTGAAGCCGGATGGCTCCCTGGATGAGCATGCCCATAGCTTTACCAACCGGCCCGTGACGGCAAAGGGTGAGTTTGTGGACAACCACAAGGTATGGCTCATCCGTTCGGTGGCGTTTGATAATACCGTGCCTGCCGGAGGGGCTTCTCTGGTACGCTACCAATTTCGCCTTCCCGCTGACATACGAGGAAGCATCACCTTAACAGCCAGAGTGAACTACCGCCACCTTCGTCAGAGTTACCTGAACAACGTTTTCGGCAAAGAGCATCCGGCATATCCGGTGATCGAGCTGGCCAGCCGAACACGGACATTGCGGATTGGCAGCAACCTGCCGGAAAAGCCGGACCCCAGGGACAATCCGGACTGGATGCGCTGGAACAATCTAGGGATTTCCTATCTGGACCAGCTACCGGGAGTGGGTTTTCCGCCAGTCCGCACCGGCCATTATGCCGACGCCATCCAGGCCTTTGCTGAGGTAGTGAAGCTACGTCCTGACTATGCTGACGGATACACGAATATTGCGCTGACCGATATTGAGTGGGAGAAATACGACTCGGCGAGGAATGCGCTGGACCGGGCACTCTCGCTGAATCCGGACAGTGCCCGCGCACTGTACTACATGGCACTGGTGGAGCGGCGCACCGGCCATCCGGATGCAGAGATGGCTGACTTGAAGAAGGTGGTAGAACAGTATCCACAGTCGCGCGATGCCCGGCGTGAGCTGGGAATCACTTATTATCAGCAGCACAACTATACTGCCACCATAGAGCAGTTTGAAAAGCTGCAGGAGATTGACCCCGACGATCTTGCTGCCCATTACAACTTGTCCATTTTGTATCGGCGAATGGGCTGGAAGGACAAGGCGGCGCAGCAGCAGGCGATGTTTGTGACCAGGAAGTTTGATCCGAACTCGCCTACGTATTCTCTTACCTTCCTCCGCAATCACCCTGAGATCTCCAGCGAGAGCATTCCGTGGCACATGCACACAAGCCAGCCTCATGAAGGGGGGATATGTCCCCCCTGGCACCGATGGGGGGACAGGGTTACGGGAATCCAGGGGGCGGGAGTTATCAATGAGAAGTCCCCTGTTGCTGGTGCTCTTCTTTGCATGGTTCCCCGGTCTGTGCCGCGCGACAAGTGGGTGCCCATGGATCAACCAGGCGACGGCCCTGGGCGCATTGGGGACCCGTGAGGATTTGCCTGGGGCAAGCGCAGAGACGGGTCCTGCATCCTGCTATTTCGCTTATCACGATGGGAAGACTACCCGCGAGCTTCGTATCACGGTAGAAGATGCCGCAGTCCCGGAGCGGGCCTGGATGGCGGCCATGAAAACCCAGTGTGGCGCTCGAAGGATGGTTCTGCGCGCCATTGGCAATGAAGCGATCATGTGCTGGACCGGGCGATACGGGACAGGAGCGAGGGTTCTGGGGCGTGTTCGGGACAAGATCTTCACGATTGATATCAAGACCAGTGAAGAGAAGGCCTCGGAGATGAGCGAAGAAATCCTCGCTGAGAAGGCACGGCTTGTTGCCGAACAGGTATCCGGGAACCTGTTTTGATTCCTTCCAACGCGGGGAATGCGCCCTATCTGGGACTTTACTGGCGGAGGGAGAGGGATTCGAACCCCCGTTACCCTTTCGGGTAAAGCGGTTTTCAAGACCGCCTGTTTCAACCACTCACACATCCCTCCGCGAAAGGGAAAGTTTTCAGGCCATGGAAACGGGCAAGCGGACCCTTGCGGACCCTTCCGGATCCTAACTCTCATTGTACGATGCTCGGGCGCTCTTCTGGCGACCACAGGTTCGATAAAGGCCGCCAGGGCAGACAGAGGTCTGGCGCATCCTCCCGGTCTGGGAAAGTTGGAAGCCAGGTCCCTATTTAGGAAATAGCCCACGTTTCTTCCTGAGAAAAAAGACTTAAATTTTCCCCCCAAAAAAGGCTCTCTAGGATAGAGTGAAAGGACTCTATTGTGGAAATTCTGGCAAACCGGAGGCAGGGGACGCCAGGCCGGGAGGTTTCTGCTTTTTCGAGAAAGCGGGGACCGGCCGAAGGTCATGCCCGGCGCGTTGTGAGCTTCCAGGATGCAGACTGAGATGGACAATCCACAAAATTCAATGGAAGAGGAAGACGCCATGAACGCAGACGCTGAATTGGCACGCGACATTGCACGCCTGTATTCGTGGGCGAATGTAGAAGACGCTGCATATCACAGTTTTACCCGCAGGCGAAAGCCGCACTCCAATCGCAGCGGACCGTCCGTTGAGGAGCATGCCTCGGAGAAGATGGAACCGAAGGTGAGAATGGATTCTCACCACCTTGGGGAAGAGCCGGTGGGGACGCAGACAGCAGAAAAAGCGGTCCTTACGTCCGCAGCGCCGGTGGTTGAACCGATGCCGACCCCGGCGGTCCCTCCTCCGGCCTTCACCCACCTTCCTTCCCATGAGCAGGCATCGGTACCCGTAACCATGCCCTGGCAGGAAACAGCTTCCACCCCGGTATCGGTGGCCGTGTACTCGCTGGCGGGCGGAGTGGGAAAGACCACCCTTTGCGCAAACCTGGGCAGGATCCTTTGCTCGCTCGGCGAGCAGGTGCTGCTGGTGGATGCATCCGGATGCGGCCTTTTGCCTTTTTACTTTGGCGCCAGTGATTTCCGTCCGGGGCTGCGCACCTTCAAGGACCCGCAGCAGAGGTATGCTCCGGTCCGGGTGCTGGGGGCAGAGCAGATCACGCCGGAATGGTTTGAGTCCCAGGTGAAGCCGGCAATGCAGAATACGCAGCGGGTCATCTTTGATCTTGGACCGGCATCGGTCGAGGTCCTGCCGCAGGTCCTGGAAATGAGCTCTGTGGTGCTGATTCCGGTGCTTTCGGACTTAAATTCGATTCTGACGATTTCACGCATTGAGGCGGGGCTGAAGAAGATGCGCGCAGCGTCGCATACCATCCCTGCGCCCTATTATGTGTTCAATGAATTTGACGAGCAGAACCCGATTGACCAGAAGGCGCGCGCCCTGGTGAAGCGCCAGGTCGGCGAGCGGCTCCTGCCGTGGTCCATCCGCTACAGTACGGTCGTGGCCAACGCCATCGCCGACCGGATGACCGTCGCCGACCACGCGCCAGATTCGGCCGTGACCCACGACTTCATGGAGGTGGCCTCCTGGTTGCGGGTAACGGCCCCGGTGGCTGAACTTTCCGCCGCGGCCCACAGGCGGTGGAGTGAGCAATGAGATGGGTGCTGGGATACTGGAACTCTCTTGGCACCCGGTCCAGCCTTTTTGCCGCCCTGGCGCGCTACACCGTCTACGCCATCCTCTTATTTCTGGCTTTTGAGTGCATTACGATCCGGTTTAACTGGCCGGAGCAACTGGTCCTGGGCACGCTGACCATCCTGCTCACGTATGCGATCCATCGCATCTCGGATGCAGAGGTGGTCACGCTGGCCCTGATGTTTGCTTCCATGCTGGCGACCGCGCGCTATGCCTACTGGCGCGTTGCGACGGTGGTGGAAGCCGTGGCCAAGCAGGGGGGCGAGCTGGGATGGGCAAACATTTTCTTCATGCTGGTCCTGCTGTCGGCAGAGTTTTATGCCTTCAGCATCCTGTTTCTTGGTTACATCCAGACCATCCGCCCGCTGCGCCGTCGCCCGGTACCGCTGCCCAGAGACATTGACCAGTGGCCGCATGTGGATGTTCTGATTCCCACCTATAACGAGCCTCTTGCCGTGGTGCGCAGCACGGCCTTTGCCGCATTGAATATGGATTATCCGGAAGACAAGCTGCATGTGTATGTTCTGGATGACGGGCGGCGGGAGGAGTTCCGGAAATTCTGCGAAGAGGCCGGTGTCGGCTACATCATCCGCAAGGACAACAAACACGCGAAGGCGGGGAACATCAACCATGCGCTGACGCTGCTCGATTCGCCGTATGTCGCGATTTTTGATTGCGACCATGTGCCGACACGCAGCTTTCTGCAGGTGACGCTGGGCTGGTTTCTGAAGGACAAGAAGCTGGGCATGTTGCAGACCCCGCACTTTTTCTATTCTCCGGACCCATTCGAGCGGAACCTGCACCAGTTTATGTCCATCCCGAACGAGGGGGAGTTGTTTTACGGGGTGGTGCAGGATGGAAATGACCTATGGAATGCGACCTTCTTCTGTGGTTCCTGTGCCGTGCTGCGACGGGAAGCCCTTGAGCAGATTGGCGGCATCGCCACAGAAACGGTGACCGAGGATGCCCATACCTCACTGCGCATGCAGATCCATGGATGGAACACGGCCTATATCAACATCCCGCAGGCGGCCGGTCTGGCGACGGAGAGCCTTTCCAGCCACGTCGGGCAGCGCATCCGCTGGGCGCGCGGCATGGTGCAGGTCATGCGCACGGACAATCCGTTGTTTGCCAAGGGGCTGAAGTGGCCGCAGCGTCTCTGCTATTTCAATGCCATGATCCACTTCCTGTATGCCGGCCCGCGGCTGGTTTTTCTGACTGCGCCGCTGGTCTACATGCTGCTGGGCAGGATCAATATTCCCGGCTACTGGATTGCCATTGCTGCTTACGCTCTGCCTCATCTTTTTCTGGCCAACGTGACCAACTTTCGGGTGCAGGGCAAGTTCCGGCATTCTTTCTGGAACGAGGTGTATGAGACGGTACTGGCGCCATATATTCTGGGCCCTACCTTGCTGGCGCTGGTCAATCCGAAGCTGGGCAAGTTCAATGTGACGGCCAAGGGAGGCATTGTCCGGCGGAGCTATTTCGACAAGAGAATCGCCTTACCTTACATCACTCTGATTCTGCTGAATGTGCTGGCGCTGCTGATTGCCCCCATCCGGTATTTCTACTGGAATGCGGGCCATCCAGGCACGGTCATCATGAATGTTGTCTGGGTGCTTTTCAATATGGTCATTATCGGGACGGCAAATGCTGTGGCTTATGAATCAAGGCAGGTGCGCAGAGACGTGCGCATTTCGCTGAAGATGCCGGTGCAGATCAAGCTGGCCGACGGCAGGAGCTTTTTTGGCGAGACAGTGGACATCTCCCGCGGGGGGACCAAAGTAAAGCTGGAAGTGCCCTTGACGCTGCCGGCCGGGAGCCGTCTGCGCATCGTTTATCCGTTGCGCGGGCAGGAGGCGGAACTGCCTGCCAATGTCGTCAAGGGCGAGGGGCTGGACCTTCGGCTGCATCATGCTGAGCTTTCGCTCGAAGAGGAGGAGATGCTGACGCTGGTGCTTTATTCCGGCGCGGACACCTGGCTGAGCCGCAGCGAACAACGCGAGCCAGACAGACCGATGCGCAGCTTTCTGCGTCTGGTGCGGCTGTCCGTAAAAGGTGTGGCGCTGGCGCTGAAGGCGGTCGTGCCTTCAGGACGGGGAGCGCGCCTGAAAGCGGCGCGGGCCGAGGCGGCCATTTTGCTGACGGCGGTGCTGGCGGGCGGTTGCCTGTTCACCAGAGCACAGACCACACCTGCGCCTGCGGGCCCGACGGAGGGCACCTTTCACAGCATTTTTTCCCTCAAAGACATGGGGGTCCCGGAGGCGGTCGTCTTCCGCGGCGTGGCTTCAGGGCGGAACATCCCCTTTTCGCTGCCCCAGACCGATATTCCTCAACAGGCGTCGCTCAAGCTGCAGTATGCCTTTTCGCCGGGCCTGATTCCGCAGATGAGTCATCTGAGCGTGCTGCTGAATGGGACGCTGGTGGCCACGGTGCCCGTCCCGCAGAACAAGGACATCGAAAGTAACCAGACCGTGACGATTCCGCTGCCCGCTGAGCTGCTGGTCCGCAATAATGTGCTGGCCTTTCAGTTTGTAGGGCACTATACCCAGCAATGTGAAGATCCGGCCAATACCACGCTGTGGGCGCGGGTGGAAAACAGCTCGCAGGTAGAGGTCTCCGGGACGCTGCTTCCGCTGGCCGATGATCTGAAGATCCTGCCGCTGCCGTTTTATGACGGGGCCGTCAGCAGCACCTCTTCTTCGGTTCCCTTTGCCTTTGCCTCTTCAACGGCAGACCCGGCCGTCCAGCAGGCGGCCGGTATTGTGGCCTCATGGTTCGGGGTTGCGGCAAAGTCGCGGCCGCTCTCCTTTCCGGTGAGCACTGGAGACATTTTGCCGAAGGGAAACGTGGTCCTGTTTGCGGACAGTTTTTCTGATCTGCCACCGGGGCTGAACGTCAATGGCGACGGTGCTCTGGTAGCAGTGCGGGCCAATCCGAATGACCCTTATGGAAAAGTGCTGATTGTGGCAGGAAACAGTGGCGAGCAGCTGCTGGCGGCGGCAAGAGCGCTGGCGCTGGGCAACTCTCTGCTCCAGGGCAGGACGGCGAACATCTCGCAGATACAGCTGCCCCCGGCAAGGAAAGAGGACGATGCGCCTCTGTGGCTGAAGGCGGGACAGACCAACTCCTTGTGGGACTATGCCACCGATACTGAGCTGCAAAGCGACGGCTCCGGACCCATGGCGGTCTATCTGCGCGTTCCTCCAGACCTTTACTTTGGCGACCGGCAGGACGTCCCGATGCATGTGGACTACCGCTACAACGCCATCTCGCTGGCAAACGCCTCAACGCTGCGGATTACGGCCAACGGTGGTCTGGTAAACGAGCTGCCGCTGCCGCATGAGAACAATCCGAAGAAGACGCTCGCCTACGATGCCGCAATCCCGGTGGTGAACCTGCGACCGTTCGCCAACACGTTTCTGTTCAATTTCTATTTCCAGATTGCGAAGATGGGGAACTGCCAGGACACGCCGCCGATCAATCTGCAGGGGGCCATCCTGCGCAGCAGCTATGTGGACCTGCGGGGGATCCAGCATTGGGCTGCGATGCCCAACCTGGAACTGTTTGCCAATGCCGGCTTTCCTTTTACGCGCTTTGCCGACCTTTCGCAGACGCGGATCATTCTTCCCGCGCAGCCGAGCCAGCAGGAGATGGAGGCCTATCTGATGCTGCTGGCCTACTTCGGGGAGCAGACGGGGTATCCGGCGCTGCGGGTGAGCACCGGAGACGCTGCCAAAATGGGGGGAGACGAGGACTATTTGGTGTTGGGAACGGCCGGCGACCAGCCCGCCTTTGCACGCCTGAATGAACAGCTTCCGGTGCGGGTCCAGGACGGCGGACTGACGGTCCGGGACACGGGCGGGATGTTTGCTGCCATCAAGCGGGCCTGGTGGCAGGTGGCCGAGATGCGTCCGGACTGGTGGTGGAAGCTGGGCCGCTATGATCATGATGGCCTGATTGAAAGCCTGAGTCAGGCCCCGGAGACGCTGCTGCAGGGGATTGAATCGCCCTGGAAGCCGCACCGGTCGGTGGTGACGATTACCTTCCGCGACAATGATGCGGTCGGCGCCTTTGCGGCGGCCTTCTGGAAGGCGTCCATGTCGGGGGACATCAGTGAGTCGGTGAGCGTGCTGCATGGAAAGCAGTTCAGCTCCTACCGGCTGGGCGAGCGTTACTATCATGTGGGAGACCTGCCCCTGTGGGATCGCATCCGCTATATGCTTCGGAGCTTCCCCTGGCTGATTGTGGTCCTTACGTTTGTACTCGGACTTTTCATTGTTCCCTGGACGAAGTTGTGGCTGGACCGGCGCGCGCAGGCGCGTTTGGAGGCAAAGAACGTATGAAGCGGTGGTGGGTGCTGACGGCCCTGTTCTTTTTGCTTCGTGGGGACCTTCCGGCAGAAACGGGCTGGTCCTTGTGGGACGCATACGCTGCCAGTTTTATCAGCCCGCAGGGACGGGTGATTGATGCGGACCGCAATGCCATGACCACATCGGAGGGCCAGAGCTATGCGATGTTCTTTTCGCTGGTGGCCAACGATCGGGCAACCTTTGACCGCGTGCTGGGCTGGACGGAGAAAAACCTGGCCAGCGGCGATCTAGGGCGGCAACTGCCGGCCTGGAGCTGGGGCACCAAGAAAGACGGGTCCATGGGCGTGCTGGACCCCAATTCGGCCTCTGATGCGGACCTGTGGATGGCCTACACGCTGTTGGAGGCCGGACGGCTATGGAAAAATCCCTCTTATTCCCAAAAGGGAGGGGCGCTACTTTCGGTCATTTCCAGCCAGGAGGTCGACCATGTGCCGGGAATCGGACCGGTCCTGTTGCCGGGAAAGGTGGGTTTTCATCCCGCGGCGGAACAATGGTTTCTCAACCCGAGCTATCTGCCTCTGCCGGTCCTGCTGGGGGCCGCGCATTATGCACCCCGGGGCTCCTGGAAGCAAATGGCCGCAGCGCTTCCGGTGTGGTTGAAACAGGCCAGTCCGGCCGGGTTTGCGATGGATTGGGTAGAATGCGATGGCAAAGGTGTATTTCCGGCAGCGGTCCCGGGAGACCCTGCCGCCAGCGCCAAGGGTAGCTACGATGCGATCCGGGTCTATTTGTGGGCCGGGATGGCAGCCGATGAGATGCCGCAGAAGGCGCCACTGCTCGAAGATTTTGCCGCGATGGCGCAATATGTGAAGGCCCACGGGGCGCCCCCCGAGAGTGTTGCGCCGGATGGCCATGTTTTAAGCACGGCCGCCCCGCCGGGTTTTCTGGCGGCGATTTCCCCATTTCTGTTCAGTACAGGAGACCGCGTGACCGCGGAGACGCTGCTGCGCAATGTAAAGGCGCAGGTCTCGTCTTCGACAGGTTTGCTGGGAGAGCCGGCGCGGTATTACGACCAGAACCTGGCGCTTTTTGCGCTGGGATGGTATGAAAAACGCTTCCGGTTTGCGCCGGATGGAACGCTGAGGCCCGTATGGAAAAAATGACCCGCCACATCCTCCGTACGTTTACATTCACTGCCGCGCTGGCATTGCCGATGGGGATGTCCGTGCAGTTGCTGGCGCAGTCCGCTGCCGAAAAGGCGTTGCTTGAAAAGGCGCAGAAGCTGGCGGCGAGCGGGCATCCGGAGATGGCGGCGCAGACTTGGGAACAGGTGCTGCTGGCCGACCCCAACAATCGCGAGGCGCTGGCCGGCATCGCCCGGGCAGAGATGCAGCTGGGCAAGGCGGCCGAGGCCAGGCGGTATCTGGACCGTTTGCGGGCCAATGGCGGAAGCCAGCAGGAGATCAACCAGATCCTGCAGGTCCAGCGTGTGCAGCCGCGTTCCGAGCGCCTGGAAGAGGCGGGCCGTCTGGCGCAGGAAGGCAATTATGCCGGGGCGATGCAGATTTACCGGGAGGTTTTTGGAAACAAGCCCCCGGCGGGCGATGTTGCGCTGGCCTATTACGATACGGAGGCCGCAATTCCCTCCGAGCGCGGCCATGCCATTGAGGGGCTGCGCAGTCTGATGAAGCAGTTTCCCGGAGACTCCCGGTATGCCATCACGCTGGGGCGGGTGCTGACGTATGATCCGAAGACCCGCGCCGAAGGGATGGCCATCCTTCGGCAATACCCGCAGGTACAGGCGGCGCAGGCAGCGCTGCACCAGGCCGAGGCGTGGAATGCGCAAGGGGCCAGTACGGCAAATACCTTGACTGCGGGCCAGGAGGCGGCACCGCCGCGTCCGGCCGGAAACCCGCTGGAGGCGGCCGCCTACCGCGCGCTGAACAGCGGACAACTGGATGAGGCCCGGGAGAAATTTCAGGAGCTGCTGGCCAAGCAGCCGCGCAACGCCCAGGCCCTGGCGGGGATGGGATATCTTTCCATGCGGCAGCAGGATTTTGTCTCGGCCAGTGATTATTTTGAGCGGGCGCGCGCAGCCGGGGCTCATGGCCTGGAGAGTGCCATCAGCAATGCGCATTTCTGGCAGAAGATGACCGAGGCGGGCAATGAGCTGGGCAATGGCCACACGGAGGCGGCCATTGCTGCCTATCACGCAGCGCTGGCGCTCAAACCGAACAGCGTGGACGCGCTGGTTGGACTGGGAAGCGCCTTCCAGCAGGCCGGAGAGTATACCGATGCCGCGCAGACTCTGGACAAGGCCGTGCGGCAGGACCCACAGCGGGCCGACGCATGGCGCAACCTGTTACTGGTGGAAAGCGCAGCCAACGATCCTCAGGGGGTCGCCGATGCCAATACCCGCATTCCGCGCAATGTGCGGGCGCAGTTAAGCAGCGATCCGGACTATCTGCGCGTGCTGGCGCAGGCCTATCAGGCCCTGGGCCGCAAGGCCGATGCGGACAAGGTGATCTCCGAAGCACTGGCCCTGCCTTTCCCCAATGAAGGACGGGACATGCCGGTGTCCAAACAGCTACAGTATGCGGGGCTGCTGCTGGCAGCCAAGCGCTATGCACCTGCCATCCGGCTTTACCGCCAGGTGGTGGCGCAGGACCCGGAGAATGCCAGCGCCTGGCGCGCTCTGATTGCGGCCGAGCATGAAAGCAACCAGGATGAAGAAGCGCTGACCACGATCGGACAGATGCCGCAAACGCTGCTTGAACAGCAGCAGAATGATCCTGATTTTCTGGTGCTGGTCGGCTCGGTCTATCAGTCGCGGCACGATTATGGACGGGCAGCGAAATATCTGGAAAAGGCATTGACGGTGAATCCCAACGCTCCGCCGGGTGTTGCGCTGCAACTGGCGGACGTATACGCCGCGCAGGGGGCTACGCAGAAGGCGTACAACATTTACCGCAGCGAGCTGGACCAGGACCAGAGCAACCAGCAGGCGTGGCGTGGGCTGCTGAATGCCTTGCATCAGTCCGGGCGCGACCGCGAGGCGTTGCGGCAGATGGCCTCGATTCCGGAGGCCACCCGGCTGCGTCTGGAGGCCGACCCAGGTTATCTCCAGACGTTGGCTGCGATTGAGGTCTCAACCGGACAGGCCCAGGCCGCACTCAGGCATTTTCAGCGCGTGCTGGACATCTATCACGACCAGAACCAGGACGTACCCGTCGGCACGCAGATCCAATATGGCTGGGTGCTGTTGAAGGCCGGGGACGACCGGAGGCTGTATGCACTGGTTTCCAGCCTGGCCGATACGCCAGAGATGACCGATGAGCAGCAGGCGGATTTTCACAATCTATGGGCGGCCTGGAGCATGGAACGCGCCAACGCCCTGCTGGCCGCCGGTGATCAGCGGCGCGCGCTGGCCATTCTCCAGACTGCGGCCCAGGCCTTTCCCGCAAACAAACAGGTCTCCGCAGCCCTGGCCGGGGCCTATCTGAAGGCCGGAGATGCCCGGCAGGCGGTGGCGATTTATGCCTCCATGGACATGGAACATGCCACGCTGGCCCAGTATCAGGGCGCCATTGGCGCGGCGCTGGCCGCCCGGGACATGAAGCACGCGCAGGATTGGCTGGAGGCGGCCCTCGCGCAATACAAACATGACCCAGCCATTCTGAAGATGGCCGCCCAGTACGAGCAGGCACGGGGAAATTCTGAGCGCGCAGCGGCCTATTATCGCGCCGCCCTGGACGCCATGGGACCGGGGCCGCAGCACGACCTTCTTTCCCCTTCCGGGCCTTCCGCGACACAGCAACTGATGCAATTGCTGGCCCCGGCGGGACGTGCGGCGGTTTCCGTGCCGGATGAGACCCTTCAGCATGGTGTCGATGTTTCCTGGCAGAACGCTCCCAGCGAAACGACGCCGACCCTGGGTGATTTCGCAGAGACAGAGGCCGCCCAGACGGCCCCGGTGGGGAACGTGGAGCAGAACACGGCGACCCTGGACCGTTTTTCTGCCGGTGTGAACGAGGTCCCTCATGCGGCGGACCGAAATGCGGTCGATGTGGCTTCGGCCATACCGGCAGTCCCGGATGAGGCGCGGACTTCTGCCCGCATCGAATACCTGCGTCCGGCCCCGGCGGGCATGGCCTCTGTGCAGCCTGCAGCCGCGGCGCAGCAGGTACCCACCTACCGTCATCTGGGTTTCAGCAACGATCCCAATCCGGCGAGCCGTTTACAGGCCGCGGTGCAGGAGATGAATGGCCAGGCGCAGGAACCGGATTCCGGTGTCCCGGCCCCAGTGGAGCCCGCTCCGCAGAAAGACCTGCTGAGCACGCCCGCGTCCTCAGCAAAGACAAGCGAATTGCCTCCCCTTACCGGCCCCGCGCCGGCGCGAGCCGTGCGTCCCAGGACGGAGCGGGAGCAGATCGAAGACCAGTTGGCGATGATCCAGGGAGCTTCGAGCGGCTGGATCGGAGGCTCCTCCGGGGTGGACTATCGCAGCGGCCAGCCGGGATTTGACCGTTTGGCAAATTACACGACGCAGATTGAAAGCTCTGGAATGATCGCCCCGAACGTGCGCGCTACGGTCATCGCCCGTCCGGTGCTTCTGGATTCGGGCTCGGCCACCAGCACCACCACGTTTCAGCAGGGCACTCTGCCTGCAAATACGCTGCCCTATCTGCAATCGGCGGCGGGAATTGGCGGCGAGTTTCAATTGCGCGCCCCCTCTTTCGGGCTGAGTCTCGGATATACGCCGCATGGCTTTCTGATTGAGAACACCATCGGCAGCGTTTATGTCCACCCGCCACAATCGCATTTCACGCTCAACTTTGACCGTGCTCCTATTTTGGACACGCAACTCTCCTATGCCGGGCTGCGCGATCTTGGCAGCAAGGGGCCCACATATCTGGGCAATGTATGGGGTGGGGTTGTGGCCAATGGCGGGGAGCTACAGCTTGCCTTCGGAGATGCCCGCTCCGGATGGTATATCCAGGGCGGTGGACAGTACATTACCGGAAAACATGTGCAGGACAATCGCCGGATGGACGGAGATGCGGGGGCCTACTGGCAGGTCTGGCAGCATCCTGACTACGGTACGCTAACGCTGGGCACGAACTTCTTTGGAATGCACTATGACCATAACCTGCGCTACTTTACGTATGGGCAGGGTGGATACTTCAGTCCAGCGGCCTACATGCTGGCAGGCGTGCCCTTTACGTTCAACGGACACCACGGCCCACGCTTCCACTACCGGGTGATGGGCAGCTTTGGTGTGCAGGCGTTTCAGGAAAATTCCACGCCCTACTATCCGCTGGACCCCGCCATCCAGTACGCCCGGGACAATCCTTACTATCCGGAGAACACGAGCGTCAGCGGGAACTATAGCCTGGATGCAGAAGGCGCATATGCCATTGCAGAAAAGTGGTATGTGGGCGGGTATCTGAACTTTAACAATACGCGGGACTACGCAGAGAACAAAGTCGGCTTTTATGTGCGCTATCTCTTCCGTCCGCAGCCGACCGGGGAAAACGGCCCGACGGGCCTCTTCCCGATCCAGGGCCTGCGCCCGCTTCAAGTGCCATAGACCAGTGCCGTGTGCCGCCCCTGTCTCAGAGGCGAGCCGCGCGGAGGATTTTTGTGTGGCTGCAATTCGGCGATGCGCAGTGTTGAAGGATTCCGGGGCAGCATCGTATGAGTAAGAGTGGGTGGTCCGCTTCTGGTGGACCTGCCGGACCGCCCGCAGTCTATGGAAACAGCAATGGCCCCAGCTCCACAGACCGAAGCCCTGCCCGTTGTAGAACGCGACGGTTATCGCTTTCCTCCTGGCCTTGCCTACAACCTTCCGCTGTATGTTTTGCGGCGCTTTTTCAAAGTCGGCAATCCGATTCGGCTTTTTGAATACCTGGCGGAGACCTACGGGCCACATTCCTATTACCGGATTGGTCCCAGCCATGTCGTCGTGCTGCAGGACCCTGAGATGGTGCGGGAAGTGCTGATTGTGCAGCCGCAGAATTTCATCAAGGAGCGTACACAGCGGCGGATGAAGATCCTGCTGGGTGAGGGCCTCATTACCGCCGATGGAGAAGCCCATAAACGGCAGCGGCGCATTGTGGCCCCGGCCTTCCATCGTCAGCGCATTCAGGCCTACGCCGGCATGATGGTGGACCGCGCCGTCGTGATGCGGGAGCAATGGAGACCGGGGACGGAGATCGATGTGGCCGCAGAGATGATGCGGCTGGCGCTGCAAATCGTGGCGCGCACGCTGTTTGATACCGATGTTACGTCCGACGTGCAGCGCATCAACGACGAGGTCAACGCCATTATGCGGCTGTACAACTTTCTGGTGGCGCTGCCTCGGGCTGAGATCTTGCTCAACCTGCCGGTCCCTGGGTTGATGCGTTTCCGGCGCGCGCGTCGACGTCTGGACGAGGTGGTCTATCGCATGATTGCGGAGCACCGCCGCTCCGGTAAAGACTCAGGGGACCTGCTTTCCATGCTGCTGGCTTCAAGAGACGACGAGGCGGACCATTCCGGTATGAGTAACAGGCAGCTTCGCGACGAGGTGCTGACCATCTTTCTGGCTGGATATGAGACGGTCGCCAACGCGCTGGCCTGGACCTGGCTGCTGCTGGCAGAGAACCCGGATGCAGAGCGCCGACTGCATGAGGAACTGGACGAGGTCCTGCAAGGCAGGGTGCCGCAGCTTTCCGATATTCCCAATCTGCGCTATTGCGAAATGGTCCTGGCGGAGTCGATGCGTCTGTATCCGCCAGCCTGGGCGATGGGGCGTCAGGCCATCCGCGACGTGGAGCTCGGCCCCTACCGGCTGCCGGCCGGATGCTATGTTTTCTTCAGCCAGTACATCATCCAGCGGCGCGCGGAATATTTTCCCGATCCCCTGAAGTTCGATCCTGGACGTTTCACCCCTGAACAGAAGCAGCAACGTCCGCGGTTTGCTTATTTTCCTTTTGGTGGAGGAAGCCGGCAGTGTATTGGCGAGTCCTTCGCGTGGATGGAGGCCGTGCTGATTCTGGCGACGATGGCGCAGCGCTGGCGTCTGCGTCTGGTTCCTGGGCAGCGCATTGAGGTGCAGCCGAAGATCACGCTGCGTCCGAAGTATGGGGTCCGCGTGGTCCCGGAGCTGCGCTGAGCTGCCGGAACGGCAGAGGTCACTGTTGCCTCGGGACGATTTGGTCCAGCGCTGCCTGAAGGTGCAGGCAGACCAGGTCCATGTCCGCCTCTGAGAGGCGGTTGTAAAAGGGCAGCGCGAGTGTGCGCTGGCCCACATGTTCGGTCGTGGGCAGGGGTTGGGCCGGAAGGATGCTGCGATAGGCAGGCTGCAGATGTACTGGGGCGAAGTATCGGGCACAGCCGATGCCTGCGGCATGAAGAAGACGATAGACCGTGTCTCGGTCTGAGGGGCCGAAGGTGTCGGCGAGCCGGACCACATAGACAAACCAGCTCATACGTCCGCCAGGGAAGTCCAGCGGCGGCAGAATGAGGCGGGGATCACGACGCAGGCGCTGGTGATATCGCCCGGCCACTGCTTCACGTGCAGCGAGCATGCTTTCCAGGCGCCGCATCTGGCTGCAACCCAGAGCACAGGCCATTTCGGACAGGCGGTAGTTATAGCCCACGCGCCCATGCTCAAGCCACTCGCGGGAATCGTATCGGCCCTGGTTGCGAAGGGCGCGGCACTCCCGGGCCACCTCAGGGTGCGGTGTGAGGACCATGCCGCCTTCGCCGGTGGTGATCTGCTTGTTGGGGTAGAAGGCGAAGACGGAGGCATCAGCAAACGAGCCGGCCTTTTTCCCCTGATACTCTGCACCCAGGGCCTCGCAGGCGTCTTCGATGACCCTCAGGCGGTGTTTGCGGGCGAGGGCGAGCAGGGCGTCCATCGGTGCCGGGCGGCCAAAGGTGTGGACCACGAGGATGGCGCGGGTGCGGGGTGTGATGGCCGCTTCAACACGGGCCGGATCAAGATTCAGGGTCGCGGCTTCAATGTCTACAAAGACAGGCTTCGCTCCTACAAAGCAGACGGCGTTAGCAGCGGCAATAAATGTGAATGAGGGCAGGATGACTTCATCGCCTGCACCGATGCCGAGGGCGAGAAGGGCCAGATGGAGTCCGGCTGTGCCGGAGCTGACGGCCACAGCATAGGGCAGTCCGATGTATTCGGAAAAGAGTGTTTCAAATTCCTCCTGCCTGGGGCCGATGCTCAGGCGGGTACTGCGCAGCACAGAGAGCACGGCTTCGATGTCTGGGTCCTGGAGGTCTGGCTGCGAGAGAGGGACCTTCATGCCGTCTCCAAGATGTGACCGCGTTTGAACAGAAGTGTTTCTGGCCCCGGGAGGGTGGTCAGCACCTGGACGATGCGTTCGGCGGCATGGCCGTCTCCATAAGGATTGGTCATTGTCTGAATGGCCCGGAGAAAATCGGAAGACTGCGCCTGCCGGACCTTTTCAAGAATGGACCCTGCGTCCGGAGCGGCATCAAGAACGTTGGGACCGTGCTCGCGGCCCTGCTGTCGCATTCCCACATTGATGGTGGGCAGAGCAAACGATCCGGATTCCATGATGCCGCTGCTCGAATTGCCAATCATGAGGTGGACGCAACGCAGAAGGCCCCAGTAGGTGACCGCGGGAAGATTGATGAAGAGACGGCCATGTCCGCGCTGGTGAAGAAAGCTCCTGGTGCGTTCGATGAGATGGCGGCTCCCCGCATCGGCATTGGGGTAGCAGAAGAGGACCTGGTCGGGCAGAGCAGCCAGCGCTTCAAACAAGGCACTGGTCTCACTGGTGGTGTCGCGCAGCAGGGTCACCGGATGATAGGCGACGAGCACTGTGGGTACGGAGAGGTCGAGGTTGAGGGCCTGTTCCAGTTCCTCACGGGAAGGCAGGCGGCTGCGGCGGAGATGGTCAAGTGAAGGCGCTCCGGCACGATGAACGCGCCACGGCTCCTCGCCCATACGGATGACACGCTGGCGGGCGAGTTCGGTCGAGGTGAAATGGATGTGCGCCATTTTGGTGAGGGCGTTGCGGACGGCGTCATCAATGGCCCCTTCGCTGACCTCTCCACCTTCGATGTGCGCGATGGGAATGCGAAGGGCGAGCGCGACGGAGGCAGGCGCAAGCATCTCGTAGCGGTCGGCAATCAGCAGAAGCAGATCGGGGCGCATCTGTCCCAGCACGTCGGCCAGGGAAAGGATGCCGACGCCGATGCTCTTGGCCATGCCGATGTCGGTGTCTGAGCTGAGCAGGCATTCGAGCCGGGCCGCGATAGGAAAGCCATCGGCCTCAATTTCGCTGACGGTGCAGCCAAATTCGGGAGAGAGGTGCGCGGCGAGCACGATCAGTTTCAGGTCCACGCCGGGATGGGCCTGGAGGTCTTTGAGCGGCCAGTACAGATGGCTGTAATCAGCGCGGGAAGTTGTGATGACTGCGATTCGTTTCATGATGTGGGGACCTTTTGCAACAGGTCTGCGCTGGGGCGGTATTCGGGAACCAGGGCGGTAAGGGACTGAAGGAGCAGACCCAGGTCCCGCGTGCGGAGGGCCTGCTCCAGAGCATCCATCCGGAGCTGAAGCTCGGTTTCAGGCATCGAGCGGAAGAGAACACGCCGGAGGGTACCCTCTGGCTCTGTCTCAAGCGATTCGTCTTCCGAGAGCAGGGACTCCTGAAGCTTTTCACCGGGACGGAGCTGGGTGTAGAGGATCTCGACCGGGCGGTGATGTTTTTCCATCAGGAAGCGGGCCAGCTCTTCAATGCGGTGCGGGCCATTGAGTGGAGGAACCAGGACCGTGGAGTGCACGGACAGGGCCGCCGCGGCCTGAAGCAGGGAGACGGCTTCGGAAAGGGTCATGAAGTAGCGTGCTGCCTGTGGATGTGTAATGGTAACGGGGCCACCGCTGGCGATCTGTTTTTCAAAAAGCGGCACGACACTGCCGGAAGATCCAAGAACATTCCCCAGGCGGACGGCCTTGGCCTGTGTGCGGGAGTGGTTTGCGAGTACGAGAAGCTCGGCCACCCGTTTGGTTGCACCCATGACGCTGCAAGGGCCGGCGGCCTTGTCCGTCGAGAGCAGAATGAGCTGCTCTGCCCCATAGCGCGCAGTGGCGCGGAGGACCGATTGCGTGCCCAGAACATTCGTATACGCCGCAGTGAAGGCGTTCTTTTCCATCAGAGGAACGTGTTTGCAGGCAGCGGCATGGAAGACGACCTGAGGGCGGAATGCGGAAAAGACCTCTTCCAGCAGGGCCTCATTGCAGACATCACCGACCAGGCTGTGATGGCCGTCTCCCAGGTGCGAATCGAGATCGTAGATGCTTTTTTCTGAGGAGTCGAGCAAGACAAGGGCGGCCGGATTGAGATGCCTGCAGGCCTGGGCCAGGGAAGAGCCGATGCAGCCCCCCGCTCCGGTGATGAGAATGCGCTTTCCCGCCAGGGCCTTGCGGACCGTCACCGGACAGACGGTGATGGGGGGCCGGCGGAGGAACTCTTCCCAGTAGAATGGAATCTCAGTCATGCTTTGTACCACAGGCAGTCAGGCAAGCCTCCGCGGAGACATGGATCCAGTGCCCTCTCTTGAATTTTATCGGTCCCATCCCGAATTGCGGCGCGAAGGAAAAAGCTGATGACAGTGACGTTGCTGTCCGCTGTGGAGCAGCTTGCGCTGCTCCGGCAAAAAAAGATCTCTCCGCTGGAGCTGGTGGAAGAGCACATCACCCGCATCGCAAAGCTGGACCCCGTACTGAACGCGTTTGCCGACTTTGATGCTGACAGGGTGCGGAAGCAGGCGCGTGCGGTAAAGCAGGGCGTCCTCAGTGGACTTCCTGTCACCATTAAGGCCTCCATCGAAACAGCGGGACACCGCTGCGAGATTGGCAGCGTGCTGCTTCGGGGGCAGGTGCCGAAGCAGAGCGCTGTCGTGGTGGACCGTTTGTGCGAGGCGGGAGCCATGGTGCTGGGAACGACCAATTGTCCTGAGCTGCTGATGGCCTATGAGACAGACAATCTGCTGTATGGCAGGACAAACAATCCGTGGGACACCTCCCGCACCCCGGGCGGATCGAGCGGAGGCGAAGCGGCGGCCATTGCTGCGGGGCTTTCGGCCGCGGGGCTGGGCAGTGACAGCGGCGGATCGGTGCGGGAGCCAGCGCATTTTTCCGGAATCTGCGCGCTCAAGCCAACGCCGGGACGCATTCCCTCCGCGGGGCATCTGCCGCCATGCACGGGACCGTTTTCAAGCCTGGGGGCCATCGGACCTATGGCGCGCACCATCGCTGATGTTCAATTGCTGTTTGATGTCCTGGCCGGACAAGACCCATGCGATCCAACGGGCGCGCCGGTGGCGCGAAAATCCGTCCCCTGGGAAGAGGCGCGAGAGCTGTCGATTGGATGGTTGGAAGAGGACGGTCTCGTTCCAGTGACGGCGGAGACGCGGCAGGCCGTGCGGGACGCCGCTACCGCGCTCGAACGGAGGGGCTTTCGCGTGAAACCGTTCCGCCCGTCCGTGCTGGAGGCGGCGCGAAGGCTCTGGGACATCTTTTTTGTACAGTGCGGCGCCATGTTCTATGGGCCGCTGATTGCCGGGCGCGAAAACGAACTCAGCCCGGTCTTCCAGGACTTTCTTGCTATTGCGGGATCGAGGCCGCCCCTGTCGGCTGGTTCCCTGCTTCAGGCATGGTCAGAGTGCGATGGAGTGCGCCGGCGTTTTTTGGAGGAGATGCGCGAATGTCCCCTGCTGCTTTTGCCGGTCTGCTCCATCCCGGCCTTTCGGCATGGAGAGAGACAGTGGACGGTGGAAGGCAAACCGCTGGCCTATCTGGATGCCATGCGGTTTACGCAGTGGTTCAATCTGCTGGCATCCCCGGCCGCGGTGGTCCCGGTGGGGCAGTCTCCGGAGGGCCTGCCCATTGGCGTCCAGATAGCGGGCCGGCCCTATGAGGACGAGCGGGTGCTGGCAGTGGCCGCCGTGCTGGACAGTGAATTTGGCTATCGGCCGCCTCCGCTAGGCTGAGAGGACGCCGGCAGCATAGGTTCTGACTGCACGGGTCCGTAATGGAACTGGTAAAGCTGCCTGCGGTCACCGGATTCAAAGCGGTTGTTCCAGTCAAGCTGATAGCGCATGGACCCGTTGTCTTCCGGATAATGCTCGCTGGAGGGATACGGGTAGCGGCCCATACCATGGAAAGGCAGTGCGGCAACGGTGAAAGGCATGGCTTCATAGAAGTCCATGTCCTTCACGAATCCATTGGCATAGAAGAAGTAGTCACGCTTCCATCCAGGTGGAAGCGGGGGCAGGGGTGCGGTGCTGAATTCCGCATCGATGTCTTCGCCGCTGCCAAAGACGACATATTTGTCATCGATGTGCCGGAGCAGCGGTGTCACGTCCCCATAGCGGGTATAACTGCCCCGCTGCCACTGGAAAGGCCCGGTGGCGCTGATGTGGTCATAGCGGTAGGTCAGATCTCCGGGCGTGGCGCCTTCGATCTGCTGCGGATATCCACGGAAGGCGAGATGGGCCGAAGCCAGTGGCAGCTCGGTCTTGCGCACCTGAGCAGGGCCTTCCGGTCCGTTGTCCACCAGTACCTGGTCCCAGTAAATCTGGAGATTGGTCCGGATGCGGATGCGATGCACGCCTTCAGGCAGTCGATGCGTGAGGTCTACGACGATGGTGCGCGGAAGACCGGCGGGAAAGCCCATGTCATTCACAATGCGCTTCCAGCTTCCATCCGGCATCTGCGCTTCCACATAGGGGGAAACAGGCTGAAGTCCCGCCTGCCAGGCGGCATACATGGAGCTGGCGCTGAAGTACTCAATATAGCCGCGCATGAAAAGTCGCAGAGGGTTGCGCACAGACCAGTCGCCCAGGTCCAGGGTGAGGGTATGCAGGTTGGCGTATCCGGCGTACTGAAGATTGGTGAAGTCCCGCACGTACTGATGATCGGCGCGACTCAAGAGAGAGAGGACGTCGCGTCCCTGATCGTCCCATGCTCCGGCCAGCTGATGTGTCTGCGGGCTGGCAAGGACGGGCCTTCCGGAGGCAAAGGGAGGATCATTGAGAAAGCGCTCATCGGGATAGACTTCCGTATTCGCCGGGTGGTCGATGGCGACGAGGCGCAGCTGGTCAATGTAGTTGATCTCCTCCATCGGCTCGCCAAAGCGGAGGCTGAGGAAGCCGTTGCGGGGCCTGAGCTGGGAGCCATCGACTTTGACCCACTCATCGGGGTCCGGGTGGTTCGTCGAGGTCGGGGAGGTCCAGTGTCCGATGACAGCAGCACCGATGACGTCGGTGACAAATTCATATCCGCTGCCGTTCCAGGCAAAGAGCACCGGGCAGGAGCTGCCGCGGCGGTCCAGTTCTTCGAGGACCTGCGGTTTGTTTGCGGCCACATCCAGCTCGTCCTGCGGAACTCCAGTGGGCCAGAGCAGGCGCACGACATCGGCTTCGGTTGCCTGCCCAAGTCCGGCAAGGACCTCCAGCGGTCCCTGGCCCAGATAGCCGCTGCCCCCGGCAACTTCAAATTTCTGCACCTGTCCGTTGGCAAAGACCTCGACTTTGGTCCCGATGGCGGACTTGTTGTCATTCAGGCCGGCAAGCACGATGCGCAGAGAATGATTGCGGTTACCGCCATCATTGTGCAGCACCAGTGGCGGGGCGTTCCACTGCGTCACGATGAGGTCGGCGGCACCGTCGCCGTCCACGTCGGCAGCAATCAGAGAGCGGGGGTTGGAAAGCCTGATTTTGTCCGCACCCACAGCAGCGGTCACGTCCTCAAAGCCCTGGGGACCGCGGTTCCGCCAGACGCGCAGGGCCGGGCCCCCGGAGGTCTGGACGATGGCGGCCAGATCAAGCCAGCCATCGTTGTCGATGTCCAGTGCCGTAATTCCCCAGGCCGCGGAGATGCCATCGGCGGGCAGGGGGACGCGCTCAAACTGCTTGCCCTTCACGTTTTTCCAGAGGCTTACGCCGGGTGTTCCGGAGTGTGTGAGCGCGACGTCCATCCATCCATCTTTGTTGAAGTCGAAGACATACAGACCGCGCGTGGCCGGGAGCGGGTCGGGATATAACGGGACGGCCCGGAAAGCACCTTCGCGCTGGTTCTCATAGAGGACCGGGGCGGGAGCTGTTCCGGTGACGAGAAGGTCTACGGCGCGGTCATTATTGATGTCCGAAAGCATGGCGGACGTCGTATCTTGTGTCCCTGCCAGGCCCGTGGGGCCGGTCCACTCCGTAAAAGTGGAGTTGCCGTTATTGCGCCAGAGCACATTCGGGCCCTTTCCCTCAGAGAGCGCAGTTCCGGTGATGAAGAGATCGAGGTCACCGTCATGGTCGAAATCCACAAAAGTGAGGCCGGCGGGGTGATTGAGCTGGGAGATGCCTACAGAAGAAGTAACGTCAGAGAATTTTCCATGGCCCAGATTGTGGAACAGGACCACGCGATCGCTCAGGGCCACGGCCAGGTCTGGCAGCTTGTCGTTGTCGTAATCTCCGACGGCGCAGGCAATGCCGTGTCCGGAAAGCGCAAGGCCGGCCTGTTCTGCGGGAAATTCCGTCAGCGGACCGCTGGGCGAGGGGCGGTAGATGTGCAGGGCGTGGTCTCCGTCGGCCATTGCGACGATGTCTTTTTCTCCCTTGCCGAAGAGGTCAAGCACGCAGGAGCCGCCCACAGGGCCGTTGGGCGGAGCAGGAGCAGCCGAAGGTGCTTCCTGCTGGGCCACAAAGCGGACGGGAATCATCGGGGCCGCCGCCCGCTCCGGGGCGAGCATGTCCAGGGCGGTGGCATAGTGGCCCTGTTCTCCGTAGGTGACGGTAAAGGGTGTGCCGATCTTCGTCTGCGTGATGGTCTGGAACCGCTTCAGGTGCTGCCGCGCTTCGGCAACACGGCCGGAGCGCTGCAGGGCGCTGGCAAGTCCAAACTGGGCGGAAGCGTGAAGCGGGTTCAGTTTCAGAGCAGACTCAAACTGTTGAATGGCGCTGGGATAGTCTCTTAAGTTCAGATAGACCGAGCCAAGATAGTAGTGGCTATCGGCATCGTCAGGGTCAAGCTGGATGGCGTGCTGGAAGTCCTTGACGGCCTGTGCCGGGTTGTCGCCGGTCATATGCGTCAGCCCGAGACTGTACCAGATGTGGACGTTGTCGGGGTCCAGAGAGGCGGCCTTGAGGAAGGCCGCTTCGGCCTCCGGGAGCTTGCGCAGATAGAGCAGGGCGATCCCCTGGTTGATGATGGGTACGGGAGAGGCGGGGTCCAGCTTATGGGCCTCTGTGAATTTGTCCAGAGCTTTTTCCAGAAGCTGCTGGTTCATGAGGGCAACACCAGCATTATTGATTTTTGCCGCAGCCAGGGTGTTCTGGCTGGACGCCTGGGTCTGGGCGCGTCCTGCCCCTTGTGCACAACATGCCAGCAGGGTCAATAAAATCAAGAGGAAGGAAAAAGGCATCTGGGAAAAAGGCGTTCTACTATATCTGGACATGAGTCAAGGCGGAATGGATGGGCATCGCCGCGTTCGATTATACTTGACAGGAACGTGAACAGAGGACCGGATGCGTGAGAGTGGTTTCTTCCACCTCAAAACGGCCACTCAGCATGGAAACCAGAGCATCCAGCAAAGAGGCGCCAGTGCAGCAGTACGTCGAACGGGTCATTGATCTCATCGAGCCGGAAAGCAATCACATCTACAATCTGTCTGCTGAAGAAGCCAGACGCCTTCTGCTTGAGGGGCCGCCCGAGGCCGTCCGCAATATCCACGGGTCGTTTGCCCTGATTGCCCGGGCGGGCAAGACGGTGAAGATGGCGCGCTCTCTGGACCGCCCGATGCGCTACTTCCTGGCCAAGCACCACGACGGCCCGATCCTGGTGGTGGCGGCGCGCATGGACACGATCTACCAGTGGCTGCAAAAAGAGGGACTCGACCAGCAATTTCATCCCAGCTACACGCGTATGGTCCCGGCACATTATGTCGTGGAGATCCAGCTTGTCGGCTGCCCGGACCCAGACCCGGTGTATACCCGCTTCTTTACCCCACAGCAGGGGGCCCTGCCGCCAGATGTAGACCGGATTGGAGAGTTGTATCTCTCTGCGCTGGCCCAGGAGATCGCGCAGTGGCTGGACCGTGTGCCGGCACAGGAGCCGGTGGGTGTATGCTTTTCCGGCGGCATTGACAGCGGCAGCGTCTTTCTCACGGCATACCATGTGATGCGGAAGCGCGGCATGAACCTGGCCCGTCTGAAGGCCTTCGTGCTGGACCTGGGAGGCGGGCCGGACCTGCAGCAGGCGCGCGCCTTCTTGGACGCCCTTGATCTGGGGCTGTTTCTGGAGCCGGTGGAGGCCGACGCTTCGTCGCTCGATGTGCGGGAGACGATCCGGATTGTAGAGGACTATAAGCCGCTGGACATCGAATCAGCCACGATGGCAATCGCACTTTTTCGCGGCATCCGCCAGAGGTATCCGGAGTGGCGCTACATGCTGGACGGCGATGGCGGGGACGAAAACCTGAAGGACTATCCCATTGAAGAAAACCCGGAGCTGACCATTCGCAGCGTTGTGAACAACATGATGCTGTACCAGGAGGGGTGGGGCGTCGGGAAAATCAAGCATTCGCTCACGTACAGCGGAGGGCTGAGCCGTTCCTATACCAGAAGCTACGCTCCGGCACGGCATTTCGGCTTCCACAGCTTCAGCCCCTATACGCGGCCCGATGTGGTGGCCATTGCCGAGGCCATTCCGTTTGTCCAGTTGACGGACTACAGCGTGGAGCGTCTCTACGAGCTGAAAGGCGAAATTGTTTCCCGCGGCATCGAGAAGCTCACCGGAATGAAGATGCCGGTGTTTCCGAAGCGGCGTTTCCAGCACGGAGCTTTGCCAGCCGAAGCCTTGCGCCAGAAGCTGCCCTTCCGCGAGGCAGAATACCGGCGGCAGTTTCTCTCGCTCTATCAGTAAGCCAATGACCGAAAGGCCAGGGTATCCGGAGCGGCCTGCGGAGCGGGACCGCTGGGTGGTTTCGCTGCGTCCCGAACGGCCGCATCTTGACCCAGAGAGGCCCTATGCATCTCTGGTGGAAGAGGAGTGTTCCGCCTCTGGCGCCGTTGTACCGGTCGCGACCATCTTCCTGACCAACCGTGAATGTCCCTGGCGTTGCGTGATGTGCGACCTGTGGCGAAACACTCTAGCGGAGACGCTCCCGGTCGGATCCATTCCCCGGCAGATGGATTTTGCCCTTTCGCAGTTGCCGCCCGCCAAGCAGATCAAGCTATACAACAGCGGAAGCTTTTTTGATCCCCGCGCCATTCCTCCGCAGGACCATCCGGCGATTGCCGAACGCGCGCGCCAGTTTGAGAGGACGATCGTCGAGTGTCATCCGGCGCTGGTGGGCGAGGCGAGTGTGCGCTTCCAGCAGATGCTGGGCAGGCCGCTGGAAGTGGCGATGGGGCTGGAGACGGCCCATCCCGAGGTGCTGGAACGGCTGAACAAGCGTATGACTCTGGGCCAGTTCTCTGCGGCTGCGGAATTTCTGCATACGCATGGGATCGCCCTTCGGGTCTTTGTTCTGGTACAGCCGCCCTTTCTGCGGCCGGAAGAGGCCCTCCTATGGGCTGGACGCTCGGTGGAGTTCGCCTTTGACTGCGGCGCCACGGCAGTCACGCTGATTCCCACACGTGCGGGCAACGGCGCGATGGAAAAACTGGCGGTGATGGGGGAATTTACACCGCCATCTCTTGCGGTGCTGGAGCAGGCCTCTCTCCAGGCACTTGCGATGCGACGGGGGCGTGTCTTCGTGGACCTGTGGGACATCGAGAAGCGGGCCGACTTGTGTGTGCATTGTCTGGATCGCCGCATCGAACGGTTGCACCGGCAGAACCTGACCCAGCAGGCGGCGCCCTCTGTTTTCTGCGACAACTGCGGAGGAACGAGTTGAGGAAGAGATTTGACCTGGCCATCGTTGGCTCAGGCTTCGCTGGATCTCTGACGGCCATGATCGCGCGGCGCCTGGGAAGGTCTGTCATTCTGCTGGAGCGGGGAAAGCATCCGCGTTTCGCGATTGGGGAATCGTCCACACCGCTCGCCAATCTTCTGTTGGAAGAGATCGCGGAGCGCTATGATCTGCCGGCCATCAGGCCGCTGAGTAAGTGGGGTACCTGGCAGCAGGCTTGCCCGGAGCTTCCCTGCGGGCTGAAGCGCGGCTTTACGTTCTATCATCATGTTCTCGGACAACCGGATGCACCGGACCCGGAGCACAAACGGCAACTGCTGGTGGCCGCCAGCCCGCATGACCGGATTGCGGACACGCACTGGTATCGCGCGGACTTTGACGATTTTCTGCTGCGGCAGGCGCAGAAGCTCGGCGCGGAATACCTCGATGAAACCGTGATGCAGTCGGTGGTCCTGCTTCCGGACGCAGTTGAGCTGAATGGTGCGCGGCACGGCCATTCTGTCAGCATTGAGGCAGAATTTCTGGTGGACGCGAGCGGTCCGCGCGGCTTTCTGCACAGGATGCTCGGGCTGCCCGAGGAGCGGTTTCCGGATTATCCTGCGACGCAGGCGCTGTACAGCCACTTCTCCGGCGTGAAAAGACGCGACGCCATTGCGCCGGAGAAGGAAACGCCGCCGTATCCGGTGGAGGATGCGGCCGTGCACCACATCTTTTCCGGCGGCTGGGTCTGGATGCTGCGGTTTAACAATGGTCGCGTGAGCGCCGGGGTCGCGGCCACAGAGAAGCTGGCCGCGGAGTTACAACTGCATCAGGGTGAAGCGGCATGGCATCGTTTGCTTGAAAGACTACCTTCACTCCAGGAGCAGTTTGCCGCTGCGCGCTGTGAAGAGACCTTTTATTACACGCCGCGGCTGGCCTTTCTTTCCGGCGTGATGCATGGGGAAAGATGGGCGATGCTGCCCTCGGCAGCGGGCTTCGTCGATCCGCTCCTGTCTACCGGATTTCCGCTGACGCTGCTGGGCGTACTGCGGCTGGCAGAGATTTTCGCGGAATGCAGCAGGACCTCCTCAGCACGCCAGGCCATGTTGCAGGACTATGCGGGAAGGACCTATGCCGAACTCCATGCCACAGCGCGCCTGATTGCCGCGCTCTATGCGAATATGGATTGCTTCGAGGTCTTTTCTGCACTGAGCCTGCTGTATTTTGCGGCTGCAAGCTATTCAGAGACGGCGCGACGGTTGCAAAAGCCGGAGCTGGCGCAGTCGTTTCTCCTCTACGACCGGCCCGATTTTGGTCCGAAATGCGAGGAAATTCTCAAGCGTGCGCGGGGGCCGGCCTCCGAGGAAGAAAAGGCCGCTCTGGTGCAGGATGTGCTCCGGGCCATCGAACCGCTGGATGTGGCCGGACTTTGCCGCACTGACCGGAGAAACTGGTATCCGGTAGAGGCCGAGGACCTCCTGCGGGCCGCGAGCAAAGTAGAGGCCAGCAAGGACGAGATTGTTGCGCTGCTGCGCCGGTCAGGTTTCGAAGCCCTGCCTCTTTAAGGATGAGAGGGGGCGGAGGGAGAGAACAGGACCGGGTGGGATTCCACGATGCCCTGGCCTTCCTTCAGTGTGATGGACTGGTTCGGCTGAATGTTGGTGAAAGATTCCTTTTTGCCACTGGGCCAGACGATGTCCACGCTGACCGGGCCGTCCTCCCCGGGGCGTCCTAGCCCGAAGGTCACCGGCAGCTCGCTTTGTGACAAATAGCTGGACCCGTCCTTGACCATGGCAAAGAGGCGCTGACCGCGGCTGTTGCGCACGGTGATCTTTGCGCCGATACCGTCGCGGTTAGACCTGGTGCCGATGGTGGTGATCCGCAGCACATCATTCTGGTTGCCATTGTCATTGCGAAACAGCTTTGCCGGACCATTGCTGGTGGTGAGGACCAGATCAAGGTCGCCGTCATTGTCATAGTCCAGGTAGGCTGCCCCCCGCGCCACAATGGGCTGGCGCAGCGCGCTGCCCACCTTGTCCGTGACATTCTCAAATTTTCCATTGCCTCTGTTGTGAAAGAGCAGAGGAGGCTCAGCATAGTGGATGGAAGGGGTCACACTGCTGACATCGTCGGCAACGTGGCCATTGGCGGCAAAGATGTCGGGCAGGCCATCGAGGTCATAGTCGAAGAAAAATGTGCTGAAAGTAAGGGAACTAAGCGAGGCGGGGCCGAGTCCGTCGGTCATGGCATTGTCTACGAAAAGACCAGAGCCGTCATTTTTGTATAAAGCAAGGCCTTCATTGGCGAAGTTGCCAATAAGAAGGCCCTGATGTCCGGAGAGGTCGTAGTCCGCGGCATCGGCCCCCATTCCGGCGCGCGCCTTGCCCGCATCGCTGAAGGCCACGCCGACGGTAAAGGCCTCATCCGTGAAGGTGCCGTTGTGGTTGTTATGGTAGAGCTTGTTGGGCTGCGTGTCATTGGAGACAAACAGGTCCGGCCAGCCATCATTGTCATAATCCAGAAGGGCCACACCCAGGGACTTGCTCGTAGGGTCATAAAGGCCGGCCTTTCTGGTCACATCCTCAAACCGGCCATTGCCCAGATTGTGGAAGAGTGTGGCGCTCTGGCCTTTGTACAGCTCAGGCGTGCAGTAGGACTTGTGTCTGCCGTCGAGCGTGCAGTACTGGTCCGTTTCCTGTGACCATTGGACATAGTGGGCCACATAGAGGTCCAGCTTGCCGTCCTTGTCGTAGTCAAACCAGACCGCACCGGTCGCAAAGCCGGGATCGCGAACACCGGCCCGGGCGGTGACATCCACAAAATGACCATTGCCCTGGTTGTGGAAGAGGTGGTTTCCGTCAAGCGCTGTGATATAGAGGTCGTCGTAGCCGTCGTTGTCATAGTCGGCAGCGGCGCAGCCCATACCGTACATCTGAACAGCGAGGCCCGCCTGCTGCGTCACGTCGGTAAATGTGCCGTCATGATTGTTGTGGTAGAGGGCGGGATAGGATTTTTTGCCGGTCCCATGTCCCGGCCAGTCCATGGAGTTGACAAAGAGAATGTCCTGCCAGCCGTCATGGTCGTAGTCAAAGACGCAGACACCACTGCCCATCGTTTCCGGCAGATATTTCTTCCCGAAGGCCCCGCTGTTATGAACAAAACGGATGCCGGCCTGCGCGGTCACATCCGTAAATCGAATGGGCCCGGAGGGACGCGGTGCGGGCTGTGTGACGGATGCTGAGGGCAGAGGCGAGGTCTGCGGTGCGTGGGCCGAGACCGGTGGCTGAGATTGCTCCCGAGAGGCAGAAGAGGAGGGAGATTGCCTGCAGCCTGAGGCTGAAATCAGAAAAGCGGCCAACGGCAGAATGGTCCACGCACGTACAGACATGAAAGAAGCGTCCTTTGGTGAAGTCTTTCCCTAACAGATTATGTGGCCAGAACGGGTTTTGCATCTTTGCGGTGCACGACCCACATCTCAACCAGCATGGCCACCGGGCCCACCAGAAAGAGCGCATAGAGCGGCGCATAGATGCTCTGGTCCAGGCGCAGGAGAAATTCGACAAATGCAACACAGAAGGCCACGATGCTTTGACCGATGCGGGAGCGCACAGTGGTTTTTGGGTCCGTAATCATGAAGAAGATGAAGAGCTGATATTCCGGTCCCGTGATGGGGGAAATCTCTGACTGCCAGGGATCATGGGTGATCCAGGCCCGCAGAAAAGCAAAGGCGAGGAAAGAGACGACATAGGTGGCGCAGATATGAAAGCGGCGGTGCGTGGCAATGATGATCGTGCCCAGAAGCCAGATTACGAGCACAGCGGCAAGATTATTGCCCCACTGGATGCTGAGCGTGGCAACAGACTCCGATGCCAGAAAGAGCATTGCACAGATGCCGAAGTTCGAGGGGTTCCAGATATGACGGCCCTGGAAGCGCAGCACATATTTTGAGGTGATGGCGATCATCGCGCACAGCATATAGGGCCACATGGCGGGCGAGCGCAGCAGGATGCCTACGCTGATGCCGGTAATGTACGCGCTGGCCAGGTGCGGCCATTTCTTAAGAAAGATGCGCCCCAGTACGACCTCTGTGGCCATGCTGGTGCCGATGGCGAGCAGGGTCTTCTGGTAGCTTTCCAGGATGCCAAAACCCAGATGGCCCACCAGCAGGATCAGCGTGATGAAGAGAGGCGGGACAAAGCGCGAGTCGAGGTGCAGCCGGTGTTTCCGGCGGGGCGTGGCTGGCACAGTCATGGCCGGGACGCTCATTGGGGCTCCTTGATTGTATAAAGTTTCCCGGGGACAAGGCTGGTCAAAGTCTGGATTTGGCCGGAAGGCCAGCGTACGACGGCCTTTTCGATTTCCGGATGACTGCCCAGTCCAAAGTGCAGGCGGCGGTCATTCTGTGCTGCAAAGCCGCACCCTCCGGAGACCTCCTGGACCTGTTGCTGGCCGTTCCAGTACAGGGTGACTTCGGCGCCGATGGCGCTGCGATTGCTCTTTGTGCCTTCGAGGGCAAATTCAATCCACTGGTTCTGCGGCACCACGGTGTTTTTGTAGACCAGCAGAGGGCCACGCTGGTTGGCGACGACGACGTCGAGAACGCCGCGGTTCCACAAGTCGGCCATGGCGACCGAACGTCCATCGTGGGTGTCGGTTACGCCCACGGCCTGGGCCACATCCAGGAACTTGCCTGCTCCGTCGTTGATCCAGACATGCTTCTGCTGATATCCGGAGAGGCTGCGTCCGTTCATCGCCGGCCAATCTTTGGCGTCGGAGATGATGCTGGAGTTGCCGCCGGCGATCTTCGAGAAGTCATACCAATAGCTGCGCGACGGATCGAGGGAGACATAGCCGTTGGTGAGGAACAGGTCGAGGGTGCCGTCATTGTTCAGGTCGCCGAACTGCGCACCGAAGCTCCAGCCGCCCAGCTCCACACCCATGTCGCGGGCAAGGTTCTCAAATTGAATGTCGTTGCCGAAGGAGCCTTCCTTGGGTACCCACAGATTGTTGCCTTGGATGAGGACGCCCTCCTCCGAGATGTTGGACACATAGACGGAATAGCGGCCCTGGTTGAGGATGTCGCCGAAGGCCACATTCATGCCGCTTTTCGGAGCAAAGCCCACGCCCGTTTTTTCCCCTGCCTCGTGGAACCGTCGGCCATCGTTGAGGTAGAGTTCAGAGACGCCATAGTCGTTGGCGATGAAGAGGTCCTGATGGCCTGTACCGCGCAGATCGGCTGCGCCCGCCGCCAGCGCCCAGCGCCGGCTGGAAATGCCGACCTGAGCACTCACCTCTTCAAATCTTCCGTTGCCCAGGTTGTGGAAGAGATATTTCCGACCGCCGTTTTTGGCGTACTCGAAGCTGTCGGGCATCATTTTTGTGTTTTGCAGGTGCCAAAGGTCTACGTTCTCCGGATAGTAGCCGCCGACGAACAGGTCCAGCAGGCCATCGCCATCGTAGTCAAACCAGACGGCCGTGTTGGCATTGATCCAGGCCGGGAGGCCGGCCTGCGCGCTGACGCGGGTAAAGCCCTTGCCCTGGTCATTGTGGAAGAGTTCGGGCCTTCCCCACTTGATGAGGAAGAGGTCTTCGTAGCCATCATTGTCGTAGTCGCCCCAAACGGCACCCATGGAAACGCCGGTGCCGGGCTGGTTTACATCGGCAATACCCATCTGTTCGGCAACATCTCTGAAAGTGCCGTCATGCAGATTGCGATAGAGATGGTTTTTACTGCCCTCCTTGCTGTTGGTGACATAAATGTCCGGCCAGCCATCGCGGTCAAAGTCCACGATGGAAACCGAGGCCCCCATCGAAGCGACCTCAGGCATGATGGGGTCAAGCTTGGCGTCGAGGGTCGGTCCCTGATGGATGAAGTCAATGCCGGAGGCGTGCGAAACCTCCTCCAGAGAGAAGCCGTAACGTGCCAGGGCGGCGCTTCGTTCAAGAACAGCGGCGGAGGCCTTTCTGGCCGAGAGACGCCGGACCACAACCGGCGTGAGCAGCATACCGATAAACAAGACGGTAACAATGGTTCGTGCAATGGGGACGCGCTTCATGGCTCCGCGTGACTCCTCAGGGCGTGAGCAAAGGACTCCGGCGTAACATAACGGGTCTGCCAGTTCTGCCAGTCTTCTTTGTGATGTTGATACTCCCAGTCCTCTTCAAGGCCGCGCGGGGCCGCGTCGTAAAGCGTCCGGGCATGGTAAGGATACGGCAGAACGGTGCGGGAGTTGGTGGAGTTATAGTCACCGTCCTTGACCCAGCCGTCGCCGGCGATGATGAAATCGCGTACCCAGCCTGCAGGCGGCGGTGGTGGCGCGGCAAAGCGCAGGGCCAGCTCATCGCCTGCATTCATGATGACGTATCGGTCATCCACCTGGGAGAGCAGCGGACGCACGTCACCGTAGCGGGTGTAATAGCCTGCGAGGTCGCGCCAGATCTGCGTACTGGCGAGCAGGTGGTCGTAGTCCGGTATCTCCGGCGAGGACGCGTTGGCCTGCCGGACGACCGAGTATCCGCGATAACGCAGCTCAGCAACGGAAGGGGCAAGTCTGGTGATCCGGACCGCAGCGCCGGGAATTCCTCTGGCCCACTCGATGCGGTCCCAGTAGATTTCAAGGTTGGTGCGCAGGCGCAGATGATGCGGCGTTCCTGGGGGAAAGATCCCGGTGAGGTCAATCAGGCAGGTCTTGTTGCGCCCGGCCGGGAAGCCCAGGTTTGGTCTTACGGTCTTCCAGCCGCCACGGCCATCGGGGACCTCCAGACTCAGGGGACGGGGCGCTTCGTGGTGGCCTTGGGCCATGGCGATGTTGAGGGAGGAATCCGAGGGATGCAGCCAGCCTTGTGCGATGAGCCACACCGCTCCTGTTTCCGGAAAGTCTGGGCCAAGATCGATCTCTACGTAGTGGTCGCGCGTGACCCCCTGATATTGTCCGCGTCCGAAATTGTCGAGATATTTCCCATCGAGGGACCGGAGGATGCTGGTGACATCATTGTTGTTGTCGTCCACGGCGCGCGCGATTGGCTGCGGTTCGGCTGTGGTGGTCACGGCCAGCCGTACGGGAGGAACTGCGTAGCGCTCATCGGCAAAGATCTCCGTCCCGACGGGATGGTCCACGGCCATCAGTTGCAGATAGTCGTAGTAGTAGGTCTCCCAGAGTTCGTCGGTAATGCGGAGATCGTAAAAGCCATTGCGGGGAACCAATTGTTCGCCGCCGATCTTATACCACTCCTGGGTCGCCGCAACGCGGGCAGGGCCAAGGGCATTGATGCGAAGGCCCAGTGCCGATCCCCATGGGGCAGTGTCTTTCACAAAGGCCATCTGATGGCCGTTGTATGCGAAGAGAAAGGGGCAGGAACCCTTCAGCCGCTGCTCGGTCAGGACCTGCTGGTCGGCCTTGAGGGCAAACTCGGCGCGCACCGAGCCATTGGGCCAGACAATTCTGGCCACATCTACTCCGGGCTGGACGCCCAGGCCAAAGTGCAGTTCCGGGCCCGTGATGGGCTGCCGCTGCACCTGCAGTCCGGAGCGGACCTCGATGTCTCCGCCAATCCCAAAGGAGTTGACGCGCTGGTCGCCCGTGGTCTGGCGGGCGCGGGGACGGATGATCTGCCAGTGATAGGCCTTTGTGCCGCGGTTCCATCCTGTGAGGGGGGCGCCTGTAGGAGAGAGCTGTAACAGATCGAGCCGGCCATTTCCCTCAAGATCGGCAGCAGCAAAGGTCCGCGCCGGAGCGCCCGCGCCCGGCAGAAGAGAGAAATGGCCCTGGGCATCCTGGAGCCAGAGAAGAGTGCGTTGTGGCATCGCCACGGATGCAAGCAGGAGGTCTACTGCCCCATTGTTGTCAAAGTCCCCAGCCTGCAGGCGTACCGGGTGTGCCAGGGTCCCGGCCGCGTCTGGGACCTGGGCGATCTGAGTCGTTTTCCAGTGCGGGTCGTCATCTTCCTGCCAGAGGGAGACGATGGCGCCGTCTTCGCGTACTGCCAGCAGCGCAAAGGTGTCCGGGTCTGGAATGCAGCCTGCAGCGAGCGCCTTCAGATGTCCGAAGCCCGTTGGCACCGGTTGCTCATGAAAGCGGCCGGAACGGTCATTGAGGAAGACGTGGAGCTGTCCGGCGCCGTCCAGGAATGCGGCGTCAGGGTTTCCGTCCCCATTGAGGTCGGCCCAGACAAACTGCTGGATGCCGGAGACACCGGCAAAGGGATGCATCGGCTGAAAGGTGCCATCGCCATTGTTGCGCAGAACGGTGGGTAGACCGCTGGCGCTGCCGAGGACCACATCCAGGTCTCCGTCGGCCTCGATGTCTGCGGCCCACGCTCCGGTGTAGGCAGCCGAGAGGACGGAGGCAGGCAGATGGGTCTGCGTGGTCACGTCTGTAAACCTGGCAGCGGCATCCTGGCGTATCCAGCGCAGGCCGCCGGCCCCGGCGAGCACCAGGTCGGTTTTGAAATCGTAGTTGAAATCGATCGGCAGAACACCTTCTGGCGAAGGGGACGTTTTTTTGCTGCCGGGAAAGGGCATGGAAACACCAGTGGCCAGGTGGAGCTGCTGCGCATTGGCCACGGCGAGGGTGGGATTGCCGGAGCCATCCAGAGAGATGGCCCCGATCCAGTCCCATGGCCCGGCAGGGAGCGCGGCAACGGCTTGTGTGTCGAAAGAAAGTGCTGTATCCGGGGCAGCAGGATGAAATTCAGGTGTGGCCAGCCGCAGGAAATGGGTGAAGGGGACCGCTTCTTCTCCGGGCTGCGGCTTGATCTGTGCGAGGCTGGAGCGAAATTCCGGGACCTGCATCAGCACATTGCGGAGAAAAATCGAACGCATGGCCGCCGAATGGGGCTCCGGGCCGGATGCGGCGGCCTTCAACGCTGCCAGCTGCTGCTGGACGTCCTCGGGCCAGCCGGCGGACTGCGCAGAGATTTTGTCGATGGCCGTATGCAGGGTGGCCGTATCGCCCCGCTTGGCGGAGATGCGGGCAAGCTCAAGCAGGGCGGCCAGGTTCTCTGGCTGGGCCGCGACAATCTGCTGCATGAGCTTTTCAAAGTCGGCGTCGCTGCCTGGGGCACCCTGACGTTCGGTTTCCTGGGCCAGCAGATAAAGGGCGCGCAGATTGTGAGGGTTGAGGTGTACGGCCTGCTGCAGATCGGAGATGGCTTTGGGGGAGTTGCCCCGTTCGCTCTCAAGCAACCCCAGCAGATACTGGATGCGGTCATCGCCGGGGGCCAGCGAATGGGCGCGCTCCAGCCGCTGGCTGGCGGCATCAAAATTGCGCTGGCGCAGGGCGAGGATGCCCCAGTTGGCCCAGGCGGCAGGCTCGCCGGGCACCATCTGCGCGGCCTGGGAAAGGGTGGCCTCGGCCCGTACATCATCGCCCACGTCAAGCGCAGCCAGGCCCACATAAAAAGTGCGGACAAAACTGGCATAGGTTTCTGAACCCGGCGATGGCAGACGAGAATGACAGCCCCAGAGAAACACAAGCAAAGAAAGCAGGAGAGGCAAAGAACAGAAGGGCCTGCAACTTTCTTCAAGCCGGGTGATGACGCATGTGTGGGATCGGGCGGACCTCATGTAATTTTTTATTCTCAATGTTCCGGCAAACACTTCGCAACGGGCCGCACTCTGTGATGTGAGGAACCTTCCAGACTAAAGCCTACAGGTGGCCTCGTCTTCCATAGATAGATAGAGAAAAATCTCCACCGAAAGTTGGTTGACGGCAGCAGGGAGCGATATGAAATGCTGGGCCAACTTATGAAGAAAATCCTGTTCTCTTTTTGCCTTATGGCATTGGCAGGCCAGCTCTGCGCCCAGGAAAACTTTTATGAACGGTGGGAAGCCAGGACCTCACGGACGCAATCCAGGCAGCCTTCCTGGTCAGTGCCGGTCGTCGCGCCATATCCGATGCTGATCCAGGTCTTCCGCGCCGATTTCACGCGACAGGTCACTCCTACGCATACCGAGACGTGGAATTATGGAGGCAGCCGGGGCCTGAACCTGGTGCCTGGTTTCAACAGCGAATTTGATTTTTACTATCCGCCTTATATCCAGCACAACTCGGCCGCGAAAGACGGCTTCGGAGATGTGGGTTTTCTGTACAAGTACCGCTTCTTTTCCGGCAATGAGCAGCATGGGAACTACATGCTGAGCGCCCAGGTGTCGGCAACGATTCCTACGGGTAGCTACAGCAATGGCAGTCCTGATGCTTCGGTCTCCCCAGCGCTGCTGGCGGGCAAGGGCTTCGGACGCTTCGATGTCATCTCCACGCTGGGTGGATCTCTGCCTACGGGGGACACGGCAAAGATTGGCCGTACTGTGGCATGGAATACAGTTGCGCAGTACCATCTGGGCAAATATCTGTGGCCGGAAGTGGAATCGAATGCGACATGGTTCTACCAGGGAAAGAACGATGGCAAGATGCAGAATTTTCTGACTCCGGGGCTAATGACCAGCCGCTTTAAGTTCTTCCCCAACGATAAAAAGAGCCGCACAGGGATTGCTGTTGGAGCGGGAATGCAGATTGCCACTTCGCACTTCCATGCATACAACCACAATCTTGTGTTTACCGGCCGGTTCATTTTCTGAATTTGGGCAGGAGCTCCAGGTTGAAGCAGACATACAACTTTTGATGGATGCGGACAGTCTGCCGAATGTCTACACTTGTGGCGGACGGAAGCGTGATGGCCCCGGACCGGGGAAAGTGAAATCAGGGAAAGCGAAAGTGAGCAGTCTTCAGAAAAGCCGAAAGCCGGCAAGAGCAGTGGTCGCTCTTCTCCAGGTGCTGTTCATTGCTGGATTGCTGGTGCTGTGGGACATCGGAGCCAGAAGAGAGCCCGGACATCTTCTGCCCACACCATGGGGCACGGTCGAGGGCATTCTGGACCTGGTGCGCCACAATCTGCTGCTCAAATATGTCGTGGCTTCGCTGTTCCGCGTGACCTGGGGCTTTGTGCTGGCTGCGGCGCTGGCGATCCCGCTGGGACTGGCCATCGGCTGGTACAAGAGGGCAGAGATGGCACTAAATCCGATCGTGCAGATCCTGCGTCCGATTTCGCCGCTGGCGTGGATCCCGATTGCGATTCTGTGGTTCGGCGTAGGCGATCTTGCGGCCATCTTTCTCATCTTTGTCGGGTCATTTTTGCCCCTGTTGCTGTCGGCCATCCAAGCCACGCGGAGTGTACCGGCGGTTCACATCCATGCGGGACGGAATTTTGGCCTCAAGCCGGGCCGGCTGATTGCCCAGGTCATCTTTCCCGCTGTATTACCGCAATTGCTGGTTGGGTTGCGCATCACTCTTGGCGTGGCGTGGCTGGTCGTGGTCGCGGCCGAGATGATTGCGGTGAATTCAGGTCTGGGATTTCTGATTGTCGATGCGCGAAACGCCGGAAACCGTTATGACCTGGTGGTTGCCGGTATGGTCATGATTGGCGTCATTGGACTGCTGCTCGATGCGGGAATGCGTTCGCTGGGAAGGTTGAAGTCATTCCGCTGGAGTTATTCCGAGGATTGAGACTGTGCTTGTAAAAGAAACTACTGTTCCTAAAACTGCGTTGAAGACCAAGCTTTGCGTTGAGAATGTGAGCGTCACCTTTCAGCGCGACAAAGACCAGGTCCATGTACTTGAAAATGTGAGCCTGGAGGTGGGCGATGGCGAGTTTGTCTGCCTGGTTGGCCCTTCCGGATGCGGAAAGACCACCCTGCTGAATGCTATGGCTGGGTTTCTTGCGCCCACGGCAGGAGAGATCCGCGTGGACGGCGAAGTGGTGCAGGGGCCGGACCCGCGCCGTATCTTTGTCTTTCAGGAGCGGGGTGTTTTTCCCTGGCTTACGGTCGAAGGCAACATCGGCTTTGGGCTCTTCAGATTGTCCCGGGCGGAGCGCGAACAGCGCATCGCCCACTACGTGAAGATGGTCGGACTCCAGGGCTTTGAAAAGGCCTATCCCAGCGAGCTTTCCGGAGGAATGAAGCAGAGGCTGGAAGTCGCGCGCGCCCTGGCCGTGAATCCGGACATGCTGTTTCTGGATGAGCCATTCGGCGCGCTGGACTCGATTACGCGGCTGGTGATGCGTAAGGAACTGCTGCGCATCTGGGAGGCCGAGCGAAAGACGATCATCTTTGTGACGCATGATATTGACGAGGCCGTGCAGCTTGCCGATCGGGTGGTGGTGATGAGCTCGCGTCCGGCGACGATCCAGCAAATTGTGGACATCGACATTCCGCATCCGCGCAATCTCAGTTCGGCACGCTATCTGGAGCTGCGTGACGGAATCTTTCAACAGATTGGACTGGCGCACCAGATATGATCGGGACTGGTCAACAGCAAAGATGGGAAAGGTTTCTGTGGCCCGTGCTGGCCACTGGAGCGCTGTTGCTGCTCTGGCATTATGGAGTGCTCTGGAGCGGCACGCGGGTCTTCCCCTCCCCACATGATGTCGAGAAAGGCATGGGTGAACTTCTGCGCCACCATGTTCTGTGGGCCGACATACGAGACTCGCTGCGGCGCGTGGCCCTTGGCTTCGGGCTTTCTGTTCTGGCGGGCATCCCGGTGGGCCTGTTGCTGGGCTGGTATCCGGCGGCCAACGAGGTCGTGAATCCGGTCATGCAAGTGCTGCGCCCCATCAGCCCGATTGCTTGGATTCCTGTGGCCATCATCTTTTTTGGCGTGGGAGACAAGGCGGCCATCTTCCTTATTTTTCTGGGTTCCTTCTTTCCGATTGTGGTTGCCTGCATCAACGGCGTTTCCAATGTGCCGGCCATCTACCGGCGTGCGGGGCGCAACTTTGGCCTGACCCCGGCGCAGATTCTGGCCCGAGTGGTCTTCCCGGCGGCATTGCCACAGGTCCTGACCGGGCTGCGTATCGCGCTGGGCATTGCCTGGCTGGTGGTGGTGGCGGCAGAGATGATTGCTGTTGACTCCGGTCTGGGCTTTCTGGTGATTGATTCCCGCAATTCCGGAAAACGCTACGACCTGGTGGTGGCCGCCATTCTCATGATTGGCGTCATCGGTCTGGTCCTCGATACGGCCTTCCGCAGCCTGGAGAAGATGAGAGCAGTGCGATGGGGGTTTCGCAATGAATCCTAAACGAATTGCCATTCTGGGGCTGGCCTCATGGCTGGTCCTGATTACGGCCCTCCATGGATATCTCAATGTGAACTGGGGGGCGGTGCTTAATGACTTCCGTCCGCCGGAGAAGCGCAAGGTCGTGGTGGCGTATCTTCCTGTCACCTGCCAGCTTACCTGTCCGGTGACCGACTATATCTCAAAGTTTTCCGAAAGCGGTGAGATCTTTCTGCCCCGGATGTTTCAGGGTTTTCCCGAGATCAAAGAAGCGTTGATTTCCAATAAGGTGCAGGCGGCGTTTATTGTGGCGCCCCTGGCCATTGCGCTGGTCGCGCAAGGCGTCCCGATTAAGGTGGTCTACCTGGGCCATCGTTACGGGAGCGCGCTGGTGGTCAGCAAAAATGGACCGGTAAAACAGTTCACCGACCTGAAGGGCCGCACGGTTGCCATTCCCAGCCGCTTTTCCGATGAAAGGCTCATCCTGTTCCGCGCCATGAAGATCTGGGGAATGAAGCCAGGTGACATTCATATGGTAGAGATGGCACCCCCCGATGTCTCCGGTGCGCTGGCCGCAGGCGCGATTGATGGTTTTGTCATGGGCGAACCTTTTCCTTCCCAGGCGGAGATGGCAGGCTACGGCAAGGTGCTCTTCCAAGCGCGGGACTACTGGCCTGACTATATGTCCTGCATACTTGTGGTTCGCCAGGACCTGATTGACAAGCGTCCTGAGGCCGTCCAGGTGCTGGTCGACGGGATTGCGCGCTCCGGTCTATGGCTGGACAAGGGCAAACGTTACCGGGAAGACGCAGCGGACTTTGTAGGGCGCTACTACTATAACCAGAAGCCTGCCCTGCTGCGCTGGGCCCTGACCAAGCCGATGGACCGCGTCGTCTATTCTCCGCTGGCTCCGAGGAAAGCGGACTTTGACCTGGTGCGCGACCTGATGATGGAAACCGGCGTGCTGAATAAGAAGATAGAGTTTTCTGACTACACAGATACTCGTTTTTCAGACAAAGCCACGATGCAGACGCCCTGGAAGTATGAGCCGGGGATCGCCGCGGCCAATTAGCCGTTCCGGTAAGGAGGAGATATGTTACGCAGACACTTTCTTCAATTCATTGGCGCTGCCGGAGCAACGGGCCTGGCTGCGGCCGCAAAGCTGCACAGCGGGGAGGCCCGTTCCGTCGAGTACGCGGTCAGGGGCTTTACCTGCATCACCTGCGCCGTAGGTCTGGAGACCCTTCTGCAACAGAAGAAGGGCGTCCTTTCCGCCAAGGCAAGTTATCCGAATGCATCGGTCAGCATCCGCTTTGACCCGGAAAAGGTCACCGAGGAGCAACTGAAGGGCTACATCGCCGAGATGGGCTTTACTGCTACTCCAAAACACGCCTAGCTGCAGAAAGGGACCCCGTGACGGACTACTTGCGCATCGCTAAGGGGCTCATGCAGGACCTTTCCCTGCTGCACAGACCCGTAGCGGTATGCTTCACCGATGCCGTACCCGATGGTGTCCCGCAATATCCGGAGCGGGTCCCCGCAGGATGCCGTTTCTGGCAGGAAGGCGCTACGGCCAGCTTTGCGACCTCTGCCGTGGACCATGCCCTCTGCGCCATTGGAACCTATACGCACAACCTACAAGCCGGGCCAGCACAGCAGCAGGAACTGATGGCGGCGCTTCAGCTCTTCCGCGAACTTGATTACGTGCGGGAAGAAGACGTCGCCGCGCTTCCTGTGCTTCAAAAAAGTCCTAGGTATGTTCTTTATGCTCCGCTGGATGAGGCGAGGGTACGGCCCGATGTTGTGCTGTTGTTTGTGAACGCAAGCCAGGCGCTGCTGCTTTCAGAAGCGGTGCAGCAGGTGGAGCAGGGCCATGCTCCCGCCATGGGAAGGCCGGCATGTGCGGTGGTCCCTCAGGTGGCCAACACCGGACGGGCGGCGGTAAGCATGGGATGCTGCGGTGCGCGCGCATATCTGGATGTCCTGCGCGAGGACACGATGCTGTTTGCATTGCCGGGCGCAACTCTTGAGGCCTATGCCCAGCGGGTCGAGGTGCTGGCCGCGGCCAATCGGACGTTGTCCCGCTTTCATCAGATCAGGCAGCGGGAGCTGGCCGCAGGGAGACGGCCTTCCATCGAAGAACTGGTGGTCCAGGTCCAGACCCTGTAAGCAGCGTCTGGACCTGCTGTTTGCTGCGTCCTATTCGGGCAGCGTGACTGTGCCCTTCATTTCAAAGGTTCCGGCCACTGTTGGTGCTCCTGTGTTCGGCTGACCGCCTCCGGCAGAGACAGAGTACTTGCCTTCCGGAACGATGATCTTGCCGTCCTCAGTCACCATGCTCAGGTCACGCGGCTTCAACTCAAAGTGAACGGTCTCCGACTGGCCGGGGTTGAGATGCACGCGCCGGAAGCCGCGCAGCGCGCGAATGGGAGCGCCCTTCACATCCGGGAAGCTGAGATAGAGCTGGGCCACTTCGTCCCCTGCTACCTTGCCGGTATTGGTGACGGTCACCTCAGCAGTCAGCGGCTGGCCTGCAGTTACGCTGTCCGGCAACTTGAGGTTGCTGTAGGAAAAGGTGGTATAGCTCAATCCGTATCCAAAGGGATAGAGCGGCGTTCCCTCAAAGTAGCGATACGTGCGCCCCTTCATGTCATAGCTCTCGAAAGGCGGAAGCTGGTCCACGCCGGTGTAGAACGTCACCGGGAGGCGTCCGGCCGGATTGTTCTTGCCGGAAAGCGTTTCGGCAACGGCCGTCCCGCCCTCTTCGCCCGGATACCACGCATCGAGGATGGCATTCACGTGTTCTTTGGCCCAGTTGACGGAGAGCGCGCTGCCATTGGTCAGCACCAGCACGACCGGCTTCCCGGTGGCCACCAGGGCCTCCAGAAGGTCTTCCTCGGGCTTAGGAAGGTCGAGGCTGGTGCGGTCGCCACCCTTAAAGCCGGGCTCACTGACCTGCATCTCTTCACCTTCGAGTTCACTGGTGATGCCAAGGACGGCAATGACGACACCGGCGTTCTGCGCTGCTGTGATGGCCTCAGGTTGCGGCCTCATGTCCACTTTGGACCAGACCAGTTGCGCTGCCGGTGTTTCCTGCTCCGGCGGCGTGTATTCCACGCGGAGCGTGGAGGGCCTTCCGGCCTCCAGATGGACACGGCCCAGCTTGGCTTCGCTGGCATCACCGCTATAGGAAGAGGTGACATTTTTTCCGTCGAGCTGGATGCGGAAAAACCCGTTTGCCTTAAGGCCCAGATTGTAGTCACCCGTCGCCGGCGCGGTCAGTGTGCCTTCCCAGCGTATGGCCAGAGGGTGGACCTGGGCCACCTCGGCAGGGAGGGGCTGTGCAGAAACATCGATCGTCGAGACGTTCCGCTCAGCCAGCGGCTTCATGGCTTCGGGCCGGTTGATGTTCGTCATATCGAGCCTGGAAAAGCTCTCTTTGATGCCGCCCAATGCCGAGGCTGGTACCGGATCTGCATCGTGGTTGAGGAACTGTGTTCCGGGAACATACTGGATCGTGCTGGAGGCAAACTCCTTTCGCAGTCCTTCAAGAATGGAGACCGTATGCGTAGGGATGCCGTTGTAATTGCCCAGAAGCACCCGGGTCTGGCTTGCGAGTGGACCGATGACGGCAATCCTGAGGCCGCTGGTCTTCAGCGGCAGCGTTCCGTCATTCTTCAGCAGCACCATGGACTCGTCGGCGATCCTGCGCGCCAGTTCGCGATGCGCAGGGCTGTTCAGCTCTTCGGGGTCGATCTTCGTATAGGACACCATCTCCGGAGGGTCGAACATGCCGAGCTTCATGCGGGCGGTAAAGAGCCGGACAAGGGCGCGGTCGATGTCGCTCTCCTTGAGGTAACCTTCGTGGACGGCATCGAGATAGGGCTTGTAGTCGTGATCGTCCTTCACTTTGAAGGTGAAGTCTACACACTCATTGTCCATTCCACGTTGCAGGCTGATGGCCGAGGCCTGCGCCTGGGTCGGTTTGAAGTGATGGTTCTGGTAGATGTCTATCACTGCACCGCAGTCTGAAACCACGTAGCCGCCAAACTTCCACTTGCCGCGCAGCTGGTCCTGCAGCAGAAACTGATTGGCGCAGGCAGGCTCGCCGTTGATGCTGTTGTAGGCGCACATCACAGAACCGGCCTGGGCCTCCGTGACCGTGGCGCGGAAGGCAGGCAGGTAAGTGTCCAGCTCATCGTGCTTGCTCACAGTCACGTCCGCAACATGGCGGGTCGGCTCCGGACCGCTGTGTACGGCGAAGTGTTTCGGCGTGGAGATGACGCGGTAGTATTTCGGGTCTGTGCCCTGCATTCCGGTCACGAAGGCCACGCCCATGCGCGCGGTCAGGAAGGGGTCTTCACCGTAGGTTTCCTGTCCGCGGCCCCAGCGCGGGTCACGGAAGATGTTGATGTTGGGTGCCCAGAAATCGAGGCCGTGAAAGATGGAGCTGTTGCCGCCATTGGCCTGGACCTCCTTAGCATGAACAATGCGGCCCTCGGTGCCAATGACGACTGCCATCTTGTGGATGGCGTCTGGGTCAAAGGTAGCGGCAAGGCCGACAGGTTCAGGAAATTCTGTTGTGCCATTGACCGCTACTCCATGCAGCGCCTCACTCCACCAGTCGTAGGCGGGGACATGCAGACGAGGAATGGCGCGCGCCTGATTGACAAGCTGCGAGGCCTTTTCTTCAAGCGTCATGCGCTTTACCAGATCAGCTGCACGCTCTTCCGGCGGCAGGGCCGGATTCAAATAAGCGGGTGTTTGCTGCGCGAAGCTGCAGCGGCAGCAAAGCAGGCACAGCACAACGACCGCGGCTTGACGGAACTGGCGTATCCGAGAAAAAGCAGAGTTCCACCGAAAAGCAGACTGTTTCTGATGGTGCACGAATGTCTCTCCTGAGTTTGAGGCAGATTTCATTTCCAGAAATGGACCCAACCACTGATACTAAATTGATTTTCTTCTGTCAAATTAAAGCCAACGCTGCAACCTTTCCTCCTGGATTTCTAAGACAACCCGGTCCGTAAGAGTTCCCGGCAGGCTTTGAGGATTTGGTTTGCTCAAGACAGAGGCCGGAAAGGAGAAGACCGGTCCGAAAGCGTGGTTTTGTGTGAGCCGAGGCAGGGAGGTTTTCAGCCCGAGACCTTGCTCCTGCCTCTGCATCTGCGGGCAAGAAAGCGGCGTCTGCGCAGCTCCCACAGACCGGGGGTGATCACCAGCCACACCAGAGAAGCAAGGACGAGGCACAGAGCAGAATGCAGCCGCGGCAGCAGCTGCCAGAGGGTCCAGCCGAACAGAGACAGACCCACGCACCCCAGAGCGGCACCGGCGGCGTCGCTGGCAGCAGCCATCCTGCCGCGTAGCGTACCGTCTTTCCCGATGGCGCGCTTTTTTCTGCGCTCGTGCGACTCAATCAGACTCGCACCGGCAGGAAAAATTGCAGGAAAGGCCAGGAACAAGCCGCCGATCTCCGGGCCATAGCGTTTGGCCACCAGGCCAGCCAGCAGACTGCAGAGGCCGCCAAAGAGAAAACGCAGAAGATACTCGTGTGGTTTCGATTCCCGGAGTGCGGACGTGCGGATCTCAATCATCGGGCCGTGGCCATGGAAAAGAGTCCTGCGGTAGAAAAACTCACGACAAACCAGAGCGGCATCAGGAGGACCGTGGTCCACAGTGTGCTGGTCTTCCAGCGGCGCAAGGTCCAGCTCACCATGGCTGCATACACAAGAAAACCAAGCGCTCCGGGGACCATGGAACGTGCCTCAAGCGCAGCAGCATTTCTGCCCTCATGGACAATCGTCAGGGTGAGGGTGGCGAGGGCAATGGAAGGGGCGGCCCCGAAAAGTCCTGCGAAGCTTTTCGGCCTCAGCACGTCGGCCAGCATGGCGAAGAGAGTGACCAGAGTGCCGCCCAGAAGAAAACGGTACAGGGATTCCTGCATGTTTACCTCAATGCTTTGCGGGATTTCTGGATGAGTTTCATGGCGGTATCGTGTCCGCGAACGCCGAGCAGGCGGTATTTCTTTCCTTCCAGGTTGTGATAGTTCACAAAGAACTGTTCCAGCTCCGTAATCCAGTGCTCGGGAAGATCACCGAAGCGTTTGATCCGCGCGTATTCATGGGTCACGGCAGCCACGGCCAGCAGGCGGTCATTTCGCAGCCTTTTCTTGCCATCCAGCTGTTCCCCTTCGATGACGCCGATCAGACGTGAGCCTACGCAGATACCAGGGTAGGCCGGCTCGTCCATGAGCAGTAGCACGTCGAGCGGATCTCCATCTTCGGCCCTGGTGCGTGGCAGAAAACCGAAGTCATAAGGAAAGACCATGCCTGCCGGCAGAACACTTTTCAGAATGAAGATTTTCTGTTCGGGATCGAATGCGAATTTATTGCGGCTCTTTCTGGGGGTTTCGACCACAACCTGTAGAAGATGGCCCTTCTTGTCCAGAGGAGCAAGACGGACTGGATCTGCCAGCGCCTTCATCGTGCCTCCGTTGGTGAAAAATGGGCGCTGGCTTCAGGAAAAACGACCCCTGAGGTGGCCACGCCACACAGCCTTAGAGGCGGAATCTTAGCTGAACGTTGCAGGGGCGCGGCATTCAGCAAGTGCAGGACGTCGCTGGTTTTGACAGCTTGGACGATGCAACAGGAATTTTTTTCTCTCATAAAAAAGATTGCTGAGAGCATTCATCTTCTTTTTATGTTGTTGAACTAGCTAATGCACAGGGGTATAAATTCACGCAAGCTGAGCAGGGCACATCAATGAATGATGGTGCTCTCCGACAGCTGACGGCGGTTTCCGAACCAGATGGCCCCGGAAACGACAGGAGTGCAAGATGAGATACGCAAAAGCAATTTTTATGTTGCTGTTCCTTGCCAGTGCCCAGCAGCTCACGCCCATCGGATTTGCACAGCAAACACTCGGACGGATCAACGGGACCGTCAGTGATCCTTCGGGCGCTGTTATCAAGCAAACATCCGTAACTGTTACCAATATGCAGACAGGCGCAGTCCGCAAAGTGCAGACGCAAAGCAATGGGACCTATGTCGTGCAGGACCTGCCCATTGGTATGTACAGCCTGACTTTTGAACATGAGGGATTTTCCACGGAAAACATCTCCAATATTGCTGTAAAGGCGGACCGTTCGGTGACGCTGAATGTGCAGCTGAAACCAGGTTCGGTAAGCACCTCCGTGGAAGTCCTGGCGACACCTCTGCTGAACTCAGTCGATACCACCAATGGCTATGTGCTCGACAGTGGACAAATTTCCGCATTACCTCTGGGGACTGGAAGCTTCACGCAACTGGCGACCTTAAGCCCTGGGGTCAGCGCCGATTTCCTCTCCGATACCGGCACGAACACTGGACTGGGGAACCAGAACATCTGGGCCAACGGTCAACGCCTCTCCAGCAACACCTTCACATTTAATGGCGTAATGGCCAACAATCTGTTCAATGGCGCATCTTCAAGCCAGGTAAGCGCGAACCGTGCGGTGCTCAATACAGGCGAATCGTTCCAGAACGGAGGGACCATCCGGACCAACACCTCTATCTACGATGCGATTGGAGAGGCATTACCGACGCCACCGCAGGAGACCATCGCAGAGATGCGGGTAAATACCTCCATGTTTGATGTCTCTCAGGGAGACACAGCGGGCGCGCACATTGATGTCACGACAAAGTCGGGAAGCAATCAGTTTCATGGGGCGCTGTTTGGTACCTTTGGGAATGCAGCGCTCAATGCAGACCCATTCTTCTATAAACAAAACAGCCTGCCCACGCCAGACCTGCACCGTTATGACGCAGGCGCGGGACTTGGCGGCCCCATCAAAAAAGACAAGCTGTTTTTCTACGCGGCCTACCAATATACACGCGCCCGCGACCAGTTGAACTCTTTGAGTCAGTTCCATGTGCCCAGCTCGCTCACGGACGACCGCAGCGCCTCGGGGCTGCAGCCCTTGGTTGTGCAGGCGGGGCTGCCCGCGTCCACGCAGATTGATCCGGTGGCCCTTAAGTTTTTGCAGGCAAAGGTAGGGAGCGCCTATCTGATTCCATCGCCGACTACATCAGACCCGAATGCAGCCTACAACGTCACCATTGCAGGTCCTGCGTCCCGGTTTCAGGCCGACCGCGCATTGCTGAATATGGACTACGACATTACTAAAAGCGACACACTGACCGGGAAATATTATTACCAGCACGATCCTACCGAAAGCCCTTACTCAAGCACACCTCTGCTCGGCTTTCCGCAGACCTTCAATTCCGGAAGCCAGACATTTGCGCTGGAAAATACAAAGATCTTCGGCCCGAACCTCTCCTGGGACGCGACATTTGGTTTCCTGCGGATGGTTGTCGGGTCTTATACGGCCCAGCCCTTCGGGCCAGATGCGGTAGGCATCAACGTGTTCGGCAGTCCTTATCTTCCGGCGGTAAGTGCAAGAAATTTTGATACGAACGGGAACACGCTTGACATCGGCCCCAGCTCGAATTTTGCGAATACGGGCTTTGCGCAGAACACGTTTGAAGGCACGTCCAATCTGAACTGGGTCCTGGGCCACCATACCCTGACCTTTGGTGCGAACTACGATTTCACGCAGCTCAATATTCTGAACCGGGCCAACCAGGTAGCAACCCTGGGTTTTAACTCGCTCAAAAATTTTCTTCAAGGCGCCCCGCTGCGCTCTTCCAGCAGTGCCTATTTTGTAGGACCTACGAATCGCTACTATCGGGCCCCGCAGGTAGGGGCGTATGCGCAGGACAAATGGCAGGTGACGCCAAAGCTTACGATGACTGCGGGCATTCGTTATGACTACGATGCCGGCCTCTACGAGAAGTTTGGCCATCTGGTGAATTTCGACCCCAGTAAGTACCAATACGACCTCTCTACGGACACCATCACGAACAGTGGCCTTATTGTTGCTGCCAATAACAAGCAATATGCAACTCCCGGGGCCAGCAAGTCCACGCTGACCCAGCGGCAATGGGGCCTTGCGCCTCGCGTTGGACTGGCATACAGCCCGAGACCCAACATTGTCTGGCGGGCGGGATTCGGCATCTACTACGACCGCGGCGAATACTTTACCAATTTCTCTCCCAGTGCGGGGTTTGGATTCAACGGACCCTTTGGCGTGACCCTGCAGCCGCCTTTTGTGCAGCAAGTCACTTCGACTTCTTCGAGCACCTTTGAGAATCCTTTTGGCACGACGCCTCCGGTGGTGGATACGAATCCGGCGGACTTTATCAAGAACTTGCCAAATCAGCAGGCCCTGGAAAATGGCGCAACACCGTATCTGTTCGGCGCCTACGCTTTGAACAACAAGCTGCCATACACCGAAAACTGGAGTCTGGACTGGCAGTGGCAACTGCGCTCCGACATCGCAGTCACCATTGGTTACACCGGCAATCACGGAGTGCGGCAAACGATCCCGCTACCTTTCAATGAGCCGGAAGTGGCAACACCTTCGCATCCGGTCAATGGCCAGATCTATTCCTATGGCTATAACGCAACCGATGCGGCGGGAAACGTGCTGCTTTCCGAGCCTTACAATACCTCGACCGGAGGCAATACGGACCTGCGCGCTCCCTATATCGGCTATAGCCCCAACTCGGTGGCGTGGACGACAGCCGGAATCTCACATTACAACGCACTTCTGGCGTCGGCCCAGAAGACCTTTAAAAATGGCCTGAATTTCCTTGTTTCCTACACCTGGTCCCATGCGCTGGATGAGAGCAGCGGTTATGGCTTGTTCTATAACGGCAATGATCCGAGAAATCTGCGTTCAGGGTACGGGTCTTCTGATTTTGACCGCACCCATGTCGTGACAGCCAGTTATACCTATATGTTGCCGAAGTTTGTAAGGAGCAATTCTCTGGTAAGCAAAGTGGTGAATGGATGGGGCATGACTGGCATCGTCACATTTCAAAGCGGTCAACCTTATAACGTCTATGACTTCAGCGGTACGGTAGGTAGTATTTTCTTCGCCTCCAATGATTTTCTTACCAATCCAATTCTTCCGCTCTACCCCGGAGTGAGTCCTCATCAGGCACTTACCGGACACAGCGGTGCATTTGCCAACTTCAACGGCCAGACGGTCAATCCGCAGAACGTAGCTTTTAAGCCGAGCGCATTTACGTACCCTACACTGCAGCCCGGAGAATCGGGTGTTCCTCCCTGCGGGCCAACCACGGCCGGCACCATTGCGTGCGATACCTATGAATCCACATTTGCCACTGGCGGCCGCAACATCTTCCGCGGCGCCTTCCAGAAACGAGCAGATGTGTCCATCTTTAAGGAAGTGCAGTTTCGGGACCAGATTTCGGTGCGATTGGGTATGGATGTATTCAACGTCAGCAATACCCCGAGTTTCGACACACCGGGAAACAACTTCACCGGATCAGACTTCAACGACCCTCCAGGAATAACGCCCCTTGGTCCGGGAGCGGACCCGGCAACCTTCAGCAGTCAGGGGGTTGGCGTCATTACGAATCCGCTGGGGAGCCCCAGGCAGGTGCAGTTTACGGGCAGGGTCAGCTTTTAAAGAAGCCTGTCGCAAGGGGCAACCTCCCTGCGCGGAGATTTCACAAGAAGGCACCGCTCCAGTCCCCGCAAGAGTGTGACACCTGCGTCATGCAGGCACTCAAAGAACTTATCAAACATCAAAAAAATTGTGCTCCGGAGCCTGGACCCGCCAGCCTATACTGAGGTGTTTCGTCGTTTGTTTTGAATGCGCTTTATCAAGGCAGATCACTGGTGCTGAGGGGTCGCCGGAGAAGATATGTTTCGGTCGTTGCCATTTTGCCTAATCATGGGTCTTGCTCTGGGGCTCTATGGACAGGCAACGAATTCTGTTTCCCCGCGATCTCTGGTCCTTGTTCCTGCTCTGGTGGAAGAGGCACCGGGGAAAATTGCGTACGGACTTTCTGCGGGAGACTTTTTGGTCAAGGACAATGGTATCGAGCAGCGGGTCCAACTTGATCCTGAAGCCGAAATGCGTCCGATTTCCTTGCTGGTCCTGATTCAGACCGGACACAACGCAGCAGCCCAGTTCCATAAATTCAGTCATCTTGATGCCCTGCTGGACAGTATTCTCGTCCATCCCGAGGACCAGGTGGCCTTGGTTACTTTTGATGGCACGCCACACCTGGTCCGCGGTTTTGCGGCAGACTCTGACGATACGGCGAGCGCATTGAGCTCGATAGGACCCGGGAATGCGGAAGCTGCATTATTTGACGCCGTGCATCTGGCCGTGCGTGCGTTCAAAGGCGTCCCAGATGAAAATCGCCGGGTCGTCCTGCTGATCGCAGACGGACATGATCATGGCAGCAACCTATCTGATACGGCATCTCTTATCCGAGACGTTTCTGCCAGCGACCTTTCAATTTACAGTCTGTGCTACTCTCCCTCGCACCGGGACTTTCTCGGTACGCTCCGCTCACTGAACCCCCTGGCGATGACCGCCAGCCTGATGCAGCGGAACGCGGCAGATGCGCTGGCGCAGCTGACCGGCGGAGATTTTTACCGCTTCGATTCAGAAAAGGAGTTCGAAGACCGCGTCCTTGAAATCGCCAATCATATTCACAATGCATACAGCCTTGAGTTTCGACCCAGCAATCCACAGCCAGGCTTTCATTCTTTGCAGGTTGCATTGAGAAATGTAAGGGCGAATGTTGTTGCTGCGCGGAGTGGCTATTGGCTTCTTCCATCGTCTCCCTCAAAAGGCGCGGGAGGAGTGCAATGAAGCGTGAATCCAGGCACCGGGTCGTGGAAAGAGAGGCCCTTGCTCCTGCAGATGGCATGGTCTTATCGGAAGTACAGAACGGCCGCTTGCGGCAACGTTCGCCCTATCGACTGCTGGTCGTACTGCTCTTTCTGGCCGCGGCGGTCGTCGTCTGGGGGACCCGCTACAAAGTGTCCCTGTACCACTCGCAGCCGCACCACGCATTGCAGGGGACCGTCGCCAAGCTATGGCTGGGACCTCGTTCCGCTTCCTCTGTTTTGCTGAGCAGGGGTCCACACCACGGAATTGACGTCTGTCCTTTTACACTGCTTGTACTGCATCTTCCGCAACAAGCAAGTCCTTTGGGCCTTTCAGCGGATGCCGCCCTCCTTCTCGTGATTTTTCCTCCCCTCTGCTCACTGCGCGCACCTCCTTCTTCTCAGCTTCTTTGAGGGCCTTTTGCCGGGGCATATTGCTGAAGATTGATCAGCGAATGCTCGCAGCAACTGTTTTGTTGGAAAGCTTTCTCCATGAAGGAGTGCGGTCATGTACTTCATTTGGGTCTTGCTGGGCATGGTCCTCGTTGCCCTTATTTACTCGGCCTGCCAAGTATGGAAGCCCCGGAAACGCAGGCTGCCGGACTGCGTTTATCCTCTCTCGGCGGAGCTGGATCCGGCACTGTCTCGGGGCCATTCAGGAAGCCGTCCCGCGGTGAAGTGGATCGGGATGAATGATTTTCAGATACTGGCCTCCCGCCTGGATGCTCTGATTGTGATTGATTTTCGACCGGAGCAGGAAAAGCGGCCTTTGCCTCCGGAAGTAAAGCATGTTTTGCCAGTCTCTCCCGGGCAAGCGATCCGGGTGCTTGCTTCTGTGCCGCCGGAGTACTCGGTTGTCTTGTGTGGCGGATCTGATTTTTGCACCTTTATGGCTTCCGCCATCCGCAACCTGAAGGGGTTTGCCCCTGTTTACGCCTTGAAAGATCCACCGGACCGAAAGGAGGCAGCTTAGATGAATTGAGGATTTTTATCTGTCCAAACGGTGATGTTGAAAACGACTTCAGCGAAACGAGGAGAAAACCATGAATCTGACCCTACACCGCCTCACGGTATTTTTCAGAGGAGTGATGGCTGCAATCCTTTGTGTTCTATGGGCAGGAGCTGTTCTTACTGCGCGGGCACAGTCCCAGGGGTATTCCAGTTCCAGCGATTACAAGGCCTGGATGAGCGAAGACATCGACGGAAGTTCTGCGGGATACGGTGCTTCTGCAGCACCGCAATATGGTCAAAACAACGGACAGACTTCCTATGAGAGCCGTTGGAGCCACGTGGCGTTTGAGGCCGGCGGCGGTTTTACCGCTCCGATTGGCAACGACCATCCTTATGTTACTTATGGCGGTAATTTCAGAGTGGGCGCCGGTTGGAACTTTACCAGCAAGTTCGGGGCCCTGATTGAATATGAGTTTCACTCGAACAAGATCCCCGGGGCCACTCTGGCGGCCGTTGGCGCACCGGGCGGCCATGTGCACACCTGGGGATTCAGCGTTGACCCCATCTACAACTACTCGATTACCAGCAAGTTTGGAGGCTATGTTACTGGCGGAGGCGGGTTCTATCGCAAGGTGACCATCTTTACCTCACCGCAGCCAGTTGAGTTTTGTGATTATTTCTATGGTTATTGCGGTTATGGCTATCAGAATGTCACCATCGGGCACTTTTCCAGCAATCAAGGGGGCCTGAATATCGGCACTGGATTCACTTGGAAAGCATTCGGTCCTGACAGCAAGGCCAAACTCTACGCTGAGGCGCGCTATCTTTGGGTGGATTCGCCGCGGGCCAGCGCCCATCAGCAAGGCACGGGGACCGAAGGGCTGATTCCTGTGACCTTTGGAATCCGCTTTTAGGCATTCTGAAGCGCAGGGCGCCTGAAGGAAAGACTTTCGAGGAGGTTGTTTCTGCCCAATGAAGAGAGCAAAACTCTGGGGCCGGCGTATTTCCCTGGCAGGGGCCCTGTTCTGCCTGGGTCTGGTCGGGTGCGGCATTCACGTCAACAACACAAGTACGACCGCCCCGCAGCAGCCCCCTCCCAGCCAGCCTCCTCCGGTTGCAGGGCAAAGCGGCTCGGTGACGATCAGCCCGCAGTATGTGGCCCTGCTGCCGGGAGAAAAACAGCACTTTACGGCGGTTGCGCAGGGCGGCGGTACTCTGCAATGGTCAGTCAATGGCATTGCCGGCGGCAATGCCTCGGTTGGGGTCGTGGACAGCGAGGGAAACTACACGGCCCCATCAACGTTGCAGTTAAGCACGAATGTCACCATCACGGCTGCCCTGGCCTCGTCCCCTCAAGCCAATGATGCGACGGCGGTCGTTTCGATTATTGATCCCGGCATTGTGACTGCCACGCAGAACCCGCAGGTGGCTACATATTCCATCTATCTTCCCGCACCGGGAAGCGTCAGCATAAAATTTGGCCCGGATACGAATTATGGCCTGGTGACCTGGCAACAGTCGACGCCCTCTCCGAATGGCGGTGAGGTCAGCATTTACGTGGCCGGCATGAAGGGGCAGACGCTGTATCACATGCAGGCGCAGGTCACGCTGAACGATGGGGCCTCCCTCACCGATCGCGATCATGTGTTTCCCACGGGAACGCCGCCGATAACGGCCCCAGTCTCTGCCTCCACCTCCAACGGAGAGACGCCGCAGCCCGGAATTGAAATGTTCGATACCCTCATTCCGTATGAAAGCGCGCAGGCATTTGCCACAGACCTGCAAGGCAATGTTATCTGGACCTACAGTTACAGTGACGGGACCAGGATGGACGCAATCCAGCCGATCAAGCTGCTGCCGAACGGGCATTTTCTTGTGCTGATTTCCTATGCTTCTTCGATTGCGCTGAAAGGGGCCAAAATTCTGCCCGGTACGGTAGACGCCGTCCGCGAGGTAGACCTTGCAGGGAACACGGTCCGCGAGGTGACACAATCGGCGCTGGCGTCCGCGCTGGCCGCCAAGGGATATACGTTTGCTTTGGGAAGCCTGCATCATGACGTCCTCGCCTTACCCAATGGACATTGGGTCTTACTTGCGACGGTCAGCAAGACATTTGAAAATCTTCCTGGTTATCCTGGCACTACGAATGTGCTGGGAGATGTGCTTGTGGACCTGGACCAGAACAACCAACCGGTCTGGGTATGGAACTCCTTTGATCATCTGGACGTGGACCGGCATCCGTATCTTTTTCCAGACTGGACCCACAGCAACTCGCTGCTGTACTCCAGTGATGATCATGATCTTCTTCTTTCTGTGCGCCATCAGAACTGGATCATCAAAATTGATTATGCCGATGGCCAGGGATCAGGCAGGGTGCTGTGGCGTCTGGGCGAGGGCGGAGACTTTAAGCTGATAGGCGGGACAGACCCCACAGACTGGTTTTATGCGCAGCACGGCCCAGACTTCTTCAGCCCCAACACCTCGGGGGTCTTCCGCCTGGGAGTCATGGACAATGGAGACGATCGGGAATTTCCGGGCGGCATTCTCTGCGGCACGCAAGGTGCTCCGGCATGTTACTCCAGTGCTCCCGTCTACCAGATCGACGAATCGGCGATGACGGCCACGCTTCTTTCTCACTACACTTTGCCGGCAAATCTTTACAGCTACTTCGGAGGGAATGTACAGGACCTCGCAAATGGCGACCTGAAGGCCGATTTCTGCGCCACTACAGGAGGCTCACTGGTCCAGGAGCTGAATATGGATGGTCCATCGCCGCAGGTGGTCTGGCAGGCGCGGACGAGAGGCACGGTACAGTACCGGACAGAAAGGCTGCCGAGCCTCTATCCGGGAGTCCAGTGGTAGGCTGCGGCCCCAGCCCAGACCCAGACCAACCCAGACCAGGGCGGGCCTTTTTTATGCCAGGATAAGGACTGAAAGGTGCTTGACGCGCCTCCATCGGACATCCACGCGATGATGCTCTTCTCTCATCTTCGCTGGCCCGAACGCTCTTCATCGTTTATTCAAATGAATTTCATGGCGCATTCATTTGGATTGCAGCGGTGCATTTTTAAATGCAGACAGGAATCCAAATCTTTCAAAGGGTCCTGTCCTGTCTGTGCGCTGTTTCACTTCCATAAGAAACCAACGGCTACCGTTTTGCATTGGGGCGATGGCGCTGATGGTGTTTTTCTGGGGTGTCCTCTATAAAACTTCTCTGTATCACCCAGCAAAAGACAGGCAAGCAGCCGTTCCTCCGGCCAAGCTGTTGTCTGAGGCGGAACGTACTTCGGCGGCCCGCGCAGACGTTGCTCCATGGCTTCCTTCTGTTAGCGGGGATGGAATTGTGGCTGCTGCGGTTCTCATTTTCCTGCTGTCGGATGTGGAATCCGCGCGTTCGCGCTTTGCTGTGTTGCGGGCAAAAACACCGGCAAAGCCTCCCTCTTTGGTCCCCATTTCGGGGAGTTATTTTTTCCGTCCTCCTCCTTTTTCCCGCGCCTGATTGTCTCTCTTTCTTCGCATAGCAGCTTTGTAAGGCTTGCTCTTGCCAGAGGTTTTGTTTTCTGCCCGGGTGAAGCCTGAAGAGCTGGCTGACAGTGCGGTTGATGCATCGCGGGGTAAGCATCAAGAGCCATTTCTGTCCGATGTCTTTTCTGGTTTTGGAGGATGAAGTGCGTAAGTTTCAGTATGTCTCTTTTCTGTCGTTGTTCCTGGGGTTTGTGTTCAGTTTTGTGCCAGCATTGACGGCCCAGACGGCCAGCATCGCGGGCCGGGTAACGGACCCATCATCGGCTGCGGTCCCGGAAGCAACGGTCGTGCTGCTGCCGGCCACAGGTGCAGCGCCATGGAAGACCACGACAGATGCCAATGGCCAATACATGTTTACTGGTGTTGCGCCAGGCAGTTATTCGCTTCAGGCGACGAAGACAGGCTTCGCGAACTTTCGCAAGGACAACCTTCGGCTGATCGCTAGTCAAGTCCTGACGGTGGATGTGGCGCTCTCACTCACGGCGGTCGGAGAGTCCGTCATTGTGCATGGGGACGTGTTGAACGGCGTCACGCCCGCACCCACGCAGACCGAAGTTTTCCAGAGTAGCCAAAGCGTCCGTGTGCTCGACCGCAAGAAAATCGAGGTACTCGGGCCGGTGGCCGGCGCGGCCCAGATCATTTCCCTGACGCCAGGTGCCGACATCAATGGCTATGGAAACACTGGCGCTACTAAATACACGATCACCCTGAACGGGCTGAACCAGGGTTGGGGCGGCTACGGCGGCTACACAGGCGGCGGCGCACTGGCTGTAACCTTTGATGGTGTGCCGATCATGGACCCGGCGACGGGGTTGTGGCAATCCGACACAATTCCTGAAAACCGCATGGTCCAGAATGCGACGGTGACCTATGGGCCGGGGCCTGCGGTGGGACGGTGGTACACAAACATTGGCGGAGCAGTGGAATTTACACCGATTCAGCCGACGGCCCGTCCCCACGCGGATGTATTTCTCACCGACGGCAGCTACTTTCAGAAGAGTGCGGTTGTGAATTTGGCCAGCGGATTATGGAATGGCTGGTCGACTGTCCTTTCGCTGGGGGGCGGCAGCGGCAATGATTATCGGCGCAGCCCGGACGGCTTTAAGAACCCGGCCAAGGACCTGGAGATCTTTTCCAAGACCATTAAGACCTATGGGGACGATAGTTTCGAGCTCGGTGGCTATTATGCCCATAGCGGCGGTTACCGCTCGCAGGTGATTCCGACTACGCCGCAGCCTGGCCTCACAATGGACGGAACGCCCAACACGGTCCAGTATAGCCAGCAGACTTCAGGCTTCTACAGTACGCTGCCTTATGCCAGCTACTGGAAATACGACACAAACGATATGGCGCTGATTTATGCACGGCAGAACCTCCGCCTGGATGAAAACACCTCTCTGCAGAACCTGGGGTGGTTTATGCGCATTGACCGCACCCACTATCGGACGAACGACATCTACAGCTTGGGGCCGCAGGAAGAGGAGTGGAACAATCCGCACACAGACACGATTGGTGACCAGTTGCTGTGGAGCAAAAAGATAGGGAGCATGAATCATCTGTGGGCAGGGGGATACTTTCTTCATGCGCTCTATAACACGCGCAATAATTTCTTCAATACAACCAATGGAGGCAGCAAGACAACAGTCAATATCGGAGGCAAAGTGCGTGATGGCTGGTTTGATCAGGACGACTTCGCGCTGCTGCTTCAGGATGATTTTCGCCCGGTAAGCTGGCTGCGGTTGACTCCGGGCCTGCGATATGTCGGCTTCCAGACTGGCTATTCGAACCACGTATTGCAGGACTATCGCCTGGCCTCTGGAGTGGTCTTGTCACAGCGGGATTGCACAAACTTTTATAGCGGCACGCCAGGCAATACAAAAGACCAGGGCGCGAACTGCGGAGCGCAGGAGAACCGGAGCGGCGTTGAACCCTCGATCGACGCCAACATACTGGTAAGACCCTGGTTGACCCTTTATGGCGGCTATCAAGAGGCGCTGAAGGCCCCGCAGATGGGCGGAGGCGGCGGGCTGTTCCAGAGCGTGGATCCTTCGAGCTATTTGCTGGCCCGGGACCGCTACTATCAGGCTGGATTCAAGGTCCACTTTGAAGGAAATCAGGCCCTGAATACCTTCCTCGTCGGTTCTTCGTTTTTTCATCACAACTATGCCAACCAGGAAATTGACGTGACCCTGGGCAATGGTGACACCATCGCGAACGGGGGGACTTCGTCTTACCACGGCGTCAATATGTTTATAGAAGACGACCCCATTTCAAACCTGCATCTGTTCAGCAATGCAAGTTTGCAGCGTGCCGTCTATACCTCCTTCGTTACGGGAGCGCCCACGGTAGCGGCTGGAGGCGCGGCCTACAATGGCCTGCCTGTTCCCTATGTGCCGGCCTCAACCTTTAACATCGGGGCCTACTATCAGTTCAAAATCTCACAGGTGCCGGTGCGCCCCATGGTTGCATTTCAGGGTGTGGGAAGACAGGCCATCTTTAATAATGTGACCGTTCTGCCCAGCAGTCAGACCATGAAGGGTTATGGGACACTCAATTTTGGCCTGTCGGCCCCATATCGGCGGTTTGAGCTGGACGTGACTGGCGTGAACCTTACCGATAACAAGTACAACGCGTATGAATGGATCTCGTCGGGCGGCTACTTCGGGACGCCAACCAGCGGATATATCCTGGCTTATCCGGGGGCTCCTGCGACTGTGTTTGCGACCTTGGGAATCCACTTCTAAATTTCCATAGAACAAAAACTGTGTATCCAGGCGAAGTTTGAGTAGTAGGAAAGAGCGAGCGTCTGGATGCACAGATATATGAAATTTATCCCCTTTGATTTTGCGGGACAACACCGGAGTCTGGACTCCTGGCCATGACGGAAAGCATCTGGTCCGGAAGCCCAGACTTGCTAATCGAAATCAGGTAAAGCCGGCTGACGGAAACCGGGCAAAAATTAGGTATGGTTTGGGAAGCTTCTTTGCTGGCCCGCCGGGGTCGGATCGTGGAAGATGGTAGGCACGAGCGGATTCGAACCGCTGACCTCTACCGTGTCAAGGTAGCGCTCTAACCAACTGAGCTACGCGCCTGTTTGCAAGGGGAGGACTTGCTGCTTTCATGATAGCAAGTTTTGACCGAAAAAACAGGGCCGAAGGGGAAATCTCCGCGCTGCTGTTCTTCGGCAAACAAAGCCTTGAGTTTCTGCGGTATAGTCATTAGAGGAATGGCTTCCAAGGTCCAGGTAAGCGCAAGACCGGAGCAAAAGTCCTCCGGTGTCCCTTATTTAGCACTCATTCTGGGATGGCTGGTCCCCGGTCTGGGGCACGTTGTTACCAGGCACTGGGTCCGTGCGCTGTTGCTCTTTACTTCCATCACAGCCATGTTCATTCTTGGTCTTCTGATGCAGGGCAAGCTGTACCATGCCAACACAGGGGACACGCTGGAGATGCTTGGTTTTGCCGGTGATCTGGGCGGTGGAGCGCTTTACATCCTCGGACGTATTTTTGATTTCGGACATGGGGCCATCCAGATCGCTACGGCCGATTATGGAACGAAATTCATTGTGGTCAGTGGTCTTCTGAACGTCATCTCGGCAGTCGATGCGCACAATCTCTCGATTGGCAGGAAGCCCTCATGTTAGCGCTTTCGCATTTTTCCAGTGTTCTGCTTTTTGCCACGTTCGCTTCTGTTGTCTTCGGAATCACGCAGCGGGCTACGCCTAAAGCCATGTTCCGTTATGGACTCTACTGCTGGGCGCTCTTTGTTGGCTCGGTCATTGTCGCGAGCTGGCTGATGTGGTTCATCCGGCGTTAAGCCTGTCTTTGCCCGCCTTCGTCCCGCTCTGTTAGTCTAGGGAGTTTCATTTTCAGAACGGAGTCGTACTCGATATGGCCTTTCCATTTAAGGGCGTGGATTTCATCGGCTTTGACGCCCTTCTCAGCGAAGAGGAGCGCCTGACGCGCGATACCGCCCGTCAGTTCATTGAAGACAACCTCATCCCCATCATTGAAGAATGCAACCGCGAAGGTCGCTTTCCACGCGAGCTTGTGCCGCAAATGGGCCAACTCGGCTTCTTTGGCGCCAATCTGCACGGATACGGCTGTGCCGGAATGTCCAACGTGGAATACGGACTGGTGATGCAGGAGTTTGAAAGGGGCGACTCAGGCGTGCGCAGCTTTGTTAGCGTGCAATCGGCCCTGGTCATGTATCCCATCTATACTTTCGGCTCCGATGAGCAGAAGGACTACTGGCTTCCTTTGCTGGCCCGGGGGGAAAAGCTCGGCTGCTTCGGATTAACGGAGCCTGATTTCGGGTCCAATCCTGGCGGGATGAGGACGCGCGCCCGCAAAGTGGGCGATGAGTACATCCTGAACGGCGAAAAGATGTGGATCACCTCCGGGACCATCTCCGATGTTGCAGTCATTTGGGCCAAGGTGGACGACGAGGACGGTCGTGTACGCGGATTCCTGGTAGAGACGGACCGTCCGGGGTTTTCGGCCTACGATGTTCATGGAAAATGGTCGCTGCGCGCCTCGGTCACTTCGGGGCTTTCGCTGCAGGACGTGCATGTTCCAGTGAGCAACCTGCTACCCGGGACCGATGGCCTGAAGTCGGCGCTGATGTGTCTGAACCAAGCGCGGTACGGCATCGGCTGGGGGGCCATCGGCGCCGCGATGTCCTGCTATGACACGGCGCTGCAATACGCGCAGGTGCGCAAGCAGTTTCGCGACCAGCCGATTGCCAGCCACCAGCTTGTGCAGGAGAAGCTGACCTGGATGATTACGGAGATCACCAAGGCGCAGCTGCTTTCGCTCCAGGTGGGCCGCCTGAAGGATGCAGGCAAGGCCGAACACCAGCACATTTCCATGGCCAAACGGAACAATGTGTGGATGGCGCTTGAGTGCGCGCGGCTGGCACGCGACATCCTTGGCGGTAACGGCATTACCGACGACTACCCGATCATGCGCCACATGATGAACCTTGAATCCGTAAAAACTTATGAAGGGACGCATGATATTCATACGCTGATCATCGGCCAAAGCATCACCGGAATTCCCGCGTATTAACTCAAGCTTTCCCTTTGCATGCAGCGAAGGATCCAAAGGGCATGGCGGGCAGCAGGAGGTCTTACCGCCTTCTGCGGCCCGAATGGATGCCCTATGGATTTCTTCCGCTACGCGGCATCAGGAAACCATGCGCCACATGTCTCAGAGACAGCAACTTAGCTTAGATGGCCCATCTTCCCATCCTGGTAGTCCTGTACTGCCTGCATGATTTCATCCCGGGTGTTCATGACAAACGGGCCGTAACTAAAGACCGGCTCGTGGATTGGTTCTCCGCTCAGGAGCAGAAGCGTGGTGTCCTCTTTTGCTTCCAAATGGATCGCCGTTCCCTCCGGGCTGAGCGTGGCGATCTTTGCCTCGCCCCGGATGGAGTCTACGCCATTGAGTACCAGGTCGCCCTTCAGCAGGACCACCCCGGTATTGTGGCCTGCGGGAATTTGCAGCTCGACCTTGGTCCCCGCCTTGAGACGCACATCAAAAACATTCACCGGAGTGAAAGTCTGGGCGGGGCCTTTGGTTCCCTGCAATTCTCCGGCAATCACGCGGACATAGGAGCCATTGCCGAAATCTACAGAAGGAATCTGCTCTTTTGTGATTCCCTGATAGCGCGGCTGAGACATCTTTACGGCTTTCGGCAGATTCACCCAGAGCTGCACCACCTCGAAGGTGCCGCCATTTTTTGCGAACTCCTTTTCATGCATCTCTTCATGCACGACGCCAGAGGCAGCGGTCATCCATTGCACATCGCCCGGAAAGATGGTCCCGGAGTGGCCGGCAGAGTCACGGTGTTCGAGCGCACCTTGATAGACAATCGTGACCGTCTCAAAGCCACGGTGCGGGTGCTCGCCAACGCCATGCGACTGGGGCGAGGGCGGAAAGTGTTGCGGGCCGGCATAGTCTAGCATCAGAAACGGATTGATCTCGTCTCGCAGGCCGTTGGATGGAAAGAGATTGCGCACCGGGAAGCCGTCCCCTACCCAGTGGTTGGATCCTGGTCCGTAGACGCCCAGGACAGTTTTTCTTGCAGACATGGTTTGCTCCTTTACTTCTTACTTCTCTGTGCTGCACTGAGGCCGAGCCGGCGCAGCAAATTCACTAACGTTTTGCGTTCGTCTATGGAGAGGCCGCCCACAGCATCTTCCATGGCCTGCCTGTGGTTGGCAAAGGCCGCCTGGATGAGGGAACTCCCTTTCGGCGTAAGAGCAATCAGGCGTGTGCGGCCATCACCCACGGCAGGTCTGCGCTCCACCAGCCCCTTTGTTTCCAGGCGGTTGATGGCCGCGGTCATGGACCCGCTGGTAAGCAGGACCTTCTGGCCCAACTGACCGATCGTGAGGGGTCCCTTATGCAAGAGCGCTTCGAGCACCCCGAAGTCGCTGTAGGCCATGCCCAGACCAGCGATGCTGCGCAAAGCATGGGCTTCCACGGAATGGAAGGCCTTCCAGAGCACCAGCCAAAGGTGGATTCCGCTGGCGTCAGTCGTCGGTGTTTGGGTGGTGGGCCGCATTTCTCTTGATATCAAGATGTTTGTGCGGCTCAAAGGATTCAAATCGGTCTTAAGGGGCCGGGACCCAGCGTGGTCCCGAGGGGTCGTCGTGGAATGTTTTCATCCAGCGCAACTGCTTCCTGCTGGATGGTTTCTAATAAGAAAAGACAGAACGAAAGAGGGCCGCGCCGCAGTCGTTTTTCGTCTTTCTCTTATGCATCTTCCTAAGCCCCAGAGACAGCCCGAGCTTGATGCCCTGCGAGGGTTGTTTCTCGTCTGGATGACGCTGACGCACCTGCCGACGCGCTTCAGCGATTTTGTGAACCAGCCCATCGGCTATGTTTCTTCGGCCGAAGGTTTTGTCTTTCTTTCCGCCATGCTGGTAGGCCGCGTATACATGCGCAAGGCTTTGGAGGATGGAGCGGCCCTGCGGGCGACCTTGTGGAAGCGGTCGCTGCGGATCTACGCTTACCATCTGCTGATGCTGGCGCTGGCCTTTACGGTGGCGGCGGCCTACGCGGTAAGGACCCACCGCGCCGCCATCTATAATCTGCTGGATTTCTACATTGCCCATCCGGTGGTGGCCGTGGCCGGATCCGTGCTGCTGCTCTATTGTCCGCCGCTGCTGGACATTCTTCCGATGTATGTGATTTTTCTGTTTTTCTCGCCACTGGTGCTGACCTGGGCCGTCAGACGAGGGTGGGGCTGGATTCTGGCAGGGAGCATGGCTTTCTGGCTCTTTGCACAATTTGGATTGCGCGACGCCGTCCACAATGTGATTGTTCACCTCACGCACCTGCCGATTCCCCTACAGGAGACCGGGGCCTTTAATCTGTTTGCCTGGCAGGCGGTCTGGATTGCCGGCCTGTGGCTGGGTTCGAAGTCTGCACTGGGCGAAATGCCGCTCCGGCGCATTCCCGGCCAGGTGGTTGCCGTGTGCGCGGTGGTTTGTCTTTTCTTTATTGGGGTCCGTCATAGCTGGCTGGGACCGCACCTGACCCAGCAGGCGTTGGGGATGAAGCTGGACAAGTGGCAGATTGGCCCGCTGCGGGTGATGAATCTTGTCACCTTTACAGTGGTCTTTTACTGGCTGCGCAAATATGTACTGCGGCTGGTGGCCATTGAGCCGTTTTTGACGTTGGGGAAGGCCTCACTGCACGTCTTTTGCGCCCATGTCTTCTTTGTCTTTGTTGGATTGGCGCTGCTGGTGAATGATGTACCGGAGTTGCATGGCTGGCCTGCCGTCATACTGCTGGCGGGCACTTTTGCCGGTCTGATCCTGGTTGCGGTGCGTGAAGTGCGCAACCAGAGAGCAAAAAAGCACAGGCTGGAGCAGGAGAAACAGCGCAAACAGCAGGCGGCCCCGGTCTTCCATTAGGGCCGCGTCCGGTCTACTGGTTGACCCCGCTGGCCAGAAAGCCTCCATCCACCACCAGTACCTGTCCGGTAACGTAGGAAGCGGCATCGGAGGCCAGATAGATGGCCGCGCCGACGACCTCCTCAGTTTTGCCGAAGCGGCCCATGGGCGTGCGCATCAGCAGCTCCTTGCCGCGCGGGGTACTGTCGAGCAATTGTGCATTGAGCGCGGTGCGGAAGACCCCGGGGGCGATCGCGTTGACCAGTACCCCATGCCGCGACCACTCGACAGCAAGCGAACGGGTGAGCGAGGCCACAGCGGCCTTGCTGGCGGCATAAGCGGCCACTTCAGAGAGCGCGACAAAGCTGTTCAGCGAGGCGATATTGATGATGCGCCCGTAGCCGCGCTGGAGCATATGCCTTCCAAAGATCTGGCAGGCGCGCAGGGTCCCGGTAAGGTTTGTGTCCAGGATGCTCTGCCACTCATCTTCAGGAAAATCAAGAGTGGGCGCGCGCTTGATTTTCCCGGCGCAGTTGATGAGGATGTCCGCTTTGCCGAAATGTTCCAGCGTCTGCCGGAGAAGGTCTTCCAGCGAGGCGCGGTCGCTGACGTCCGAGGGCACGCGCAGGGTGCGCCGGCCCCGGGCCTCGATTTCGTTTGCTGTCTCTTCAAGTTGTTCCTTGCGGCGCGCTGAGGCGATAACATCAGCGCCGGCCTCGGCCAGGCCAAGACTCAGGGCACGGCCAATGCCTGAGGTCCCCCCGATGACGACGGCCGTCTTTCCTTCCAGACTGAGTGGATGGTTCATGCTTCTGGACCTTTCCCCAAAAATACCGGAGCGATGTGCCGCGCATAGAGGTTTTCCTTCACATTGCGGGCCACGATTGGCTCATTCGCCTCCAGCAGATCAAGATAACGGTTGCCCATTTTTGCGGCAATCTTAAAGCCAACGTGCAGAAGCTGGCGGAAGCTGCTGTTATAGGCCGGAGAGCGGGGATCATGACGCAGCGCCGAGGTGTACTGCTCAGGGGACCACTGCGCGACCTCCCTGGGCGCAGGCAGCTTTGCCGGATCAATATCAATGACCGTTGCATAGGGCGCACAAAGCTCCTGGCGATGATCGAATGCCTGGGCGTAAATCTCTTTGGCCAGCGCAAGTCCATCGCCGCCTGCCTCGGCCAGGCCGATGAGTTCTTCCAGCCAGGTGGTGCCTGCGGTCTTCAGGTGGACCCCGGCATTGAACTTTTTGAGGGTGCGGTGGATGGGCGCGTAGATGGAAAATTTGTCGCTCCCCGAGTGCACGCTCAGCTTTAGGTTCTGAGGCAGTCCGTAATGCCGCACGGCATAGGCGATGGCGGCGATGTCGAGGGCGAATTCTCGCTCAAATTGGGCCACGTCGCCCACATAGTCCACACCCTTGTTGAAGCGACCGCTGAACTTCGGAGCGATGGTCTGGAGGGGGATTTTTTCATCTGCGGCGGCAGCAAGAATAATGAGCAGCTCGGCAGGTGTTTGCGGGGAATCGGTTTCGTCCATGGAGACTTCCGTAATGAAGCTGCCTGCGCCTTTGGCGGCCTCGATTTTGCGGTAGATTGCGGCGGCCTGCTGGATGGCGGCAAGAAATTTGTTGGCCACCTGCTCCAGGAACTCGCGGGTGATGAGGAGCGGCTCTTGAATGCCTGCGACCCGGACCTCGCCGAGCAGCTCAGGGTGGCGCCGGATGAATGCGTCCACGGCAGACTTTTCCGCTGGTTTGCCAATCTCTTCGGCGACATCAATGGTGTAGAAGTCGCAGGCGGGCAGAAAGCGGTCCACCGTGGCCATGCCAATATGGTCGGCATCGCAGAAGTAGGGCAGCTTCCAGCCCAGGGCCTGTACGGCAGCATCGGCGGCAGCGCGGGTGGAGGCCGGTCCTGAACCAATGATGGTGTGCTCGCGGTTCGATTTGTTCCAGACTGGTATGACCTCTATGCCGGCCTGGAAGGCCTGGAGGCAGGCAGAGAGCTGCGCTTTGGCCTGGTGCGCAAACCGGTCGCCTGTCCCGATGGAATACTTCGGCAGCGTGAGTGAATGGCCCATGTGGAATGCTCCTGAAAAGTTTTATGAGTGAAACCGCCCGCGATCGGCCCAAAGGCCCAAACCAGGATTGGAAATGAAAAAGATCTCCTCGCCGTTGACGGTGTTCTGGCCGTTTTTAAGGGTGTCCGGGTTGTAACGTGCCGTCATGCTGGCGAGGTCGCCATAACGGAACCCGGCACTCTCGATCTCTTCCCGGGTCAGATGCCCAGGACAGTATGTAATGTGAAAACGGCCCTCAGAAGAGCCGTGAATCAGGTGTGCCGCGGCGCTCAGGTCAGAGGCCAACTCCGGGTCTTTTTCGACCGCGGCCAGAGTGGCAGGCGTTCCGCAGTAACCATATCTGCGGATGAGCCGGTCAATGGCCGGGTCTTCGCCAAATTCCTTAACCCCAGGGGCCAGGATGATGAGCTCCCCGCCATCGGCCAGGGCCATGCGCGTGCGGTAGATGGCCTTATTGCCCAGCCAGGTGCTTTTAAACTCATGAGGTTCAAGATAAACGACCGCTTTCTGTATGGGCCGTTCGAGCATCTCGAAGTTGACTTGCAGACTGAGGTCTGCAGCGCGATGGAAGCACTCTTTGTCGTCACCGACAAACAGACCGCGCACGACCAGATGGCCTTCTGGGTCGCGGCCGACCACGGTGTGGACATAGACCAGAGGGACGTCTTTCAGGAAATGGTCTGAAGCGTAATTGAGCACCTGGCGGACAGGGTTGTCTGCGCGGCCCATGATACGCTCCATGCCATAAACAGCGCCGAGATAGTGGCTGCGGTTGATGCCTTCGCGGCCGCCGGTGCCGACCAGAATGTTTTTGTTGTAGTTGGCCATGCCGATGACTTCATGCGGTACCACCTGGCCGATCGAGAGGACGAGGTCAAATTCTCCACTGGCAATCAGCTTGTTGACCTGCGCCGGCCACGCATAGTTCAGCTTGCCTTCGGATTTTTCATGAATGAATTCTGCCGGGACCTCACCAAGGGTGACGATGTCGGTCCGCCAGTTGTGGGCGCGAAAAAGCGACAGCGGGACCTCACCAAACATGCGCGCGATGGCGGCCGGGGACATGGGCGAATGGGTGCCCAGAGCAGGCAGAATGGCCTTCAGGTGGTCGCCGTAATATTCCCACACGTAGCGCGTCAGTTCGCCGGCGCGGGAGTGGGCGCGGGTCTGGTCAGGAGGGACGACGAGCACTTTCCGGCGAGGACCAAGCGAGTCCAGCGCCTGAAAGAGCATTTCCTTCAACTGCGGAGAGGTGAAACTGGCCGTGCTGTTTCCGGCGCTGAGAAAGAGACCCATGGCTTCCACAGTCAGTGTACGCCGAATGTAAGTGGTATGACCACTCAAAGCAAACGATATTTTTCTGCCCGTTTCGGGGAGTGGAACGGAGCAGCGCGTGAGAGGGGAATTTTTATCAAAAACAGGAAGAGTGAATACAATCAAAATTTGCTGTCATCTTATTCGCTGGCAAGAGATTTTCTGATTGGCCCGTTCGCGCATAACCCGTCGTGATTTGCTGCGCAATGCTGGCGCCTCCAGCGTGCTTGCCCTCGGTGTTCCGGTCATGGGGCAGAACCAGGCGCAGCCTCCGGCCGTGAAGCCGGGCCAGCAGCCGCAGACCGAACAAGAAGCAGCGCAGCAGTATCAGCGGGGTGTGGGGGTCTTCATCAACCGCCCGCTGACGCAGGTCTCCAGGCAGGCCGAGGCCTTGCTGGACGATCTGGAAGGCCGGGGATGCGATTACTTCTACAACGAGGCGCATCCGAAGACCGGGCTGGTGCGCGACCGCGCTCCGGCCGAGGGACGGTCACTGGGGCGGGTGGCCAGCATTGCCGCGACGGGGTTTGGCCTGACGGCGCTATGCATTGCCGCCAAACGCAACTATCTGCCGAAGCTGCAATGTGAAGAACGTGTTGAGAAGACGCTGGCCTTTTTGTTAGAAGATTGCCCGCATGAACACGGATTTTTGTATCACTTTATTGACATGGAAAGCGGCCAGAGGATGTTTGGCAGCGAGCTTTCCTCAATTGACACCGCACTGCTGTTGTGCGGGGTGCTGACCTGCCGCCAATACTTTGCCGGCAATGCCCGGATTGAGGCGCTGGCTACGACCTTCTACCGGCGCATTGACTGGCAATGGATGCTGAACGGCGGGACGACGCTTTCCATGGGCTGGCTGCCGGACCTGGGATTTTTGAAGCACCGCTGGGACATCTACTCCGAGCTGATGACCATGTATCTGCTGGCCATTGGCTCGCCCACCCATCCGATTCCGGCCGAGACGTGGAATGTGCTGCAAAGGCCATTGGTGCAGTTCGGCGGCATCAATTACATCAGCGGACTGGCGCCGCTGTTTATCCACCAATATGCCCATGCCTGGTGCGATTACCGCAATCAGCGGGACCTGCACGCCAACTACTTCACCAATTCGATTGCGGCGACGCGCGTCCACCAGCTCTGGTGCCTGACGCTGGGAGGCAAGTTTCCCTGGATGGACCAGGACCTGTGGGGCATTACCGCATCGGACTCGCGCGAAGGATATCGCGTCTGGGGCGGTCCGCCGGCCATCGGACCGCTGGACGGTACGGTCGTGCCGTGCGCCTGCGCCGGATCGCTGCCGTTTCTGCCCGCCGAGTGCTCGCACGTGCTGCTGACCATTCGGGAGAAATATGGTGCCCGGGCATGGACACGGTATGGATTTGTGGATGCATTCCATCCCAAGGCCAACTGGTACGCTCCGGACATTCTGGGGATTGACCAGGGCATCAGTGTGCTGATGGCAGAAAATCTGCGCACCGGCTTTGTATGGGAGCAGTTCATGAAGAACCGTGAAGTGGCCCACGCCATGCGTGAGGTCCAGTTTCATCCCGACCCGGATGTGAATTCGCAGGTGCTATAGAGGGGGATACTTCCCTGCAAAGTGTGTCTTTCAGGCAACAGAGAGTTCTTTCCTATACATCGAAGAAATGAGAACAGGTCCTGCCCGGTCCGCCTTGGGTTGCGAAAGAAGGTGTAAAGACAACCCGCGCATGGTCGATGAACCTTTCAAGCGGCAAAGCGGGAGCGGCGGGGCAAAAGGCAGGGGAGTAAGTCAATGCGGGTCTTCAGGATGCAGCCAAACCAGCCAGAATCGGAAGGAGCGCAGAGGCTTCCAGAGGCAACCAGGGACCTGCTGCGGGCCAACCAGTTGATTGCAATCGGACAACTGGCCGGGTCCATTGCGCATGAGATCAACAATCCACTGGAAGCCATTGCCAATCTTCTTTACCTGATGGAACAGGACAAAGACCTCTCCACGCAATCCAGGTCTTATTTAAAGCTGGCGGAACAGGAGCTCGGGCGGGTCATTCAAATCAGCAAACAGACCCTGAATTTTTATCGGGAAACGCCGTCTCCGGTCACGATGCAGGTGAGCGACCTGATGGAGGAAGTACTGGTGCTTTACTCGCGGCGGCTCCAGGAAAAGCAGATTCAGCTGCACCGCAGATATCATCCGCAGCAAAAGGTGGCGCTTTTCCCCGGGGAGATGCGACAGGTCTTTGCCAATCTGGTGGCGAATGCAGTGGAGGCCTGTCCGCGTGGTGGTGGACTCTGGCTGCGCGTGCATCCGACGGTCATGGGCAATGGGCAGCGGGGCGTGCGTGTGACGGTTGCGGACAATGGCAGCGGTATGGACCCTGCTTTGCTGCGCAAGATAGGCAGGCCCTTTTTTACGACCAAGGGGCAGCAGGGGACGGGCCTGGGCCTGTGGGTGACTATGTCGATTCTGTCGAGAAATGGCAGTAAGCTGCGTGTCCGCTCGCATACTGGGGCAGAGCGTCACGGAACCGTCTTCAGCATCCTGATACCGGCCGAAGCAGCCACAGTATCCCACCGAGAAAGTATGTGCCATCTTCCCCGGTGGCGTGTCGCCAGCTAATCTTCGAGAAGTTGCCCATCGGGAGGACTGCCCGAGCAGAATGGAGAATGGCCGCGTGCCCTTGCCATCGGCCTTTCGAGCCAATTGACTTTGGGCGAAAATTCCCTTATCCTGAAATCCTTGCGCAGTTCCGTATTTGTCCGCCTGTGGGTACAGGACAAGGCGGTGAAAGAAATTCGGAAGTATCCCGACTCATTGAGACTGCGCCAACCCTCACGCGAACAGAGACTGTCCGGCCGTGGGAATTTGTGACCATGGCCCGGTTGCGTGGGCGAAAAGCGTTTCTACGCAGAGATTTAGCTGGAGATAAGGAAGATGGCGACGTACATTCCGAGCGCGAAGGAAATCAGCCGCAAATGGTTCGTGCTGGACGCAAATGGCAAGACCCTGGGGCGTCTGGCGACCGAGGCTGCCCGTGTGCTCAGCGGCAAAAGGAACCCCAGATACACGCCCTTTATCGATATGGGAGATCACGTCATCGTGATCAATGCTGAGAAGGTCCGGTTGACCGGGCTGAAGAGCCAGAGCAAGATTTACCGTCGCTACACCGGGTTTCCCGGCGGTCTGCGCGAGGAATCCTTTGTGCGCCTACTGGAGCGTAAGCCGGAAAAGATTGTGGAAGAGGCGATCAAGGGAATGCTGCCCAAGACCAGGCTGGGCCGCCGGATGGCTTCCAAGCTGAACGTGTATCGCGGTGACCAGCACCCGCATCAGGCCCAGAAGCCTGAGGTGCTGGAAGTCAAGGCATAAGGATTCGGATTTTAAAGGACAACCATGGCAGATTTGGTCCAGTATTACGGAACGGGGCGGCGCAAGGCGGCAATTGCCCGCGTGTTTCTGCGTCCCGGAAGCGGCGATTTCAAGGTCAACGATAAGCCATTTGAGACATATTTTGTTACCGAGCAGCAGCGCGTATCGGCAAAGCGGCCTCTGGTCCTTACTGAAACGGCGAACACGTTTGATGTTGTCGTGCGGGTCAGTGGCGGCGGAGTGGCGGCCCAGGCCGATGCAGTCAAGATGGGCATTGCCCGTGCTCTGCTGGAGTTTAATGCGGAACTGCGCAAGACGGTGAAGGCCGATGGCCTGCTTACGCGGGATGCTCGTGTGAAGGAGCGCAAGAAGTATGGCCAGAAGGGCGCCCGCAAGCGCTTCCAGTTCAGCAAGCGCTAGTGCGCTGCGCTGGTGGACCAGTGAGAGTGAGGCCTTGGCAGCTGAAGGTTGCCGGGGCCGTTGGTGTCTGCCAGGAACCAGGTTTTTGAGCAAGTAAATCTTCCCAAATAGGGGAATCAATCCCGGCCCTCAACTGCCGGGATGCAATCCACGAAGGAGGCTGTTTGGCCACAATCACCATGAAGGAGCTGCTCGAAGCGGGCGTCCACTTCGGGCATCAGACAAAACGCTGGGACCCTCGCATGAAGGAATACATCTTCGGCGAACGGAACGGCATTTACATCATCGACCTGCAGAAGACCCTGAAGATGTTCAAGGATGCGGCGCGCTATGTGACGGAAGTTGCCGCCCAGGGCAAGATCATTCTGTTTGTCGGCACCAAGCGGCAGGCGCAGGACGCCATCGCTGAAGAAGCCACGCGCTGCGGCATGTTCTATGTGAACAACCGCTGGCTGGGTGGTTTGCTGACCAACTGGGTGACAGTGCAGAAGTCGGTCAAGCGCCTTCAGGAACTGGATGAGATGGCCACGGACGGCCGCTACGAACTGCTGACGAAGAAGGAAGTCATTCGGCTGGAGCGCGAGCGCAAGCACCTTCAGGCAAACCTGGCCGGTATCAAGAACATGAAGCGTCTGCCCGACGCCCTGTTTGTGATCGACTCCAACAACGAGGCCATTGCCGTGAAGGAAGCCCGCAAGCTGGGCATTCCTGTGGTTGCTGTGGTGGACACCAACTGTGACCCGACGGTGGTGGATTATGTGATTCCGGGCAACGATGACGCTCTGCGTGCCATCCGGTTGTTCGCCTCAAAGATTGCGGATTCGGTGATCGAAGGCGTGCAGCTTGTAGGCGACAAGCAGTTTGCGGAAGCTGTAGGCGGTACGGCGGCGGAGACCCAGGCAGAGGGCGAAGGTGCGGTGGAAAACATCACGGCCAGCAGCTCGGAGTATGACGAAGATGTGGACCTGGAGGCGGCTCTAAGCGGTGTAATCCGCAAATCTCCCTCCGTGGTCAGCTCATTGGATGAGGCTGAGGCGGCCGAAAGCAGCTACTGAAGATCCGGACCAGACTCAGGATGCCTGAAAGCGTGGCTGCGGTAGACATGGGCCACGCTTTCGTTGTGTCTGGATCTTTTCGCTTTCCTGATGGGACGAAGAGAAAAGCAGCTCCTCCGTTCCGTTGTTACGCGGCTCCGGTCGGAATGGCAAACTGAAATCATATCGCTCAGGAACGACCATCGTGAATGGTCCGGTGCGCGATATAGAAAGATTGGGAAAAGGGAATGGCAACTGTGACTGAAAAAATTGATGCAAAGCTGGTGAAGGACCTGCGCGAGAAGTCGGGTGCGCCCATGGGTGACTGCCTGAAGGCCCTGCAGGAAGCCAAGGGCAATATGGAAGAGGCGTTTGTAATTCTGCGCAAGCGCGGAATGGCCTCGGCCCAGAAAAAGGCCTCGCGCACCACAAATGAAGGTGCGGTGGGCACCTACATCCATGCCGGGGGCAAGATCGGCGTGCTGGTGGAAGTCAATTGCGAGAGCGACTTTGTGGCCCGCACCGCGGACTTTCAGGAGCTTCTGAAGGACATTGCCATGCACATTGCGGCAACCGACCCGCGCTATATCCGCCGCGAAGACGTAACGGCAGAAGACCTGGAGCGCGAGAAGGAGATCTTCCGTGCGCAGGCGGCCGAGACGGGCAAGCCTGCTCCGGTGATTGAAAAGATCGTGGAGGGCAAGATGAGCAAGTTCTATGAGGAAGTGTGCCTGCTCGAACAGCCCTTCATCAAGGACCAGACCGTTTCCATCAAGGACCTGATTGCGCAGAAGGTAGGCAAGCTGGGTGAGAACATCACCGTCCGGCGCTTTGCCCGCTTCAAGGTCGGAGACCCGAACTGGACTGTGGCACAGACCAAAGCTACGGCCACGGAAGAACAGCAATAACCGCAGGACCGTTCCTGGTCCGACAGCAGGACCGCGCACTCTCTCTTGTTTCCGCGAGCAAGGCAGAGGGGAGCGGTCCTACTGCTTTTGCGGGGTTCAGAGAATGTAGCGGGAAAGGTCCTGGTCTTTCACAATGGACGCGACCATCTGGCGGACATACTCTGCGCCGACGAGGGCCACTTTTTCCGTGCCGGATTCCGTTTCACGGTCTACGATCGGCAGCGGGACGGTGGCGCCGTTGTCCATCTCCTTGCCGTCGTTCTTTTCTTTTGCGGCCTTCATCAGGTCCGGTGCGAGGAAGCTGATCTCGTCCAGCACGCGTTCCATGATGGTGTGCAGGCGGCGCGCACCGATGTTTTCTGTTGTTTCATTTACGCGGAAGGCGAAGCGGGCCATCTCCTCGATGGCGTCGGGCGTAAATTCGAGCTTCAGTCCCTCGGTCTCAAGCAGTGCCGTGTATTGCTTGGTGAGCGAGGACTTCGGCTCGGTCAGGATGCGGACAAAGTCCTCAACGGTGAGCGATTGCAGCTCCACGCGAATGGGGAAGCGTCCCTGCAATTCCGGAATCAGGTCGCTGGGCTTGGAGACGTGGAAGGCCCCGGCGGCGATGAAGAGGATATGGTCTGTGCGCACCATGCCGTAGCGTGTGTTCACGGTGGTGCCTTCGACGATAGGCAGGATGTCACGCTGCACACCTTCGCGGGAGACGTCCGGGCCGTGTCCGCCTTCTCGTCCGGCGATCTTGTCAATTTCGTCAAGAAAGACGATGCCTGAATTTTCCACGCGCTCAACGGCGATACGTGTGACCTGGTCCATGTCCACCAGACGGTTTTCTTCCTCCTGCACCAGGTACTCGAAGGCCTCGGCCACCTTCATTTTGCGCTTTTTCGTACGCTGGCCAAAGAGGTTGGGCAGCACGTCTTTCAGGTTGATGTCCATCTCCTCCACACCCTGACTGGAGATGATCTCGAAGGCGGGCATATTGCGCTCGCGCACATCAATTTCTACCGTGCGGTCATCCAGCTTGCCCTCGCGGAACTGCTGACGCAGTTTTTCTCTTGTGCGCTGGTGTGAGTCAGAGGAGAGGGCGGTGCTCGTGCTCTGCTCTGCGCCCTGCGCTGCCGCTGCCGGTGCTGGTGGAGGAAGCAGCAGGTCCAGCAGGCGCTCTTCCGCGTTCAGCTCGGCCTTGTCTTCGACCTCTTCCAGCTTCTCCTCGCGCACCATGTCAATGGCAATCTCCACCAGGTCTCGCACGATGGATTCAACGTCGCGGCCCACATAGCCGACCTCAGTGAATTTGGAAGCCTCAACTTTGAGGAAGGGAGAGTTGGTCAGCTTGGCCAGCCGCCGCGCAATTTCAGTCTTGCCCACGCCGGTAGGCCCGATCATGATGATGTTCTTGGGCATGATCTCCTCGGCAAGGTCCGGGGGCAGCTTCTGGCGGCGCATACGGTTGCGCAATGCGATGGCGACGGCGCGTTTGGCCGCCTTCTGGCCGACGACGTATTTGTCCAACTCGGCAACGATCTCGCGCGGCGTCAGCTCTTCGAGCGCCAGCTCCTGGTCTTCAGCAGTTCCGGGTAAATAAATGGCCATGTGCCTGCTCCTTTCTGAGAGGCGCGCAGAAATTAAGCGTGCAGTTCTTCGATGGTGATCTGGTCGTTGGTGTAGATGCAGATCTGACCGGCAATGCGCAGTGATTTTTCGGCAATCTCGCGGGCGGACAGCTCTGTGTTCTGATACAGCGCACGCGCAGCGGCCAGAGCATACGATCCGCCGCTGCCGATGGCTGCGATGCCCTCGTCCGGCTCAATGACGTCCCCAGATCCACTGATGAGAAACGTCTGGTTGGGATCAGAGACGATCAGCAGCGCCTGCAGATTGCGCAGAATTTTGTCCGTGCGCCAGTCTTTGGCCAGCTCTACGGCAGCGCGGCCAACATTACCGGCATATTGTTCCAGCTTGGATTCAAACCGGCTGAAGAGTGAGAATGCGTCGGCAGTGGAGCCGGCGAATCCAGCCAGGATCTTGTCCTGATAAAGGCGGCGGATTTTTCTGGCCGAGTGTTTGATGACCGACTCGCCCAGCGTTACCTGTCCGTCCGCAGCCATCACGACGCTGCCGTTGCGGCGGACGCAGACGACCGTAGTAGAGCGAATACGCGGAGATGAGGCGGATACTTCCAGGCCACCGGAAGGTGTGCCCGCTGAGGACTTTGAATTCGACATGCTCAAATTCAAGTATAAGATAGCGTGCTTGAATTTGTCCGTTCCGGGCCGATGCAGGCCGCGGCCCTGCTGCCGTGCATGGCGCGCACGCGAGGCAGGGCCTGGCGGTCTGGATCAGGCGCCAGCTTGCCTGGCGGCAAATTCACCGATGAAAGGCAGTTTGAAGAATTCTCCCTTGCTTGCCTTCAGAATGGCCATCAGCCAGGCGAGGAAGAAGACCACGGCGATGCCCAGGTCGACCAGCACAAAAAGAAGCCCAATCAGGGGAACGACATGCAGCACGACCTGAAGGACCATGGTGGCCATCCACACAACAAACCAGGCCACATGCAAAGCAATGCACTGGATAGCATGGAATTTGACCAGACGCATCTTGTTGTAAGGCTCCATCACCAGAAAGACAATGGCGGGGATGATGGTGATGTAGGAGATGGCGGCGGCAGCATTGGCGGAGAGGCCACCGGCTGCGGCCGGCGTGACGGGAACAGCAGCGGTCCCGCCTCCGGTGGAAGCAGCAGCAGCCGCGCTGATGGGTGATCCACAAAAACCGCAGAATGTGGCCTGGGGGCTGACCTCGTTATGACACGAAGGGCACTGCATAGGATGGTTCTCCTGGAGTTGAAAATTTCTAAGGACTGAGCGGGGGGACCTGTCTCGGAACGCCAACAGCATACGCCTGTTTCAGCACGGTGAGCAGAAATTTTTCCCGGACTGTCCTTTGCGCTCTCAGAGATAGTTCCTGATGCGCGGCAGCCGTTTCATGGCATATTTTCGTGCCGGCCTGTGGAGAAGGGCCCTGCGAATCTGGGGTATTCTGCTATCAGGCACGAAGAGAGCAGGACATTTCCAATGAGCAGCCTATCTCTACGCGATCCGGATGTGATTGGGACGCTTACCGTTGCCGCGCTCTTCCTCGCTGGCGCGGGGGCCTGGTTGCTGTTGAGAAAACGGCCCAGTGCGGAGGAAATGGAACGTACGCGGCGGTCCTATCTGGTCAATCATGGCCGCATTATTGACGGCACTTTGCTGGATATTGCGGAGGTCGGGCCGGAAGAGGCCGGCCGACCAGCGGGGATGCATCTCATCCTTTACAAGTATGAAATCGGGGGCGTCGAGTATGAATGCTCCCAGGACGTGACCGCGCTGCGCGATATCGTGAACATCCATGACTGCCGTATCGGATTTCCCTGCTCGGTCCGCTACGACACGCACAGGCCGGAAAACAGCATTGTGGTTGCTGAGAACTGGAGCGGACTGCGGGACGCGGCCAGTCCTCTTTCCCTGCTGCGGCCGTTGCCGCGGCGCGTGCGCACCTGGCGGCCGACCAGATAAACTAGGCTCATGCATGTTCATGGCGCGCCTACGGGCAAAATGAAGCGCGTCCTGCGCCTTTCCTTGCTGGCGACGCTGGCTTATGTGGTCCTCACCTTTGCTGCCGGACTGCGCGCGCATTCCCTGGCCCTGATCTCCGAGGCCGGACACAATATTTCCGATGCCCTGGCGCTGCTGCTTTCCTTTGTGGCGGTCTATTTTCAAGGACGTCCGGCGACCGATGAGAAGACCTTTGGCTACCAGCGGGCCGGAGTGCTGGCCGGTTTTGTCAACGCGCTTTCGCTGATTGTGATCGCGGTGCTTCTGGGCATCGAGGCGGTCCACCGCCTGAGTGCTCCCGTGCAGGTGCAGCCCCGTCTGATGATGATGGTGGCCGCTGCCGGCGTGCTGATGAACGGCGTGATTGCCGCCCTGCTTTCGCGGGTCAATACCGATGTGAACATCCGCAGCGCCTTCATCCATATGCTGGGAGACACGCTTTCGACCGCTGCTGTGATTGCCGGCGGTGCGGCCATCCTCTGGACCGGCAGCACCTGGATTGATCCCGTCCTGTCACTGGGAATTGCCGCCCTGATCCTGTGGTCTTCGGTGGCCATCGTGCGCGAGACGCTGAACATCCTCCTTGAAGGAACGCCGCGCGGTATGTCCCTGTCAGAGATCCGCAAGGAGCTACAGAAGATTGAGGGCGTTGAGGACGTCCATGATCTGCACGTATGGAGCCTGGGTTCGCAGACGCATGCTCTGGCCAGTCATGTGACCATTGCCGACATTCCCCCCTCAGAGAGCGGACGGATTCTCACCCAGATCAAAGTGGTCCTGCATGAGCGCTTTCACATTGATCACACCACCATTCAGTTTGAAAATGCCGGATGCGAGGTGACGCATGGATGTGTGATGGCGGTAGATGCCTTTCATGCCCATTCCCATCATGGCCATGGCCACTGATGGCCCCCAGTTCTATCCGACCGGAGAAGAATTCATTGCGATTGTTCTAGGGCTTTGTCCGGCTGGGCATGATAAAGCTCCTCCACACGCTGCAGCGTGTCAATCTCCTGCACGGGTTTGTCGTTCCGGATGCGCAGGATGCGTGGAAAGCGCAGTGCAAAGCCGCTGTCGTGGCGGTCTGAACGCATAATGTTGTTAAATGCGACTTCCAGGACCACCAACGGCTCCACGGTGCGGAAGTGGCCGTGGTCTTCGAGCGTGTGTGCCTTAAAAAAGTGTGAAAGCTGCTCGATCTCGGCGTCGGTAAGACCAGAATAGGCCTTGCCGATGTTTTTCAGGCGATCCCCATCGCGGACGGCAAAAGTGTAGTCGCTCAACACGCCAGCGCGTCGGCCGTGGCCGTATTCGGCCGCGGTCACCACCACATCCAGCGTCGCCAGCTCGCGCTTCAGCTTGAGCCACGCCAGTCCGCGGCGGCCGGGCTGATAGGCACTGTTCCGGTCTTTGATCATGATGCCCTCATTGCCGCGTTCGCGCGCCTGGGTGTAAGCGCGCTCCAGTTGCTCTGCGCTTTCCAGCTGCATCGCCGGGGCCAGCAGCAGGCGTGGACATGGCGCGGGAGGGGCCTCAAACAGGGCCGCCTGTCCTTGCGGACGGACGTGCGATGTGGCGGGAGCGAGGCGCTTCACCAGCGTTTCCAGTGCCTGCCGACGCTCACGGAGTGGCCGCTCCAGAAGCAGCTCGCCGCCGAGGGAAAGCAAGTCGAATGCAATCCATACCACGGGAACACGTTCCCGCAACTCCTGTGCGACGCGCTTGCGCCCGAGGCGCTGCTGTAAGGAAGTAAAAGGCAGGGCGCGGTTTCCGGCGGGGTTCCAGGCGACAATCTCTCCATCCAGGATGACTGGCTCTGTGATTTGCGCGAAGGCCTCCACCAGCTCGGGAAAGCTCTCACTGATGTCTTCCCGGTTGCGGGAAAAAAGCGCGACGCGGCCCGGCTGGCCCGGATCGCCGCAATGCAGCTGCGCGCGGATACCGTCATACTTGTCTTCTACCTGCGCTTCGCGGATGGCCTCTGTGGGCCGTGTCTGGTGGCCGCCATGCTCTGCGCGCACCTCTTCCGTAAACCGCTCCAGCGCCTCTTCCACGGTGGCGACAGGGCTGGCGAGCATGAATCCCAGCGGATGGAAGAGACGCATTCTTGCCTGGTCCACGGTTCCGGAAATGGCCCGGACTGTGACCTCAGCAAGGTCGCCGGTGAGCATGAGGGCGCGGCGCACCTGCGAGAGATCTGCGTTATAGGCCCGGGCGATGGCCTCTTCGACAAGGCTTTGCTTTACGCCGATGCGCATATCGCCGGTGACGAGCTTGATCAGGTATTTTGCTTCAAGAGGCGTCGCCCGGCCCAGCAGGTCAAGGAGCAGGCGCATCCTGGATGCCGTCCCGCTGGCCGAGGCAATTTGGGCAAAACTCTGCTCCAGCTCCTCCATCGTAAGCGCTTGAGCGCAAGGGGGCTTCCGGGAGTTTGCCAGAAGTTCCTCGGCGGCCGCGCCCAGGTCGCCGTGGCGGCGATAGGCGGCAGAGAGCGTTTCGGGGTCGGCCCCGGTCAGCTCGGCAAGGGCCTTGGACAGCAGCGAGCCGCCCACCTGGAGGGTGCGGCTGTCGGCTTCGGCAAAGGGCCTTCCGGAAAGATAGAGCGCGGTCCGGCCCGCGTCCCGGGCAGAGAGCTGCCTGAGGGAATCCACCATGAGGTCGCGCTTTTCCAGCTTCCGGGATGTGGAGGCCAGCGACTGGCACAATCGGGCGAATTGCAGGAAGCTGGCACTCATGGTCCTCCGCGACAAAGGGGGAAATCTGGTTCTGCGTTAAAATAATAAAGATGCAACTGGCCTTGACCAACGACGCACTCCTCTAGCGGCAGCCAGCCGCCCATACCCGAGCCGCCCATATCTTTGTTCGTCTTTTTTGGAAACCCATCGAACCCCCTTGAGAGAAAGCTTGTATGTTTGAACGTCTGGACCAGATTGCCGCCCGCTACGAAGAGCTCGGCGAACAGCTCGCCTTGCCCGAAGTTGTCTCCGATCCGCAAAAATACCAGAAGATTGCCAAGCAGCACCGCGAGCTGGAGCCGGTGGTCGAGAAATACCGCGAATACCGGCAGGTGCAGAGCGGCATCAGCGATGCCAAGGCCATGCTGAATGAAAGTGATGCAGAGATCCGCGCCATGGCCAGTGAGGAGCTGGCCGCACTCGAACAGCGCCTGCCCAAAATAGAAGAGGACCTGAAGCTGCTGCTGCTGCCAAAGGACCCGAACGACGAAAAAAACGTCATTCTGGAAATCCGCGCCGGGACCGGCGGTGATGAGGCCTCCCTGTTTGCAGCCGAGGTCTTCCGTATGTACTCGCGTTTTGCCGAGCAGCACCGGTGGAAGGTGGAGGTGCTTTCCAGCTCGGAGTCTTCCGTGGGCGGATTGAAGGAAGTCATCGCCATTATTGAAGGCGACCACGTTTATTCGCAGTTGAAGTATGAGAGCGGTGTGCACCGCGTGCAGCGCGTGCCCGCTACGGAAACGCAGGGCCGCGTGCACACCTCCGCGGTGACCGTCGCCGTGCTGCCGGAGGCCGAAGAGGTGGACATCAAGATTGAAGCCAAGGACATCCGCATTGACACTTTCTGCTCTTCCGGCCCGGGAGGCCAGTCCGTCAATACGACCTATTCGGCCGTCCGGATTACGCACCTGCCGACCAATACGGTTGTAAGCTGCCAGGACGAAAAGTCCCAGATTAAAAACCGCGAGAAGGCGATGCGTGTGCTGCGCGCCCGTCTTTATGAGGTGGAAATGGAAAAGCAGCAGCAGGCGCTGGCCAAGGAGCGCAAGCAGCAGGTCGGCTCCGGTGACCGCAGCGAGAAGATCCGCACCTACAACTTTCCGCAGAACCGGCTTACCGACCATCGTATCGGACTGACCATTCACCAGCTGGCTGATGTGATGGAGGGCAAGCTCCAGCCTGTGATTGATGCCCTGATTGCGCATTTCAACGCGGAGCGGCTGAAGGCAGAGACAGCTTCTGCGGCGTAACGACTGGGACGCGCTAAGATGTCAGGCAATCTTAGATTGGACGCTGCGCTCGCCCAGGGTGCAGCCCGGTTAGAGCGGGTTTCCGCGGAGCCGCGGCGAGATGCGGAGCTGCTCCTTATGGAAGCACTCCAATGCACTCGGGCATTTCTGCTTACGTACCCGGAAGCGGTCCTCACCAGCGACCAGGCGGTAATCTACGAGCGCTGGCTGTGCCGCCGCGCACGACAGGAACCCATCCAGTACATTCTGGGCCGGCAGGATTTTTTCGGACTTACCTTTACAGTTACGCCGGATGTGCTCATTCCACGACCGGAAACCGAGCACCTGGTGGAGGCGCTGCTCAAGCGTTTGCCCCACGACCGCCCTCTGCGCATCGCCGACGTAGGCACCGGCTCGGGGGCCATTGCCGTGGCGCTCGCCGTCCACCTGCCTCGCGCGCAGATTACGGCACTGGACATCTCCCGGGCGGCCTTGGCCGTTGCACAGCAGAATGCCGCGGCCCACTCGGTTGCAGACCAGGTCCGCTTTGTTGTCTCTGACCTGCTGGACGCTGTCGGTGGCGAAACCTACGATGCCGTCGTCTCGAATCCTCCCTATGTGGCGGAAACAGACCGGGAAACGCTCGAAGCACAGGTGCGCGACTACGAGCCGCACCAGGCGCTGTTTGCCGGCCGTTCCGGTCTGGAGATTTACGAACGGCTGGTCCCCCAGGCGCGCGGGCGGTTAGTTCCCGACGGATGGCTGGCGCTGGAGATTGGATATGGGCAACAGAACGCACTGCTGCGTCTGCTTTCCGGTTGGAAACAGGTGGCCTTTCTTCCGGACCTGCAGGGTATTCCGCGGGTCGCCTGCGCCCAGCGATAGGCATACACTAAAACCATGACCACAGCAGCACTTGCCACTGAATCGCTTACGCACCAACAGAAACTCGACCGTCTTGCCGAAGTCGCCATCCGTGTCGGCCTGGGCCTGGAGCGCGGACAGGAACTTGTAATGACGGCATCGCTCGACGCTCTTCCGCTGGTGCGGCGTATCACCGAACATGCTTACCGCGCGGGGGCTTCCTTGGTCACGACGCTTTTCAGCGATGATGAAGCTACATTGATGCGTTACCGTTTCGCTCCGGATGAGAGCTTTGACCGTGCTCCGGGGTGGCTCTATGACGGGATGGGCGCGGCCTTCAAAAGCGGTGCGGCGCGGCTGGCCGTGGCCGGGACCAATCCATCGCTGCTCTCCAATGAAGATCCGGACAAAGTCGGACGCGCCAATCGTGCTGTTTCCCAGGCCTATCGTCCTGCTCTGGAACTGATTACGCGGCACGAGATTAACTGGACGATCGTCGCCAGCGCCACGCCTGCCTGGGCCGCAGCCGTCTTTCCCGAGGACACGCCGGAGATTGCTCTTGAAAAGCTATGGGACGCCATCTTCCGCGCCTCACGGGTCGATGTGGCCGATCCCGTCGCAGCCTGGAAGCAGCACGACGCTACCCTGCACAAGCGCGCTGATTTCCTGAACCACAAGCGCTACTCTGCCCTGCAATACCGCGGCCCGGGTACGGACTTCCGCCTGGGGCTGGCCGATGACCACCTGTGGCTCGGTGGTGGAACCACTGCGGGGAATGGTCTTTATTGCATTCCGAATATGCCGACCGAGGAGGTCTTTACCACTCCGCATAAGGACCGCGCCGACGGCGTGGTGACCGCCACCAAGCCGCTCTCTCACCAGGGGACAATGATCGAGGGCATCCAGGTACGCTTTGAAAAAGGCCGGATCGTCGAGGCCCGCGCGACCAAAGGGCAGGAAGTCCTGCAAAAACTGATCGACACGGACGAAGGAGCGCGCCGCCTGGGAGAAGTGGCGCTGGTGCCGCACTCCTCACCGATTGCATCGAGCGGACTGCTCTTTTTCAATACTCTGTTTGACGAGAATGCTGCCTGCCATATCGCACTGGGACAGGCTTACAGCTCATGCCTGCGCGACGGTGACAATCTCTCTCCGGAACAGTTGGCCGCACGCGGCGCAAACAGCAGTCTGATTCATGTGGACTGGATGATTGGCTCCGACAAGCTCGATATTGACGGCATCACCGCCTCAGGAGTGGCAGAGCCGCTGATGCGTCAGGGAGAGTGGGTATAAGGGCCGCATCTTCTGATACACTGGAAAAAGCTTGCAGAACAAAGCCAGTCCGCCCGGACTGGCCTGCATCTTCGGGGAGTGGCTCAGCCTGGTAGAGCACCTGGTTCGGGACCAGGGGGTCGGAGGTTCAAATCCTCTCTCCCCGACCATTCTTTTCCACGATAACCTTCATCGATCAAGTAGTCTTTTGTGCTGGATTTCCCCTGAGGCGGTATGTCCGGAGTGTTATCTTGCCTGCGGCGTCAATCAGAAGCCGAAGATCGATCGCGAATCCTCCCATTTTTGGAAGATTGAATACAAAAAGGTGTCGTTTCCACCGAAGCTATCAACTAAAGAACTACATATATAGATAACTTTTCATATGGCAAGGTAATTGCAAAGTAAATAGCTATATTTCAATTTCCCCCACGGCTTCGAAATCGTTTATTCCGCTCGTCTTCTGGAGGAACTGCCTATGTTACGCCGCCTATTTACGACGGTCTTGTTTTTGAGCGTAGCCTGTGTGTCCTTTTGGGCAAAGGCACAAACAACAGCCACACTCACGGGGGTGGTTACTGATCCCACTGGGGCGGTAATCCCAAACGTGACGGTTGAGATTACAAATCCCGCGACTGGGATCAGCTTTAAAGCTGTTACCAACTCTGCCGGATCCTATCGCATTGCCAATATTCCTCCAGGTCCCGGCTATCAATTGGTCTTTACCAGTCAGGGCTTTTCCCCTTATCGGGTGGACAACGTTTATGTGAACGTAGCCAGCACTGGGACGCAGAATGCTCAACTGACTCCGGGACAGCAGGTTGAGATTACTGTCAATGCCGGGGAGGGCGCGACTCTCAACACAGAAGATGCCTCCATTGGCAATAACGTGCAGGTTTCCAAGTTGAATGAATTGCCCGTCCAGAACCGACTCTCTCCTACCGCGTTGTTAACGCTGGAACCAGGCATCACTCTTACGGGCGCGACGACTGGTGCACGCGTAGACCAGAACAACATCACAGTGGACGGACTGGATGTGAATGACTTTGGCACCGGGAATTTCGGGTCCATTGTGGCAAATGCTCCCGTGGATTCTGTGCAGGAATTTCGTGGCACCGTAGGGGGTTACACCGCTAATAGCGGGCCCAGCGGAGGGGGACAATTTCAGCTTGTCACGAAAAGCGGCAGTAATCAGTGGCACGGGCAGGCAAACCTCTACCATCGTGACAATTCAACGACCGCGAATGACTGGTTTAACGACCTGGCCGGTCTGCGTGCTCCGAAACTGGTACAAAACCAGTTTGGTGGCTCACTGGGCGGACCCATCAAGCACGACAAAGCATTTTTCTTTTTCGACTATTACAACTCGCGCATCGCGCGTGCTGCTGCAACGCTGCGCACAGTGCCTCTGGCCTCCTATCTTGCAGGAAATGTCTCTTACATTAACAACAATCCTGGGTGCACTTACAGTAGTCGGCAAAATACAACGCCGAACTGTATCAGCTCGTTGACCCCTGCGCAGGTACAGGCACTCGATCCGGCCGGGATCGGAGAAAGTCCGGCGCTGTTCAGCCTCTTGAAGTCCCGGTATCCCGCGGTCAATGATCCAACTGCCGGAGATGGCATCAACACAGGTGGCTATCGATTCAATGCTCCGGAACCCCAATACATTACCTCTTACGTAGGCAAGATCAATTACAACTTGACCAGCCGGATCAACCTCTGGGGCCGAGGTACGGTCTCCCGGGAAAACCAGGTCAATTCCGTAGCGCAATTCCCAGGTCTTCCACCAGCTGCACAATTTGTGGACCGCAGCTATGCTTACGTCGTAGGCATGGATTGGCAGATTTCTCCGAATAAAGTCAATCAGTTCACATACGGTGCGACGGTGCAGGACTGGAGTTTCCCACGTCCGCAGAACCCCCTGGGGATTAATCAGATAGGTTTTTCCAGTGGAGTGACCACTCTTTTGGACAGTCCTTACTCCAGTCCTTCTAATTCACAGAGCCGTCATATTCCGATTCCTCAGATTCAGGACAATTTGAGCTGGAACCTGGGACGGCACTCGCTCTCGATTGGCGGCACTTACAAATGGATTACGGAAACCAGCAACACGGTCCTCGACTACAACTCTTACACAATTGGTTTAGGCGGTGAAGTGCAGGGCCTGGATGCTTCCATGCGTCCTGCGAATCTGCTGCGGCCTAGTTCTACGGCGCAGGTGACCTATGACAGTGCCTTTACCGCAGCTCTGGGCAGAGTCGGATCTGTGGCTACAACTGTGAACTATGATGCGGCGGGCAATCCGCTGCCGCAAGGGACCGGTGCAAGACAAAATTACAAGTATTACCAGACGCTGGTATACGTAAGTGATAGCTGGAAAATCACCCCGCACTTTACCCTGACCTATGGGCTGAATTATCAGTATTTCTCTGTGCCCTATGAAACAAACGGACTTGAAACCGTGCAGACCATGGGTTTTGACAAATACATGAGCGCACGTGTGGCGCAGAGCGCTGCCGGCATCAGCGGCCCCGGGTGTCATTCCCTTCATCACCTATGTACTCGGAGGCCCCAAGAATCACGGCCCCGCTTTGTACAACCGCGACCCCAAAAACTTTGGTCCGCGGGTGGCCTTTGCCTGGAACCCGAAATTTGACGAAAAGAGCGTCTTTAGCGGCGGTTTCGGGATTGTGTACGATCGTACCATCGTCAGTGCCGTGCAGTACCAGCAGGTCCAGTACTCCTATCTGTTTCAGCAGAACTTTACCCAAAACTATGGCAATGGGACGGACCCGAGGAACTCTGTAAGGACCGACCCGCGTTATGACGCACCACCGGCTGCTCCTGTTCCGGCAACGCCCAGGCCGCCTTTCCAGCCGTATGTCGATGCAACCGGGACCCCATATGGGTTGCAGAATGGAGGTGCTTTCAATGAAACGGTCGATCCTAACCTGAAGACCCCTTACTCCATGACCCTTAGCTTCAACTTCCAGCATCAGTTTCCGGGTTCTACGCTGATGCGAATTGGCTATGCCGGTCGTCTTGGTCGACGGCTTCTGGCGCAGGCAGATGCGAACCAGTTGGTAGAGTTTCCAGACAAGGCCTCTGGTCAGTTGATGTCTCAGGCCATGGGAAATGTTACGAAGGAGCTTCGCGCCGGTGCCGATCCCACGAACCTTCCTGCAGAGCCATGGTTTGAAAACCAATTTGCACCGGGTGCTGGTGTGGCCAACGGTTATCCCAATAACACGTCGTACATCGCCAGTGCGTTGCAGTCGCTCATGTTTAAAGGAGATTTTGCCGACACAATCCAGGCGCTCTCCGGAGGGCTGGGCTACAACGTTGGTATGGGTGCACAGTTCTCTGAGAACACCTTTTACACCAACAAAGGGTTTTCCACTTATCACGGTCTGCTGGTCAGCGTGCAGAAAAATCTGACCCGCGGCCTGCAGTTTGATGCCAACTATACCTGGTCGCATTCCATAGATAACGTGTCCGTGATCGCGAACAGTCCTGCGCTTGGCGGCTACGGTTTTGTATGCGACGTACTGCGGCCTCGCGCTTGCCGTGGAAACTCTGATTTTGATACGACACATTATCTCAACGGAGATTTCACCTACTCGCTGCCCTTCGGACGCGGGCGGGCCTTCGGAGGCAACATCCCCTGGGCGCTGAACGAGCTGATTGGTGGATGGGACCTGAGCGGCCTTGCTTACTGGCATAGCGGTACTGCTTACTCCACGGTTTCCAGTGCCTTCGTGGCTGGTTATGCCAACAATGCGCCTGCCATCTTTAATGGAGATGTCGGTGCCCTGCGGCATAAGATCCACAAGACATCCGGTGGACAGCTCTTTCTCTATGCGGACCCGCAGGCGGCAGTCAACGCCTTCCAGGGCCCGATTGGGTTTGAGATTGGAAGCCGCAACTCCCTTCGCGGACCTCAGTATTTCGACCTGGATTCCGGACTGGCCAAGACCTTTGCGCTCTGGCCAGACCGCGGATTGAACCTCAAGTTCAGGGCGGATGCATTCAACGTTCTCAACCATCCAAACTTCAGTTCGCCAGGCACAAATACCAATTACGATGACATTACACAGGCGAGCAATTTTGGCCAGTTGACGTCCATGAATGGAAGCCCTCGCGTCATGCAGCTGTCGGTGCGGGTGGAGTTCTGAGACATAAAATGCAGCCATCCCCATAAGCTGGGGAAGGTGGATTGGCAAAGCAGCCGTGGTCCGGGCCTGCCTCTTGTTTGAGGGGCGGGCCTATTTCTTTGGTGAAACTTGGGAAATGGAAGAGGAGATTGACAGTGCTGGTGCGGGGATGGTACTTTTCGAATGCTTGCGCAATCGTTTGCGCAGGCGGCGCCTATTTTTGTCGTACGCGCGCACCATCACGGGAGCAGAACTACAGGCGCGACGACGGTAGGTGGCTTAAAAGAAAGCAGCTTTCAAGGAGAGTCCGATGCAAAAGAGTCCTTTCCGTTATTTCCCTGCGCAAAACACAGCCAAGAGATCTGCCTGGGCCGCGTTGCTGCTGTTTGCGCTCGCATGGTTTTCACCAGCGGTGATGCAGGCGCAGTTCCGCGGATCGTTGCGTGGTGTCGTCACAGATCCGCAGGGCGCTGTGATTCCAGGTGCTACGGTCACGCTCGCGAACAAAGACACTGGCCAGAACCAGACGGCCACCACCGACAATAACGGATTTTATATTTTCAACGGCCTGGCGCCGGCGAATTACAGCCTAACCGTAGATGCCACCGGGTTTAAGCAGAAGGTGCTCGAGCATGTACAGCTCATTCCGGAACAATTGAACTCGCTGAATGTTCAGCTTGAGGTGGGCGGAGCGGCGCAGACGGTCACTGTCAGCGGGACAACTCAGGCCCTGGATTATGAAACGGCGACAGTGAGCGCCACGGTGAACAGCAATCAGATCCAACACTTGCCGTCGTTCAACCGCGACATCTTTCAGCTTGCACAATTGACGCCGGGGGTCTTCGGCGACGGTTCGCAGGCCGGCGGGGGAGGGACGTTCAATCTGCCGGGCAACCAGGGACCAGGGGGCAGCGGCAACGGGCAGGCAGGCATTTTTGCAACAGAAAACGGTCCGCAAATCCAGACGCGAGGCGGACAGTATGAAACCAATGGCATTTCGGTAGACGGAATCAGCACGGTCAGCGCGGTGTGGGGTGGGACTTCCGTCATTACGCCGAGTGAAGACTCGGTTGACAGCATGAAGGTCGTCTCCAATAGTTATGACGCGGAAAACGGGCGCTTCAGCGGCGCACAGATTGAAATCACGTCGAAGAGCGGCACCAATGACCTGCATGGGAGCGCGTTCTTCAAGATGTCGCGGCCGGGCCTGAATGCTTATCAGAGGTGGAATGGCGTCAGTTCCAATATTCCGGGCACGGCGGCCGAGCGCGGTGTGAACCGAGACAATGACCGGTTCAACAATTATGGCGGCAGCCTGGGCGGTCCAATCTGGAAGGACAGGATCTTTGCCTTCTTCAACTGGGAGAGCAGTCCATTGTCGGCAACCAACACGGCGCAGGGCTGGTATGAGACTTCACAGTTTGACAAACTGACTGGGATTGCTCCGATCGCGTCGAAGTACCTGCAGTATCCGGGTGAGGCCGTGTCGGCGACCGGAATCTTGCAGCGTACGTGCGCGTCCATCGGCCTGCAGGAGGGTGTGAACTGCGCCACTACCTCGCAGGGTCTTGACGTGGGTTCTCCGCTGAAGAATGGGGTGGGGATGCAGGACCTGAGCTATGGCGGCAACTCAAACATGCCCGGCGTTGGCAGTGGTCTGGATGGTGTTGCGGACCTGGCGTACTTCAACTCGATCAATCCTTCCAACACCTCGCAGAACCAGTACAACGGGCGTCTGGATGCGAATGTCACCCAAAAGGACCATGTGGCGTTTGCGATTTACTGGGTCCCGGTCAATTCAACCTTTTACAACGGGCCGGTGCGCTCTGCCAACCTATGGCACCATTCGCAGGTGAACGATGCATTTTCGCTGATCTGGAACCATACATTTTCGCCTACGTTGCTGAACCAGGCGCGCGCCAATGCCGCTGGATGGCGATGGAACGAGGTTGCGACAAATCCGCAGGAACCGTTTGGTTTGCCGCAGGACAACATTGACAATATTGGGAGCATTGGAAACCAGGGCGGCTTCCAGTTTTTTGGCGCTCCGGGACCGTCCAACTTCAACCAATGGACCTACAGCTACAGCGATGTGCTGACCAAGGTGATTGGCGGACACAGCATCAAGATGGGCGGGGAGCTGACGCGGCTCTATTATCTGAACAATCCGGTCTATGCGGCGCGGCCCAGCTTCAATTTCCATAACCTGTGGGACTTTGCCAATGATGCACCATATTTTGAAAGCGGACAGTTCGATTCCAAAACCGGCGTTCCTTTCGGCAACCGGCAGGACAACCGCGAAAACCTGTGGGGCTTTTTTGTGCAGGATGATTACAAGGTCCGGCCGAACCTGACCATCAACCTGGGTCTGCGCTGGTCTTATTTCGGAGCGTTCTATTCCAAGGAGAACAATCTGGGAATTCTCCGTTTTGGCAGCGGCGCCGATCCTCTGGACGGGCTGAATATCAAGATTGGAGGAGGGATTTACACGCCGCAAAAGAACAACTGGGGGCCACAGGTTGGCTTTGCCTGGCAGCCCAAGCAAGGCAATGGGAACATCGTGGTCCGTGGCGGCTTTGGTATCAACTATAACCAGAATGAAATTGCCATTACGGCCAACGGCAATGGCAATCCGCCATTCGTGGTGCAGGCGAACTATAGCTGCAACTATCCTTATACGAACAACCCTTCGTGCTCAGGCACGGGGATTGTGTATCAGACCGCGAGCGACATCCATTCCTTGTTTGGCTACGCGCCGAACCCGAATGCGATTACGAATTTTGGTCCTGATAATCTGCCGCTTCCTGGGGCCTCACCGATTTTTGTTACCGGGTTCCTGTCCAATCCGAAGACCATCGCGAATTATCACTATTCTCTGGACACGCAGTACCAATTGCCTTTCAATCTAGTGGCATCGCTGGGATATCAGGGGAGCCAGACACGCCACCTGCTGGTGCAGAACAACTGGAACGCCATTGCCGCGGCCCGGGGCCTGGCGCTGAACCCGAAGGTCAACTTTCTGGACTTTTACCAGAACACGGGGACCGGAAACTACAACGCGATGATTGCGACGCTCAACCACACCTTTGCCCACAACTTCCAGGCGGAGGTGATGTATACATGGGCGAAAGCGATGGATGAAAACTCCGGGCCTTATTCGGAGGACTTCTATCCTTACGACACCCATGCGGCGTATGGACGGTCGGACTACAACGTGGCCAATGCTGTGAAGATCTTCGGTCTGTGGCAGCCAGTCTTTTTCCACGGCAGCCATAGCTGGCTGGAGAAGGTGGCCGGCGGGTGGTCGCTGAGCGGCATCTGGAACTGGCACACAGGGTTTCCGTGGAACCCAGTCTATAACGCAACCGGAAGTCTGTATTATCCGGGAAGCGGTTATGGACAACTGCGGCCCGCGGCCAGATTGGGTGGATATGGAAGCAGCACCAGCAACAAAGTCTTCCAGCAGGCCACGAACCCCAATTTTGGCGGAGATGGAACCAAGTACTTCCCTGGTCCGACGTATGTTGCTGCTACGGGGTCCTCGTTCCTGGATACGGTGCCCGCGCCGCTGCCGGGGATCCAGAGAAACAGCTTGAACGGACCAAATTACAACGACGTGGATGCCAGTCTGAGCAAGGCCTTTGGTCTGCCAAATATGCCGATTCTGGGCGAAAACGCCAGGTTTGAAGTCCGCGCCGACGCATACAACCTGTTCAACAAAACAAACATTAACCCATCTTCGATTGACACCAATCTGGGATCGGTGAATCCGGATGGCTCCGTTTCACCCAATGCTGATTTCGGTGTGGCCGGTTCAGCTTTGGGCAGCCGGACGGTGCAGATCCAGGCACGGTTCAGCTTCTGATGAGCCTCCTTTCGTAGGGTGCGTCGCAAAGGCGCGCCCTTATTTTTCTTTCACCAGGCATCTGTGGGACGTACTTGCCTTTGTGTGCACAGGAGAGATCAGTTTGAGATTTTGGCGTTTATCCGTGGCTGTTCTGGCCCTGGAAGCTTTGCTTCTGCCAACGCACTGCATTTTCGCCCAGGAGCGAGTGGAGATCCATGCACAGGACCAAACCACGCCGTTGCCTCATTTCTGGGAAACCATGTTCGGCTCAGGGCGGGCGAACCTTACGCTGCGCGAGAGCTACCGCGAAGACCTGCGCGCGGTCAAAAAGATTACCGGTTTTCAATATGTGCGTTTTCACGCGATCCTGCATGATGAAAACGGCGTCTATAACGAGGACGAGCACGGGGACCCGGTCTACAACTTCCAGTATGTAGACCAGATCTATGACGGGCTGCTGAAGAACGGAGTGCGTCCGGTGGTGGAGATCAGCTTTATGCCGAAGAAGCTGGCGGCCAATCCGGACGCGCTGCACCCCTTCTGGTACAAGCAGAACGTTTCACCGCCAAAGAGCATGGAGCGGTGGGACGATTTGATCCGGCACTTTGCACAGCATCTGGTGGAGCGCTACGGCATCGCGGAAGTTTCGCAGTGGTACTTCGAGGTGTGGAATGAGCCGAACATTGATTTTTGGGGCGGGGTGCCACGCCAACGTTCGTATTTTGAGCTGTATGCGCACACGGCGCGCGCGCTCAAGGAGGTGAGTCCGCGCCTGCGTGTGGGCGGCCCAGCGACGGCGGCGGCAGCCTGGGTGCCGGATTTTCTGAAGTTCGCCTCAGAAAACCATGTGCCGGTCGATTTTGTCTCCACGCATGGATACGCAGATGATACGGTCGAGGACCTGTTTGGAACACACGAACAGGTCCCCATGGATGACCGCGTATGTCGGGCTGTGGCCAAGGTGAAGAGGGAGATCAAAGCATCGGCCATGCCGGGACTTCCGCTGCTGTGGACGGAGTGGAATGTGCCGGGCGAGATGGAGGCGCGCGACACAATCTATGTGGGACCCGCCCTGGCCAACACGATTCGCGAATGCGCAGGCGAAGGTGTGGAGGCGATGTCGTTCTGGACATTTTCCGACGTATTTGAGGAAAACGGACCGATTCCTGCTCCACTGACGGGACAATTTGGTCTGCGGGCCGAGGGCGGCATCAACAAGCCAAGCTTTTATGCTTTTGCGCTGCTGCATCAGCTCGGGGACCGACTGCTGCCGAATCCGGCCAAGGACGTGCTGGTGACGAAGACCGCGGAGGGTGGCTTGGCCGTGGCGGCATGGAACCTGGTGGACCCAGGAGAGCAGGGCGCAGCGAGGCAGATGACGCTGGTCTTTGACGGTGTGCGCCCGGATGCTCCGGTCACCATCCAGCGGGTCGATGAGGACCACGGCAATGTGCTGAAAGCGTATGCGGCGATGGGAAGGCCGGTGTATCTGACTACAGCGCAGGTGGAGGAATTAAACCGCGAAACCGCCCTGGGGCCCCCGGAAGAGCGTAGGCTGGACCATGGCAGACTGACGCTGGATTTGGGGCCGAATGCACTGGTGCTGATGAAGATTGCAAGATGAAGAACGTGAGCGTGTCCGTATGAAAGACCTTTTTCGTTTTGGCTCTTTTGCTTTGTTGTTGTGTTCCGTAGTTTCTGCCTTTGCTGACCGGAACGATTCGCAGCAGGTTTTCTTTGAGAACAGCCTTTCGCCGGATGCTTATTTCTACAGCGAGGGCCGGGTCTCGGCCCGAGCACATTACGGCTGGTGGACGGCAAACTGCCGGTCGAAACACAGGAGTTCATCAGCGGGCCCAACGCCCTGGAGCTGCAATGGCAATCGATGCCGAACGGCGGGTGGGACGCCGAGATCAAACTCTATGTTTGGCGTAATCGCACGGTGGACTTCACTGGTGACAGTCTCTTCCTGTGGCTGTATGCCAAGGATGGCATCCGCGCTCAAGACCTTCCCCGGATCGCACTGGTAGACCTGGACAACAATTTTACGGCGCAGCTCTCTTTGGGCGGGTTTACTCACGATCTTGCGGCTGGCAAGTGGACGCGGGTGCGTATCCCGATGGCGAAGTTCAAAAGCGCATCCATGCGCCCTTTTCATCCCGAGCGGACAAGCACTCTTGTGCTGGCCCAGGGCGAGGGGGACGCCACACCGCACACTTTGGACATAGATGACATCCGTATCGAAAACGCAACGCCGGAGGGCGGGCCTGCTCCAGCGGCGCCGCGGCTGGTGGAAGCCAGGGGGTGGGAGCGGCATGTAGACCTTCGGTGGGAGGCCGAGGACGGGCCCACGGTGGCGCAGTATGTGATCTACCGATCGCTTCGCGGCGGACCGTTCCGGCCGATCGGGGTGCAGCGGAACGGGGTCCACCGGTATGCGGACTACCTGGGTGATCCTCATGCCACGGCATCGTATCGGGTCTCGGCGCGGACGTCGTCACTGCGAGAGTCGGCGCTGTCGAATGTTCTTACGGCCTCCACGCATCCGATGACCGACGAGGAGCTGCTGACGATGGTGCAGGAGGCCTCGTTCCGCTACTACTGGGAGGCCAATGAGCCGCATTCGGGCATGGCGCGGGAAAACACTCCGGGCGACGATGACATCATTGCGCTTGGGGCAAGCGGCTTCGGCGTGATGGCGATGATCGTGGGCGCGGAGCGCGGGTTTGCTCCGCGGGAGCAGATTGTGGACCGGCTCCTACAGATCACGGACTTTCTCGCCCGTGCTGACCGCTTTCATGGCGCATGGCCGCATTTCCTCAGCGGACGGACCGGCCATGCGGTGGGAGTGTTTGACATCTTCGATGACGGCGCGGACCTGGTGGAGACTTCTTTCCTGATGCAAGGGCTGCTGGCTGCGCGGCAGTACTTCGGTGCTGCGAATGCGAAGGAGCAGCGGCTGCGGGAAAACATCACCAGGCTGTGGCAAGGCATTGAGTGGGACTGGTTCCGGGCCACGCCAAAGAGAGATGCCCTCTACTGGCACTGGTCGCCGGACTATGCCTTCCATATTGCCAACCGCCTGGAAGGCTGGAACGAGGTCATGATTACCTACATGCTGGCCATTGCTTCGCCCACGCATCCGGTACCGCCCAGCCTGTACTACACAGGCTATACAGCAGAGGGCACCGACCATGTGTACGGAGAAAAGCACACATACTTTGGTATCCAGTTGGACATGAACTATGTACCTGGATCGCCGGGGCCGCTCTTCTTCACCCAGTACTCCTATATGGGATACGATCCGCGCGGATGGCGGGACAAGTATGCAGACTATTTTGTCAACAACCGCAATGAGGCGCTGGTGAGCCAGGCATACAGCATCGCCAATCCACTGCATTGGAAAGGATACGGCGCGGACTGCTGGGGATTGACGGCCGTGGATGGGCCGGAAGGCTACCGCGAATACAAGCCATTTACAGAAGATGATGGCACGATTGCTCCCACTGGCGCAGTCAGCTCCTATGCGTATACACCACAGCAGTCATTGCTGGCCATCCGGCACTTCTACCGCGACCTGGGTGCGCAGCTATGGGACATCTATGGTTTCCGCGACGCCTTCAATCAACAGCAGGACTGGTATTCAGGCATTACGATGGGACTGAACCAGGCCCCGATGACAGTGATGATTGAGAACGGACGCACGGGCCTGGTGTGGCGAAATTTCATGGCCAATCCGGAGATCAGGAAAATGCAGCAGGCAATTGGGCTCAAGCGCGAGGGAACAGAAGCCGGCTCCGCTCCGTAGGAGAAGTAGATGACCACCAACCATGCGAACGCTGTTGCAAGACCGCGCCTGAAGGAGCTGGCCCGCCATCTGGGTCTTTCTGAGGCCACGGTTTCGCGTGTGCTGAATGGGGCGGCGAAGGAGCATCGCATTTCCAAAGAGACGCAGGAGCGGGTGAAGAAGGCGGCGGCGCAGTTCAACTACACGGCCAACACACTGGCCCGGGGCCTGCGCAGCAGGCAGAGCAGGACGATCGGCATCATGGTGCCGGAGATCAGCGAAGGATATTCGACCGCCGTGTTGGGCGGCGTAGAGGATGTGCTGCTCAATTCCGGATATTTCTATTTTGTCGTAAGCCACCGTCACCGCGCGGAACTCCTGCGGGAGTATCCGTCTCTGCTGCTGGCGCGGGCGGTCGAAGGAATGATTGCAGTGGACTCGGCACTGGAAGAGGACCTCCCGATTCCTGTGGTGGCCGTGGCCGGACATCACCGGCGGCCGTCGGTGGTGAACATTGAACTGGACCATCTGCTGGCGGCGCGCTATGCACTGGAGCATTTGCAGCGGCTGGGGCACAAAAAAATCGCCTTCATCAAAGGACAGCGCTCCAGTTCAGACACTCTGGTACGCTGGCGGGCCATTACAAAAGTGGCCGCAGAGACAGGCATTGAGATCAACGAGCACCTGGTGGCGCAACTGGAAAGTGACGTCCCCGGATCGGAGCCGGGAAAAGCGGCAACGGTGCGTCTGCTTGAACGGGGAGAGCCTTTCACGGCCATCTTTGCTTTCAATGACCTCACAGCGATCGGCGCCATTAGTGTGCTGCGCGAAATGGGGGTCCGCGTGCCGGAGCATGTTTCCGTGGTGGGGTTCGATGATATTCCGGGCGCGGCGACGAACATGCCGCCGCTGACCACGGTACGGCAGCCCATGCAGGAGATGGGGCGTGTGGCCGCCACTACGCTGCTGCGGATGATCCAGGGAGGCAGGCAGGAGTGGCCGAAAAGCCCGATCCGAATCCTGCCTGCATTTGTGGAGCGGCAGTCTACTGCACCTGCCGTTGCCAGCAAACCGAAAGCTTAAAGAAAAAGGAGCCTCTCTTGTTGCCTTCATTGTTTCGTACTGTGGTTCTGGGGCTGGGTGCAGCGCTGGTCTCCGGCGCGGCAGCGCAGAGCGTGCAGCCATCCAACCAGCAGCTCGCTTCGCCGGAAGTTGAGCGGAAAGTGGATGCGCTGCTGAAGCAGATGACCCTTGAGGAGAAGCTGGGGCAACTGGTGCAATACAACGATGCCGGGCATATTGCAGCGACAGCAGCACAACTGGCCATCAATCCTGAGGCGAAGGAACAGGTGGACGCGATGCAGCTGGCCGCCGAGGGCAGGCTCGGGTCCATGCTGAACACGGTCGGCGCGGAGCATACCAACGCATTCCAGCGCGCGGCCGTCGAGAAGAGCCGCCTGCATATTCCGCTGCTCTTTGGCGCTGACATCATCCATGGCTTTCGCACCATCTATCCGGAGCCGCTGGGACTGGCAGCAACCTTTGACCCGGAGCTGGTGAGAGAGTTGTCGCGCATGTCGGCCGAAGAGGCCACGACGGCAGGCATCCGCTGGTTTTATTCGCCCATGGTAGACATCTCACGGGATGCGCGATGGGGCCGCACGGCAGAGGGTGCTGGCGAGGACCCCTATCTGGGCGCAGCGATGGCCCGCGCCTACGTGCAGGGCTACCAGCAGGACGATTTGTCCAAACCGGACAGCGTGGCTGCTTGCGTGAAACACTTTGCTGCGTATGGCGCAGTGGAGGCGGGACGCGAGTACAACGCGACGGACATGTCGGACATCCGGCTGCGGCAAGTGTATCTACCGCCCTATCAGGCGGCCGTGGAGGCCGGGGCCGCGACCATCATGAGCGCTTTCAATGCGCTGAATGGCGTGCCGGCAACGGCAAATCCATACCTCCTGCAGCAGATTCTGCGCAAAGAATGGGGATTCAACGGCTTTGTCGTCAGCGACTACACCGCCGTCATGGAATTACAGAACCATGGCATTGCGCTCACCCCGGCGGAGGCGGCCCGCAAGGCGATTCTGGCCGGAGTAGATGTGGACATGATGTCCCACTACTATGACACGCAGCTGCCGGAGCTGGTCCGCACCGGGCAGGTCCCCATGAGTGTAGTGGATGAAGCAGTGAGGCGCGTGCTGCGCGTCAAGTTTGCTCTAGGCCTGTTTGAGCACCCTTATGCGCGGGGGACGGAGGTGACCTCTGCTGTGCCCGAACATCGCGCCCTGGTGCGGCGCGCGGCGGAAGAATCGTTTGTCCTGCTTAAAAACGAGCAGGACACGCTGCCTCTTGCAAAGAAGGCCCTGAAGATTGCACTGATTGGTCCGCTGGGCGACGATCCGCTCCAGATGCTGGGCGCGTGGTCAGGCGGCCCGGAACTGCGCGAAGTGGTCACCGTGCGCGCGGCGCTGGAAGCGCGTGCAAAACAATATGGTGGCAGCCTCACCGTCGTGAAGGGGACAGAGATCCAGGGCACCTCCAATGCGGGGTTTGCCCAGTCCGTGCAGGCGGCCCGGCAGGCCGACGTGGTGGTGATGGCGCTGGGAGAATCAGGGACGATGAGCGGCGAGGCCGGTTCCCGCGCTTTTCTGGGCCTGCCCGGAAACCAGGAGTCGCTGCTGGAGGCCGTGGCGCAGACGGGGCGTCCGGTGGTGCTGCTGGTCTTTTCGGGGCGGCCGCTGGAGCTGAGACAGGCAGCGCGTCATGCGGCCGCGGTCCTCGAAGTGTGGTTTCCCGGAACAGAGGCGGGCAATGCCATTGCCGATGTTCTCTATGGAGATGTGTCGCCCAGCGGCAAGCTGCCCATGAGCTTTCCGTGGACGGTGGGCCAGGAGCCGCTGTACTACAACCAGTTTCCGACAGGGCGGCCGCCTGCCCCGGGCATGGACCTGACGCAGCCTCCGGGACCGGACTCTCGCTTTGTTTCGCGCTACATCGATGCTCCGAATGCCGCGCTCTTTCCCTTTGGATTTGGCCTGAGCTATACCCGGTTTTCTTATAGCAAGGTCACGCTTTCCCGCAGGGCGGTGCCGCTCAGTGAGGCCACACGCGAGGACGCAAAAAAGCTGATTACTGCAACTGTTACGGTTACAAATACAGGAGACCGCGAAGCCACAGAAGTGGTCCAGTGCTATGTGCGCAACCTGGGAGCGAGTGTGGAACAGCCAGTACGCAGCCTGGAAGGCTTCCGACGGGTGACGTTGAAGCCCGGAGAAGCAAAGGTGGTTTCGTTTGATCTGGGCTTTCCCGAGCTTGCGTTCTACAACAAGGACAGCAGGAAGGTCATCGAACCGACGCACTACACGGTCTGGATCGGAGGGAGCTCGCTGGCCAATCAGGAAGCCAGCTTTGACATTACATCGGATGCGGGGGCCGGACACACTCCTGGCCGCTGAGTGACCAGAGGCCGAGCGGCCGCGGGCTTTTGGCCGGCGGCCTCCTCCGGCGCATCTTGTTTGCGGATAAATCTCTTCCTGCGAACAGGCAGGAAGGCAATCAGGCCGCTTCCTCGCCCTTGACGGTCACTTTAATGTGGGCCGTAACTTCACGATGCAGCCGGACCGGGATGAGGAACTCACCCACGGACTTGAGCGGTTCGTCGAGCTGGACCTTGCGGCGATCAATATTGAAGCCCTTGGCTTCCAGCGCCTGCGCGATGTCTGCCGATGTGACCGAGCCAAAAAGGTGATCATGCTCACCCACCTTGCGCTCGAAGACCAGAGCAACCTCATTGAGTTGAGCAAGAAGCTGTTCGGCCTCTGCCTTTTCCCGTGCGGAGCGGCGCACGGCGGCGGCCTTCATCTGCTCGATGACGGCCTTGTTGGCGGGCGTCGCTTCCAGGGCGAGCTTTTTAGGCAAAAGGTAGTTGCGGCCATAGCCGTCGGCCACCTTCACCACGTCACCGCGGTGGCCCAGGTTGTGAATGTCTTCTTTTAAAATGACTTCCATTGCAAAATCTCCAAAGAACGCTGGCAGCGCCGGACCGGCGCGCTGATGGGCTGACAACCTGCGCAGCAGGCGCTGGCCCGCAAAATACCTAGTACTTTACGGCAAAGGGCAACAGCGCAATGTTGCGCGCCTGTTTGATGGCCCGCGTCAGGCGGCGCTGATGCGTAGTGCAGACGCCGGTCAGGCGGCGGGGGACGATCTTACCGCGCTCGGCCACAAACTGCTTCAGCAGATTGACATCGCGGTATGAGATGGCGTCAATTTTTTCGGTGCAGAACTTGCACACCTTTTTCCGGCGGAAGAACTTCCGCGCACCTGGTGCTGCTGCGGCACCGGCTGCCGGGGCGGCGGCGGCGGCGCGCGGCGCTGCAGTTGCCGTTACATTCTGTGTGGTTTCGTCAGACATAATTCCTACCTTTTCTCCTGTGTCCCTGCCATAGGGCGGGGCACACTGTTCCTGATGGTGCTTTACGCGCTGGCCTGGGCTGCTTCTGCCGCCGGAGCTTCAGCGGCTTCCGGAGCAGGGGCCGGCTCGGCGCTGAGCTTCCTGCGCTGGGCGCGGATGGCCTTGATCTTGTCCAGGCGCTTCTGTTCTTCGTCCATACGCACGGTGATGAACTTGATCACCTGTTCAGAGACGCGGAGACGGCGCTCCAGCTCGTGCACCAGCTCTCCATCGGCATCAATGGTCATCAGAACATAATTGCCTTCGCTGAATTTGCGTACCAGATAGGCCAGCTTGCGCCGTCCGAGTTTTTCCGTCGAACGGACGGTCCCGCCGCCATTGGTCACCGTGGCTTCAAAGCCGGAAACCAGCTTGTCCAGCTCTTCGTCCTGCACATCGGGCCGGACGATATACATCACTTCATAAAAGCGTTGCATCGTTTCTCTCTTCTCTGCCGCCGCGTCTGCGGTTGCAACCGCGGAGCTCACAAATTTTCATTCCGCCTGGCTGTTTGGCTCCCGGCGGTTTAACTCGTTCATCGCAGCCGTAATGCCTTGCGACACAATCATCTCCACTGCTCTGGCCGCCTTATCGAGCACCGGATCCAGCTCGGCCAGATCTGCCTTCCGCATGGGCGTCAGCAGATAATCCTTTCCCCGGCGACCGTCCGTCTCACCCGGTCTGGGCCCGACGCCGATCCGGACCCGCGCCCATTCCTGTGTTCGCAGGGCGCCGTTGATGGACTTTGCGCCGTTGTGGCCGCCATCGCTGCCGCCAGTCCGCACGCGAATCGTTCCCAGAGGCAGCGCCAGCTCGTCATAGACCACAACCAGATCTTTCGCCGGGTCCACCTCCAGCTCGCGTACCAGCTCCTCTACGGAAATCCCGCTGAGGTTCATATAGGTCTCCGGCTTGGCCAGGACCACTTCGCGTCCCCCCAGCCGGATGGTTGCTGTTACCGCCCGGCACCGACGATTGATCACCTGCACGCCGAAGTTGTCTGCGATGCGATCAATCGCCAAAAACCCGGCGTTGTGCGGCGTGAACTGATACTCAATTCCGGGATTACCCAGACCGACGACCAGAAACACGCCTGATTCCACCTGCAATTACTTCTTCGCCTCGCCCTCGGTCGATTCCTGCTTGCCCTTCTTGGCCACTTCAGGCTCAACGGGAGTGGCCGCAGCCCCCGCTTCCGCAGTCGCCGGCACCTCTTCCTTCACAGAGACGATATGGGCCACGGTGGCGTTTTCGTCGGTGAGGAACTTCAGCTTGCCGGCGTGAGGCAGGTCAGAGACGCGCAGCACGTCGCCAAAAGCAAGGTTAGTAATGTCTACATCAATATGGCTCGGGATGTCTCCCGGAAGGCACTCGACTTCCACTTCGCGCAGCACCTGGTCCAGAATGCCGCCCTGGGTCTTGACGCCGACCGGCACGCCTACAAGTTGGATCGGCACTTCCACACGGATGGCCTTGTCCATCGCAATGCGCTTGAAGTCAATGTGGAGCAGGGAGCCTTTCACCGGCTCATACTGCCAGTCCACAATCATGGCCTTGGCCTTCTTGGCGCCAATTTCCAGGTCGAAGATCGAGTTGTGGCCGGCCTCGGAGTGCAAAATGCGAAGGATCTGCTTAGGGTCGACTTCCACGGCCACAGAAGGCTCCTGCGCGCCATACACCACAGCAGGGATCTTTCCTTTGGCGCGCACGCGGCGGGCCGCATTCTTGTTGAACCTGCCCTCGCGGGGGGTTGCTGTAACGACTTCCTGTGTAATCATGCTTTCCTTTCCCTTCGGGCACGGAGAAAAAAGTTCCTTTTCTCGTCGCTCCCTTTGGACTGCCCGGGCAGCCCGGTTTCAAATGTTTCGCCCTTAAGGCCGCGGCCCTGGCCCACGGCCCTGCGAAATCAGAATCTGTTTCCGCGGGCACATACAAGCGGCAGCCATACTAGCTGAACAACGTACTCACGCTCGTTTCCATGTGGATGTTCTCAATCGCTGCGCCTAACAGGCCGGCCACTGAGAGCACCCGGATCTTGGACACCTTTTTTGCCTCTTCACTCAAAGGAATGGAGTCGGTGACCACCACTTCCTCAAGTCTGGAATTGGCAATGCGCTCCACGGCCTGCCCGGAGAGCACGGCGTGTGAAGCCCCGGCATAGACCCTGGTGGCGCCCTTTTCCAGCAGCGCGTCCACGGTTTTCACCAGAGTGCCGGCAGTGTCAATAATGTCGTCAATGATCAGACACGTCCTTCCCTGAACATCTCCGATCACGTGCATCACTTCCGTCACATTGATGTCCGTCCGGCGCTTGTCCACAATCGCCAGAGGGACCCCCATTTTGGTTGCGAAGTGGCGCGCACGTTCTACGCCTCCCGCATCGGGTGAAACCACGGTCAGGTCTGGCAGGTCCAGTTCCTTAAAATGACTCACCATCACCGGACTGGCGAACACATGGTCCACCGGAATATTGAAAAAACCCTGGATCTGCGCTGCATGCAGGTCCATGAACAAAGCGCGGTTGGCCCCCGCCGTCGTCAGCAGGTCCGCCACCAGCTTGGACGAAATGGCCACCCGCGGACGGTCCTTCCGGTCCTGCCGGGCATAGCCATAATAGGGGACCACCACGGTAATTCTGCCGGCCGAAGCGCGCTTCAGCGCGTCAATCATAATCAGCAGCTCGACCAGGTGCTGGTCCACCGGATAGCACGTCGGCTGGACCACAAACACATCCGCGCCGCGCACATTTTCAAGCAGCTGGAAGTAGACCTCTCCATCGGAGAAGCGCTGCATTCTGGTTTCTCCCAGCGTCACCCCGATGTGCTTGCATATGTCCAGGGCAAGCTGGTGGTTGGCCGAACCGGAAAAGATCTTAAACCGGCGGCCTTCATGAAACCCGCGTGGCCGTTTGCGCTCTGCCGTTGGCTTTCCTCGTCCGTCCGAGGGTTCTTTTCCTGCAGCGGACGCAATGTCTTCTACCGGTGCTTCGTTCTTCACAAGAACCTCCCAAGCTGGTTTGCGTTGGTTGTCCTCATGCTGGCCATCTGCAAAAACCGGCCAGCGGCTTCTCAATCGGTTGTCCTGCTGCCCCATGATCGTTGGCCCTGAGGCAGCAGAAGCCAAAACTGGCTGGGCGACTAGGATTCGAACCTAGACAAAGTGCTCCAAAGGCACTTGACCTACCATTAGTCGATCGCCCAGTAACAAAACTTTTTACCGCCACAGCACTCGACCTACGGGCACCCATTCTGGCCAGCATTGGGCCGGAATGGGCAGGAAAGGCACTTGACCTACCATGAGTCGATCGCCCAGTAACAAAACTTTTTACAGCCACAGCACTCGACCTACGGGTCTCAGCGCGTTTCCACCATGGTCTGCCAATACTCCCGGCGAGACAACGTCTTCGTCCGCAAACAGGCCGTACCTTGTCCGGCCAGGGCCTCTTCCGCCTTTCGAGCTGCCTCCTCCGTCTGATAGAGGCCGAAAACAGCCGAGCCTGAGCCAGAGAGTGCTGCATACACAGCCCCTGGTTCCAGAATGCGCTTGATTTCTCCGAGAAAGGGATACTGACGGAAGACGACCTTTTCAAAATCGTTTTCAATCCCGGTCCGGACAAGCGCGAGAAGAGGATCCTCGGGCCGGCCTTCTTCTGTGAAGAAGGCACCGGAAAGGCCCGCGCTCAAGACGCGGCCTAACTCTTTGAGTCTATCGAAGTTGGCCTCTGCGGTCAATTGCTTCCCTTCTGTAAGGTCCCACTCCTGAAAAGCCAGCGGGGTGGAGACCCCGATGGAAGGCAGGGCCACGACGCAATGGATCGGTTCCAGATCGGGCATCGGATAGACCTCCTCGCCCCGGCCCAGGCCAAGAACGGTGCCTCCAATCAGGAAGAGCGGGACATCGGAGCCAACGGCGGCGGCGATTTCCAGGCGCTCGGCACCGGAAAACTGGCGCCGCAGCTCCCGTTCCAGGCCTATCAGGGCCGCTACCGCATTGGCTGACCCTGCCCCGAGGCCTCCCTGCACCGGAAGCCCTTTCTCAATATGCACGCTGACCTCGGCGGAAAATTCGGGGAGCAGCCGCTTCATTGCCTGGTCGAGCATCTTCCAGACCGTGTTGCGCGAGTCTGTAGGAACACGGGCATCATTGGATGTGAGGAGGACCCTGTTCTGCTCGGAGGGGTTTGCCTCTACTGTGACGACATCATGGGCTTCCAGGGTCTGGTAAAGGGTCACCAGTTCATGAAAGCCATCCGGACGCGGAGGTCCAATGGCCAGCCCCAGGTTGATCTTGGAAAATGAGCGGACACTCGTAGCCATGCAGATAAGGATTGTAAAGGCTAGGCCCTGTCACTCATAGCGGAGCGCCTCAATGGGATCAAGGTTCGCCGCTTTCCATGCCGGATAAATGCCGAAGACCAGCCCGATGAGACATGAGACGGTAAAGCCCACCATGGCCCAGAGGCTGGACATGCTGGCCGGCAGGGCGCTCACCAGAAAACGTATCAGCAGGGTCATGATGCCGCCGGCAAAGATGCCAATCACACCTCCGATGGCACACAGCGTGACTGCCTCAATGGTGAACTGGAGCAGAATGTTCCGTTTCGTTGCGCCAATCGCCTTGCGCACGCCAATTTCGCGCGTCCGCTCGGTGACCGAGACCAGCATGATGTTCATGACGCCAACCCCACCGACCATGAGTCCCACGCTGGAAACGGCAACCATGAAGATGGCAAGGCCGCCAGTGAGCTGGTTCCATAGGCGCGTGAGCGAATCGGGTGCAAAGATCTCAAAATCATCCGGCTGCTCCACCCGCACTTTGCGGCGGCGGCGCAGCAGCTCGCGGATCTCATCTTCTACCAGCGTGCGGTTGCGCTGATCGTCAAATTTCACGCTTACCCAGACCCCGCCATTGACGGCGTCTTCTGGATGCAGCTTCATAAAGGTGCCAATCGGAAAGAAGGCCGCATTGTCCTCCTGGTTGCGTCCGCCGCCGAAGACCTGCTTCTGCTTGTTGAAGACGCCGATGACCGTAAAGACGCTGCCCTCGATTTCCACTTCCTTTCCCAGGGCGCTGGCATTGCCAAAGAGGGTTTCGGCCGTGTCATAACCCAGGATCGTGACATTGGCGCGGCGGTCGGCCTCTTCCTGCGTCCAGACGCGGCCTTCCTTAAAGCTGAGATCGGCCACATCGGCAATGGCCGTGCTGTCCCCTTGCAGCATGACGCCCTGGGCCTTTTTGTTGCCGTACTTTACGCCAATGATGCCGGCCTGGAAGATGGGGTTGACGTGGCGCACGCCGCCATCGGCCGCCACTACATGAGGGAGCTGGCTGATGGCGGCAACATCATCAAAGGTGAGTCGTTTTCGCGCCAGCATTTCGGCCGTGGGACGCACACCAATGACCGGCATATGAAAGACCCACAGGACATTTGTTCCCAGAGAATTGACCCACTGCTGCACATTGTTGTTCAGGCCGTTGATGACGGACGAGATCGTGATCACCGTGGTGACGCCGATGACAATTCCGAGAATCGTCAGCCCGGACCGCAGCTTGTTGGCGCGCAGGGTCTCCAGGGCCATGCGCACGGCTTCACGCGAATCTGTGATTCTCATAGCTCCGACCTCAGCGCCACGATGGGGTCCAGCATTGCTGCCTTGCGCGCCGGATACACCCCGAAGAAGATACCAACGCCGCCTGAGACAAACAGCGCCAGCAGTACGGACCAGACCTGAATGTCGGAAGGGAAGCCGATGGCCAGCGTCACCATTTTGGCCACGCCTGCACCGCACAGCACCCCAATGGCCCCGCCAATCAGCGACATGGTGGCCGACTCAATCAGGAATTGCAGCAGAATGTCGGTATAGCGTGCGCCCAGCGCCTTGCGCACGCCAATTTCGCGTGTCCGCTCGGTCACGCTCACCAGCATGATGTTCATAATGACGATGCCGCCGACGACCAGGGAGATAGAAGCAATGCCAATCACGACAAAGAAAAACGTCTGGCTGATGCTGGTCCACAGGCCCACGAAGGTTGCGTTGGTGTCCAGGGAAAAGCTGTCCTCGGCCCCCGGCGCGTCGTGCCGCCGGGAACGCAGGATGGCGCGGGCCTCGTCAGAAGCGCGGTCAAGCGCAGCGCCCACTGACCCGGCCTTCACATAAATGATGATGCTCTTGTTGGTGCCATATTTGCGCTGGTACGTGGTAATGGGCACGGCGACATAATTGTCCTGGCTGACGCCCAGGGTCTTTCCTTGCCGTTCCCCGACGCCAATCACCGTGTACGGTTCGCCGTCCACGCGGATCTCTTTGCCCAGCGGATCGGTGTCTGGCATCAGGTTGTCTACAATGTCATATCCAATAATGGCGGTATGGGTCGCATATTGCTCGTCGGTTGGAGTGAAGCTGCGGCCCAGCACCACATTCAGATTGGAAAGCGCCGGCATGTTCCAGCTCCAACCGCGGATGTTTGTGTCTGTACTGGAATGCGATCCGTAGACGACCTTGCCTGTGGTGCTTTGCAGCGCCCCCACATCCACACAGGATTTGCAGAGGTCGCGGATGGCCTGGTAGTCCTCAAGATGAATGTCCTTGCGCTTTTGGTATTTCTCGTATTCTTCGTAGCTAAAGATGACGGAAGGCTGCTTGCTCAGCGTAAAAACGTCGGCCCCATAGCTGTATACCTTGGTGGCGACATACTTGTTCACGCCATTCGTCAGCGTAATGACGGCAATGACGGACGCTACTCCAATCACCACACCAATGAGGGTAAGAATGGAGCGCAGCTTGTTCGCCCACAGCGATTGGAGCGCAATCTTAATGGCCTCAATGAATTCCACAACGAGGGTCCTGGTTCCGCTGGAAAGACCGGCGTGTTCTTAAGCATACGCTATGCAGCGGTGCGGAGACACGCCTCATCATGGAGGAATACGCAGGCGGGGACGGTTTCGTTCCCTCCCGCCGCGCTCAGTGCTCGTGCTGCATGACTACGGCGGCCACGAAGGCATCCAGGGCGGAACTCTGGCTGCCTGCGCTTCCGGCGTCAAACGGTCCGGACCAGACCTGTCCAAATTCATGGTCCGGTCCTTGGGCATGTTCCCAGATGCTCTCTGCATTGGCCCGGGCAAACTTCGCATAACGGGGATTGGGAAATACCGCATCGAGCGCCATCAGGTTGCGCACAAAGATGCCTTTGAACTGCACCCCGTCGGCCCCGCAGTTGGGCTCACAGGTGTCGTGCAGGATGCCGTTGGCGTCGGTCAGGTGCGTAAGCGCGGCATCGGCAACCGCCTGCGCCGCTGCGGGAAGCGAGGGGTCCGGAGCAGCGCGATACAGCTCGGTCAGCCCTCCCAGAATGACACCCTGGTTATAGGTCCAGGTGTTCTGCTGGTTGTTATGGCACGATGAATCCAACCCATCATTGATGAGCTTCTGCTGGTTGATCATGCCGGAGTTGCTGAACCACTCCCACTCCTTCCGCGCCCAGGCCAGATATTGTCCGCGCTGGTCGGCCGTTGCCCGGCGCGCCAGATGGGCAGCCACGGAAAGAAAGAGTTCATTGGCGATGGCGTTCTTGTATTGCCTGTCCTTGTTCCACCAGATGCCGCCGCCGCAGGTCGAGTCCCAGCCTGTGGTCATGTCAGAAAAAATGGCCGCGGCCATTGCCAGATATTCCGGTCTTTGGGTCAGGTCATAGACGTCCACCCAGGCCAGCGCCCACCAGCCTTCATCGTCATAGTATTTGTTGAGGAACTGGGCGGAGGTCTTCTGGGCCTGCGTGAAGGTATTGGAAAAAACCGGCAGAAATTCCCGGCTGTGCGCCGCACGCGAGTAGTTGGCCAGGACCGTGATGGCGTTGGCGGCGTTCCACCAGCCTGTGGTCTGATAAAGTCCCGTCTCCGGCGCATACCAGGATTGCAGGGTCCGGATGCCGTCGCGGGCCTGTTCCAGCAGGTCCGGAGCAGGCTGCTGTGCGCAGGCGGCAAAGGGTGCGGCAAGCAGGATGGCGGAAAGAAGCAAGCGGGGGAGGGCCACCGTGTCTCCTTATGGGAACGTTTCCATCTACGCAGAAAGACTAGCCCCGGGCCAGAGGAATGTCAATCCATGCTTCCAGGAGCAAGGCTGGGGCTCCATGCATGTCAAATCTCATGTAGGCTTTTGCTCAGAAATGAATTTCTCAGCCGTCGAAATTGCGCAGCTTCAGGACCGCTACACGGCGCTGTGGCATGAGCAGGATGCTGTGATGCCGGAAGAGGACCTGCCGGCGGATTTTCTGAAAACGGTCGTGGCCCAGCATCGGGCAAATTTTGAGTTGTGGCATACCGAGGACCGGGCGCGGACTCCGGACGCGACAGACCACGATCTTGCTGCAGTAAAGCGGGCGATTGACCGCATCAACCAGAGACGCAATGATTTGGCCGAGCGCTGCGATCTGCTGCTGCTGGAGGCCCTTGACCGGCTTGGTCTGCCCAGGCCGGATGCGGAGCTGCATTCAGAAAGTCCCGGACTCATGATTGACCGGCTCTCCATCCTGGCGCTCAAGCTCTTCCATACGAAAGAGGAAATCCACCGCGCGGGCGCTCCAGAGGGCCATGCCGAGCGGAATCGCCAGCGCTATGCCATTCTGCAGCAGCAGCGCGAAGACCTGGTCGGCTGTCTGGACCGTCTCTGGCAGCAGACCCTGGGTGGCGAGCGTCGCTTCAAACTCTACCGGCAGCTCAAGATGTACAACGATCCGGCGCTGAATCCGGCGGTGTATCAGAGCAGGCAGAAGGAAAAATGAATGCGGTTGGAGTGAAGAGAGAACCAGGCGGGACACCTGAGATTTGACTCTGGCCCCGCTTCTGCGTATAAAAACGAGTTCAACGGGAAAATTTCCCACATGTGCGCGCACTAGCACGGCATGTTTCAATAAAAATCAGGGAAAATCATTAAGTATGCAAGAGATTCGTCAGGCTGGTTCCCCCCGGCGCAACGCCCGTGCCGTTGCCAGCCAGGGACACTCGACCATCGGCAAAGACCATGAGCAGGCACTCAAGCTGTATCAGGGCGCGGTACAACTGATGCAGGAGTCCAGGTTTGATAAAGCGCGCGCTGCGTTTGAGAAGCTGTTGCCGGTAGCGCCTCCGGAGCTGGTGGAGCGGACAAAGGTCTACCTTGCCGCCTGCGAGCGCCAGATGCGGCAGGAGCGCCGCTCCTTTGCGACGCTGGGTGAAGAGTATGATTACGCCATCTCTCTTCTGAACACGGGTGACTATGAAGAGGCGCGCGATCATCTGGAGGGTATTCTCAGAAAAGATCAGAACGCTGATTTTGCCCATTATGGCCTTGCCGTCCTGAACAGCATGACGGGTCAGGCAGAAGAATGCCTGGAGCATCTGGCCGCGGCCATTCAGTTGAATCCGCAAAACCGCATCATGGCCCGCACGGACTCCGACTTTCAGGACATGGCGGATGATCCGCGTTTTACTGAGCTGCTCTATCCGGAAGCGCCGTGAGAGGGGCGCACCGCATCCGCGTCACCTGCAGAACAGGAGCGCGCGCTGTTGAAGCCTACACCAGTCATGCATTCTGCCCTTTCCGCATCTGCGCCTGAAGCGGCCCCTTCGCCGGCACAGGCAGGGCTGCGGGTGGTGGCCCTCGGCGGGGGCACCGGTCTTTCTACGCTGCTGCGAGGGCTGAAAAAATATGCCCCGCCGGCAGGTGCACCCGCGGAAGATCATTCCGGGCCAATTCGCGACCTGGCGGCGGTGGTTACGGTCACCGACGATGGAGGGTCCAGCGGACGCCTGCGCAAGGACTTCAACATGCTTCCTCCGGGCGACCTGCGCAACTGCATGGTGGCGCTCTCTGAGGACGAGCACCTGCTTTCCCGCCTATTCAGTCACCGGTTTCAGTCTGGAGGCGATCTCGAAGGCCACAGCTTCGGTAATCTTTTCGTGATTGCGCTCACCGAGATGACCGGGGACTTTGCAGAAGCGGTCCGGCTTTCGGCGGAGATCCTGGCCACGCGCGGGCATATTTATCCGGCGACCACGGCCAACGTCACTTTGGCCGCAGAGATGGACGATGGCGAGATCGTGCGCGGAGAAACCAGAATCACGGCGTGTCGGAAGCAGATTGTTGAGCTGACCATGGAGCCGCCGGATGCGGCGCCCCTGCCGGAGACGCTGCATGCGATTGCTCATGCCGACCTGATTACGGTCGGGCCTGGCTCTCTCTATACCAGTGTCATCACAAACCTGCTGGTGCGGGGAATCCCGGAGGCCCTGGCCCAGGCGCGGGGCCTGCGTGTCTACATCTGCAACCTGATGACCCAGGCCAATGAAAGCCTGCATCTCACAGCATCGCAGCACATCGAGCGCATCTATGAACACACTGGGATGCCGGTTTTTGATTACGCACTCATCCATACGGGTGAGGTCTCAGAAGTGCTGCGGCAGCGCTACGCTGCAGAAGGGGCCGAGCCAATCCGCCCCGACATTGAGCGGATTGAAGCCATGGGGATCCGCTGCATCACCGGCGATTTTGCTGCTGAAGGCGATGTTCTGCGTCATGATTCCGAGCGCGTGGCCAAGCAGGTCCTGGATCTGGCGCTCAAAGCCAGGGCCGGGCGCTGAGTGCCTTTGCTGTACTGAGAGGGTATTTCTCCCTGTGCTTCTAAAATAGATTGCTGTGACGGCTATATCTGGGCTCCCTGTCCTGAACAACACAGTCCATTCGCATGAGAGTTTCCGCGCTTCGCAGGAGCTGGAGAAAAGGCTGCGGGCCGTGGTCCGCGGCGAGGTGCGTTTTGATGCCGGCTCCCGTGCGCTGTACGCGACCGATGCCTCCAACTATCGGCAGGTGCCGATTGGGCTGGTGGTTCCGCGGGACGCAGAGGACGTCATCGCTGCCCTGGCCTGTTGTCGCGAATTTGGCGCCCCGGTATTGGCGCGGGGTGGAGGGACGAGTCTGGCTGGACAGTGCTGTAACGTTGCCGTGGTGCTTGATTTTTCCAAGTACATGCGCGGCATCCACTGGCTTGATCCGGAGAGGAAGCTGGCGCATGTGGAGCCTGGCATCGTGCTGGACCGTGTCCGTGAAGCGGCCGAGGAGCACCATCTGACCTTTGCCCCGGACCCGGCCACCCACAGCCGGTGCACGCTGGGAGGCATGATTGGCAACAACTCCTGCGGCGTCCATGCCCTGATGGGCGGCAAGACGGTGGACAACATTCATTCGCTCGATGTGCTGCTGTATGACGGGACGCGCATGACGGTCGGCGCGACGCCGGAAGAGGAGCTGCAAGCCATCATGGCTGCAGGCGGCCGCAGGGGCGAAATCTATGCGGGGCTGCGCCGTATCCGTGACCAGTATGCGGAGCTGGTCCGCCAGAAGTTTCCACGCATTCCGCGCCGCGTTTCTGGATACAACCTGGACGAACTGCTACCGGAAAACGGCTTTCATGTAGCGCGTGCTCTGGTGGGGACCGAAGGGACCTGTGTGACCGTGCTGGGGGCCACGCTGCATCTGACGCCCAGCCCTCCGCACCGCCGCCTGGTGGGACTCGGCTTCGCCGACCCCTTCATCGCGGCCGACCATGTTCCGTTTGTGCTGGAATGGAAGCCCATCGGGCTGGAGGGCTTCGATGGAATGCTGGTGGACTTCATGCGCCGCAAGCGATTGGCGCTGGATGACATCACGCTACTGCCGGAAGGTCGCGGCCATCTGCTGGTCGAGTTCGGAGGCTGGACGCCGGAAGATGCCGAGGCCCAGGTCGATCGCTTTCTGACAGCAGTCAAGGAAGTCCCCACGCAGGCGCGCCGGTATACACAGGAAGAAGCGCCGCGGGTCTGGCATGTGCGCGAATCGGCGCTTGGCTCAACGGTATTTGTTCCCGGTGAGCCGCACGGATGGGAAGGCTGGGAGGACTCTGCTGTTCCGCCGGAAAAGCTGGGCGCGTATCTGCGGGAAATTTTTCATCTCCTGGACGAGTTTGGCTATCGCACGCCGATGTATGGGCATTTCGGGCAGGGCTGCGTGCATATGCGCATCAATTTTGACCTGGAGAGCGGGGCGGGCATTGGCAAATTCCGCGCCTTCCTCGACCGCGCAACGGACATCGTTCTGAAGCACGGAGGCTCGATCTCCGGCGAGCACGGTGATGGGCAGGCGCGCGGGGCGCTTTTGCCAAAGATGTTTGGCCCGGAGCTGATGCAGGCCTTCCGCGAATTCAAGGCGCTGTGGGACCCCGAAAACAGGATGAACCCCGGCAAGATGGTCGATCCGGTTGCCGTCTATGAGCCGCACGAAAATCTGCGCCTGGGGGCGGGCCATCGTCCGGCAAAACCAGAGACCTACTTCCAGTTTCCCCAGGACCAAGGCTCATTTGGCGAGGCCACGCTGCGCTGTGTGGGAGTGGGAGCATGCCGGAAGCAGGGGCCGGGAACGATGTGCCCGAGCTATATGGCGACGCGCGAAGAGATGCACTCTACGCGCGGACGCGCGCATCTTTTGTGGGAGGCGCTCGAAGGCGGAGTGCTCACGAAGGGATGGGACGACGACCACGTGCGGGAAGCTCTGGACCTGTGCCTTTCCTGCAAGGCCTGCAAGAGGGAGTGCCCCGTCAACGTGGACATCGCAACATACAAGGCCGAGTTCCTGGCCCACTATTATGAGCGCCACCGCCACCCCCTGCGCGACTATGCCTTCGGGTTCATGGACCGCTGGGCACATCTGGCTTCGGTGCTTCCTGGTCTCACGCCGCGGCTTGCAAACCTGCCGCTACGGCTGCCCGGTGTGAGTGACATGGCCAAGGGCCTGCTTGGCATCGCTCCACAGCGCAGGCTGCCGCGTTTTGCACCCCGCAGCTACCAGAGCGGATTGAGAGAAAACAACCGTCCTGCGCAGGTGCTACTGTGGCCTGATACCTGGAACAACTACTACCATCCAGAGGTGCTTGCTGCCGCCCGCCAGGTGCTTGAGGATGCCGGATTCTCTGTTACCAGCCCGAAACGGCATGTCTGCTGCGGGCGGCCTTTGTACGACTTCGGATTTCTTCGCCAGGCCCGCGCTTATCTGGAAAACACCCTGCGCCTCTTCGCCCGGGAGATTGATGCCGGAATGCCTTTTGTCTTTCTGGAGCCGAGCTGCGCCAGCGTCTTCCGCGATGAGCTGCAGAATTTTTTCCCGTCCGATGCGCGCGCCCGGCGGCTGGGAGAGCAGTCTTTGCTGCTCAGCGAGTTTCTGGTCCGGCACGCGCGGGAATACCGACCACCCTCGCTGGCCGGCAGACGCATCCTGCTGCATGGCCACTGTCACCACAAATCGCTGATGAAGATGAGAGATGAAGTGGCGCTGCTCCATGCGGCGGGCGCCGAAGTCGAGCTGCTTGATTCAGGATGCTGCGGCATGGCCGGCCCATTCGGTTTTGAGAGGGAAAAGTACGAGATTTCGCAGGCGCTCGGCGAGCGTGTCCTGCTGCCGGCCGTGCGTCAGGCGGCCCCGGAGACCTGGATCGTGAGCGACGGCTTCAGTTGCCGCGAGCAGGTGGCGCAGAGCACAGAGCGGCGTGCTCTGCACCTGGCCGAGGTGCTGGCGGCGGGATCGCGCTGAGAGGCCGTGCCGTTTGGCCGATGCAGTCGGGCGGTATATCATCAGAAATTGGGGTGTTACTCCCCCGCGATTCCGGCACAGACCCTCAAGCCTGCTTTTCGTTCCAGTCATCTGAACGCTCCAGCCGCAAGAGGGAAAGTGTGCAAAGCAGGCATTAGGGTGATGCGAGCAAAGACAGCGGTCGTACTGGGCGCCCAGTGGGGCGATGAAGGCAAGGGCAAGATTGTAGACGTGCTTTCCGGCGGATTTTCTGCCGTGGCGCGCTATGCCGGCGGGCACAATGCCGGCCACACGGTCATCATTGGTGGTCAGAAGTTTATTCTGCAGCTGATTCCCTGCGGCATTCTGCGTCCTGGCTGCAAGGCCGTCATCGGCAATGGCGTGGTGCTGGACCCCATGGCCTTCCTAAAGGAAGTGGGCAAGCTGCGCGAACTGGGCGTGGACGTGGACCGGCATCTGTTTGTCTCCAACCGCGCACAGGTCATTCTGGAATACCATCGCATGATCGAGCTGGCGGCCGAGAGTGCTCCCGGACGGCAGAAGATCGGCACGACCAGCCGCGGCATTGGCCCTGCGTATGAAGACAAGATGGCCCGCAATGGCCTGCGCGTGGTGGACCTGCTGAATACCAATCTGCTGAAGACGCACATTGAAAACGCCTGCCACGAGAAAAACACGATTGCGAATGCGCTCTTTGGGGCCAAGCCCCTCGATCCCGCCAAGATGTACGATGAGTACGCCAAGGCGGCCGAGCAAATTGCTCCCTTTGTGACCGATACGGCTGCGCTGCTGAACAAGACCATCAGCGAAGGCGGCAGCGTGATGTTCGAGGGTGCGCAGGGAACCATGCTCGACATCGACCACGGAACGTATCCGTTTGTGACTTCGTCGTCGGCGACTGCAGGCGGGGCCGTTACCGGCACCGGGGTGGGGCCGACGAAGATCGGCACCGTGATTGGCGTGACCAAAGCCTATGTTACGCGGGTGGGCGAAGGGCCTTTTCCGACGGAAATCTTTGACGGCGCCGGCGAAACGCTGCGCGCCCGCGGGCAGGAGTTCGGCGCGGTGACCGGGCGTCCGCGGCGCTGCGGATGGCTCGACCTGCCGCTGCTGCGCTACTCCAACCAGATCAACGGGACCGAGTGGCTGGTTGTCACGAAGCTCGACGTGCTCGACACCCTGGAAGAAATTCCGGTCTGCACCGGTTACAAGATCAACGGCAAGCTGGTGGAGACGATGCCGGCCGATGTCCGTGGACTGGAAGCCATTGAGCCTGTCTATACCAGGCTGAAAGGCTGGCAGTCCTCAACCGAAGGCATTACGGAGTTTGAGAAGCTGCCAAGGCTGGCGCAGGAGTATCTGCGTTTTCTGGAGAAAGAGTCGGGGGCAAAAATCGGAATGATCTCCACCGGCCCGGACCGCGACCAGACCATGCTGCTGCCGGAGTTTGCTGCGGCGCTCGCAGAAATACGCGGATAACGGGAAACGGTCCCGAAGCTGGCGGCAATTCCTACTGAAGGACGGTTACGCCGGAAGCATTGGCCTGCTCGTGCGCATGGTAGGATGAGCGCACCAGCGGGCCGGACTCCACATGGCGGAAGCCCATCTTGAGCGCCTCCTGCTTCATGAAAGCGAACTCATCCGGAGTATAGTAGCGGGCCATGGGCAGGTGGTCCCTGGAGGGCCGCAGGTATTGCCCGATGGTAAGCACATCGGTCCCCACTGCCGCCAGGTCGCGGTAGACCTGCAAGAGCTCCTCCATCTCCTCACCCAGGCCAACCATCACGCCGGATTTGGTGGTAATCGTCGGGTCCTGCTCCTTGGCGTATTCGAGCAGGCGAAGCGTACGCTCATATCGTGCGCCCGAGCGGACTGCGCGATAGAGCCGCGGTACGGTTTCGGTGTTATGGTTAAGGATCTCCGGACGTGCTGCAACGACCGTACGGATGGCCTCTTCATTTCCCTGAAAGTCGGGAACCAGCACTTCCACCTGGCATCCGGGTGCCTGTTTGCGGATCTCCTCGATCACCATGGCGAAGGCGCGCGCGCCGCCGAGGATATCGTCGTCGCGATTCACGCTGGTGATCACAGCAAACTTCAGTCCCAAAGTCGCGACCGCTTCGGCCACACGGCGCGGCTCATCAAAGTCAATGGCGTCGGGACGGCCCTTGGGTACGGCGCAGAAGCCGCATCGCCGCGTACAAGTGTTGCCCAGCATCATGAAGGTGGCCGTGCGATGGTTCCAGCATTCGCCGATATTCGGGCAATGGGCCGACTCGCAGACCGTATGCAGATGGAGGCTGCGCGCCAGCTTCTTAAGATCGTGATAGTTGTCGCCCATCGGGGCGCGGGCCTTCAGCCATTCAGGCTTGGGGGCGGGCTTGCGGGGAGCAAGATCAATCTGTACCAGTTCGACGGCTGTGGCCATGGCAACCTTCTATTGTACAAGGTCATTCGGACGGGCCTTTTTTCTCGGGCAGTACAGGGAAAGAAAAGCGCGGGTAATAAACCAGGTCCATCGTGGCGCGGCCTTCTTTGATATGGAAAGCCTGGTCCACTGCAACATGGGAAAAGACCTGCGTGGTCTTTGAGACGGGCCAGAAAATCTCCAGTTTCTCAATGGAAGCGGCCTTGCCCACTCCAATATGCTGGCGCAGGGGATTTCCTCCAAAACTGGAGCCATATCCCACGGTGCGATACACATGACGTACCGTGCCCTGATCGCGGAAGGTCAGCGCAATGCGTGCTCCAAAGGCTGCGCGGTTGGTCTGTACGCCTTCCAGCTTGAGTGTGATCCAGTGGTTACCGTGTCCGGGATTGCGATAGAGGACCGGCTGGTAGGTGTCGCCGGGAAATGCGCCGCCCATCTCTTCAATGACGTCTTCGTTGCCGTTGTTTTCGATGTCGGCAAAGGCGATGCCATGGCCTTTCTGCAGGTGGCCAAATCCGCCTGATGTTGTCACATCCTGAAAGTCCTTGCCGTTGTGGTTGCGAAACATGCGATTGGGAAGCAGTGCTTCATATTCCGGCTCTCCGGTACCGAGATAAATGTCGAGCCAGCCATCGTTGTCGAGATCGCCAAAGTTTGCGCCCATGGGAAGGATGGCGCGGTCAAGATGTGCTTCCTTTGCGACTTCTCTGAATGTTCCATCGTGATGGTTGAGATAAAGACGCGGCGTGCCAGCGCGAAAAGGGTTTCCAACTTCAAAGGCCCCTACGTCGTTCAGAGTGAAAGCGTAATAGCCAAGGTCAACGATATCGGGCCATCCGTCGTTGTTGTAGTCGAAAAACCACGCAGCAAAATGGTCGCCATGGTCTGACAGCTGCGCCTGCGCCGTCACATCCGTAAATCTGCAATTGCCTCCGGGAGCGGTCTCGTTGCGAAAGAGATGGTTGTCGCCGCCCTTGACGGAGACATAAAGGTCCGGGCGCCCGTCGTTGTTGTAGTCTCCCCAGGCCACGCCCTTTACATATCCGAGGTTGGCCAGCCCGCACTGCGCGCCCATTTCCGTGAATGTACCGTCGTGGTTGTTGTGGAAAAGCAGCGACGGTCGCGATTCGCGGCCGATGAAGAGGTCGAGCCAGCCGTCATTGTCATAATCCGCCCAGGCCGCCGTCTGCGTAGGTCCGTTGTAGAGCAGCCCTGCTTCCTCTGTGACATCATCGAATGTTCCGTTGCCGTTGTTTTTCAAAAGCGACACAGGATATTCGCCGAACTTGTCCCACCATCCCCCGCGCAAGACCAACACATCAGGATGGCCGTCATTGTTGTAGTCGGTCTCCACGATGTTGAGGCCGCCGAGTTCGCCGATGAGGCCTGCCTGGCGGGTGCGATCGCTGAAAGTCCCATCGCCGTTATTGTGGAAGAAGCGTATCTGGTCCAGCGGACCGGACGAGGAAAGCACCACATCCAGCAGGCCGTCGCCATCAAAATCGTCCACAAGGATGCCCCCGGCATGTTCTGTTACTCCCAGGTTCGCCTGCGGGGCCACATCTGGAAATTCACCAATGTCATCTTCAGAGGCAAAGCGGCTTTCCGGAACGAGCCACTGCTTGGGTACCTTCGCCGGATACTGTCCCAACTGCATGTAAGCAATGTTCAACAGCCATCGAGAAATGTCGTCCTTCGCATCATGCTGCAGAAGCCAGGTGTATTCGCGCACCGCGCCTTCGGCCCCGCGCGTCCGCATATGCACGCCTGTGCCTTTGATGGGGAAAATGCAGGACTTCTGCATGTGCATGTCATTACAGTTTTCTTGCTCGCCCAGACGCAGATAGGCGATGGCAAGACTTCTGTGCCAGTCGCGCTCGGCTTCGGGAGGCAGACGCAGGCCGCGCTGGCGGACGAAGCTGCCAAGCTGTTCGAGTTCGTCGACCGACGCGGCGCTGTCTCCGGCGCGCAAAAGCTCTTTGCCCAGTTCCAGACGAACGGTGAACTGTTGTTCCGGGGTCAGGTCTTTCTGTAACAGTGCGCGATAGTATCGCGTGCGCTCGGAAGGCTTGTTCGGATCGCTCTTCCAGTCGCTCTGCGCATAGATCCGGCGGAGCCGCGCCTCCATCTTCGCTGTTCCCGGCGACTGATAGAACCCCGCCTGCTGTGGCACCGCGGCCGCAGCCGCTCCGATGGCAAGGGAAAGGAACAGCGCGTAACGCATCAATCGAACTTTAGCACTGATGCAGCCATTATCGCAGCCGCTCCAGCACTTCCGGCCGCACCAGGTAGAGAAAGAAGATCAGGTTCACCACCACCATGACGATTAGCTGCGCCTGGTGGAACCGGAAGACCATATATGTCCCATAACACAGAGAAAGGAACGCGGCGGACAGGGCCAGCGCCCAGCCCCATCGCCGTTGCTGCAGCAGGCCGCTGGCCGCAGCAGCAAAAAGCGCACACACGATAATGACCATCCAGGGAAAGCGGTGTGTGATGACTCCAAACAGTCCGATGCCGCACAGCAGCAGCAGCCACAGTGCGATGACGGCCATTCCTGGAAGTGGACCTGAGATTTCTTTGTTCATAACGTATGCAGGTAAGCCAGAAGCGCCTGCAACTGCTCCTCGTCCATCGTATTCCCCATGGCGGGCATCATGCCGCGACCATGCTCAATGATATCGGTCACCCGATCATCGTTCGCAGGAGCACCGTTGCGCAGATATTTCTTTCGATACAGCCCAAAGAGCCCCGGCCCGTTCAGGCCGGAGGTGCTGTCTACACGATGGCAGCGTGCGCAGCGTCCCACAAAGACCTGCCTGCCTTGCGCTTCCAAGGGAGTGAGCTGGTCCAGCGGCTTGGATGGCGGCAGAGAGGGGCCGCATCCCAGCGCCGCCAGGACCATCAGCAAAACAAACCACCATTGCATGCGAAGCAAGCCAGGACCACCTTCTGATATCTTTACCGGATTTCGTCCAGAAACTGAAGCACCCGTTTCAGGACCAGCGTCGTCGCGGCTTCATCGTAGGAGGGAAGACTGCTGTCGGTAAAGATGTGTCCTTTACCCGGATAGAGGAACAACTCTGCCGCATTCGCATTGGCTACGAGTTTGCGTGCGGCAAACAGATCGCCGCCGTCCATAAAGACCTTGTCGGTGTCGTAGGCGTGGATCTGGACCGGCACGTGCAGCGGCCAGTAGGGGCCAAACTGGGACACCGGGGCGCATCCGTGAAAGAAGAGCGCTCCGGCCGCTCCCCGGCGGGTCTGCGCCAGTTTCTGAGCAGGCAGTACGCCGAGTGAAAAGCCAGCGTAAACCAGGTTTTCCGGCAGCATGTCGGCGGCCCGTACCCCGCGTTCCACAATGGCCTGGATCCCGATTTTCATCGCATAGTGAAGCCCGCCCTTCATCTCTTCAAAGATGCGGCCTTCGTAAAGGTCAGGGACATGTACGGTGTGGCCCGCCTGCCTGAGTCTTTCAGCGAACCTCAGGACGCCGGCTGTGCGCCCGTGCGCATGATGGAATAGCAGTACTTCGGCCAAGTTGGTCTTCTTTTCGGGGCTTTGAATCTTACAGTAGTGCGCGGAAGTCTCTCATTATTTCATGTTCAGAAGAATTTCTTTGGCGCAGATCCAAAGGGGGGTTAAAACGAAAGTAACGTCATCGGCCCTCGTTTTCAGCTAAATTTAAGCGATGCGTGGACCTGGTTTGATGAATCTGCGTTCCAAAATGTTCCACGTGGAACATTTTGAGTAAAGAACCAAATCTCCTGTCTCGGCCCAACGCTTGCTCCAATTCCAATATGGACGATTCCAGCTCGCAGCGTGGGGGAATGTTCCACGTGGAACATTTTATTGTGCCAGCGGAGGCGCACAATCGCAAAACTCAGTTCCCTGCGGCAATGGCCTCCGCGATCCTGTCCATGGCCTCGCGGGTGGTGTCTGTTCCGGGTGAGTGCTGATTGCACAGAATGGAAAACACCAGGGTGCGCCCGCTGGCAGCAATCAGATACCCACTTAAACTGCGCACCTCCGCCAGTGTTCCGGTCTTGGCAAAAATTCTGCCCTTGAGCGGGCTGGTTTGAAAACGGTTGGCGAGAGTGCCATCGACTCCTCCCACTGGTAACGACGAGCGGTAAACATCGCTCCAGGGCTGGTGTGCCGCATAGAGCAACAGAGTGGTGGCTGCGCGTGGCGTAATGACGTCCTGTGGTGAAAGTCCGCTTCCATCCACGAAGAAAAAATCCTCCGGAGAGACCCCGGCCGAGATGAGAAACTGCCGCACCACGCGCGCTCCCTGCGCAATCGAGCCGTCGTCGCCCTCGGCCTTGCCCAGGATGCGCAGGAGCATTTCGGCGTGCAGGTTCTGGCTCACTTTATTGACTACCGTCACAAGCTGGCCCAGTGGGGGCGAGGAGCGTTGGGCCACAATCTGTGCGCCTGCGGGTGGAGAGAAAGGCAGTTGCTTGTCCGTCCAGGGCCTTAGCGTAAGCGGCTGGTGGGTCTCTGCTGTAAAGTCCGTGGTATCTCCTGAGAGCCGGTGGGCCACCTGGACCAGGCCCGATGCGGGAATGCCCTTGGCCTCCAGTGCCTGCACAAAGGCCTGTCCGGCGAACCGGGCCGGGTCCTGTACGGCGATTCCGTATTCCTGCTGTTTGCTGCCCTCCGGGAGAGAGCCATAAATGCGCAGCAGGCGCTGGTCTACCTGCCGGTCCAGGCCCAGGTGCGGCTGCGGGCCCATCGGCGCGGTGACTGCTTCATTTTTGAGCAAGGTCGAGTCGTCCGGCAGCGCAGGGTCCCAGGCAGGAATGACCTCATCGCCTGCCCTGACTCCGGGACGGACCGTCAGCAGCCGCGCGTTGTCATTAAATGCCAGCGCGGAGACCGGCGCACCATAGTCCCACATCAGGTCGTCCTGCCCCCAGCCCTGCCCATAGCGCTCGTAAACGAAGAGACTGTCGTCGGCAACCAGGGTCCCGTCGAGTGCCCGGATTCCTTTCTCCGCCACCTGGCTGGCTAGCTCTTCAAGCGGTTGCAGTGCATCTGGCGAGAACTCGGTGTGACTGCTATAGGGGTAGGTCCGGCCGGAAAGCGAAGGGTCTCCGCCGCCGATAAGGCGCAGCGAACCGTGCAGATGTCCGGCGGGGTCTACCGGACCTTCAGCCACGACATAGGTGTTCAGACGGAAATCCGGTCCCAGCAGGGCGAGCGCAGCGGCCGTAGTAAAGAGCTTTGCATTGGATGCGGGCTGGAAGTACTGCTTGTCGTTCAGTGCGTAGACCGGCGTACCATCCAGTCGGACCACGGAGATGCCCCAGTGTGCGCGCGCCACCATCGGGTCACTCAGAATGGCCTGGACCTGCTGCGCCAGAGACTTTGGCTTCGCATGATGTCGCGTCTTTCCGCAGACCGGCAGCGTAGAGCCAAGAACCATCAGGCAGGCGAGGAAGGAGTGGAGGGCCTTCGTGAGCATTTTTGTCCTTGCCGCGAAGTGTAGCATTTTCCTATGGGCTTTACGCGGCGAGAAGAACTCTGCTGGAAGGTGCGGGGCCGCTCTCTGATGCTGGGCAGGCGGACGCTGGTCATGGGCGTGCTCAACGTGACCCCCGACTCCTTCTCTGACGGTGGGCGATTTTCGGACCCAGATGCTGCCATTGCCTATGGCCTGCGGATGCTGGAGGAGGGTGCCGACATCCTCGACATTGGCGGCGAGTCCACCCGCCCCGGTCGCGCTCAGGCCCTCTCTGCCGGTGAAGAGCAGGAGCGCGTCCTTCCGGTCCTGGAAGGCATTCTGAAGGCCCGGCCGGATGCCGTCGTTTCTGTGGACACCTACCGGGCATCTACGGCCCGGGCCGCGGTGCTGGCCGGAGCGGAAATCATCAATGACGTCAGCGGATTTCTCTGGGACCCGGAGATGGCCGCGACCTGCGCACAACTGAGGTGCGGCGTCGTACTCATGCACACCCGCGGCAGGCCGGAGGAGTGGAACCAGCTTGCCTCTCTTGCTCATTGCGAGGTCCTGCCCCTGGTCCTGCGCGGGCTGCGGGAGAGAATGCAGGCCGCCCTGGCGGCAGGCGTTGCGGAAGAGAACATCGTCCTCGATCCGGGATATGGGTTTGGCAAACGCCTTGACGAGAACTGGCCCCTGCTGGCCGGGCAGGACCGCCTTTTGGAGCTTGGACGGCCTCTGCTGGCCGGGGTATCACGAAAGTCGTTCCTGGCTGCTGCGCTGGGCCCTTTCTACAGGCAGAAGGATGTTCCGGTAGATCAGCGGCTCCATGCCACCGTCGCGGCTTCTACGGCAGCCATCCTGGCCGGGGCCTCTCTTGTGCGCGTGCACGATGTCCGTCCTGTTGCTGAGGCGGCGCGGGTGGCGGATGCCATTCTGGACGCCGCAGACAACGCAGCCACGCACCCGGGCTGCCGATAGGATGTGCTAGTGCTTTTCCCGCTCACCGGCATCGTGCATACGGCTGGCCTCAAAGCTGACGATTTTCCATTGCCCCAGCCTTCGGTTGTAGACCCGGGTATAGCGGTACTTTCCGCTGATGTCGCGCGAGCCATTGGTGCCGGTCAGATCCGCACGCGAGGTGACGACGGCAGTATCGCCATAGATGCGAACCTTCATGTCATTGAGGTCCAGCGACGTGATGTGAAGCGTCCCGGCGCGGCGTAAAGCCAGGGCCTCGGCCTTGGTTTCGATGGTGCCATTGGCGCTGATGCCGATGTAGTCCTCGGCCAGCAGCCGGTCCATCACACTCACGTCGTTGTTCAGTTGCGCCTGGCGCCATTGCATCTCCAGCGCCTCGATCTCTTTGTGTGCTTCACGCCCGCCGTGGTGCGGCAGAGAAGCCATGGCCGACTGGGGAGCGAGCCAGAGCCAGGCCGCGAGAAGAAAGAACAGGCCCCCCACGTCTTTCATGGCTGAAAGTGAGGTGCGGACGCGAAAAAATGTGCGCATGTGCGTATCGGATGTTATTCCGGATTTCCGCTGTGAGTCAAAAAGAAATTCCAGAGCGACCATTTTCGACTTTGAATGCGGAATCCAGTGGACTGGATGGAAACCAGTCAGCATATTCTCTTGGACGCGGCCCGCTGCGGTTCCGTGGTATTCGCCCGGCCCCGCTGCTTCCTGTTTAGGCAAGGCTGCGCGTCGCCAGGTCCACCGTGACCTGATCATCCGGGGTCTTGGTGGTGGCCCCATCATAGGCCGGGTGGTATTCCACGCGCAGGGTCTGCGGATTCACAACCACCCTCAGATAGCCATAATTTGTATCGTCATAACTCTCCAGCGTCAGCGAGCTGTCAATCGGATACGGCGTGCGTATCGGACTTCCATTGACATCTGTGCGCATTTTGGCCAGCGCATGGCCACCGTTTCCGCATACAAGATAGGGGACCTGCATATTGTTCACCCTCCGCGTGTAGCGCTGGTAGTTGTGGGCGTGTCCGGAAAAGACAGCGTGGGGCCAGAAGCCGGCCGCCTGCGCCGCTGTATCCAGGTCCTGCGACATCCGCGGGCTCCCGCCGTGATTGGTCCCGCCTGTATAGGGCGGATGATGGACCGCAACAATCACCGCTCCGGCGTAGTTTTCCGTCCTGCATCGGGACAGCGCCGCCTGCAGAAAGTTGAGCTGCACATCACTCAGAGGCCGCGTGCCGCCTTCGCTGGAAATCACTCCGGGGTCTTCCAGCACATTCGAGTACAGGCCGAGAATGCGCACAAAGGGCGCATCCAGGGTAAAGTACACTCCCGGCGCTGTCATCGCCGTGCGCAGCAGGCCCCCCGCTTCACTGGTGTGGGTGGGCGAACTGGCGCAGAAGTTGCGTAGAAAGGCATCGAGTGAAGGAGCGGAGTCGCCGGAATAGACCAGTCCATCATGGTTGCCGGCAATGGCGATGATCGGCCCCTGGTAGTTCCGATATGGCTCATAGAACTGGTCGTAATAGTATTTCGCCTCCCCGAAGCTGTAGACCACATCGCCCAGGTGGAAGAAGAAAGAGGGAACGTCGGCCGGATTGGATTCACTGAAATCGGAGACCATTTTGTCGGCCACCAGTGACTGGGTTTGGGGACCGATGACGCTGCCTGTGTCTCCCACAGAGTGAAAGACAATCTGCCCTGCCTGCTGGAGCGTACTTACTTTGGCCGCGCCCTGGCTCCCATAGACCTCCTCCAGCGTCAGCACCGGTTCCGTGGCTCCTCCGCGCGCTGTGGGAATGGGCTGCACCAGGCTGTTGTTGACCTTCTTGTAGAGGCCGGAGTCGGACGGGTGCGGCGTTTTGAAAGACGAAGGGTCTGGACTGGGCTGTGGTTGCCCGAAGACCGGGTCCGTCGCATCAAGAGTGGGCGAAGGGGTTGGCCTTTTCTCAGGGTGGGATTTTTTAGGGTGGGACGGTTTTTGAGAGTGGTGCGGCGGTGAGTGTTTTTTCATGGAAGTGCTTCTGGATTTAAGATGCTCAACCCTGAAGATACGCCCATCGTCATAGTGAAAGTCATGAAAAAAACGTGACACGTGTTCTATGGAGAAGGTTGCGCACTCTGCCGATGAAAGTGCTAAGAAAATTTGGCGGAATCAAAGAAGTCTCTTGTACTTTATGGAATTTTCATACATCACTAAACCAGGAAGAATGACTTTCCCGAGGAAAGAGGGTCCTTTTCGATAGGTGCTTTCCTCAGGCAGGAAGCAAGGAGGAAGTCAACGATGGTGCCAGAAGACCATGCCCTGCGCCAGTTCTTTCATGAAGTAGTGGGCGAGTGCTACAGCGAATATCTCCGCATGGAGGACAACGAAATTGCCGCCTATGTTGCAGATCTGCTGACGGATTTCTGCTCCGCTGACCGGTTGTATCCCATCCGGGACGCTGAAGGCCGGCGGCTGAGGGACGTAGGAGAGATGCTACTGGCATCTGATCCGGTGAACGGTACGGCCGCATCGTTTAATGTGGAGCGGCGCATCCGCAAGCATATCGGTGATTACGCACTCTTCTGCACAGGCATGTATCCGGAGGCGGTCCACAAATGGCGGGAAAACGAAAGCGCCAATCTGTACGAGATGATTCGCACCGGCAAGGAGAGCTACTACATCGTCTCTCAGTTTGACCTCTTTGAATATGCGGAGGAGGCCCCGCTTTTCGGACGCCTTTCAGAAAACTTTGAAAGCTGTATGTATGGTCTGAACTACGTGCGGGAGGAACTGGAGCGCAGGCTGCCGGGACGGCCGAATCCCGGCCAGAAATTTCTGATGTGATGGAAGCACAACCGGTACAGAAATGAAAGCCGCCTGGTCTGGCGGCTTTCGTCTTCATACCTGCATGATTTCGGCTTCCTTCTTTTTGGCCATCTCATCCATGCGTTTGATTTCCTCATCGGTGAGCTTCTGGATCTCTTCAAGCGAACGCTTCTCTTCGTCTTCTGAGATCTTCTTTTCCTTCGCTGCCTTCTTAATCAGCTCATTCCCATCGCGGCGGATATTGCGCACCGCAGTCTTGTGATCTTCCAGCACACGGCTTAGGTGTTTTACCACTTCCCGCCGGCGTTCTTCAGTCATGGGCGGCACAGGTACGCGGATGATCTTGCCATCGTTCTGGGGGTTAAAACCCAGGTCTGAGGCACGCAGGGCCTTTTCAATCTCGGCCAGAATGCTCACGTCCCAGGGCTGGATCACAATCGTGTTGGCGTCGGGAGTGTTCAACTGCGCCACCTGGTTCAGCGGAGTGGGCGTGCCATAGTACTCGACCTTGACCTGGTCGAGCATGGCCACGTTCGCCCGTCCGGTGCGGGTGGAGGCCAGATGCGCCTGAAAGTCCTTGACTGCCTTGTCCATGCGCGTCTTCAGTTGCTGATGCACTTCCTTGAGGGCCGGAATGCCGGCCATAACTGAAACTGCCATTGTCTTCTTCCTTTGAAATAAGAAGCTGCAAAAGCAGTATTTTACTTGTCAGACGGGGCCAGCGTCATCTGCCTGCCTGACTAGGGCTTGTCTTGCGTGTCTGCATCGTCGTCCTCCACCAATACCGCCGATGCTCCCATCAGATTAAAGCTCACTGCGGCCTGTCCGTCGGGCTGGAAGGTGATGCGCAAAGGCTCGCGCTGCCAGACGGGGGGCCCGCAAGCGCCAGCAGAGTGGCTGGACGGGTCCCAGGGGCCGAGCTTTTTGGCCAGCACTGGTTTACGCGCTGCCACCTGCGCCACAACGGCATACAACTGGCGTCCGCTGGCGGAGAGGCCGCAATAGGCAGCATAATCGCGAAACCAGGAAACACGGGAGACGGCCGGGTCGTAGTCCGGAAGCCTGACGGCGGTGATGTGTCCGGTGGACCGGTCTACAAGCAGCCACGGACCGCGCTGCCATATCCATTGCCCGGATTTGTCACCTGGCAGCGCATCGTTCAAGCGGAGTGCGCGGCGCACGGCAAAGGTGCGGTCGGTCACGTCGTGGACCTCGCCCGTAGTCCATTCCTTCAGTTTTCCATCTACCAAAAGGGGGCGCACGCGCAGCTCTTTCTCATCAGCGTTGGCTCCGGCTGGGTCGCCTTGCACCGAATAGGGCACCCGTCGCACCGTTCCCAGGCCCACAGTGTGAGACTTTGAAACTGCGAATGCAGAAATTGCAATCAGAAAGCAGAGGAGGAGCAACGGCCGGGTCATGCCCTTACAGGCTAGGGGCCGGAAAAAGCAATTCCAAGTTACGGAAGTGACTTGACGGACAGCGGGCAGCAGCAGGCCGTTTCGGAGTAAAGTATCGGCAATGAGGAAACACTGGGTATGGTGGGCCGCCGGAGTGGCCGTGCTGGTCCTTGTTTTCTACCCCAAGGAACTGATGGTTGTGCCTGCCTATCGTGTGACGCTGGAGGACCAGTTTGGCAAGCCGCTGGTCCATGCTGGGGTCAGCGAACTGTGGCAGCAGACCTCGGCAGAACGTCAGGAGAACCTGGCCCAGGCTTTTACCAACGCTCAGGGGGTGGTTGAGTTTCCAGAGCGCGCAATCCGCGCGTCCCTGGCCCGGCGCATGGTGGGATGCTTTGCGTACCTTGCCCGCGAGGGGCTGGCCGCAACCTGCGGTAACCGGTGGTCCATCACGGCAGCAGGGGACTACAAGGAGCTGGACCGCACGGAAACGGTGACCGGGATCTTCAGGAAAGAACACTCGCTGGTGCTGACGCTGAAGCAGTGCGACCTGAATGAGCCTGGGGTCTGCTAGCGACGGGACTGATACAATCATCAGTTCACTATGCCAGTTTCACCTGTACTGCTGGTCCACGGAGGCGCGTGGGCCATTCCCGATGAGATGACGGAAGCGCACGAACGCGGCGTCCGCCGCGCCCTTGAAGCCGGCCATGCGCAGCTGGCCCGCGGAGGCCATGCCCTGGATGCGGTGGAGGCTGCCGTCGCCGTTCTGGAGGACGACGATACCTTCGACGCCGGACGAGGCAGCTTTCTCACCCGGGACGGGCGTGTCCAGATGGATGCGTTGCTGATGGATGGTGCGACGATGCGCGCCGGCGGCGTGGCCTGCGTGGAACGGTTGCGCAACCCAATCCACGCGGCGCGTCTGGTGCTGGAAAAAAGCCCGCACGTTTACTTCGTCGGACCGGGCGCCGAGGAGTTCGCGCAATCGCATGGAATGGAGCTCATCCAGAATTCCGAGCTGGTGCTGGAGCGCGAACAAAGGCGTCTAAAAGAAGCGCAGGCCAAGGAGCGCGCCGGACTGCCTGACCTTACCTTTGCCGGTGACGATAAGTCCCCGGAAACTGCCGCGCATCTTGCCTCCCATGACACAGTAGGTGCGGTGGCCCTGGATGAAAAGGGAAATCTGGCTGCCGCCACTTCGACGGGAGGCACCCTGAACAAGGCCCCGGGCCGTGTAGGGGATTCCTCGCTTATCGGATGCGGATGCTACGCCGACAATCTGAGCGCTGCCGTGTCGCTGACAGGATGGGGTGAACCCGTCATGAAGCTGGTCTTAGGAAAATGGGCCACGGACCGTGTGCAGCAGGGCCGTTCGCCGGAACAGGTGGCGCCGGAGGCCATCGCTTATCTTTACAAACGTATGGGCGGACACGGCGGCATCATTCTGCTGGACCCAAACGGCCGGTATGGTCTGGCCCACAATACTCCGCGGATGGCCTGGGGAATTTATGATGCGCAGGGGATACGGACAGGGACCGCCATCGAATAGCGTCTACGGAGGGACGAAACAGAGGCCCTCGCCGGAACGAGGGCCTCTGTTTGCAGGGAGAAACCTGTTACTCAGTCGCGGCTTCGACGGCCACAAAACGACCAAGGTTTCCGCGGTCTACGAATTTGACGATGCCGTCAATCTTAGCGAAGAGCGTATCGTCACTGCCGCGGCCCACATTGCGGCCAGGCTTAATGCGTGTTCCGCGCTGGCGGACGATGATGGACCCGCCAGTGACGAACTGGCCGCCGAAGGCCTTCACACCAAGCCGCTGCGCATTGGAATCGCGGCCGTTACTGGAGCTTCCACCGCCTTTTTTATGTGCCATTTGCTAATCCCTCGTATCAAAAATCTGGGCGCAGCCTGTGCTACGCGGTATAGGTGTTGCCGTCCACCTGAATTTCGTTGATGCGGACCTGGGTGAATGCCTGGCGGTGCCCCTGCAGCTTTTTGTACTGCTTCTTCCGTTTGTAGTGGAAGACCAGGACCTTGTCACCACGTCCTTCACCGAGCACCGTAGCCACCACTTTGGCAGAAGAAGGCTTTGCTACTTGTCCTGCGTCTCCGGAGACGGCCAGTACATCACTGAACTCAATCGCGCCATTTTCGCCCGCAGCGGTTTTCTCAATCTTCACCACGTCGCCGGGTGCGACACGATATTGCTTACCACCTGTGCGGATGACCGCGTACATAAATCCTCCAGCGCCTGGCTACAGGCGCGCAAACTTATTGAAAAATGGGCAGATACATGCTTGCCTCGCAATCATCTGATGCGTCATCAGGAAGTGCGCAAAGCCTTAGGCGCGCACGAGGCAACAGGCAGGACCGCCAAACCAGATTAGTTTACTGGTTTCCGCGTCCAAGGTCAATTCAGAACGGCATTCGCGCTGAAAAGATCAGACCGTGGTCGTAGCTGTGGTAGGCAGAGGTGGCAATCTGCATTCCCGCTCCCAGAGTAAGCCCGACCCGGTGGTGGAGCGGCCAGCGGGACACAATCCCGGGCGTGACAAAGTTCTGGACCTTTCCGTCATTCGGGCCGCCCTTGAAGAAGGTGGAATTAAATTCCGTCTCCGGCCACCAGTGCGGATTCGCCTTCCATTGCAGCGTGGTGTTCCAGGCAATGGGGCGACCCAGTTTGTCTGCGTTGGCGACGGGCAGGGTAGCGCCCAGCGTAGATTGCACATCAAAGCGGCCGAAGCCTTTGCCGCCGGCCAGAGTGGGCGAGATGGTCGCATCGGTGCTTCCATTGCTGTAGCTTCCGGTCGGAATGCTTCCTCCTAGGAAGGCAGTCAAGATGGCATTGTGGGCCTCTTCATTGCTTGCGTAAAAGCGGTACTTCATGACAAAGGAAACGTCGCCGAAGCCGTCTTTCGCGGTGGGTGCGTTGTGCTGAATATAAGGAGGCACGTTCAGCAGCAGTTCGATCCGCCGCGCGGGGATCAGCTCCAGGCCCTTACCACCGCCGTAGTTCCAGGTGTCTGTATGCTTCGGCGTAATCTGACGGTTAAAGTCCGTGCGGAACTCCTGCTCCAGGCGCGGTGTAACAGTGGCCAGTGGAGTGACCCAGTGAGGTTGCTCGGACTGGGTACGGCTGACCCTCTGCTGCCAGCGGTCAACAAACGATTGCTGCGCATTCGCAGAAAACAGGGTGCAGACGGAAAGCAGGACGAGAAAAACTTTCTGGTGGAAGTTTTGCAAACTTAATCTCCCGGGAAGACTTAAAACGATTCTATACAAATTGAATCGTTATTCATGCATCATTTCAGCTTGTTTTCGATTGTTTGTCGCTATAGCGAAATGGAGAGGCCCTGCACACTACACAATTTGGGCGCCAAGTGGCATTCTGGAAGCGTCGAATCCTGCGTCTTGAGCGCATCTCCGAAATGTAGTCAGGCCAGACTACCCCAACCGCGACAAAGGACAAATGCATGTCTCCATCGCACGACTCCGAAGGATCCAGACCCGTATTCGGGAAATTTACCCGGCGTTCGTTTCTCACCCAGCTGGGTGCTGCCGGACTTGCTGTCACGACGGCGCCGCTGGCCAACGCTGCTCCGGCCGCCCCGCAGGCGGAAGCAGAGACTGCCACGACCATTCCTGGTGCCGTACCTGTCACGCTTAAGGTCAATGGGCAGGTGCACAGGCTGATGCTGGAGCCGCGGGTGACGCTGCTGGATGCACTGCGAGAAAATCTCCAGCTCCCTGGCACCAAGAAGGGATGCGACCATGGCCAGTGCGGTGCCTGTACGGTCCACGTGAATGGACGGCGCGTGAACTCGTGCCTGAGTTTTGCCATCATGCACCAGGAGGATGAAATCACCACGGTGGAAGGGCTGGCGCAGAATGGCGAGCTGCATCCGATTCAGGCAGCGTTTATCGAGCACGATGGCTATCAGTGCGGCTACTGTACCTCGGGGCAGATCATGTCTGCGACGGCCTTGCTGAAGGAGCCTGTCGGCAAGGAAGACAGCGATGTGCGCGAGGCCATGTCCGGCAACATCTGCCGCTGTGGCGCGTACAACAATATTGTTGCCGCCGTGCAGCAGGTGCGGCGCTCGGCCTGAAAGGAGAAGTGGCGATGCAGAGCTTTGAATATCGTCAGGCAAAATCGCTGGACCTGGCCGTCCAGAACGCCGGACAAACAACGCGCTTTATTGCAGGCGGCACGACCCTGGTGGACCTGATGAAGCTCAATGTGGAGAGACCGGCTTCGATCATCGACATCCATGGCCTGCCCCTTGACCGTATTGAGACCACGTCTGAAGGCGGGCTGAGGATTGGTGCCTTGGTCCGCAACAGTGACCTTGCCTGGAATGAGGAGGTAAAGCAGCGGTATCCGGTGCTTTCTGAGGCGCTGCTTTCCGGAGCGTCTCCGCAATTGCGAAATATGGCGACGACCGGCGGCAATCTGTTGCAACGGACGCGGTGTTACTACTTCCGTGACACAAATTACAAGTGCAATAAGCGCGAACCCGGCTCGGGTTGTTCCGCCATCGACGGACATCACCGCATTCATGCCATTCTGGGCACGAGCGAGCACTGCATTGCAACACATCCGTCTGATATGGCAGTGGCGATGATGGCGCTTGAGGCCACGGTACATACACGCGGGGCCAAGGGGGAGCGCAACATCGCGCTCAATGATTTTTATCTTGTTCCGGGCACGACACCGGAGAAAGAAAATGTGCTGGAGCCAGGCGAGCTGATTACTGCCGTTACGCTGCCAAAGCTGCCGCCCGGGACAAAGTCGCATTATCTGAAGCTGCGCGACCGGGCTTCCTATGAGTTTGCGCTGGCTTCAGCGGCAGTTGTCATCCAGACCCACGGCGGAAAGGTCCAGTTTGTGCGCGTGGCCCTCGGAGGGGTTGGGACGAAACCGTGGCGGTCCAGAGAGGCCGAGCAGGAGCTGCACGGACGCGAGGCGAACGAGCGCACTTTTCGCGCTGCGGCAGAAGCGGCGCTGAAACCGGCAAAGCCATTGCGCGACAACGCATTCAAGGTAGAGCTGGCCAAGCGTGTCCTGGTCCGCGCCTTGCAGACAGCAACCCAAACCGCGTGAGGAAAAGATGAGCACATCCATCATCGGAGCAGCAGTCGCCAGGGTGGACGGCAGGCTGAAGGTCAGCGGAGCGGCGCGCTATGCCGTAGACCATCCACTCGAAAACATGGCGTATGGCGCGGGTGTCTTCAGCACCATTGCGAATGGAAAAATTGTCCGCATCGACACCTCTGAGGCGGAAACGATGCCCGGGGTGATTGCCATTCTGCATCATGGCAATGCGGACCCCATCTACCGTCCGGCCGGGCAGTTTGAACACAGCCGTGCCAGCGAAGCGCGGCCTCCTTTTGAAGACGACCGTGTTTACTACTATGGCCAATTTGTAGCTGTTGTGGTTGCAAATACGCTTGAGCAGGCGCAGGACGCGGCTGCGCGCGTGCGGGTGAGCTATGCGGAAGAAAAGCCGCTGGTACGTTTGGAAGACGCGCCCTTAGGAGAACAGGTGGCCAGCTACTCGCGCGGGAATGCAGAGGGTGCCTTTGCCAGCGCCCCGGTGCAGATTGATGAGACCTACACGACGCCGGCCGAGACCCACAATCCAATGGAGATGCACGGCACCATTGCGGTGTGGAATGGCGACAAGGTCACTCTCTATGAAACAACGCAGGGTGTGGTGAACCACCAGCAGGTCATGTCCGAGATGCTGGGCATTCCGCTGGAAAATATTCATGTCATCTCCCCGTTCTGTGGGTCGGGTTTCGGAGGCAAGCTCTTTCCCTGGCCGCATTCCATGCTGGCGGCGATTGCGGCGCGAAGAGTAAAGCGTCCGGTAAAGCTGTATGTGCCGCGTGCGATGATGTTCACAACGGTGGGTCATCGCCCCTTCACCAAACAAAGGATGCGTTTGGGGGCAACCAGAGACGGCAAGCTGCTTTCCATACAGCACGAGGTACTCTCAACCACCTCGAAGGTCGATACATACGTTGAACATTGCACAGCGGCCACGCCCATGCTCTATAGCTGCCCGAATGTAAAAGCGGTGCAGCATGTGGTGCCGTTGCATATTGGTACGCCCACGCCCATGCGTGGTCCCGGCACAGTTCCCGGGCTGTTTCCACTGGAGTCAGCGATGGACGAGCTTGCCATCAAGCTGGAGATGGACCCCCTGGAGCTGCGCCTGCGCAATTATGCGGAGAAAGACGAAAGCCAGGACCTGCCATTTTCCGGTAAGCACTTGCGCGAGGCGTATCAGGCGGGAGCAGAGCGCTTTGGATGGAGCAAACGCAATCCGAAAGTCGGTTCGATGCGCAACGGCAATCTGGTACTGGGATGGGGCATGGCCACGGCCACGTGGCATGCGGGCCGCGGCGGAGCGACCGTGCGCGTCCGCCTGAATGCAGACGGCACCGCACGCGCTTCCAGTGCGACCCAGGACATCGGGACGGGGACCTATACGGTCATTGCCCAAGCGGTTGCGGACAAGACAGGAATCCCTCTGGACAAGATCGAAGTCGTACTGGGCGACAGTTCGCTTCCTCCCGGACCCATGTCTGGTGGCTCTACGGCAACGGCCTCGGTGATGCCTGCTGTGGCGGGCGCAACAAGCAATGCCGTCAACACGCTCATTCAGATAGCGCAGCGCACACCGGGCTCACCCTTTTATGTAAAGGAAACGCCGGGCGGCGATCCTCCTGCTCTGAAGATGACCCGAGGGTATATCCATGCAGCGGACAAAGCGCCTGACAGTGGCGTGCCCTTCCATGAAATTCTGGCCATGCGCAGACTGAGCGGGATTGACGGCGAAGCCAGGACGGGGCCTTCTGAAGAGATGCGCAAATTTTCCGGCCACAGTTTTGGCTCGCATTTCTGTGAAGTGACCTGGGACCCTGGTATTGCGCGTCTACGCGTTTCCCGCTGGGTGACGGTGATGGACGCCGGCCGCATCATCAATCAGAAGACGGCCAGAAACCAGATCCTGGGGGGCGTGGTGATGGGTATCGGTATGGCGCTGTTTGAAGAGACGTTTTATGATCCGCGCAACGGGAAGCCGCTCAATAACAACTTTGCCGACTATCTGGTTGCCACCAACGCTGATGTTCCGCAAATGGAGTGCATCTTCGTCGAATATCCCGATCTGAATCTCAATGAATACGGTGCACGCGGCGTGGGTGAGATCGGTTTGGCGGGCGTGGCTTCTGCGCTGACCATGGCTGTCTATCATGCCACAGGGGTCCGTGTGCGCAATCTGCCGGTCCGGATTGAGGACCTGCTCGAACATGCGTAGCCAGCACGGGGAAGGTTGAGCGGGGCGGAGTGCCTGCTTTCGGAGCCTGAACAGATTTGCTGCGACGTTACGGTGACTTCATCGACCATGTCTGAATTGAAGCAGATCGTCTCCCTCTGGCGCGCCGCGAAGGCGCGCGGCGAGGAGGTGTGCGTGGCCACAGTAGTCAGGACGGAAGGTCCGTCCTACCGCAAGGCCGGCGCACGTATGTTGCTTACCCGCAGCGGACAGCGCGCGGGCACCATCAGCGGCGGATGCCTGGAGGGCGAGGTCTCGAAAAAGGCATGGTGGCTTACCCAAGATGGGCCGACGGTGCAGCGCTATAGCAGCTTTTTTGATGATGATTCTCCTCTGCCCTATGGTTCCGGCTGCGGGGGAACGGTGTATGTTCAGCTTGAACGGGGAGCTGCGGCCCGTGCCGTGCTGGACGCCATGGAGGCCAGCTTCACAGAGCGGCGCGCATTCGTATCTGTCATTGATACAGATACCGGGGAGACCCAGATGGTGCAGCTAGGCAACGGCACCATCTTGTTTGGGGACAGCCAGCAGGCAGCAGATCTCGCCGAGCGGGCGCTTCGTCAACGCTGTTCCTTCTATGCTCCAGAAGTGCCGCACCGATTTGTGGAATATGCTGCACCTCCAGCGGCCCTGACCATCTTCGGCGCAGGCGATGACGCCAGGCCCCTATCAGAATTTGCCGAGAGCATTGGCTGGCATGTGATCATCGCCGACGGCCGCTCGCACCTGGCCAGGAAAGAGCGCTTTCCCGCGGCCAGCCGCGTGCACGTGCTTGATTATGCATCGGCCGCGCCGCTCCGGGAGCTGGACCCTGATCCGGAGAACGCTTATGTTCTGATGACCCACAGCTATGAGCAGGACCGCGCGCTTCTGCGCGAGCTGTTGCCGTTGGCGCCGAAATATCTCGGCGTTCTTGGCCCGCGGGCGCGTACGGAACGCCTGGTCTCCGAGGTCGGGCCTTCCATCGATCTCACCCCGGAAGAGTGCATGGACCGCCTGCATGCTCCTGTGGGATTTGATCTGGGCGCCCACTCCCCGGAAGGGATCGCTCTGGCCATTGCTGCTGAGATCTTTGCGACATTCGAGGGCCGGATGGCAAACAAGTTTGCAGTGCAGAACGCCCTCTGATGGCCCCGCCGATCCAATGGTCCACGCGCAGGCGCGACGGACTAGTGTGCTGCTGACGGGGCGATTTCTTTTGGCGTTACCTCACCCTTTCCTTCCAGAATCGAATAGAGGCGGTCCACAGCCAGATTGCTGAGCCTGTCTTGGGTGCCGGATGGCCAGCGAATTTCCACCTGATCAACTTTGGTGGCCGTTCCCAGTCCGAAATGGACGCGCAGATCATTCTGCGAGAGATAGCTGCCTCCGCTGCGGACTTCATCGGTCTGGGTCACCTTTCCTGCGGTAATGGTGATGCGGGCGCCGAGGGCGAGACGGTTGCTCTTGGTCCCGGCAAGTTCAAAGCTGATCCAATGGTTGTCGGGCACGCCCTGGTTGCGGAGAACCATTGGCTTGCCATCGATGTCTGAAACGACCACATCCATCTGGCCGTCGTTGAAGAGATCGGCCACGGCCAGCCCGCGGCTGACCCGGGGTTGCTGAAGAGCAGGGCCGGCCTGCAGACTGGCATCACAGAAGGTGCCGTCGTGCTGGTTCATGAAAAGATTTTTGGGCTGGCGGTAGCGCGCTCCGGAAGGAAGTGAATCCACCTGGGGGTAGACCTGGCCATTGACGGAGATGAGATCGACCCAACCATCATTGTCAAGGTCTACGAAGGCATCTCCCCACTTGACCCAGGGCAGCGAGGGCAGACCGACCCCGGCGTCATAGGAAACATCGCTGAAGTCATCATTGCCGTTGTTCTTGTAGAGGGCATTGTTTTCGTCGGCAAAATTGGTGACGTAAATGGAGAAGCGTCCGCTGTGGTCGTAGTCGCCGACAGTGACGCCCATAGAGCCCTGCTCGGAGCCGTCGGCACTGACGGCGGTCCCGGATTCAAGCCCAATCTCAGTAAATTTTCCATGGCCGTCGTTTCTGTAGAGAAAATTTGGCGTTGAGTCATTGGCGACGTAGATGTCCGGACGACCGGTGTGATTGAAGTCTGACCAGATGACGCCAAGACCGAAATATCCATTGGGATCATCCACGCCTGCGGCCTTTGAGACATCAGTAAAGGTGCCATCGCCATTGTTGTGAAAAAGGGAGTCGCCCGCCCCTTTCAGTCCGCGGGGACCGCACTGCACATCAATGCCGCGATATTTGCAGGTAGGCGCCTTGCCGAATCCGGGAAGGTCGTTCAGTTTGAAGTCCACATAATTTGTGACCATCAGGTCTACAAATCCGTCGCCGTCGTAATCTCCGAAGGCCGCGCCGGTAGACCAGCGGCCATCAGCGACGCCAGCCTGTTTGGTGACGTCGGTAAAGGTGCCGTCTCCGTTGTTGCGGTAGAGGACATTGCCTCCGAGGCAGGTGACGTAGATGTCGGGCCAGCCATCGTTGTTATAGTCGCCGACGGCCCCGCCCATGGCAAAGCATGGAGTGGCAACCCCGGCCCGGGTGGAGACGTCGGTAAAGGTGCCGTCGTGATTGTTGTGGTAGAGTGCGCTGCGGGCCTTTTCACCTTTGAGGGCCATGTCCACGGTAGGCGCATTGGTGAAGTAGATGTCCGGCCATCCATCGCGGTCGTAATCGAGGATGAGCACGCCACCGCTCATGGATTCGACGATGTATTTCTTTTCCGGAGCAGAAAGGTGCCGGAAGGTGATGCCGGCCTTGTCGGTGATGTCTACTAGCTGAGGCACGGGGCGGTCTTTGCAGACGCGGGTTTTCACGCCGGGAGGCGGAGGCGAGGCAGGACTGTGCGCCTGGGCAATCAGGCTGGCAGTCCATGCGGCTTGAAGCAGGCAGGCAATCAGAGGGCGGAGATGGATGGGCACGAATCCTATTGTTGCCAGCCAGGGCCTTGCCTGCAAGTGGCGACGGAAAGCGAGGGTCCCTGTACCGTGCGTTTCTCTGCTGCAGCAGACGGCCTGAATCATGTATCGTTTTGGGTGTGGAAGTGAAAGCGGTTTCATTCAAACGAGGGACACATGGACAGGCGTGATTTTATGAAAGCCAGCGGAGCGTTGCTGGCAGGGGCTGCAGTAGCCAGGCATGGGTTTGCGCAGCATGAGAAGCAAACACACGGAGGTCGTTTGGTGCTGGCCATCAACCGTGGCTGGCGCTATCATCCGAAATTTGTCGAGGGCGGCCATGAGGCGCAATTTGACGATTCAGGCTTTGATCGGGTGGTCGTGCCGCATACCAATGTCCGGCTGCCCTGGCATGGTTTCGATGACAAAGAATATGAATTTGTCTCCTTATATCGGAGAAAGTTCCGTCTGCCCGCGGAGGCGCGGGGAAAGCATGTGTTTGTGGATTTTGAGGGGGTGATGACCGCCTCGACGGTCTGGATCAATGGTCAGCGTCTGGGCGAATACAAAGGGGGATACACTCCATTTTCCTTTGAACTGACGCAGCATGTGGATTTTGATGGAGAAAATGTACTGGCCGTGGATGTGGATTCGACTGAGCGGCCCGATATTCCTCCTTTTGGATACCGGATCGATTATTTGACTTTTGGCGGAATCTATCGCGAGGTCGCGCTGCGCATCGTGCCCTCAACATTCATCGAGAACATTTTTGCCCAACCCAAAGACGTTCTGAGCGGAAGCCCTTCCCTGGATGTGCTGTGCTATGTGCAGTCCCTGGAGCCGGAGAGCGGGGCGCTCCAGCTCGAAGCCCTGCTGCTCGATGGCGATCACACCATCGCAAAGGCGACGCAGACGGTCTCTGCGCCAGGGGCCGTCGGCGAATCTGTGCCTTATACGGTTACATTTGCAAAGCTGAAGGGCATCGAGCTATGGGACCTCAACCATCCAAAGCTTTACACCGTCAAGATACGGATGCTGCGCAACGGCCAGATCATCGATGAAGATTCGCGGCGGACCGGCTTCCGCCATGCCGAATTTACAGACCATGGATTTGAGCTGAACGGCAGGGTCATCAAGCTGCGCGGCCTGGACCGGCACCAGACGTTTCCCTTTGTGGGGCAGGCCATGCCGGCACGGGTGCAGCGGCGCGATGCATATATTCTGCGCAAACAATTGCATTGCAATATTGTGCGCACTTCGCACTATCCGCAATCGCGGCATTTTCTGGATGCCTGCGATGAGTACGGGCTGCTGGTGCTTGAAGAGATTCCCGGCTGGCAGCATATTGGCGATCAGGCGTGGCAGGACCTTTCGGTGGACAATGTAAGCCGCATGATCCGACGCGACTGGAACCACCCTTCGATTGTGTTGTGGGGGGTGCGCATCAACGAGTCGCGCGACAATCACGACTTTTATACGCGCACCAACGCCATGGCGCATCGGCTCGATCCGACGCGGCAGACTGGCGGTATCCGCTATTTCCAGGAGTCGGAATTTCTTGAAGATGTGTTTACGATGAATGATTTTGGATGGCCGCTGAAACCGCCGAACCATCCGCGCTATCTGAACACGGAGTTTGTGGGGCACACTTATCCGGTCAAGACGGTCGATGACGACGAGCGGCACCGGGAGCACACCATCCGCCATGCGCGCGTGCATGATCAGCTGGCCTCCAACCCACAGTATGCGGGCGGCATTGGCTGGTGCGCCTTTGATTACAATACGCACGATGACTTTGGAGCAGGCGACCGCATCTGTTACCACGGCGTCATGGACATCTTCCGCGAGCCGAAACCGGCGGCAGGCTTTTACAAATCGCAGTGTGATCCGGAAGAGGAAATTGTGCTGGAGCCGGCCTTTCATTGGGCCTCCAGCGATGAGGCCACGCGCTTCAGCATCGCCATGGTCTGCTCCAACTGTGACCATCTGAAGTGGTATGTCCGAAACGGAGACGAATGGAAGCTGGCGGCGGAGACCGACCCTGACCACGAACAATTTCCGCACCTGAAGTATGCGCCCTTCAGCCTGGACCTGACCAAGGTGCGGCATCCCTGGGGGGACCTGCGCATTGATGGATATCTGAAGGGCAAGCAGGTCATCTCCCGGACTTTTTCAGGCCGTGGCGTGGACCGCAGATTTTCTCTGCGTGCCGATGATCAGGAACTGCTGGCCGATGGAGCCGATACAACGCGCGTTGTGATGCGGGTGACAGATGAATTTGATGCCATCCGTCCCTATGCCAACGATGCGATTGTGCTGACGCTGGAGGGCCCGGCCGAGCTCATCGGAGACAATCCGTTTGCTTTGTTTGGCGGGCAGGGTGCAGTGTGGGTCCGGGCCAAAGAAGAAGCAGGCACGGTACGGCTGACGGCCCGGCATCCAAGGCTGGGGACGCAGACGGTGGAAATTGCCGTGCGTCCCGCGGCCCAGGAGCAGGCCTGAGCGCGGTCTGAGGCCGTCCTGCATCAGATTTCTCTAACCTATCCTCCATTTTTCCGGCCCAGGTTTTGCATTCTTCACCTCAGTGAGGAATGAGATGCAGACCCTGGGCCTTTCCATGATTGTGCGCAACGGGGCCGAAGATCTCCGGCAGTGTCTGGCCAGCGTGCGGCCCGTGGTGCAGCAGATGGTGATTGTGGACACTGGGTCTACGGACGACTCCCCGGAGGTGGCCCGGGAGTTTGGCGCCGAGCTCGTGTGTGTTCCCTGGACAAACCATTATGCCGAAGCGAGGAATCGATCACTGAAGCACATACGGACGGACTGGGTGCTGGTGCTCGATGCCGATGAGGAGCTCTCAGAAGAGGCGCGGAGCGGGATCCCGTCTTTGCTCGATTGCGGCGGGCAGGTGGGAGGGTTTGCCCTCCAGCAGCGCAATTATCTGAGGCAGCGATATGTGCATTCGCTGGGGGTGCTTTCGCGCGAGATCGCCGGCAGCCATCCGCGGGCCACTGGAATGGGGGCCAAGTCTTTTATTGATAATCCCATCTGCAGATTGTTCCGCCGCCATCCGGAGATTTTCTTTGAAGGCCGGATCCATGAGATTGTGGAGAACCGTTTCCCGCGGGCCGGTTTCACTCTCACCCTTACTGGCTTTGTCATCCACCACTTCGGCCATCTGGCCGAAAAGGAGCGTCACCTTGAAAAGCAGGTGCGCTACCGTGAGATTCTCCGTCTGGCGCTTGAGGAGGCCCCGGGCGACAGCCGCTTATGGGTGCAGCTTGCCATCACAGAAGAGGTGCATTTTCGGAACAGCGACGAGGCGCTGCGGTGTTATCAGAAGGCAGCCAGCCTGGGGTATCCCCGGGCAGATGCCTGGGTAGGGATGGCGCAGATTTTGCAGAGAAAGGGAGAGAAGGAGGCTTCGCTTGCTGCGTTGGCGCACCTTGCCGACCAGGGGGACGAGGGGGTCCTGAAGCGGGAGTTGAGCGGCGACGCGCTGCACGATCTGGGGCGACTCGAAGAGGCCCGGCAGATGTACGCCTCTGCACTCAAGCGCACGCGGGAAGACCGGACGGCCTGCGCAACGGGCAGGGACGCGCAGATTGAAAGCAAGCTGGGTTATGTGGAAGTGCGCCTGGGAATGCATCGGCAGGGATTGAGAAGGTTACGTCGGGCCGTGGCGGCATGTCCCGGTCTGGCGGACCAGCATGACCGCCTGATCAAGGCCCTGGTGCTGATGGCGCGGGAGGCCGAGGCGGCCGAGGCGGCAGAAGCGGCGCTGCGCGATTGCATGCAGGAGAGGTTTGTGTCGCGCGCAGCGGCGCTTTATCTTCGCGCCGGGCAAACCAGGGAAGCCGAGCGGGTCCTGGGCCTGGGGCACAATGCCTTTCCTCATTCTGGGCAATTGCAGGCGTTGTCGGCCTCGATGGGAGCGCCTGCCGCGAGCAAGGAGTAAACCATTGGCAAATTATCTGATTTCCATCATGCGGCCGCCGGGCTATCTGCACAGCGAGGCCTTTCGCGAAGTGGCCGAGACGCTGCTCTGTGGGTTGCGCAATCTTGGGCACCGGGCGGCCATTGCGGAAAACACGGTGGACCCGCAGGTGACCAATATTGTGCTAGGGGCGCACCTGCTTACGGAAAGAGACGGCCGCAGCCTGCCTCCAGGCACGATTCTTTATAACCTGGAGCAGCTTGGCTCCCCGCATCTGCGGGAAGCCTACTACGCGCTGGCGGAGCGTTACCAGATCTGGGACTACAGCCCGATCAACCTGGCCCTGTGGCAGCAGCGACGCTGTTTGTTTCCGCCACAACTGGTGGAGATCGGGTATACGCCGGAGCTCAGGCGTATTGCTGCTGCGGAGCAGCAGGACATTGATGTGTTGTTCTATGGCTCGATGAATGAGCACCGGCTTGCCGTCCTGCGCCGGCTGCAAGAGGCGGGCGCACGTGTTCATGCCGTGTTTGGCGTGTATGGCCGGGAACGGGACGCACTGATTGCACGGGCAAAGATTGTCCTGAACATGCATTGCTACCAGGCCCGGCTGTTTGAGGTGGTGCGGGTCTCCTATCTGCTGGCAAATGGAAAAGCGGTGGTCAGCGAGAGTGCCTGTGATATGGGAGAGTACGAAAAGGCGATTGCCGTCTTTCCCTATGAGGAGCTGGCAGAGGGTTGTTTGGAGCTGCTGCGGGACGAACGGAGGAGAAGAGAGCTGGAAGAGCAGGGCCGCGAATTTTTTTGCAGGCGGCCCATGACCGATATTCTCCGCAGGGTGTTGCCGCCAGCACAAAGGCCGGAGGACGAGCTGCGCACGCTGTATCTGGACATGGTGCAGAAGTGCCTCATCAACGTAATTTACGAAGACCCCAACCAGAGCCAGTGGGCACCGGCGCAGTATGACCGTCAATTGCGCGAATATGGCAGGGACTGGCCCCTGCTGGCCCACAGTATGATTGGCAATGCAAGAATGAGCCAGCTGCGTCAGGCAGTGGAGGCTGTTCTTCAGCAAGGAGTGCCGGGGGACCTGATCGAGACCGGTGTCTGGAGGGGCGGGGCCTGCATTCTGATGCGTGCGGTCCTGAAGGCCTATGGAGTCACCGACAGGCGAGTCTGGGTAGCCGACTCATTCTGCGGATTGCCGCAGCCGGCACCGGGAGTGGAGGCCGATGCAGGAGACATGCACCATACGTTCAAGGAGCTGGCGGTCCCACTGGAGCAGGTCAAGGCCAACTTTGCCAAATACGGGCTGCTGGACGACCAGGTGTGTTTTCTGAAGGGATGGTTTTCCGAAACATTACCCACCGCCCCAATCGAACGGCTTGCCATCCTGCGACTGGATGGAGACATGTATGGCTCTACCATGGATGCTCTGACCAGTCTTTATGACAAGGTCTCCGAGGGAGGTTTCGTGATTGTGGATGATTTTGGCGCCGTGCGCGGCTGTCAGCAGGCGGTCATGGAATTTCGCTCTGCGCGAGGGATTACAGATCCGATCCTCAATATAGATGGATACGGGGTCTTCTGGCGGAAAGGCGCAGGCGCGGGGAGGACGCCTACGGTTTAAGATCGAAGATTGGTCCTGCTCTTCTGTCAGGGAGGTATTGCGGATGGCGTGGAGGCGGATGGTCCTGCTGGCGGTATTCCTGCCGGCCCTGCTCAAACCTGCGCAGGCGGAAACCATTGCGCTTCGTGATGGATGGCAGGTGCAGTCGGCGTGTGCATTGCAGGCCGAAGGCCCGCGGATCTCGACAGAGAGGTTTCGTCCCCAGGGCTGGTATCGGACGAGCGTGCCGGCGACGGTGCTGGCAGTCCAGGTCCATGCGGGTGTCATCCGGCAGCCTTATTTTGGCACGAACCTGCGCGCAATCCCGGGTACTACGTATCCGGTCGGGCATAACTTTGCCAATCTGCCCATGCCGGAAGGCAGTCCTTACCGGTGCGGATGGTGGTACCGCAGAGAATTCGTGGTCCCATCAGCGGGAAAAGGGCGCACTTGGTGGCTGCGTTTTGCTGGCATCAACTACCGTGCAGATCTCTGGATCAACGGCAGGCGTCTTGCGGACTCCTCACAGGTGGCCGGTGCATATCGCACTTATGAATGGAACGTGACGGACGCGGTGGTGTACGGCAGGCCGAATGTTCTTGCTGTGGAGGTCTTTGCGCCGACCGAGAAGGACCTCGGCATCAACTGGGTAGACTGGAACCCGTGTCCGCCGGACAAGGACATGGGCTTGTGGGGTGCGGTGGATTTGGTGACGAGCGGCCCAGTGGCACTGCGTTCACCGATGGCGGTCACGCATTTTCCGGGCGCGTCCCTCAGGCGTGCCGACCTGACCGTCTATGCGGAGCTCCAGAATGCAGCGCGGCGCCCGGTGCACGGAGTGGTGAGCGGGACGGTGGCAGGAATCCGGATTGAGCAGGCGGTGGACCTCAAGCCGGAGGAAGCCAAGACGATTGTCTTTGATCCTGGGAAATACACGCAGCTCCAGATAAAAGACCCGCAGCTTTGGTGGCCTTATCCGATGGGCAGGCCGCATCTGGAAGTGCTGGACCTGAAATTTGTGACCGGCGGTAGAGTTTCCGATGAGCAGAGGGTGCGTTTTGGTCTTCGTGAGATCACGTCGGAGCTCACTGACCAGGGACATCGGCTTTTTCGCGTGAATGGCCGCCCGCTGCTGGTCCGCGGCGCAGGATGGTCCCCGGACATGCTGCTGCGGCAGGACCCGGACCGATTGCGTGAGGAGCTGATGCTGGTGCGCGACATGTACCTGAACACCATCCGGCTGGAAGGAAAGCTGGAAACCGAAGACTTCTTCCGCCTGGCCGATGAGCAGGGCATTCTTGTGATGTTGGGCTGGTGCTGCTGCGACCAGTGGGAGCACTGGGACAAATGGACCCCGGAAAACTATCAGGTGGCCAAAGAGTCATTGCGTTCGCAGATGCTGCGCATCCGCAGCCATCCCAGCTTGCTGGTGTGGCTGAATGGGAGCGACAATCCTCCTCCCGCCGATGTGGAGCGGATGTATCTGGAGGTGGAGGCACAGACGCACTGGCCAAACCCGGTGCTGTCATCGGCGTCTGCGCGGGCCACCTCGGTGACTGGTCCCAGTGGCGTAAAGATGACCGGTCCGTATGACTATGTAGCTCCCTCCTACTGGTACATGGACAAAGGAAGTCACGGCGGGCCTGGGGCTTCAATACGGAGACCGGTCCCGGGCCTGCGATTCCCAGCCTCAGCAGCCTGAACAAGTTTCTGCCTGCGGCCCAGTTGTGGCCGCCGCACAGTCCATCATGGGACCTGCACAACGGCGGAGGAAAGTTCAGGACGCTCGACGTTTTCAACGAGGCCATGGATGCCACCTATGGTACGCCGCGCAATGTGCAGGAGTATGTGCGCATCGCGCAGACCATGGCCTACGATGGCGAACGAGCGATGTTTGAAGCGTATGCGCGCAACAAATACACGTCCACGGGCGTGATCCAGTGGATGCTGAACAATGCATGGCCTTCCAACATCTGGCATCTGTATGACTACTATCTCGATGCAGGGGGAGGATACTACGGAACAAAGAAGGCCTGTGAGCCGCTCCACGTGCAATATTCTTATGATGATCACAGCATTGTGGTCGTCAACAGCACGTACCAGGCATCCCCGTCGCTCCGGGTGAAGGCCACTGTGTATGACATTGGTCTAAAGAAGCTGTTTGAACAGCAAGCAGGGGTGCGCGTGGCGGCGGATGCCTCGCAGCGTGCTGTGCTGGTCCCGGATTCTGTCTTTTCTGAGGGTTCGAGTTTGTACTTTGTGGACCTGTCTTTGAGCAAGGAGTCAGGGGAGACCATCAGCCGCAATTTCTACTGGGTACCCTCGACCTTAACCCGGTTTGACTGGCAGAAGACAGACTATACGCATACGCCTGCGGCCCAGCATGAAGACATGCAGGCCCTGGCCCATCTGCCGGACGCCAAAGTGAAGGCGGAAGTCCAGGTTGTTTCTTCCGGCGGAAAGGAACGCATTGCACTGGGCCTGCACAACGTATCGAACGCACTGGCTTTTCAGGTGGTGGCCACGTTGCGTGACGCTTATGGAGCGGACATCACTCCGGCCGTTTGGTCAGACAACTATCTTGCCCTGTTGCCGGGCGAGTCGCGCGTCCTCTCCATTCAGCTGCCTGCTCATGTTCCCAAAGATGCAGTCGTTGTTGTGTCCGGATGGAACATTCCGAAGCAGACCCTCGCAATCAGGTAAGGCGATGAGACTCTTTACGGCCTTGGCCCTTGATCCGGAAACGGCAGAGGGGCTGCGCGCGTATGTGGCCGGCTTACGGCAAAAGTTTCCTCTCCTGAAATGGGCGCTTCCCGACGGCTGGCACGTCACGTTGCAGTTTCTGGGTGAAGGCCGAGAAGACAGCTACGCCGCAATCGTAAAAGAATTACGTGGAGTCTGTGCCGCGCCGGTGAAAGTGCGGCTGGGCCGGCCTGATTTTTTTGCGAGGGCCGGGATCTTTCACGTTGCCGTCGAAAGAACAGAATCGCTGCTTGCACTTTATGGGAAGACGACCGCGGCCTTGGCGCGCTGTGGCTTTGCTCCGGAAGCGCGACCTTACACACCGCACATTACCCTGGCACGGAGGAGAGGCGGCGCGCCCTCTTCGGACTTCCGACGATTGCAACTGGAAGTGGAGAAAAACGCCACCGTGAAATTCTCATCATTTGTAGCGCATGAATTTTTGTTGTACCAGAGTTTCACCGGGGGACCGGTGTCCCGATACGAAGTGCGCGAGCGGTTCCCACTGTTGTAATCTGCATGGCAAGCCTATGTCAGAAACAGCAAAGCATCTAGGGAAAATCAACCCTTCTGTGCCATGGAAGGAGCTGGTGCGCCGTCGCTGGGACGTCATCATTGTTGGCGCGGGGCACAATGGTCTTGCCTGTGCCGCGTATCTGGCTGGCGCCGGTATGCGCGTACTGGTGCTTGAAGCGCGAGAGCGCGTTGGCGGCGCATGCACGATGGAGGAGCCATTTCCTGGGGTGCGCATGTCTCCATGTGCCTATCTGGCCGGGTTGCTGCATCCACGGGTGGTAGAAGAGCTGAACCTGCCGCAGCGAGGATTTCGCTGGACGCCAGCGGTCAACGGCCTGTTTGTGCCATTTCTGGACGGAACAAGTGTCCAGCTTTGGGATGACGATGCCAGATGCGAGGAGGAAATCCGCCGGTTTAGTTTCCGCGATGTCGATGGCTGGAAGGCCATGTGCGATGTGATTCGCCGATTGCGTGATGCGCTGCGCCCCGCAGGAGATGGGGACCTGTGGATTGGCGAGGCACCCACACGGGAGCAGATTGAAGAGCGCCTGGGTCATGATGAAGAAGCCAAAAAAGTGCTCTTTCACTGGTCGATGGCCGAGTTTGTCGAGCACTATCTGCAGGATGAGCGTCTGCAGGTAGCCCTTCTCGGGCAGGGGGTCATCGGTACCCATGCCAGTCCATTCGACCCTGGCACGGCATCCATTCGTTTCCATCACTCCTCCGGACGCCTGGGTGGGATGCCGGGCATGTGGGGTTACGTGAAAGGAGGCATGGGGATGGTGTCCTTCTATTTTTGCGATGCGGCCCGGGAGGCGGGTGCCGTGGTAGCGACAGGTGTCCCCGTGGCTGCGATGGTGCCGGGCGAAGGGGTGCTGCTCATGGGAGGCGAGCACATAGCTGCTTCTGTTGTGGTTTCAAATGCAGACCCCAGGCGCGCGCTTGCCATGCTAGGGGACGCGGCCGATCCTGCATGGAAGGCCAGGGTCGAATCCATCCCCATGGAAGGCTGTACCGTAAAGCTGAATGTGCTGCTTCGTGAGTTGCCCAATTTCCATGCGCGTCCGGGTACGTGGGAGCCACACCACTTCGGGCAGATCAATGCACCGCTTTCCAAAGTGGAATGGAAGCAGGGGTTTGCGGCGGCCGAAGCGGGCCGGCTTCCGGAACATCTGTGGTGCGAATTGTATTTCCAGAGCGTGCACGATGACAGCGTCGCCCCCTCAGGCCTGCATACGATGAGCATCTTTGCCCAGTATGTTCCCTACCGGTTCGCAGAGGGGACCTGGGAGACGCGGCGTGATGAGGTCCGCAGGCTGGCCTTTGCTTCGCTGGCCAGGTTCTGCAGCAATCTTCCCGCCGCTGTGGTGGATGCACAGGTGCTGGGACCTCCTGACATTGAAGAAAAAGTGGGCCTCACCGGTGGACATATCTTTCAGGGAGAGTGTCTGCCGCCATATCTGTGGGCCAACCGCCTGAGCGCGCGGACCCCGATGCAAGGCCTGTATCTTTGCGGAGCGTGCACGCATCCGGGAGGCAGCGTCATCGGCATCAATGGGCGCAATGCGGCGATGGCGGTGCTGCAGGACCTACAGGCATCCTGCAAATAATTGTGGTTTTTGGATGGACCAGCCGGTATGCTGGCGCGAAGGCCTGCATGGACGAGAAGCCCACATCCAGCCTTGTGCGCGAGCTCACTTTCCGCGACCTCGTACTCTTCTATCTGGCCGGCGGGTTAAGCCTGCGCTGGATCGCGACGGCGGCAGCAGCCGGGCCCAGTACAGTCCTCGTCTGGATCTTTGCCTGCTGTTTTTTCTTTGTGCCACTGGCCGGCAGCGTGATGGAGCTTTCTGCGCGCTGGCCGCAGGAAGGAGGCCTGTATGTGTGGACCCAGCGGGCCTTTGGCGATTTTGCGGGGTTCCTCGCGGCCTGGACATACTGGATGAGCAACCTGCCTTACTTTCCCGCCGTACTGTATTTTGGCGCAGGCAGCGCGTTGTTTGCAGTTGGAAGGCACGGACAGCATCTGGCCAGCAGCAGGACCTACTATCTGCTCTTTGCGCTGGGATGGCTGGCCGTGATCACCGGACTGAACATCCTTGGACTGAAGCAGGGCAAGTGGCTGAACAACATCTGTGCGATGGGAGCGTGGACCTCAGTCACAGTGTTAGTCGTGCTGGCCTCTGTGGCGGCGAGCACGCACGGCGTGGCCACAGATTTTTCACTGCGCCATCTTCTTCCGCATCCCGACCTGCGGAATGCCATCTTCTGGTCCACCATTTTCTTTGCCTTTGGCGGCTGCGAAACGGGCTCGTTTATGGGTGAGGAGATCCAGGATGCGCGGCGTACCATTCCGCGGGCGCTCCTCTTTGCGGGCGCTGTGATGACGCTCAGCTATATGGCCGGTACCGTGGCCATGCTTGTGGCGCTGCCCAGTTCCTCGATCAGCGGAGTGCAGGGTTTTGCTCGCGCCATTGAGTCCCTCAGCGCTGAATTACAGTTGCGGTGGCTGGTTGTTCCGGTGATGGGGCTGATTGTCCTGAACAGCGTCGGCGGGGCGGCTGCGTTTTTGTCGTCCACCTCGCGACTGCCCTTTGTGGCCGGGATAGACCGGTATCTGCCCTCCGCATTTGGCCGCATCCATCGGCGCTGGCGGACGCCCTGGGTGGCGATCGGCGTCTATGGACTGGCCGGGATGCTGTGCGCACTGCTCAGTCAGGCGGGGAGTACGGTGCGCAGCGCGTATGACGTCATGGTGAGCATGTCCATCCTTACCTATTTCATTCCTTTTCTGTTTCTTTTTGCCTCCATGATCCGTCTGCAATGCGGGGCCATTCCTGCGAGCGCCATCCGCATTCCGGGAGGCAGACCGGCTGCGGTAGTGCTGGCCTCCATTGGCTTGCTGACCACGCTGCTGACCATTGTGCTGTCCATTGTTCCTCCGGATGAGGAGCCGCACAAGCTGCTGGCGATGGCCAAGGTGATCGGCTCCACGCTGTTTCTGGTAGGGGCCGGAGTGGTTGTGTATCTTGCTTCAGCGCAAAGGCGAAAGCAAACCGCGTGACTGCTCGGACCTTGCATTGTCCCTGCGAAGTTTGGCTTACTTCGCAGGGATGGGAAGGACCAGGTGCGAGGGGTGCTGGGCCGAGCCATAGATGCGCTGGGTGGCCGGTTTGTAGTCAGAGGGCGAGGCGGTCATGATGTTGGGCACAAAGGTTTGCGGGTTGCGGTCGTAGAGTGGAAACCACGTGCTCTGCACCTGCACCATGATGCGGTGTCCTTTCAGGAAGACGTGGTCGGCACCGTGCAGGCTGAACTTGTATTCTTCCGGCTGGTTTGCGGGAATGGCTTCAGGGTGCTCATAGCTCTTGCGGTAGCGGCCGCGGAAGATTTCGTCGGCAATCATCAACTCTGCCCCGGACATTTTGCCCAGCGAGGGATCGTCGGGATAGACATCGATCAGCTTGACGACCCAGTCAGAATCGGTGCCAGAGGTAGAGGCAAAAAGGTCTGCGACAACGTCGCCGGTAACCGTAACATCATGGTCAAGAACAGGCGTCGTCCAAGTGGCGATGTCTTTGCGGTTGCCCAGAAAGCGCTGGTCCTGGACAAGCCAGGTGTACCATCCTGAGCCTCCAGGGGCGTAGGTGGCTTCAATGGGACGCCGGCGGTAAGGCACAGGGTCCGCAGGGTCTGAGACATAGCTGAGGAAGCTGGATGCATCATCGCCCTTTGGCTTGTCGAAGCTGAGCGAGCCATCCGATGCAAGATAAAGGTCGCGCTCAACCGACTCCTTCGGGGGCCAGTGGCTGTAGCGCATCCAGCGATTGGTCCCGGTCTGGAAAGACGCGGTGTCCTCCAGGTCGAAGCTGCCTTCATCTTTGAGGTAGTGCGCAAAGAAGGGGGCTTCGATCTGCGCGCGAAACTGGTCGGTGGTGGCGGCGCCAAAATCCAGGTCTCCGAGATGGCGCGTCGTGCGCGCCCATTCTCCGTGGTTCCAAGGGCCGAGGACGAGAAAGACTTCGTGGTGCGCATCATGCGGCTTGAGAGCTGCGTACTCGGCCTGCGGGCCCCACATGTCTTCCTGGTCCCACCACCCGCCGACTTCGAGGGTCGGCACGTTTACTTTGGTCAGGTGGGTCTCCACGGCGCGCACCTGCCAGTAATGGTCATAAGCGGGGTGGTCGAGGAATCCCTGCCAGGTGGGCAGCACACCGACATTTGCTCTCCTGATATCGCCGGCAAGGGAGCCGGCGGAGAGGAAGAAATCATAGGCGTCTTCCTTCAGCTTGCTGAAGGCGTTTTCTTTGCTGGTCTCAAGGCCAATGGCATAGTCATATCCATAACTCTGGCGCCATGCGCCATTGTGGAAGAAATCGTCGCCGATCCAGAGGTTGGTCATGGGGGCCTGCGGCGAGATGGCTTTCACCGCCGGATGCGGGTCGATGCCGGACTCGATGGCTAGAAAGCCGGGATAGGAAATGCCTAGCACGCCGACGCGACCATTGTTGTCAGGGACATTTTTGATGAGCCAGGCGACCGTGTCGTAGGCGTCGGTGGTTTCGTCAATCCAGTTTTCGTTTGGGGAGTTGGGGTCGTGGTGGTCTGCAATGGGGCGGTTCATCAGGAACTTGCCCTCAGAGCCATAGCGTCCACGGATGTCTTCCATGACAAAGATGTAACCGCTCTGCGCCAGCTCAGTGTAGCGGGAGTTGATGGAATCAGAAGTGGAGCCGTCTACGCCGTAGGGTGTGCGCTGCATCAGGAAGGGAAGGGGCCGGTTCGTGTCCGTGGGGCGCAGGATGACAGCATGAAGGCGGACCCCGTCCCGCATCGGAATCATGACTTCCTCGCGGCTGTAAGGACGGAAATGGTTATGCTCCGGTTGACCGCTGATGCGGGTAGCAGTAGATTCTTCTTTGCCGTGGGGGCCTTCGACGATGTAACGGAGACCGCGGACCTCCCCGCCTGCTCCAGTGAGGAAGACAAAACGCGCCTTGTTTTCCGGCGCAGTAAAGACGTTCTGTGAGATGGCGTGCAGCGGCGTGCGCGGGATACGGCGGCCTTCAAGAGCAAGGTCCTGCCCTTCCTGGAAAAAGGAGTAGACAATCTCCGGCTCCGCATCGTCGCGATACTGGCCAACGTATTTACCGGATGATTGCGGATAGGCCAGGGGTGCGGAGCAAAGAGAGGAAGCCAGAAGGAGGGCGGCGAAACTGTGGCGGAGATCCATAAAGAAGAAACATAGCAGAATGCATCGAGAAAGCAGCGATTTTTCCTGGCGCGGGGCAAAACAAGTGCCAACCGTTTGTCTGTGGCACTGACAAGGGCAATCTTTGGTAATCTGTGCAGCCAGCCGGGGGCCGGGGTAGGGTAGAGGCACGCTTTGAGCCATGCGTGTTCTTCTTTGCCTTTGTCTCATATCAGGCGTGACCTTTGCCGGGACTGCGCGGAAGTGCTATGCCCCGGAGGAGGCGCTTCATCACGCGAACCAGGACGTGTGCATCCAGGCGCATGTCTATGATGTGGTGGAAATGGCCGATGGCACACGCTTTCTGGATGTTTGCCGGCCAGAGCTTCCGGATGGTTCCTGCCGGTTTACCATTCTGAGCCGGAAAAGGGACCGTAAGCAGGTGGGCGATCTGGAGGGTTACCGCGGGCAGGACATCACCATCCGGGGCACTGTCCATGCTTCCGAGTCCCAGGGAGTTCTGCTGCTGAATGATGCCCGGCAGTTCCACGGAGGGAAAGAACATTTTGAACCCAATCCGGCTTTGCTGCACGGCTTCTCAGCAGAGAATGGGGGGCCGGCTTTTTCTGATCCCGCAACACGAGGAGGCGGACGCCGCCGCAGTGTCTTCAAGACCGCACATTAATTCTGAAGGAAGGGGTTGGATTCGGCTTCTTCTTCGATGGTCGTAGCCGGTCCATGGCCGGGAACCACCCGGGTCTTTCCGGGAAGAACGAGCAGGCGGTCATGGATCGAGCGCAGGATTTTACGGTGGTCTCCTCCGGGGAGGTCTGTTCTCCCGATGGATCCGGCAAAAAGGGTATCGCCCGCGATGAGGAGATCCTGCGGCTGAAAGTAGAGGCAGATGCTTCCGGGGGTGTGGCCGGGGGTATGCAGAATCTGGGCCGGGTACTGTTCCAGCCCGATGATGAGGGCATCTTCGGCGCTGGCATCGGGTGGGGCCACGTCGGGGGTGGGTACGCCCAGCCATCCGGCCTGCATTTCCATCATCTGCAGGAGCGGGAGGTCATTCTGGTTGAGCAGGATGGGGGCCCCGGTGGCCTGTTTGAGCTTCTGCGCGCCGCCCACGTGGTCAATGTGCGCGTGGGTCACCACAATCTGCTTCAGTTTGAGGCGATGCAGGCGTAGCCGTTCCAGAATACGGGAGATCTCATCGCCGGGATCAATGACCAGGGCTTCGCCTGTATTTTCATCGCCCACGATGGTGCAGTTGCACTGGAGGATCCCGACGGGGAAGGTTTCCAGAATCATGCAAAATCCTTATGGGACCGGGGGCATGAAGGACGCGAACCGGTCGCTTCGGCCCCTGCACGCGGTCATCAACTGAACATTTCCTTTACTTTGGAAAACAGGCTGCGGGAGGTGGGCTTGTTTTCCACGGTGAGCGATTCGGAGAGCTGGCGCAGGAGCTCCTTCTGCACTTTCGTGAGCTTCTTCGGGGTCTGCACCACGACCTGGACGATGAGGTCTCCCCGTCCATGTTCATTGAGGTAGGGAATGCCCTTGCCGCGGATGCGGAATTCCTGCCCGCTCTGCGTGCCCTCGGGTATGCGGAGGACGGTATCTCCTTCGAGGGTCGGAATGCTGATCTCATCGCCCAGTGCTGCCTGTGGGAAGGACACCGGGACCACACAATGCAGATCATTGCCGTCGCGCTCAAAAAAGGCGTGCGGCTTGACCGAGAGCAAAATATAAAGGTCGCCGGAGGGGCCGCCATAGCGTCCCGCATCACCCTCTCCCTGATAGCGGATCCGCGTGCCCTCTTCCACCCCGGCAGGAACGGTGACCTGGATGGTGCGCTGGCGTTCGACACGGCCATCGCCGCGACAGGTGCGGCATGGGTCAGAGATGACGGTGCCGGAGCCGGAGCAGGCCGAACAGGTGCGGGCGATGGAGAAGAAGCCCTGCTGAAAGCGGACCTGGCCGCGGCCCTGGCACTGTGGGCAGACGGACGGTCCGCGCCCGTCGGCGGTGCCGGTGCCGTGGCAGCTTTCGCAGGCCTCCATGCGGCGGACGGTGACCTGGGTCTCCTTGCCGAAGACGGCGTCTTCGAATTCGATGGTCAGGTCCACTCGAACGTCGCGTCCCCGCTGGGCGCGCGAAGCACGGCGACCGCCCCCGCCCATGTTGAAGACCTCACCAAAGAAGTCCCCAAAGATGTCGCCCAGGTCCGGCATACCGGCGAAGGGGTCGCCATTGGAGGCAGCTGCACCACTGACGCCCGCATGGCCATAGCGGTCATAGGCGGCGCGCTTTTGCGGGTCTGAGAGCACCTGGTAGGCCTCGCTGCACTCCTTGAACTTCTCTTCCGCCTCCTTGTTTCCCGGATTGCGGTCCGGGTGGTACTTCATGGCGAGCTTGCGATAGGCGGCCTTCAGCTCCTGTTCAGAGGCGCTGCGGGAGACACCCAGAATTTCGTAATAATCGGCTTTTGTCACGTTGGATGTCCGGCTCATGCTTCTTTCTGCTGCGGATTGCTGACGACACGGACAAGGGCCGGCCGCAGCAGCCGCTCCTTCATACGATATCCGCGACGGACTTCTTCAAAGACCTGATGGTCCGGAAGGTCGGCGCGCTCGACTGTCTCCAGGGCCTCATGAAGGTGGGGATTGAACACGGTACCGACAGCTTCCACGGGCTGCACCTGGAGTGAGCGCAGGGCCTCTTCCATCTGCCGGACGATCAATTCCACGCCCGCGCGAAGCTGTTCGACCGTCCCGGAGGACTTGAGCGCGAGCTGAAAATTGTCCAGCACGGGGAGGAACTGCTCGACCGCACTGGCGGTGGCGAAATCGCGGAATTCCGCACGCTCCCGGGCCTCACGCTTGCGGTAATTTTCAAATTCGGCCTGGAGACGGGCAAGGCGGTCTACCAACGAGTCGCGCTCGGCCTTCAGGCGGTCATATTCCTCTTGTGGAACATGAGATGTTTCCACGGGCACGATGGGTTCAGGCTGCGTGTTTTCCGCGGTGCTGGCCTGCTGGTCCTCCGGAGCTGTCTGCGGGGCTGTTGTCTGGGGTGCTTCGACTATTTTCCTGCTCATATTTCAACCTTTACGCGGGCACGCGAGGGCGCCCGGAATCTGAATTCCTTCTGATGTTCCAGATGCTACTGCGGAGGCTGGAAGATCCTGTCTGAAAGCTGGGCGATATAGGAGACGGCGTTGATCGTCTCCTGATAGCGCATGCGGGTCGGACCAATCACAGCAACGGCGCCGAAGTGGCTTCCATCCAGCCGCGCAGGTGCGCCAATGAGCACCAAGTCCTGCATTTCCGGTAGGGTCTCTTCGAGCCCCACCACGACGCGGACGGTCTGCTGGCGGGCGTCTACGTAGGCATTCAGCAACTCGACGACCCGCTGCCTGGTTTCCAGGGCGCGCAGCAACTGCTGCAGGCGTTCGCGGTCCAGTTCGCTGGCCAGCAGATTGGCCACGCCCTCGACAAAAAGGCTCTGCCCGCTGGCATCGGTATGCAAGGCGCCCTTACGGTAAAGTTCGCCAAGAGAGCGCATCAGTCGGTCGTACTCGTTCCGTTCCTGTTCCATGCGTCGGACCAGCTCGGCCCGGATGCGCTCCATGGACCAGCCGTGGAAGTTCTCGTTGAGGAAGCGCGCGGCCAGCTCCAGTTCTGCCTGGCCCAGGTCATGGTCGAGGACCAGAACACGGTCCAGTACCAGGCCGGCCTTTGTGACGACCACGGCGAGGACGCGCCCGGCTGTGAGGCGGCTGAAGTGGATATGCTCCAGCGCGTGGAGGTCGGTGACTGGGGCCAGGGCCACGCCGACGCCGCTCGAAATCAGGGCCAGCACATGAGAGGTGCGCTCCAGGAACTGCTGGCTGCTGGTGATGCCGGCAAAGCTGTCCTCAATCTGCTCCTGCCTTTGCGGCGTGAGCGGCGCAGAGGCGGTGGTATGAGGAAGCTGGGAGACGTAGAAGCGGAAGGCGCGGGCCGTGGGAATCCGCCCGGCGGAGGTGTGAGGCTGCTCCAGTAGTCCGGCCTCGTCAAGGGAGGCCATGACGTTGCGGATCGTGGCAGCGCTCATGCCTTCCTTCTCGCCGCATTTGCGCGCAACGGCCTGCGAGGCCACTGGTTCTCCGGTGGCGATATAGATTTCGATGACGGCGTTGAGCACCTGCCGGTCACGCGGGCTGATCCGCAGCTCGGAAGACATGGTTTCCATGGACCACTTTTGGGTGGTCTCCTCCACTTTTTATTTTAAAGCAAGATGAGAGGCCGCAAGGTTTCACAGTTTGCAGGGGAGCGATTTGAAGGGGTCAAGTTTCCCGGTTCTGCGCTGTCTTTCGTTTCCTCGACCGTGAAATAATAGGGTTTCGGAACTTCCGCGCAGGGGTTGATGCATGGCTGCCTATCTTCTGGTTTTATTTGCGATTGTGAGCCGTTATGTGGTGGCGTCGCACCATGACTGGCTGAACTTTACTGCTATTGGCGGGTCGCTGCTGTTTTTCGGCGCGCGACGTCCGCTGGGACAGATGGTCCTTCCCCTGGCTGCTTTGATGGTGACCGACTATTTCATGACCGTCTCCTATTACAGCTATCCCTTCCATGCACAGGACTATCTGGTGACCTGGGCGTGGTATGCGGCGGTGATGGTCCTGGGACGCCTGCTGCTGCACCACCGGGTCTCCGCCGGAAGGGTAGCGGCGGCGGTGGTCCTTTCCTCGACGACCTTTTTTCTGGCCAGCAACTTTGCGGCATGGTCCATGCTGCAAGGGCTGTACCCGCGCAGCTTTGGCGGTCTGATGACGGCCTATGGCGCTGGACTGCCTTTCTACCGGAATGATCTGCTTTCGACCGCTTTGGTGACCGGACTCGCTTTTGGCCTGCCCGCGCTGGCGCACCGCTGGTCCGCCCTCCACTCGGCCGAAGGGCGGCACGTGGCCTGAGCGGTCTTCGTCTTTGCCCGGCGCAGCGTAGCTTTGCGAATATTTCCCGTGCCGCGTGTTTGTTGTACCTTCAGGCTTAGAGATGGAGAGTATGGTCAGCTTTACCGTTCGCATGCGTTTTGCAGAAAAAGACCGCGAGAAGATCAGTGAGGTCCTTAAGGAGCTGGCCCCTGCTTCCCGCCAGGAGCCGGGCTGCATCACATACATTCCACACTGGGTGGACGGCGAGGCCTGCACAGTGCTTATCTACGAACAGTACAAGGACGAGGCCGCTTTGGAGGCGCACCGTGCGACCCCTCACTTCCAGCAATATGCAATTGGCGGCCTGTACCAGATGATGCTGGAGCGCTCGGTAGAAAACCTGGTTGCGGTCATCTGATGCCGCACATGACCCGGGGAGACCAGACCGCGGTCATTCAAAGGGCGTTGCCCCGGATACCACAGCAGCCTGGCCGGAACGCTGGACCCAGTGCCCATTGTGTTTTTCCAGATAAATCCATTCTCCCTGACTGCACAGATTTCCGCACCAGTCGAGCTGGTAGACCAGGGCCGCGCGCTGCCTGGAATCAAAGTAAACATCACTAAAAAATGTGATTCCTGGGTAACCGGCATACTTTTGTTGCAGCGCGGAGCTGGCTGCGGCCGTGCCCAGTGTCTGCTTCATCTCGCTGATCTCGGCGGCAGAAAGCAGTGTGTAAGGCCGGTCGAGATGGAAGTGCCGGCCGAGCGTGAGCCTCTGATATTTGCGGGCATGGAAGTCCGCCAGCGCCTCTTGGAATGGCCGGGGATTGTCAGCCGGGGGCCTGAGCGCCGCATCCGGAGACAGCTTCGGGTTCATATCATCAATGTTGATTGTGGTGTCCGCGATGGCCCAGCGCTGATTGTGGTCCGGGCCCAAATTGGCCAGAACGGCGCCGGGCATCAGAAGCGAGTAGATGGCATAGACGTCCTGCTGGCGGGAGGCGTGGAGTGGGACCTGGCCCCGAAGTGGCCCCGCGAACAGGACAAGCAAGACCGCAATGGCCGGACGGAGAGTCATCATCCTATGATGCTGCAGGCCCGCTTCAGGGCAAATGCAGCGAGCACGTATTTTTCAAGCAACCCAATGCAGACCGCATCGTCTCAATGCGCGTCGGCGGTGTCCCAGGGCGTGGCCCCACGCGGAATGGGTTTCGTGTCGCGTCCTTTGACGCGATCGTAAAAGTAGTCCGTACTGGTGGTGCCAATCGACTCGTTGTAGTAGCTGGGTGCTCCAATGGCCTCCTTCAGCTCTTCGCTGAAACGGTGCAGGGCCTTCAGATGGTCGGCCGTGGCGGTGATTTCCAGACGGCTGGTTTTGAGAAACTTCTGGAAGCCGCGATCGAGCAGGTGTGCAATTTCGCCTCCCAGCACGATGCCCGGACCTTCCACAATGGAAGCGATATTGCCGTTGCGCGCGAGGATGGCGGCGCAGCCATTTTTCTCCACCCGGTATTGTCCTGCGACCCCGGACGCCTCACGGACATCAAACTGGAAGCTGCGAAGGTTCGCGAGGGCCTCGTCGAAAGTGGTCTGTTTTGTTTTTCTTGGCATAGTGTCAGGACGCGGCAAAGACCAGACTTGTTAAACTGGATGCAGGCTGCCGCTGTTTTCACTCTCGCACACTTTTGCGGCGCGCTGCAACGTATTGAATGATGGCAACCATGACACAATCGCTGGGGGCGACGCTGCTGGATCGCATCGGGAACACGCCCTTGCTGCGTTTGGAGCGCATTACCGCGCATCTGTCCGGGGTCCAGGTCCTGGGCAAGGCGGAGTGGGCCAATCCGGGCGGCTCTGTGAAGGACCGCGCGGCGTCTTCCATTGTGACGGCGGCCATCAGGCAGGGAAGATTAGGCCAAGGCCAGCACCTGCTGGACGCCACGAGCGGGAACACGGGCATCGCCTATGCCATGTTGGGCGCGGCGATGGGCTTTCCGGTGACGCTCTGCGTGCCCGCGAATGTGTCCCCGGAACGCAAGCGCATTCTGAAGGCCTATGGTGCAAACGTGGTCTGGACCGATCCTGGCGACGGCTCTGACGGTGCCATTCGCAAGGCGCGGGAGATGGCGGCCTCGGAGCCGGAAAAGTATTACTATGCCGACCAGTATGGCAATGACGCCAACTGGCAGGCGCACTATCGCACGACGGCCATTGAAATCTGGGAGCAGACGGCCGGACAGCTCACGCATTTTGTGGCCGGGTTGGGCACCAGCGGCACATTTGTCGGAACCACGCGGCGTCTGAAAGAATTGAATCCAGCAGTACAGTGCATCTCCATGCAGCCCGATTCGCCGTTTCATGGCCTGGAAGGGCTGAAGCACATGGCGACGGCGATTGTCCCGAAGATTTACGACGCATCGCTGGCCGACCGTGACCTGGAAATGCCGACCGAGACCGCTTACCGCATGGCCAAGCGGCTGGCGCGGACCGAGGGCCTGCTGGTGGGCGTATCGGCAGCCGGAGCGGTGGCTGCAGCGCTGCAAATTGCAGAAGAAGAGGCGGCCCGAGGCCGCGAGGCGATGATCGTGACCATCCTGCCGGATTCGGCAGACAAGTATCTCAGCGAACGCTTCTGGGAGGAAGAGTAAAAGCAATGCTGAAGCTCAGCGGACCAATCTACAACGCACTGCGGAAACATGGTGAAGAAACCTATCCGCATGAGTGTTGCGGTGTGCTGCTGGGCCGCTCCCATGAGGGCGTCAATGAGGTGGTGGAGGCCGTCCGGGCCGGCAATACCCGCACCGATTCGGCGCACAACCGCTACAGCATCGCCCCGCAGGAGCTGGTGCGCATCCAGCGGCAGGGGCGCGAGCGCGGTCTGGACATCGTAGGCTTCTACCACTCGCACCCGGACCATCCGGCGCAGTGGTCAGCGACAGACTTTGCGGAAGCCCACTGGCTCGGCTGCTCCTATGTGATTACTGCAGTCGAGAAAGGCATTGCAAAACAGACCAACTCGTTCCTGTTAACGGGAACGACCGAGGAAAACAAGTCCTTTGAGGACGAGGTCATTCAGGTAGAGGAACTGGTAGCGGAACGATGTTGACCGCCGGGTCACCCCGCTCCCTGCGCAGAGGCGTCCGTGCCTGCTGTGTCTGCTTCCATGAAATGGACCGAAGAAAGGATTTGTACTCTCATGAAGATTTTCATACCTACCCCATTGCGCGCCTATGTGAACAAGCAGGATGCTGTGCAGGTGGATGCAAAGACCGTTGGTGAGGCGCTGCAGGTGCTTACTGAGCAGCATCCCGACCTGAAGAAGCACCTCTACTCGGACGAAGGCAAACTGCGGGCCTTTGTCAACGTGTATCTGAATGACGAAGATGTGCGGTATCTGCCCGAGAAAGAAGCCACCAGCGTAAAGGAAGAAGATTCGCTTTCGATCATCCCTTCCATCGCAGGCGGGTACTAGGCCCTCCAGGCAATCACGCTTCGGCGTATCATTTTGGGAGAAATTTCATGCCAACATGCACAGAAGAAACGGTGGCCCAGCCACAGCTTACAAATGAAGAAATCGCCCGCTATTCGCGGCACCTGATTCTGCCCGAAGTCGGCCTGGAAGGGCAGAAAAAGCTGAAGGCGGCAAAGGTCCTCTGCGTCGGTACCGGCGGACTCGGCGCGCCGCTTGCCTACTATCTTGCCGCAGCCGGCATCGGGACGCTTGGTCTGGTGGACTTTGACAAAGTGGATGAGAGCAATCTTCAGCGCCAGATCATCCACAGCACCAAAGATGTGGGCCGCCCCAAGATTGACTCGGCGGCAGAAAAGCTCCAGGCGCTGAATCCGTATCTGAAGATTGTGAAGCATGAGACGATGCTCACCAGCGCCAACGCACTTGAGATTATCAAGGACTACGACATCGTTGCCGATGGCACCGACAACTTCCCCACGCGCTACCTGGTCAATGACGCCTGCGTGCTCAGCGGCAAACCCAATGCGTACGCCTCGATCTTCCGCTTTGAAGGGCAGGCCAGTGTCTTTGCCACCGAAGAGGGCCCGTGCTACCGCTGCCTTTATCCTGAGCCGCCACCACCAGGACTTGTTCCCTCCTGCGCAGAGGGCGGTGTGCTCGGTATTCTGCCCGGGCTGCTTGGGGTGATTCAGGCAACGGAGGTCATCAAGCTGGTCCTCGGCAAGGGTGAGCCACTCATTGGCCGCCTGCTGCTGGTCGATGCACTGGGAATGAAGTTCCGCGAACTGAAGCTGCGCAAAAATCCAGACTGCCCAGTCTGCGGAACGCATCCGACTGTGAAAAAATTAATTGATTACCAGCAATTCTGCGGGATTGTTCCCGAAGAAGAAGTGAAGGCGGCACCTGTGCAAAACGGCATTCCACAAATTACACCCAAAGAATTGAAGCAGCGTCTCGACGCGGGAGAGAACATCTTTGTCCTCGACGTGCGTGAGCCGCATGAATACCAGATTGTGAACATCGGCGCCTCCCTGATTCCGTTGGGCGAGCTACCGAACCGCATCAGTGAACTTGACCCCAACCGCGAGATCGTTGTCCATTGCAAGTCGGGTGGACGCAGCCAGAAGGCGGCCGAGTTCCTGCAGAAGAGCGGATTTAAAAACGTGTCCAACCTGGCCGGCGGCATCACTGCGTGGGCCAATGATGTAGATCCCAAGCTGCCAAAATATTAAGGCAGTTTTGCATCGGCCAGTGTGGGCGGCACATTGAGATAGAAGTGTCCGCCCCACAGGGCATCGTTCTTCTCTTTGCCGGTCAGGACTGGTTTTCCTCCGTTCAGCTCCCGCGCCACGGGGTCGTTCCAGATGGCCCCTACGTCTACTTTGGCCGGAGTTTTCGCCACCAGGTTATGGTTCAGCCGCCTCTGCTTGTTCACATAGGCCTCGATGACGCGGGCCGCCAGACGGCCAGCGAGGCGGCCGTGCTCTCCTGCTTCAAAGAGTGTGCAGACGACAATGTCAGGATTGCGTCGCGGGGTAAAGCCGACAAACCACGCGTTGTCGTGAACGGAGTGCGAATGTCCCAGCCGCGCGGCCAGGGCATTGCTCATCGTCTGCGCGCTGCCGGTCTTGCCGGCAAAATCAATTCCTTCCAGGTGTGCGCTGGGGTCAGTTCCGGCGGGACTCATGACCTCGACCATGGCATCGGTGATGGTCTCCCAGCTTTGCGGATCGAGGGGGACAACTTTGTCCCCGGAGCCGGGGTAGGTGTCCAGAATGGCCTTCCGGTAATCGGGAGGCAGCTCATCAGGAAACACGATATGGGGACGTTTCAGGACGCCGCCGGAGGCAATGCCTCCGATGGCGCGGGCCATTTGAATTGGCGTAGCGGCCACGGCGCCCTGGCCGATGCCCACCGAGATGGTCTCTCCGGCAAACCATTTCTGGTGAAAGTTGCGCATCTTCCACTCTTCTGAAGGCATGGTGCCGGCCGCTTCATTGGGAAGGTCCACGCCGGTCTTTTCTCCGAGGCCGAAGGCATGTGCCCATTTTGCGATCTTCTCGATGCCCAGCTTTTCTGCCAGCGTGTAGAAGAAGACGTCGCAGGACTGGTAAATCCCCTTGGTGATATTCACTTCGCCGTGGCCGCCATGGACCCAGCACTTAAAGTAGCGTCCGTAGAAGACCGCGCCGCCGCTGCAATGGACATTGAGGTCCTGCGCCACACCTTCTTCAAGACCAGCGGCAGCCATGATGATCTTGAAGGTGGAACCGGGAGCAAGCTGGGCCTGAATGGCCTTGTTCAGCAGAGGATGCTCAGGGTCTGTGATGAGTTTGTTCCATTCCTCGCGTCCGATGCGGACAGCAAAGTCGTTGGGATCAAAAGCGGGCCTGCTGACCAGGGCCAGGATTTCGCCGGTGTGCGGGTCGATGGCGATGATGGAGCCGTTATGGCCCTCCAGGGCGTTTTCTGCTGCGCGCTGAATATCAATGTCAATCGTAAGCCGGAGGCTTTTGCCGGGGACGGCATGTTCGGTGCCCAGCTTCCCGACCTCACGTCCGTGGCTGTCCACGATCACGTCGCGCGATCCGTCCTGTCCGCGAAGAATTGCGTCATAGGACTGCTCGACACCGGACTTGCCGACCACGTCGCCCGGCTCGTAATAAGCGTAACGTGGGTCGTTCAGCATCTCCTCGCTGACCTCACCCACATAGCCAATCAGGTGTGCGGCAAATCCGTCTTTGGGGTAGAGGCGGCGCTGCTCCTCGACTGTTTCCAGTTCGGGGAACTCATCGCGGTGGGCCTCAATGAACTCCTGCTCATCCGGCGTAATGTCCTGCTTGAGGGGCAGCGGCTGATACTTGGGCGCCGTCTGGTATTTCTTCAGAATGGCCTCAATCTGGTCTACGGTCATGTGGAGGCCACGGGCGATGCGCGGAAGGTCTGACATGTAGTCATGTCCCTGCTCGCGCACCAGGAAGCAGGAGACTGAGGGATAGTTGTCCACCAGAAGGCGGCCCTCGCGGTCAAAGATCTTTCCGCGCGGAGCCAGAATGGGGACTTTGCGGATACGGTTGGCCTCGGCCAGAGCACGGTAATTTTCCGCCCCCACCACCTGTAATCGCCAAAGCCCGAAAATGAGGACCAGAAAAATGCCCACAATCGCGTACTGGACGACAGTGAGTTTGAGAGATGGGAGCTTCTCTTCCCGGTTGAGCATGGTGGGCAACTTCTACCTTCAGGATACCCGGAAACCGGAGTCACCGGCGCTGTTTCTTTGCCCCGCGGGATCAACTTTGGCGCGACAGGGTTTGTTTGCGTTGTGTACTCTGGGTGGGACTGCGACCCATGAAGCTTTATCGAACAACCCGCGGGGTGCTGGTCGAGGAACAAGGGCGGTTTTTCCCGCTCCATGTTGGGGGGTGGGACGAGCTCATTGCCGGGGGCGACCTGCAGGCAGCGGCCCGCGCCGCAATCGGGGGCAGGCCCGCAGATGGACCGGGTCCGGGTACAGTCCTTGCTCCTATCGAGGGCCAGGAGGTATGGGCCGCTGGCGTTACCTACTATCGCAGCCGCGACGCCCGCATGGAAGAAGCAAAAGATGCCGGAGGGGGTGGCTTTTACGACCGTGTTTACACGGCAGAGCGTCCGGAGCTCTTCTTCAAGGCCACCGGTTCACGGGTTGTCGGACCGGGCGGGCCGGTGCGCATTCGTTCCGATGCATCGTGGTCGGTCCCCGAGCCGGAATGGGTGGTCCTGCTGGGGCCGGATGGCAAGATCATGGGCCACACGATTGGTAACGATATGAGTTCGCGCGATATCGAGGGGGAAAATCCGCTCTACCTGCCCCAGGCAAAGATCTATACCGGAAGCTGCGCCCTGGGGCCGTGTATTCTGCTGGATTCGGCCCCACTTGCGAAGGAGACCGGGATTTTTCTGGAGATCGAACGGCAGGGAGAAACGGCATTTTCCGGGAAAACCACGCTCGCCGCCATGAAACGGGAGCTGCAGGAACTTGTCGCATATCTGTTCCGCGACAATAGCTTTCCCCACGGCGTTTTTCTGATGACGGGCACCGGGATTGTTCCGGATGCGACATTTACTCTGCAACGTGGAGACGTGGTCCGCATCCGGATGGACGGTATTGGCACGCTGGAAAATCCAGTGGCCTGATGCGCAAACAGGACGCGGCTATTTCTGCAGGGCCTGCCGGATGGCGGCTTCGGCCAGAGGCGCCATGATTTCATATCCTCGGGCAGTCGGATGGACCCCATCGGAAGAAAGCCCGGGGCGCATTCCACCGCTGGCGTCGGCCATGGCCGAGTAGTAATCAAGATAGACCAGTCCCTCCCTGTCGCATAAATCCTTGAGCATCTGGTTCACCTGACGGATTTCTTCCGCGGGCTGAATGCCGGGTCTCCAGGGATAGGCGGCAGCGGGAAGGATGGATGCGATGACCATCCGGATGCCGTTGGCCCTGGCGATAGCAGACATCGAAGCAAAGTTATCGAGAATCATCTGCGGCGAAGAGGGGCCGGTGTTCCCCGCAATATCGTTGGTCCCTGCCAGCACCACTACCACAGCAGGATGCAGATGGACCACGTCCTGCTGAAAGCGCACGAGCATCTGCGGAGTGGTCTGGCCGCTGATGCCGCGGTTGACGTAGTGTTTGTCCGGAAAGAAAACGCCGGTGAGTCGTCCCCAGGCATCGGTGATGGAGTCGCCGTAGAAGACCACGCGCGGAGCTCCGGCGGAGACGGCAGGGAGTGCGGCATTTTCCTCCCGATAGCGGGCAAGCCCTGCCCAGTCGTCCAGTTTCGCACGCATCTGCTCCATCTGTTTACAGTCGCAGGCAGTAGAGGACTGCGGCGTCTGCGCAGGAAGTCCTGGCGTGCCGATGAAAGCAAAACAGCAAAGGGTCACTTTCCAGCAAAAGGATTTTTTCATTCCGCCATTATCGCTCCAGGACGTTGACCTATGCCTGTGCTACCAGATGGCTGATGTGGCTATTCCTCGACCACGGCCTTGACCAGGTTCCGCGGGCTGTCCACGTCGACGCCATGCAGGATGGCAGTGTGGTAGGCAAAGAGCTGGAGGGGCACCACTTCGAGAATGGTCAGCAGATACTCACTGGCGTTGGGGACGGAAACCGTGAAGTGCGCGATCCGGGGCACTTCGTCATCACCTTCCGTGGCGACGGCGATGATCTCTGCTCCCTGTGCCTGCATGTCTTTCATCAATTGCACCGTCTTTTCATAGCGCAGGACGGAGTCCGGGTCATTGCGGTCCTGGGTGGCCAGCATGAGGAGAGGGGCATCTTTGGTGACCAGCGCATTGGGACCATGCTTTAGTTCTCCTGCGGGGTAGCCTTCGGCCTGGACATAGGCGGACTCCTTCAGCTTGAGGGCGCCTTCACGAGCGATGGCGTAGTGGATCCCGCGTCCCAGAAAGAGAAACCCCTTCGCGCCTTTTGTCTGGGTGGCGATGTTGAGCAACTGCTCGTCCCATTGCGCAAGGGCGCCTTCAAGCAGCCCCGGGAGTTCTTTTAGCTGTTCGATATGCGTGGAGACAGAGTGGGTCGTCATGCGTCCACGAAGACGGGCCATCGCAAGCGTCAGCAGATAGAGCACGGCAAGCTGCGTGGTAAAGCTTTTTGTGGCGGGGATGGCCTTTTCTTTGCCGGCCACGGTTGGAAGAGAAGCATCGGCTTCTCGCGCCATCGTGGAAGCGGGGTTATTGGTAATGGCCACGGTGGAAAGGCCGCGCGATCGGCCTTCGCGCAAGGCCGCGAGTGTATCGGCGGTTTCGCCAGACTGCGAGATGACGATGACGCCAGGGTCCTGGAGCGTATGCGTTGAGCGATAGCAGTATTCGCTGGCGTACTCTACGTCCACGGTAAGCCCTGCCAGGTCTTCGAGCATAATTTCCCCGGCCAGCCCGGCATGGCGGCTGGAGCCGCTGGCGGCGATCACAATACGCTGGTGCCCGCGCAAAGCATCGGCCACGGCAGCAAATGCTTCAGGGGCGAGCGTCTGGTCTGAAACATAGTTCTGAATCGTGGCTGACAATGCTTCTGGCTGCTCATAAATCTCACGCAGCATTGCATGGGGAAAGGTTCGAGACATGGCTTTATTTTCTCTTAAAAGCAACCTGTATGGACAGCTATACCGCTAAAAATTTCTGCAAAAAAAAGAAGGCGCGGAAAACTCCGCGCCGCGATGGAAGCAAGACTTCTGTCAGAAGGAATACTTGAGGGCCAGCTGGATATGGCGCTCGGTGGAGGTGGTGCCGGTAATCTGCCCGAATGAAGAAGCCGTTACGTTGTTGTTGGGGGCCTGATAACTGGCGATGTTGAAGGCGTTGAAGAAGTCGCCGCGGAAGTTGAGCGTGTGCTCCTTCCATAGGGCGAAGGACTTGGACACCGACATGTCAATCTGCTCAAAACCGGGGCCGCGCAGTGACATCGGCCGGACGTTACCGAAGGTATTGCTGGGCTGGGCGCTGAAAACGCAAGGCTGTCCCAGCGAGTTAATGACCTGGTCTGACGCACACGCCGTGCCCTGGAGCGCCGTGCCCCAATACGCATTCAGGGTACGATTGCGTACATGCAGAGGCAGGTTCTGATTCGGGCGCGCCGAGCCGGTGAAGGCAAATACCTTGCTTGAGTAGTTGGCCGGAGAGCTGGCGGTGACGGGGAAGGCCGTATAGGTCACGTTCGTGCCTGACAGCTTCCAGCCGCCAATCACCGCATCCAGTACGCGGTTCATATTGCCGCCAAACTGCTTTCCGCGGCCAAAGGGAAGGTCATAGGTCCCGGTGACGCTCAATGCATGACGAATGTCAAAGCCGGCCGGGCCCCATTCCGCAGCCATGTCATAGGCATTCTGTTGATAATATTGGCCACTGATATTGGAAACGCCGTAGTAGCCAAAGCTGTCGGTCAGAGATTTTGCATAGGTGTAGTTGGCTGTAAGTTCCAGGCCTGCCGTCAGGCGCTGCCGGTAAATGGCCTGCAGGGCATTGTAGTTGCTGGCGGCATTTGTGGCACTGATTTTGATGACGCCACTCTGGCCCACGATGTTGGCATAGGGGGCCGTTGCTCCCGGATAGGGCAGCTGGTTGCCCCAGTAGGGGTTGGTGAGATGGTGTCCAAGAATGCCGACATATCCCACTTGCAGAGAGGAAGCCGAACTGACCTCATACTCTGTGGTCAGGGTAACTTCCTGTGTGGAGGAGGGCTTCATGTTTTTGGGCCACACGTAGAAGGTCGTGGTGGGCGGTGTGGTAGTGGGGAAACCATTGGATGCCTGATAGTAGACACCCGGATTGTATGTGCTGCCGGACCCGCTCGGCGCTGTTCCCTGCTCTTCAAAGTCCGTATGGAAGGGCGGGTTTTGGGTCAGGCGGAGGTTGGCTCCCATGCCCTCAAAATAGCTGGTAATTCCATAGCCGCCGCGGATGACCCAGCGCGGAGTAAATTGCCAGGCAAAGCCAAAACGCGGCTGTACCTGCGCATAGTAAGGATCATAGAGAGCGCGGCTGTTTCCATCCACGCCGGCATATTCAATCTGCTTGGTCGTCATATTGATGTTTGCCATCTTGTTGTTGACCTCATAGATGGGCTGGTCATACTCCCAGCGGACGCCAAGGTTCAGGGTAAAGGAGGGGGTGACTTTGAAATCGTCCTGGACGAAGATGCCGTCACGCCACTGGCGCTGGCCGGTCAGGCCCGTGACGTTGCCAATGGCGACGTCATAGGAGCGGTCCAGAAGGAAATCGGCAAAAGGATAGGGATTGGCCGAACCTGGCAGGGAGGAGTACTGGCCGTTGTAATTGAAGGAGCCCAGCTCACCATCATTCCCCGGATAGAAGCTGTTCTGCTGATAACGGGTGAACTGCACACCAAACTTAAAGAGATGACGCCCCTTTTGCCAGGTGAGGTTGTCGGCATACTCAAAGACGTTGTCCACAAAGACCTCCGGCGTCGGGTTGGTGCCAAAGCTTTGCGGATATCCGGTGGTGTTGCTGGTGGAGAAGGACTGCAGGCTGAAGCCCTGTGTCAGTTGTGCTTTGCTGGGGATGCCGACCTTGGCGTTTCCATCAAACCCAAAGATGCCGCTGGGATCGGTGGTGACGCCGCTGTTGAACTGGATGCGCGCATAGGAGGCGCGTGCATAGTTGACGACGGCAGGAGAAAAGGTATGTGTCCAGGTGATGTTTCCCAGATGGTCAGGATAGTTGGATGCGCTGGGGAAGATGACCGGGACCGGATCGCTGACGGTCGCATTCTGCGCATATCCCTGCGAGTAACGCGAAGAGATGACGTCCTTGTCGCGCAGGTGCCAGTCAATTTTCACATCGCCCTGATCATTGCGCACGAAGGTGTTGCTGGGGCCGACATAGTTGTTAAAAATGCCCAGTGGGTCTGTGGTTGCATTGTTGGGCGAGGGGTACGCCTCCGGATGTGCAGCAAGAAACAGCGCCACCGGGTTGTTCACCGGTATCTGGTTATTGGGATAGGGAGTTGGCTGGCCATTGGTAAGGTGCTGCGTATCATAAAGCTGAATGCCCTTGACGGTCAGCAGTGACGAAAGATCTCCCTTGAGAAACGCCGGAGGCGCAAGACTGAAGGTGGACTGGCCGCCGGTATGCTCCCGCACACCCTGATAATCCACAAAGAAGAAGAGCTTGTCCTTCACGATGGGGCCACCAAAGGTGCCGCCAAAGATGGTTTGGGTGTAGGGGTTCTTGGCGATGGGAACTACGTTGTTCTTGTTCGTCCAGCTATTGGCATCCAGATTGTAATTCTGCAGAAAGCCAAAGGCGCTGCCGTGGAAGCTGTTGCTTCCGCTTTTCATCACCATAACGACTTCCCCGCCATTCACATTGCCGAACTCGGCATTGGCGTTCGAGGAGATGACACGCACCTGGTCCAGAGCGTCCGGGCTGGGGCTATAGCCGATCGTATTGTTGATGTTTTCATTGATTTCCTGCCCGTCCAGCAGGTAGTTGTTGGATTGCTGGCGGCTGCCGTTGACATTCGGCTCATTGGTGTCCTGCGTCGAGCGCTCAGTGGAGTTTGCGGTGCCGAAGGAGCCATAGCCGGTGGAGACGGCGCCGGGAGTGAAGACGGTGATCTGCGCAAAGTCGCGGCCATTCAGCGGCACGCTGTTGATGGTGTTTTCCGTGAAGGTGGCGCCATTGGTGGCATTTTCCGTCTGCAGGATGGGCTGATAGTCTTCACTGACGGTAACGGTGGTGCTGGCCTGGCCTACGCTGAGAGGAATGTCAATCTTGGCCACCTGATCAATTTCCAGAGAAAACGGGCCATAAGTTGCAGTCTCGAAGCCCGGGGCCTCCACGGTGAGCTTGTACTGCCCAATCTGAAGAAAGCGGATCGAGTATTCGCCAGCCTGATTGGTGGTGGTTTCCGTGTTGACTCCGGTTGCCACATTGGTCGCCGTGACTTTTGCTCCGGACACAATCGCGCCGCTGGGGTCGGTGACGGTCCCGCGTACAGAACCTGTCACGGTCTGGGCCATTGCCGGCAAACAGGGCAACAGCAGGATACATATCAGCAACAGCGGCCATAGCGAACGGCGTATGGATGCTTGCATAGAATCGGACCTCCGGTTTGAGGAAAGATGTTGGACATCGCCGCAACGGGACTTGCGCCCGTTTCTGCAGCAGGAATTTTTAGGAGGCCGTTTTTTGAGTAGACGACCCCCTGGATTTCACTTAATGTATAGACAACTGTACTGTCTAGCAACAAAAAAGCGCAAGCAGACGAAAATTTATCTCCCCGATAAAGCGTGGTTTGCGGCGGTGAAACCAGGCGGGGTCAGTTTTTTATGGCTTCAAGGAAGCGTGTCGTGATCCAACCGGGTTGGGTGATGGCGGCACCCACGACAACGGCAAAGGCCCCAAGGTCCAGTGCTTTCCGCACATCCTCGGGAGAGCGGAGATGTCCTTCCACAATGACGGGAATCCTGAGGGATTTGACCAGCTGCGCCACCAGTTCCCAGTCCACTGAGCGCCTGCCTGCGGTTTCCGGCGTGTATCCATACATGGTTGTGGCTACGGCGGCGGCGCCGGCCTGCTCGGCAGCCAGTGCTTCTGGAAGCGTTGCGATGTCGGCCAGCACGGGCGTGTGCAGTTCGCTGGCGATGCGGTGGACCATCTCCGGCCACGGTCCCAGGGTCGTCGGGCGGTTGGAGCTGCAATCGACTCCGATCACGTCGGCGCCAGCAAGGGCGACGGAGCGGGCGGAGGCGAAGTCCGGGGTAATCAGCGGTTGGCCCTGGCGAAAGTGCTTCAGGATCCCGATGATGGGCAGCGAAGTCGCTGTGCGGAAGGCGGCAATGTGTTCCGGGCCGTTGGCGCGCAGGCCGCCTGCTCCGGCACTGAGCACGGAGAGGGCGATGCGCCGCAAAGTTTCGGTGTGGTCAAGAGGATCTCCGGGAAATGCCTGGACCGATACAATGAGTTTATTTTTTAAGCTGGCCGGAAATGCGGCTGGTAGTGTCATATATAGCTGCCGGGGATGAATGCATCTTAAATGATTCCGTCACTTCGGCAATCCGCAAGGACTGAGGGGAACAAAGTGGTCAAGGGCCGTACACCAAGCCAGGTAAGTTTTCATCCATTGGACAAAAACGGTTTCATCCCGCTCTATTACCAGATCCAACGCGCTCTGATGGAGAAAATCCAGTCCGGAGAGCTCTCCGAGGGCGATCCGCTTGCTTCCGAGGAAGAACTTTCTCGCCAGTATCAGGTGAGCCGTATGACGGCGCGTCAGGCGCTGCATGGGCTGAAAACCAGCGGCTACGCTTTCAGCGAAAAGGGCCGGGGCACCTTTGTGACGCGACCGAAGCTGGAAAAGAACATCATGCATTTGCAGGGGTTTACCGAGGAGATGCGGCAGCGCGGCATGAAACCAAGTTCCCGTCTGTTAGAGCAGGCCGTGATCACTCCGAATGATGACCTGGCCCAGCGGCTCAAGCTTGAGAAGGATGACAAAGTGCTGCATCTGCGCCGCCTGCGCCTGGCAGACGGGACCCCCATGGCCATCGAGGATTCACATATTCCGCTCAAGCACTTTCCCGGGCTTGAGCGTCTGGATTTTTCCCGGCACTCCCTTTACCAGACGCTGCGTGAGCGCTACGGCGTGCGCGTGGGCTACGCCGATGAAACCATTGAGGCGCTGGCCGCCACCAAGCAGGAGGCCGAATTGCTGACGATTCCTCGCAAGGCCAGCATTCTTTCCATCACGCGCGTGATCATGACCACACAGGAGACGCCGGTCGAAGCGGCCTGCTCGCGTTATCGTGGCGATCGCTACCGCGCTTCCATCCGGGTTCCGATGACGGCCATTGAATGATCGGCTGAACAAGCATGAAGGAGTGGGACGCGATTGTCGTCGGTGCTGGTCCCGCAGGCTGCGCCTGTGCCTATGACCTTGCCATCCGCGGGAGGTCTGTTCTGCTGCTGGACAGGGCGGTCTTTCCGCGCCGGAAGGCGTGTGCCGGCGGTCTGACTGTCAAGACGCTGCGCGCTCTGCGGTATCCCGTGTCGCCTGTGGTGCGCTGCAATGTCCAGAAGATTCATCTGGAGCGACCCGGTTACGCGCCCATGGTGGTGCGAAGTGGCAAGACCATCTGTGTAATGACGGTGCGCGAAGAGCTGGACGCCTACTGCCTCAGAAAAACGCTGGAGGCCGGGGCCAGCCTACAGAAGATTCACAGCATCCAGCGCATTGTCCGGGATGCACGTGGTGTTTCAGTTGTCACGCCGGAAGGTGAATGGCGGGGCCGTTTTCTGATAGGGGCCGATGGAGCAAACAGTACGGTGCGCCGTCTCATAGGCGATACGGGCTGGTTTCGCAGAGGCTTTGCTTTAGAGGCGCACGTTGTCACGGGCGAGCAAGACACAGGCCTGGTTTTTGATTTCTCCCCGGTCGAGAATGGGTACGGGTGGGTCTTTCCCAAAGGAGACCACCTGAACATCGGGCTGTATGCGGCAGGTCCTGTGTTGGGAATGGGCCGAAGCAAGCTGGCTGACTACATTGCCGGCCGTTCCGGCGCTGGGGCCAAGGCGGCAGACTTTTCCGGGCAGCATCTTGGATTCGGGGCCGCAGGGCACTCCCCGGCTGAGGACCGCGTGTTTCTGGTGGGAGATGCCGGGGGATTTGCCGATCCGCTGACCGGGGAGGGTATCTACGGCGCTGTTGTCAGTGGACAGGCTGCGGCTTCTGCGGTCCTGTCCGCCCTGGAACATGGCGTCGATGCGAAAGAGAGCTTTGTCGCGCTCACAGCAAAGCTGCGGGCCAATCTTGGCCTTGCCGAGCGGCTGGCAGCTTCTTTCTACCGACAGCCTGAAAATGGCCTCCGTGCGATGCGTCTCCCGCTTGTCCGCAGTGCGGTGCTGCGCAGTTATGCGGAGGGGTTCAATCTGTTCCGGATTACAAAAATGGTACGCCGCGTTTTCCCGTCCATTGCGGGCGAGCGGGGATGACATCCGGGAAAAATCTGTGCATGGTATGTGTGCGGCTTGATATGCTTCAAGCAGTGAAGCTGAAAGACCTCCCTCTTCCTAAACTCTGTTTTTCTGCAACGTTGGGGCTGCTGCTGGTTCCCGGCGGCTGTATGCGGAAGCCCTCTGCCGAGAATCCTGAAGCGGCAAAACAAGCACAACAGGCCCAGGCCAGCAAAAAGGCCCAGATGGATGCTGCGCGGGAAACCCTGGATGCGGTACCGCCTCCGGCAAAAAGCCGTTATATGGCGGTCCATGAGGCTGCCAACTGGAACAATCCATTTCTGATTGTGGGCAGTGAGAACCTTACGCTCCGCGTGGAGTATCCCGACCCGGTGCATAGCAACGCATTGCCCAGTACGATGCTGAAGCCGGCCAGGGCGCGCCGTCAGGAGCTGACGATTCGCATCGCCGACCTCCCCGACGCGCTCAGCTCGCTGCCTGCCGAGGAATGGCCCTACGGAAGAGTGGTGGCGGTGGAAGAAGACCCGGCCGAGACCCCCTCGAACCGTCTCCAGGTGCGCAGAAACATTGAGACGACGGTACAGATGCTGAACAATCTGGGTGTGGTCGTTTACGAGTGGCCCTTCAAGGGCTGAGTCAGCGGACCAGACGAAGCGATGGCGGCTGGCGTTTTGCCCGATGGAGAGTCGCTCTAGTGTTGCTGTGCACAACGGCCAGCTTTTCGCGGTCCAGGATCTTGCGCAATTGGTTGCGGGCGTGCGTTGCCCAGGGACCGATAGGGTCCAGTTTTAGATAGGCCGTCCAGTGGCGCAGTGCTTTTCTCCGCTGGCCGGTCCGCTCATAGGCAAGGGCCAGGTTGTAGTGGGCGTCCGCATAGGTAGGCACCAGGCGAATGGCGGTGGTGTAGGCTTCAATCGCTTCGGGCAGCTTCTTCAGCTCATCCAGAACATTGCCCAGATCAAAATAGGCCAGAGCATATTCCGGGTCCGCCAGAGTGGCCTGACGATAGAGGTGTTCAGCCTCGGTGAACTCGCGCTGATGATAAAAAATCGTGCCCAGGTTGATGCTGGCGGGCGCATGAGAAGGATCGAGGGCAAGAATTTCGTGATAGATGCGGACTGCGTCGCCGGTCTTACCCGTCTCCTCGCACCGTACCGCCTCCAGAAAAAGACGGGTTGTCTGGGCTTCCCGCTGGGTGGGGGTCAGAATGGAACCGCTCACGTTGGCGGGATCATGGCTATGCTCGCCGTCAAAATCAAAGACAAACTGGCGGGCAATGGGTTCCATGATGACGCCGGAGTGCCGGAAGATGAGCCGGGACCCGCGCCGCACGGTGCTGGCCTCAAGCAGAGGATTGGCCATTCCGGAGACTGAGCGCATGGCAGAGATCGAGGCGCGGATACTGGCCGCAGAGAGGCGCGTGGCGCGAAGGTCGCGCAGCTTGCGCAACTGGACAAGGTCCTGAAAGCTATAAGTTTCCCTGGGAGCTATAAGTCCGCTGCGCTCCCATCCGCGCAACTGCCTGGGATGGATGCGCAGGATGCGCAGCACATCCTGACGGCTATATCCAGTCACAAACCGCGTCTCCCCCTGTTCTGAGGCGATTATGCGTTGTCAAGGAAAAACACACAAGGGGTTGTATATGAAAATCAGTGGATAACCAGGTACTGAATCCGAATCCCAACCCCCTTTCCCAGGCGCTTTGGCCGTTCAGGGCCATCCATAGGTGGAATTTCCGCTTGAAAAGCGTATTGAAATACGATAACGTTCCATCCACTTCAGTAATCCGCAGGAAGGCGCTGTTGAGGTCCCCTGCGTAAACCAGGACGGAAGGGAGAATTGCATGTTCGTAATTATCTGGTGGATCATCGTCGGCCTGATTGCAGGATGGATCACCGGCAAGATCATGAAGGGTAGCGGCTATGGTGCGCTGATGGACATTGTCATCGGCATCATCGGGGCGCTGATTGGCGGATTCATTATGCGCCAGCTGGGCTTCGCAGGCCAGGGAGGCATGATTTACACCATTCTGGTGGCTGTGCTGGGCGCAGTCATCCTCACCCTGTTGCTGCGGCTGATCTCCGGGAGAAGAGCCACCTAGCCGCGCTCTTTTCCCTGCGAAATTTTTCGGGGCAGACGTGTCCGGACCTGTCTGCCCCGTTTCTGTGTTCTTGTTGCTGCTTAACTGGAAAGGCCCAGCTTGCGGAAGGCCGCTTCTGCCTTCGCAGCAACGGCCTCAGAGTTTTCTTCGAGCGAGTAGTGGATTTCAAGCACTCCGGCGGGGGTCCGAGGAGCGGACCGCAGTTCGCTCATGGTCTCTTCCCATGGCACTGTACCGTCGCCCGGCCAGAGGTGCTCATCGCGACCGCCTTTGTTGTCGTGCAGATGCGATGAGTAAATGTGCGGGCGTAGTTCGCTGAGGACGGGAGCAACGCCCTCCCCAAGGTGTGCGTGTCCAACGTCAAGGCAGACGCCGATGTCGCCAAAGTGGCCCACATTGAGGATTTCCAGAATATTTTGCGGCTGGGTCACCTCGTTCTGGATGTTCTCAACCAGCAGCTTGACGCCCAGGGGGTTGGCAAAAGCCCGGAGATGTTCCAGCGCGGTGAGCGAATTTTCCAGCGACCGCGTATTCCAGGTGTCCTCTCGCTCGCCCAGATGGAGGATGAGATAACGGAAGGGGACCTGCTCGGCGACCTCCAGCGCTCGCTTGATTTCATCCATGGCCTCGACACGCCGTGATTTTTCCGGGTGGATGACATTGACGGCTGGTGCACCGCCGCGTCCCATCTCCAGGTCGGGGAAGAGAGGTGCATGCATGGAGAAGGGTTCCACCGGGTTGGATTTGAACCAGTCGGCCATCTCCCGAACATGGGCACGGCTGGTGTAGTCAAAGTGCTGCCGGGCCGCAAAAAGCTCTACACCCTGTGCCCCGGCGCGGGCAAAGAGTTCCAGAAATCCAGGATGCAAACGGTGGCGCAGGAAGATGTGCGTGGAAATGACCTTAAGCATATGAAGGCAGTGCGTGTGCTGTTTCTATCTTCTCATTAAACCGGAGGCGCACCGTCCACGATGTGCACACCTGCCGGAGGCTGGAAAAGAAAAGCGCTGTCCGGGGCCGGAGCATTCGGGACCTCGTCACTGAAGAGAAAAGTGTTGACAATGCCATCCGTCTCCTCAATCCGCATGGACTGAATGGTACCGTCTGCACGCGCGGTAATGGAGACCGAGGCGATGCGCTGTTCCATCCCTTTGGGAACACCCATGAGGACATAGCTTCCATTTTCTGCCGGAGCCAGGCGCAGGGAGCCGAGCTCCTTCTCAAGCTGCGTATGTCCCAGCAGAAAGCGCAAGGGAGAGCGGAGGTCGTCGAGTTTTTTTACCGGAACCCGCGGGACCTCCGTGTCTCCGGGAGAATAAAAGTAGGCATTGTGCCCATCCAGCACAAAGAGCTTGCCGGCTGGGGTGGAATAGGTCCAGCGCATTTTCTGCGGCTTTTTCAGCAGGAGTACTCCGCTTTCGCTACGGTGCATGCCCATCCCATCGAACTTCTGCGTAAAGTGTACGGACAGAGAATGCAGCGAATTGTAGTGCCGGTCTACGACGGCTGCGAAAGCTTGCGGGCTAACAACCTGGGCATGCACACGCGAAGAAAGGCAAAGTGCAGCGAGCAGCAGAAGCCCACGTCGCTTTGCCGAGAAGCACAGGCGATGTCCTGCGCCTTGCCATCGGCTTTCCCGCTTTTGCCGGCCCATTTTCTCGTATTCTGTTAAATTTTTCAAAAATAAGGACCTGAGAAGAATGATGGAAAAAAGCGGCGTTCCGGCCGGAGATGGCACTCGAATGCGGTCCTCTCCGCGGAGCTTTCTTACGGGCGAACCTGGCCGCCCGGGGGGGCATACGAAGTAGGCCCTACTGGATCGGTACCGTACAGTTAGTGCCCCCCGCCGGATCGGCTTTAATTTCCCCGGTCATATCAATACAGAAGCCGCGGTGCCCGGTTTTGCCTACGGCCTGAGGGACCGCAGTGGCCTCATAGCTGGTGTACATGTCCTGATTATTCACCGTGGTTTTCTGGCAGTTGGTGATGTTGAAGGTGTATCCAGCCTTGGAGCCGGAGGCCAGATCGCGCTGAAGTAATTGTGCACTTTGCGCACTGGGAGGCCCGGCGCTGGCGTCACCGCCAAGGGCCTGCAGGGAGCAGGCAAAGCCATTGGCTGGGTAGTTGGTCTGGTACTGGATCTCCGCCTGATAGATGGCGCGCAGGGACTGGATGGCCGAAGTCTCGTTGGCCTGGCTGCGAAGATTGAGCATATTCGGGATAGCAATGAGCATGAGGATGAGCATGATGGAGATAACAATGAGCAGCTCCATCAAGGTGAACCCAGACTCAGGAAGGTTGCATCCGTCATACCGCCTGCGGCGCGGGGAAAGAGATTGGGTCAGCAGAGTGATCAAAGATTTGTGCATGTTGGGTGATACTTTCCGCCTGTCGAGAGAAATGCTAAATGAATAAGACGCGCAACGCCAGCCAAGCGCTCCATCAAAGGGCCTGGGATGCAGAATTCCGAAACTGGCCAGGCTGGACGCTGGCAGCGAACAGGAGTCCCCATCGCCCGTATGGTTTTCTGGAGCAATCGAGGAGATTGAAATACGGAATTCCATACATAAAAGCGGTGCTCTCTGCAGCCTGTATTTACGATTTCGTAAATATACTCATCTGCAAACTATTCTTTTTGAGCACTTTGCACTCTCATTTCAACGCAGTTAACGGTTTGGTACATCTGTTGCATAGTTCATTATTAGTTTAAAGGGCTGCGGCATTCGTTGTCCGTAGGTTCCGTATTCACACAAGTCAATTTTTTGCCGTAGTTCCTGGGACAGGGGGAAATGGTATGAAGAGTTGTTCTTGTGGGCGGCGCCTTCAGGCGCTCATCTTTGGCCTTGTGTTTCTCTCGTTCTGTTGGTTTCTGCCAACGCAAACGGCTTCCGCGCAAAATGTATATGCGGCAATCCACGGTACGGTGTCTGACCCTACCGGCGCGGTGATCCCGAATGCTAATGTCACGGTACTCAACACCAGTACGGGGATATCTTCCCAGCAGACGACCGATAGCAAGGGCTACTACATTTTCCCGCAGCTGGCCATTGGCGGCCCGTATTCGATTACGATCTCTGTTTCCGGGTTTCAGACATTCAAGGTTGCTGGACTGACGTTGCAGCTCAATGATAATCGCGAGGTCAATGCGGTCCTCAGGCCGGGCGAGGTCTCGCAAAGTGTAGAAGTGAATGCTGCGGCCGTACAGGTAGAAACCTCGGATTCTCAGGTAAAGGACACAATTACGGGCAGCCAGATTGTCCAGCTTCCTTTGCTGGGCCGTGATGCCACGGTCCTGCAAAAGATCAGCCCGGGCACGGTCGAGTCCTCAGACCGTTTTGGCAATTATTCGGCGAATGGGTCCCAGACCCAGGAAAACAGTTATTTGCTGGATGGGGCCGACGTCAACGATGCGCCTCTTCAGACCCAGGCACTCATTATCAATCCGGACGCAATTCAAGAGGTCACTTTTGTAACGGGCACGCAGAACCCGGAGTATAACCGCAATTCAGGCGCCATTATTAACCAGACGATCAAGAGCGGCACCAATTCTTTCCATGGAGATGCCTTCGAGTTTTACCGGGACACCTTCCTCAACAATGGAAACTACTTTTCTACTTCAAGGCCTGTATTTCACCAGAACCTTTTCGGAGGGACGCTGGGTGGTCCGGTCCTCAGAAACCGGTTGTTCTTTTTTCTCGCTTACCAGGGACTGCGGAATGCAACAGCGGCCACAACCGTCACGAGTGTGCCGACAGATGCGCAGCTGGGACGGAACAGCTCTGGCTATGCAGACCTGACCAACGACAACAATGTTGCGAACAATGGGACCAACGGCACGGTAGGACTGACGTCAAACCCCCTTCCCTTTGCTTTGCAGGGACCGAATGGGACCTGCCTGGCGGGGACACCGTGGAACAGTTGTTTTTCGGGGCCTGCGATCCATGTGCCGGTCACAAATTTCAACTCCATCTCTTCGACCTTGCTCAATAAATATGTGCCTTCTCCGAACTACAACGGGGCCTTTTATAACTTCAACGCCGCCAGTACGGCAGGCGCGGACCAAGGAGTGGTGCGGGTCGACGCAAAGCTGACGGACAACGATGCCCTGTGGGCCTCAAGCATCTTTCAGTCCAATCCCAGCGTCAACGCGCTGCCGTTTACGGGCGCTACCCTGCCGGGGTTTGCTCAGGATGCTGCACGGCACATCAAGATATTCAGCGCTTCGTGGACGCATACCTTCAACCCCACGACTTTAAATGAGCTGCGGGCCGGGTATTATCGCTTTAATTTCGCCGCGGTCGAACCAGTGGCGGTCCAGCCGCCTTCGAGTCTCGGGTTCCAGATTAACCCGCAGAATCCAGCGGCCGCTTCGATTCCGAAGATTAGTGTCACGGGATACTTTACGCTCGGTTTCAGCAACAATGGACCGCAGCCCCGGCTGGATGCAAACGAAGACTATGCTGACAATTTCACCAAGATTGTCGGAAACCATAATCTGATGTTTGGAGCGCATGTGGAGCGCTTTACGGTGCACAATCCGTTTTATGCCAACCTGAACGGGAATTACGGCTTTAGCGGCAGCGGCGCCTTTACCTCAGGCGATCCCTTGCTGGATTTTCTGGTGGGTATTCCCAGCTCATACGCGCAGGGTTCGGGTGCGGAGATTGATGCCCGCTCGTGGGAGATCTACGGCTACGCGCAGGACAACTGGAAAATCAATAGCTCGTTTACGTTGAATTTTGGCACCGGGTACGACATTGAGACCCCATTCGCCAACCTGCAATACGGAGGAAAAGCAGTCATCTGCTTTACGCCGGGTGCGCAATCCAAGGTATTTCCCACGGCCCAGCCGAGCCTGCTTTATCCTGGCGACCCCGGTTGCAACAACATGGGTGGTGCGACTACAAAATACGACCATTTTTCTCCTCGCGTGGGTTTCGTATGGTCGCCCTCAGGAGAGGCAGGATGGCTGACGGGTCCATCCGGAGCACACAAATTTTCAGTTCGCGGTGGATTTGGCTTGTACTTCAATCGGGATTCGGAAGAGGCCCAGTTGCAGAACCTGGAAGATCCTCCCTTTGGGACCACCAGCACCGGGGCCACAGATGTGGGCGGCAGCCCGAGTTTTGCCAATCCTTTCCAGGACGTTGCAGGACGAGCGGGCATGTCGGAACCAAACAAATTTCCTTACAGCTTCCCCACTGCCGGACAGACCATCAACTTTTCGCAGTTTGTGCCTTATGATCTGAGCACCATCTCGCCTTCCTACGATGTTCCGTATGCCTATAACATGATGCTTCAGATACAGCGGGAACTGCCCGGCAATCAGGTGTTGACGGTTGGCTACATCGGGTCACTCGGGCGGCATCTGGTCAGGGCATATGAAGCGGACCAGATTACTCCAAGTGGACATGCCGCCGCCGTGGCAGCTTGTAATGCCATGGGAGAAAGTTCCTGCTTGTCCAACCTGGCGGCACACCTTTCTTTAACGGCCCCGCAATGGTTTACTGAAACCTCAGGGAATTTCCTCTCAGTCGGGCAGGTCCGTACCGATGGCTCCTCCAATTACCACTCGCTGCAGGCGAGCCTGAATAAGCAGCTAAGTCATGGTCTGTATTACATCCTGTCTTACACATACAGCCATGCTCTGGACAATGGGTCCAGCTTTGAAAGTTCAGGCTTTGCCAACGGCAATGACCTTGCAGGTACAAACTGGGTTCCGGGGTTCCAGTATCTTAGCTATGGAAACTCGGAGTATGACGCACGGCATCGTTTTGTAGCGGCCTATGGTTATACCGTACCGCTGCCCCAGTCCTGGAAGGAAAACTACTTTGTAAACGAAATCCTGGGTGGATGGAACCTCTCTGGCATCACCACGCTTCAAACCGGGAACCCGGTTTCGATCGGTGATATTGGGCTGAACTCGTCGCTGTATTGTAATGATGCCAGTTTTGCCTTCTACGCCTGCCCTGATACACCTGTGACCTCGACCTTCCACATTGCTGTAAAAAACCCGCGGTCGGCCGGCAATTACTGGTTTGACCCCTCTGTATTTTCGCCCGAACCTCTGGGCACCTTCGGAAATGTGAAGAGGAATTTCTTCCATGGTCCTGGATTCAATTACACGAACATGGCCCTCTTCAAAGACTTTCCTTTGGGCCGTGCGGACAGCCCCAGGTATATCCAGTTACGGCTGGAGAGCTTTAACGTCTTCAACCATGCAAACTTTGCCGGGCCAGACGGGAATCTAACGGACGGTCCGCTGTTTGGAAAAATCACTTCTGTGATTACTCCGGTGGCGGACGGTGGCGCGGGAGATCCGCAACCAGGCCGTGCAGTGCAACTGGCTGCGAAGATCTATTTCTGAAGCCTGATCAGGGATGGAGTGCGGATCGAGGACGGCGATCAGCACTCCAACTGACTGCGCGTGAGTTTGACGCCGTCCAGACGGCCGAGCAGGGTGACGGCGACCAGCTCCGGCTGGAAGAGCTGGTTAGCCATCGCCATGACCTGATCTTCTGTAATGGACTCGACGCGGTCCAAAATCTCCTGCATACCAAAGAAATGGTCGAAATACATCTGCTGGCGCGCCAGGTTGGACATGCGCGACATCGAGCTTTCGAGTGAGAGCAGCAGGTTGCCCTTGAGCTGGTCTTTGGCGCGACGGAGCTCGTCGGAAGGCAGCGGTTCGGTCTTGAGGCGGCGGAACTGCTCCATGACCAACTGCACCACCTGGATGGCGCGGTCGGCCGATGTGCCAGCGTAAACACAGAGTGAGCCTGTGTCCCGGTATGGGTTCAGGTCGCTGTAAATGGAGTAGGCCAGGCCGCGTTCTTCGCGCACGGTCTGGAAGAGGCGCGAACTCATGCCCCCGCCCAGGATGGTATTCAGCACCAGAGTGGCATAGCGGGTTTCATCAGCGATGGGCGGAGCAGGCACGCCCAGGCAGAGCTGTACCTGTTCCAGGGCCTTCTTGTTCCTGAGGATGATGCGGGCCGCCGTACGGGGCGGGGCCTGTGCCGTCACAGGGGTCCCGGCAGGCAGCGATTCAAAGCGGCGGGTGACCTGCTCGACGAAAGCGTCATGGTCGATGTTTCCCGCGGCGGAAAAGATCATATTGCCGCCATGGAAGCGCTGTCCGTAAAAATCAAAGAGCGTGTCACGCTCAAAACGGCGCACGGTCTCGCGGGTGCCAAGGATCGGGCGCCCCAGCGGATGGTCTTTCCAGAAGTTCTGCGTAAAGATTTCATGGACGAGATAGTCAGGGTTGTCCTCGTCCATCTTGATTTCTTCAAGGATCACGCCGCGTTCACGGGAGATTTCATCGCTGGAGAAGACAGGATTGAGCACCAGGTCGGAGAGGATGTCGAGGGCGACCGGGACGTGCTCGTCGAGGACCTTGATGTTGAAGCAGACCGTCTCCTTGCCGGTAAAAGCATCAAGATTGCCGCCGATGGCGTCCACTTCGCGAGCAATCAACTGTGCGGAGCGGGACTTGGTACCTTTAAAGACCATGTGCTCCACGAAATGGGAGATTCCATTGATCTCCGGTGTCTCGTGACGAGAGCCGGTGCGGATCCATACGCCCATGGCGACGGAGCGGATGTGTCCCATCTTCTCGGTGAGGATGGTCAGCCCGTTGGGCAGGGTGGTACGGCGGATATTGCGTTCGTTGTCCATCGTGCTTTACATGGATGCTGCCGGGGCGTCAGGGAGATTCGGTGAAGGTTGCGTTATGCTGTCTCTATATGCCGCCGGGCAGGAAAAACTCTGTTACTATTTTAGACGCTCCGGCATCCCCTGCGTTCCAGACTCTTTTTGGCCTTAATTTTCAACAACTTGCACAGCTAACCCAAGGGCTTTCCGCCCCGAACTACCGGACCAGACAGCTTGCCGATGCTCTCTATCGTCAGTGGGTTGAAAGCCTGGATGAGGTCTCTACATGGCCCAGATCACTGCGCGAATCCCTGGCCGCAGCCGGATATCGCGTCGGATTGCCGCAGATTGTGGAGGTGTTCCGGTCCGTGGACGGAACAGAGCGCTATCTGATTGCTGCGGGTGATGGTCAGACGGTGGAGACAGTCTGGATGCCGGAGGGTGATGGCGGCGAGCAGGGCGATGGATCCGAGGCGCAGAATGATTTCCGGCGGGCAACGATCTGCGTCTCCAGCCAGATTGGCTGTGCAGTGAACTGCCAGTTCTGCCTGACAGCCAAGCTGGGCATCCTGCGCAATCTTACAGCAGGAGAGATTGCCGGGCAGGTGGTGGCCGTACTGAAGCGGCAGAGGTTTGCGATCGGCAGGCAGCGCATCAATCTTGTTTTTATGGGAATGGGTGAGCCGTTCCTGAACTATGACGAGCTGATGGCGGCTGTGCGTCTGCTGGTGGAAGAAGTCGGCATCCCGGAATCACGGATGACCGTTTCCACTTCAGGGATTGTGCCGGGCATTCTGCGCTTTGCACAGGAGAAGGTGAGGCCGAAGCTGGCGATCTCACTCAATGCACCAAATGACGGGATACGTTCGGAAATCATGCCCATTACCCGCAAGTGGAAGATTGCCGAGATCATAGAAGCAGTGCGGCAGGTCCCGCTGCGGCCCAAAGAAAAGATCACCTTTGAATATGTACTTCTAGGGGGACGGAATGATCGTCTGTCAGACGCCGATGAGGTGGTGCGCCTGGTGCGGAAAGCCAACCTCCCTCTGAAGGTGAACCTGATTGTCTGGAACCCAGGGCCGGAGATGCCGTTCCATATGTCGGATGCGGAGACAGTCGCACAGTTTCAGCAGCGCATTCGGGCGGGCGGTGTTCCGGCCTATGTCCGACGCCCTCGCGGTCGGGACATTTATGCCGCTTGCGGGCAGTTGAAGCGGACCGTGGAACTGTGAGGAAATGCCGCTCCTGCCCTAAGGAGAACTCTGCGGGTGCCTGTCAGCTGCGGCTGCGCAGATGGGTGAGGTCCTCCGGAGTATCCAGATCGAAGGCGCCTTCTGGGAAGTCCACGAAAGGGCTTTGCTGGTGATCGCGAGCGATGATCAGACGCGCGCCTGTATCTCCCGTGATTGCCTTCAGTTCAGCGAACAGCGTTCGGTGGAAGATGGCCGGGACGCCGAGCCGGTCCGCATAGCGGGCGGCGGTGACGGGAGCACCGGACTGCCGACTCAATTTCAGAAGAGACTGAAGGACCCCAAGCGAAAGATACGGCTGGTCGGAGAGCAGAAGAAGGACCCGCTCTGGCTGGGCCTTCTCGATGGCCTCGACGCCGCAGCGCAGGGAAGAACCCATTCCTGTGGACCATTTCGGGTTGACGACAGAGAGCACATCGAGGTCCTGGAGCGTCTTCCGCATCTGCGCGGCCTGAAAGCCGAGCACCACGACGACAGGAGAGGTGCCGGCCTCCAGGGCCAGGCGGGCCGAGCGGTGAAGCAGCGTTTCGCCATGAAGTTGCAAAAGCTGTTTTGGCTGTCCCAGACGAGCAGAGGCCCCGGCGGCAAGCACAATGGCGGCACACTCAGACATAAGACGCGGCCTGGTGGTCGAGCCTGCTGCGCAACTTCTGCATGGTATCCAGATAAAAGGCCAGATTGTGCAGCGTATTCAGTACTGCGGCCAGCGGTTCCTGGGAGGCCATCAGGTGACGGAGATAGGCGCGGGTATAGCGCTGGCAGACCATACAGGAGCATTGAGGATCCGGGGGGCCTGGTCTTCGGCGAAGCGGCGGTTCTTGATGTTAAGACGGCCTTCGGAGGTAAAAAGGAGGCCATGGCGGGCGGCTCGTGTGGGCAGCACGCAGTCCATCATGTCCACCCCCATTTCTGCATACTCCACGATTTCATCCGGATAGCCTACGCCCATGACATAACGGGGCTTGTCCTTGGGCAGAAGAGGCAATGTTTCAGCGATGATTTCTCGTGTCAGATCACGCGGTTCGCCCACGCTAAGGCCACCGATGGCGTAGCCGGGGAAGTCCATCTCGACGAGGCGCTCGGCTGCTTCGCGGCGCAGGTCTTTGAACATGCCGCCCTGCACGATGCCGAAGAGGCTGGGCATGGCGGAAGGGACCACCTCATCTCCCCAGGGGCGCTCTTGCCTGTGTGCGTCAAAATGGCGTTTGCTGCGCGCGGCCCAGCGCAGGGTGAGGTCAAGGGACGCGCGGGCGCGGTGGTACTCTGCCGGGTACTCGGTGCATTCATCGAAGGCCATGACAATGTCAGATCCGAGCGCAATCTGCACGTCCATGGAGTGTTCCGGCGAAAAAAAGTGCAGGCTTCCATCGAGGTGCGAACGAAATGCAACACCGTCTTCGCCGACTTTGCGTAGTTCATTCAGGCTGAAGACCTGGAAGCCGCCCGAATCGGTAAGAATGGGCCGGTGCCAACTCATAAAGCGATGCAGGCCGCCTAGACGCCGGATGAGTTCGTGCCCGGGACGCAGATAAAGGTGATACGTGTTGCTGAGGATGATCTGCGCGTGCAGCTCTTCGAGTAAGTGCTGCGGGACGGCCTTGACCGAGGCGACAGTGCCGACAGGCATGAAAACGGGTGTCTCGACTGCGCCATGCGGCAGCAGCATGGTGGCCCGGCGCGCTGTCCCCTGGGTGGAATGCAAATGGAACGTTAAGGACACTGAGAAAATTGTAGCGGGGATTGAACCCGGGTAGCGAAGGGGTTAATCTTCAGACTATGGTTCCCGTCTTTCCATCTGCTGTCAGGCGTTTCTGTCGCCGCTAAAGTCTGCGGTTTTTGGGCCTATTTTTTCCATTTTTCAGATTTTCAGGAAGGTCGATATGAGGACCCGTAGAACAGGTGTTTTTGCCGGAGTGTTGTTTCTGGCTGCGCTTTTTGCCACCGCTCAGGCCGTGGACACTCACTGGAGAGAGGAGCTTCTGCAATGGCGCGAGCAGCGGGCCAGGCAGCTTTCTGCTCCGGATGGCTGGCTGAGCCTGGTGGGGCTGGAATGGCTGAAACCTGGGCCGAATTCCTTTGGGTCGGCGGCAGACAACCGCCTTCGGCTGCAAGCACCGGTGGATCCGCATCTGGGGGTACTGGAGTTGCGCGGACAGCAGGTGTTTCTTTCCGCTCCTGCGTCCTCGCTGCTTGTGGATGGCGCCCCGGCGAGTCCGGGAAAAATCGAGACCGATGGCAGTCATCCTACGATCATGAGGGCCGGCACGCTGACACTTCTGGTGATCCATCGCGGCGACCGCTACGCACTGCGCATCAAGGACTCTCAGGCAGAGACCCGTATCCACTTTCAGGGGCTTCACTGGTATGCTCCGGACCCGCATTATCGCATTCTGGCAACGTGGGTTCCCTTCCACCCACCGCAAGAGGAAGCCATTCCGACCATCATCGGAACGACGCTGAAGCTGCCGGTACCGGGCATCGCGGAATTTACACTGGATGGACAGGCAGTGCAGCTAGAGCCGGTCCTGGAGGAGCCGGAGGCCCGACAGCTTTTCTTCATTCTGCGCGATACGACGAGCCGCTCCACGACTTATGGCGCAGCGCGTTTTCTTTATACAGATTTTCCGGACCACGGCCTTGATCATCCCGGACATCTGGTGTTGGATTTTAACCGGCTGCAGAATCCTCCCTGTGCCTATACTCCCTATGCGACCTGCCCGTTGCCTCCGGCAAGAAACAGGCTTTCGATCGCATTGCCGGCAGGAGAGATGCGCTATTCGCACTGAAGCAGCAAGCCATGAAAGCAAGGGGCTAGGGTTGCGGAGATGAGGGCGCGGAAGGGGAGGTAGTTCCTGGGCTGGAGCTGAAGGGGCTGGAAGTACTGCCCGATGCTCCGCTGCTTCCTGGGGTAGAAGAGCTGCTCCCGTTCAGATTAGTAGTTCCTCCGAAGAAATTGGCCCGCTGCATCTCTTCCAGAGGATCGTAAACGAACTCCCACTCGTTGTAATGCTTCTGTTGTTTGTACTCCTTGATGGAAGCCTTTTCCAGAGGGATGGCCACGCCCACAATCGGTGTTCCTCCGAAGGTCTGGCTCCCGCCGGAGCTGGAGCTGCCGCTGCTGGGAGAACTGCTGCCGGGCGAGGAAGTCCCTGCTGTACTGCTGTTCCCATTTCCAGCAGAAGAGGAACCGTCGGAGGAGCTGGAGTTGCTGCCGTCAGAGGATGTCGTGCTGCTGGACGAGGACGTCGGAGACGAGCTGAAGAGACCCGAAGGGCTTTGCTGGATACTGCCAAATCCCGTCCCCTGCGGCGTGCCTCCCAGGACGCTGCTGCCCGCCGTCCCGGTATTGGAGAGTGGTTGACCGAAGAGCCCCATAGCTTTTACATGCGCCTGGCCAAAACGGATGACCTTCCAGTCATCTTTACCGGTCATCGGGTCCAGGTAGCGCTTGCGCAGAAAGCGGATGTTATTTGTGTTCGTCAGTTCATCGATGGAGCCCAGATAGCGCCCGAACCTCCGGTAGTAGAGCCGGATGGCCTGACGGTATTGCAGACCGCGGTGAATCAGCTCCTCTTCCTTGTCCCGGCGAATGGCGGCAGCAATGCGCGGCGCAGCCACGGCCAGAGCTATCAGGATGAGCGCCACCATGAAGATGACGGCAAGCAGGATGAACCCTGATTCTCTGTTTGCGGATTGGTGCGGGCGGCCCATAAGGAAGTTTGCGGTCAATTCTGTGTCAACGGCAGCGGTTGTGCATTGTGGTAGGGGATGTCTTCAATCTCCACAGAGAACGGGTTGATCTTCAGCACCCGATAGCGGTGGTCGACCACATCGCCTTCTGAGGCAATGAAGACGTCATCCCCATGGAGCAGAAAGGCCTTGCGTGTTCCGTCCTTGTGCGCCTCATAGCCGAAGAATTTCAAATCAATGGGCGGAGGGGGGGGCGGCCCCTGCGGAAGCTGCGCTGCGCGCTGGCTGGGACGGATGGGAGCATGGACCCGTTCAATGACGGGAGGCGCAGAGAACTGAGAAAAGATGTTGCGTCCCGTGCCGGTGTATTCGAGTGACTCGGCCTGGGCCATCCACTCTGGATGCAGTGTCGGGTCGAGGTTGCCCCCTGCTCCGGGAAGCTTTGTAGCGGCGTGCTCGCCCGTTGTTGCGCGGGCCACAGCAGCGGGGGGCGTGGGCCGCGCCGCGGAAGGCGCAGGCGGGGGAGCTGGGCTTCCTCCGAAGAAATCCACCAGGAAGCGGACCAGCAACACGAGTACGACTGCACCCAGGACGCCGGCGAGCACGACCTTTTTTTTGTCTTCCGAACCAACTTTCAGGGCCATTCAGCGCACCTCCGGAGGGCCGAGCAGTGCGGCCTCTGCATGAGACTGCGCCGGTTCAAGCGTGGCCGGGGGCAGTCCGCTGCCGGAGCGCAGGTACGTGGTCATGCGCAGACGCACATTGACCAAACCGCCTTGCTGCCCATTGAATGCAATCTGGTTGATGATGAAGAAGACGTGATTTTTATCGCGTTCAATCCCATTGATGAACCGCATCAGTGGAGCATATTCGCCGCTCAGGCTGGCATCAATGCGGACTTCGGTCAATCCGTTGATGGCTGGAGAAGGCGTGTATTGCGCGCGGGTGAGCCGGACGCTGTTTTTGGCCGCCAGAGCACCCAGCTCACCGGCCATCGTGGAATAGTTAGGCGAAATCCTCTGATCAAAGAACTTGTCTGCATCGGTACGCGCCTGGTCCACCTTCTTGGGAAGGCCCTCCAGGTGCGACATCTGCGCCTGCAGCTGCATGTAAGTCATGTGCAGGGACCCATATTCTTCTGATTGGTCAGAGCCGGCGTCATGCCAGGCGAAGAAGAGCCGGGTCAGCAGAAACAGGTCAAGGGCCAGAAGGATGGCCACACCGGCCACATGCAGATGAAGCAGGGTAAAGAAACGGCGCAGGTTCATTCCGCCGCTCCTTTCCGTGATTGCCGTGCATCCGGGGGCAGGGTCTCGCCCGCGGAGGAAAGCGGACGGTAATCGGCCAGGATGTCAAAATTTACATCGTTCGACGCGCTTACGGGCATGGACTGGCTGGTCTGGTTGGATGTGGCCAGTGCTTCTCCGGCCAGCCGCGGAGAAGCGAAGTGCCTGGACCGCTCCAGGTTCTTTACCAGTTCGAGGGCCCGCTCGCGCTGTCCGGTGACCCTCATGCGGATGGTGACCCGTCCATCGGGCGACATCTGCGGGTCAATACTCTGTACCTGCACTCCGGCAGGCAGCACAGTTTCAAGGTCTGTCATCGTGGCCGTCCAGGAGAAGGACTTTTGCCGGAAGAGTCCATTCAGGAAATCCGATTGCTCCAGGACGGCGGCATTCTGCGGCTGGCGCATGAGCGCCTGGTAGCTTTGCTGCTGGCGCTGGAGCTGTTCCACGCGTTCCTGCATCGCGCGCACGTGGGCCGTGGCCGCGGCGGCGCGCTGTTTTTCAAGGTGCTGGAGCCAAGCCAGGGGCAGGGCGAGCGCGGCAAGGATGAACATCCACAGGCGCAGACGGGTGTAGATGGGACGCAGCTCGACATAAGGCCGCGAAGCGAGATTGATCGTGATGCGCATTCAGCCTGCCAGCGCTCCTATGACCCCGGCCAGAAAGCACCGGGGAAGGTCTTTGGATTCAGCCACTGCAGCGGCAGGGACCAGGTCGCGGATACGAAACTGCTCCTGCTCCAGAATACGCGCCAGCCCGGCCGCCCCGCCGGGACCGGCGTAAAAGATTTCCTGCGGAGTTGTGGCCAGAGTGTCCTCAAAGTAGGCGAGTGATACGGCCACCGCCTGACGCAGGTCCTCTGCCTGTCGCGCCTCCTCCGCCGGAAGGTCCAGGCTGCGATGCAGCAGGAGTTCTTCTCCCCGTGTGATGGCGGTCGTAACCGAATGACCATTCCGATTGACCACCAGGGCCGGGTCTGGCTGCGTCAACGCCGCCAGAGAAGCCAGTGTGGCGGGAAGGACCGCGCCCGGTTCAAGCCCCGCCCTACGGGCCACTTCTTCATATTCTGCCAGCACAGCCTGCGGCATGGCGGTCACCAGAACATGGGCCTCTTCGGCCGTCTGCCGCATCACCTGATAGCTGATGGCGGCGTCATCGGTATCAAAGGGAACAAGTTTCCGCAGGCGGAAACGCACGACTGCAAGGGCCTCGGCCGGCTTTGCCGGGAGCGTATCGAAATCAAGCAGCAGGACCCGGGCCGCAGCATCCGGGACCACGAGCGTGAGATTTCTTTCGCGCGATCCGAGGTCCTCAACTGCGCGCCGGAGCGCGGCGGCGGCCGCGGCCTTGTCAGCCAGGTTGGCGGCTTTCAGCGAAGGCGCAAGGGCGCCTTCCGGAAGCGGGACAAACGCCGCCGCAGGCTGGCCGGCCTGCGCCAGGTGCGCGGCCACAATGCCCTGCGGCAGAAACTCGCAGGCAAGCGGCGGGCGGCGATGTGTGTCTGGCATCAGGAAGGAGAAGGCCATCAGCGTGTTGCCTCAATAAATGTAACTTTGTTGATTTCCTTGAGCGTAGTGATCCCGCGCCGCACGCGGTCCAGAGCCGACTCGCGCAGAAAACGCATTCCTTCTTTCGCTGCCAGTTTCCGCACTTCGGAGCTGGGTTTTTTGTCCAGAATCATCTCGCGGATCGGATCGGTCAGGTCAAGCAGTTCGTGGATGGCCGTCCGTCCGCGATAGCCTGTGCCGCCGCATTCTATACAGCCTGCGCCTTCGCGGAAATCAAAGTCACGCCACTCGGCGGGATCCAGTCCGCTGTTGATGAGGGTCTCTTCGTCGTAGCGCACCGTGTGGCCACAGTATTCGCAGATGGTGCGCACAAGCCGCTGGGCCAGAATGCAGTTGAGCGCAGAAATGAAGTTATACGGCTCCACGCCCATGTTCAGGAACCGTCCCAGCACGTCGAAGACATTGTTGGCGTGGACAGTGGTAAAGACAAGGTGTCCGGTCAGTGCAGAGTTGATGGCAATCTGTGCCGTCTCCTGGTCGCGGATTTCGCCGACCAGGATCTTGTCCGGGTCGTGGCGCAGAATGGAGCGCAGGCCGCGGGCAAAAGTGAGGCCCTTCTTTTCATTGACCGGAATCTGCGTGACGCCGCGAATCTGGTACTCGACCGGGTCCTCAATGGTGATGATTTTGTCTTCATCGCTCTTGATTTCATTGAGCGCAGCATAGAGCGTGGTCGTTTTGCCCGAGCCAGTGGGCCCGGTGACGAGCACCATTCCGTAAGGCTCACGAATGTAGCGGCGGAAGCGCCGGAGGTCGTCTTCAGCGAAGCCGACGACATCGAGGGTAAGACGGCGGAACTTCTCGCTCATGGACTCTTTGTCGAGCACGCGGAGCACGGCATTTTCGCCGTGCACGGTCGGCATGATGGAGACGCGGAAGTCAATCAGGCGGCCCTTGTAACGTACGCGAAAACGGCCGTCCTGCGGCACGCGGCGTTCGGCGATGTCGAGCTCACTCATGACCTTGATGCGGGAAAGGATGGTCGAATGGTGTTCGCGGGCGATGGGCGCCATTGCCTGCTGCAGCACGCCATCAATGCGATATTTGACGATGACGCCGTCATCGTAGGTCTCGATGTGAATGTCTGAGGCGCGGCGTTCGAGCGCGGTGAAGATGGTGGTGTCCACCAGGCGGATGATGGGGCTGATGTCTTCCTCGGTGGTCAGCTTTTCGATGGTAAGATTTTCGTCCGCATTGTCTTCGCTGGAGAGCACATCGAAGGTCAGACCTTCGGATGCTTCTTCCAGAACGCGCTGTGACTGCTCGGTCTTTTTGAGCAGGTCCGTAATCTGCGATAGCGTGGCCACGCGGGTGACAATGCGCTGGCCGAGGAGGCTTGAAATCTCGTCGAGCACCATGAGGCGGCTGGGGTCGCTGACGGCGATCACCAGCCGGTCTTCCATTTGCTCAAGCGGAACGAAATTGTAGCGAAACATCATGTCCACGGGCACGGTGCGGAACAGGTCGTGCTGGATGCGGAAATGCTTCAGGTCTACAAATTCGCAGTGGTAGCGCGCAGCCAGACGCCTGGCGTGCTCTGCTTCGTCCTGCTCCACGGGAATGAATGCTGGTGCCTGTGCCATAGTACGTCCTTATGTCTGAAAGCCACTTGCCTGGCTGAGGGAGATGATGGGCAGATAGAGCGCGATGAGAATGATGACAACCACCACGCCCATCACAATCAGGATGGCGGGCTCAATGAGCGAAAGCGAAGCAGTCAGCGCGGTCTGCACATCTTCTTCGAAAAATTCAGCTACGGAATTGAGCATCTGCGGCAAGGCCCCGGTGGACTCGCCGACTTCGATCATCTCAGTGGAAAGCTCAGGGAAGACCCGGGTCCCTTCCAGGCTCCGCGCCAGGCTTTTGCCCTCGCGCACGCTGGTGACGGAGGAGAACACGGCCTTTGCAATGCGCTTGCTGGAGATCGAACGTGCTGCGGTTTCCAGCGAGGGCACCAGAGGAAGACCGCCAGAGAGCAGCGTGGAGAGGGTGCGGGCAAAGAGCGCCACCTGATACTTGAGCCAGATCTTCCCGAAGATGGGAAGACGAATGCGTACACTGTCGATGCGTTCCGCGCCAGAGTCTGTGCGACTCCAGCGGAAGAGGAGATAGCCGATGAGGGCAAGCGCTGGGAGCACGTAGAACACATATTTCTGCGCCGCATTGCCCAGCGCCAGCAGATACAGCGTAATGGAAGGCAGTTTGGTGCCAATCTGGTCGTAAAGCTGGGCAAAGCGGGGGACCACGAAGCTGATGAGAAAGATAAACAGTCCGAAGACAAGAGTAATCAGCAGTGCCGGATAAATCAGCGAGGCCTGGAGCTTTTTTCTGAAGGCCAGAGACACGCGCTGGAAGGCCAGATAGCGCCCGAGGACCTCTTCGAGATTGCCGCTGCGCTCGCCGGCCAGCAGCGTGGTGGTATAAATCAGGGGAAAGCCACCCTGTGCCTCAAAGGCCGCGGAGATGGATTCGCCGGTGCGCACGCGCGCGGCCACATTCTGCAACTGCGCCGCAAAGGCGGTGTTTTTTTGGTTTTTGGCCAGCATTTCAAGCGAGCCCAGAATGGGCAGGCCGGCGCGAATCAGCGTGAGGAACTGCTGGTTGAAAATCAGAAACGTCTCAAGTTTGACCTTTTTGCGGACCGTGGACAGCCCTCGCGGCTTGACCGAATAGACATAGTAGCCGGCTTGGGCAAAGCGCTGGCGCAGCTCCTCAGCGGAGGCAGCCGACTGCACCTGCTCCTGCACGTGTCCGCGCTCATCGGCCAGCTTGATGACAAACTCTGCCATGTTCTACCAAAATACCAGTTTTGCAGGCCGGACTCGCCTTTTGGAACTCTGTTTCCAGAGGGGCTTGGGGCCGCTTTTCAGGGTCTAATGAAAAGGACGCGCGAGGGGCCGGTTCCGCTCATTTTCTGGCAGGAAGTTGGCCCAGCTTGCCGATCCGGCCATGCGGACCAACGGCCCAGGGCAGGCTCAGTGCATTCCAGTTGCCGCTGTCAAGGGGCTGCCAGGTCTTGCCGCCATCGTAGCTGATATCGGAGCCATTGGTGCCGACGGCGATCCATAGCGCCTTCTTAAAATCGCCCACGGAGGCCGACTCTGGAACGATCTGGACCGCAGAGCGGTAGCCGCCGGGAGGTTTAGCGGCCGGCGTCCAGGTCCGGGTGGTTTCGTCCCACCAGGCAGCGGTACCCTGCCGCTCATCAGGACGGGTGTAATCTCCTCCCACGGCCACTGCATGATGGATGGTTTCATCTCCGTCAAGAACAGCAAGCGAGAAGACCCCGGCCGCGCTGCCGGAAGCCAAGGGAAGCCGCGTCGAAGCCACCCTCCAGTGGAGCCAGCAACGGGCCGGTTCGCGGTGATACGTCCTGGGGTCGCACTCGCTTTGTCCGGCAAAAACATAGGGGCCGGCCCTTCCTCCGGTGCCGAACCAGTAGATAAAGTTCCCGTCATCCAGAGAATGAAGCACCTGTGCGGCAAAGACGATCGAGGAGTTGCTTGCGGCAAAGGCGCCTACGCTGGAGGGGTCGGCGGCCAGCCCCGGGACCGTCGAGGAAGTGACGCGGGCCCAGTGCTGGCCCCCATCGCTGGTGCGGAGAAGGGTCAGGGACCCCCTTACGGCATCCCCAAGGATGATGCCCTGCCGTTCGTTGGCGAACTCGACGGCGTCCCAGAAGCCGTCCTTGTCGGGGTTCGTGTAGAGCAAGATCCAGTGTGAGCATCCGTCGGTGGTTTTGTAGAGACGAGACTGGTCACCGGGGCCGCTGGACATCACGATGGCAGTTTGTGCGTCCCGGGCCCAGACGCCGCGGAAGTCGAGCTTTTCAGCCCCCGGTGGCATGGCGCAGCTCTGCCACATGTAGCCGCCGTCTTCTGTGCGCAGGACGGTCCCGTTCGTTCCGCTGGCCCAGGCAACGCCGCCGCCGACTGCATAGATGCCGCGCAGACCCGCCGTGGTGCCGCTGTTTTGCATCTCCCACGGGCCGGACTTAGGGGCCTGCGCGGGGGCAATGACTGAGAAAAGGACGAAGGCCAGAAGCGAGGAGGCCGCCCTACTGGTTGATGTCTTCAAAAGCAAACCTTCCCAGATAAAAAGGATGCGAAACCTGCGGCTTATTGTCGACAGGATTTACGGGATAGGTGTCTGGCGTGTTTGTGGGAAATCCCCAGACCTTCCCCGTGCGCATATCAATGACCACGCGGCCATAAAGCTGTTTGCTGCCGTCGGGTGCGCGCAGCATTTGGGTCCCGGGCTCAAAATAGTACGGATAAGGCGCCATGGAGAAAGATTGCGCCCGCACCGGATGGGGCGCCAGATAAGGCCGGAGGGCAATGACCACCAGTGCCATCGCAATGATCAGCAGCAGAAGATTCGTAAAGATGTTTCGTTGCATGGGCCGGCTTCCCTCCATTCTCTCCGCCTTCTACTTTGGCCGGACGGCCTCGACCAGCGCAAGGAATTTCTCCAGCTCCTCGGGCAAGGGTGCGGAAAGTTCCAGGACCTTTCCCGTGCGGGGATGTGCAAAGGACAGCTCTGCGGCATGAAGAAAGTTCCGGTCCAGGACCACGGGCGCAGGTACGGGCTGCTCCTTGCGGCGGCCCGGTGGGGCGGCGATGCGCGCTGGGGCTCCGTAGAGCGTGTCCCCGACAATGGGGTGCCCGAGGGAGGCAAGATGCACGCGGATTTGATGGGTCCGTCCCGTCTCGATCCGCACACGGACCAGGGTGAATTTTCCCAGACCCGACTCGATGCGCCGCAGTACTTCATAGTGCGAGATGGCGACGCGGCCGCCGGTGGAGCGGCGTGTGGTCATGCGCGTCCGGCGGACCAGATCGCGACTGATGGCGGCATGGATGGTGCCGGTGTCCTGCTTGAGGTGGCCGTGCACCAAAGCGATGTAGGTTTTGCGGACCTGCCGGCGGGAGAACATCTCCGCCAGCTTGAGGTGGGTGGCATCATTGCGGGCAATCACAATCAGCCCGCTGGTCTGTTTGTCCAGACGGTGCACAATCCCGGGGCGGAGCTCTCCGCCGGCGGAGGAGAGCTGGCGGTAATGGTGCAGCAGGGCGTTGACCAGTGTGCCGCGGTTCCGCACCTCCTCGGTCGCGCCTGACCCGGCATGGACCATCATTCCAGCCGGTTTATTGATGACGGAAAGGTCAGCATCCTCGTAAACAATCTCTAGTGGAATCTCTTCGGCAAACGCCCGCAGCGGTGGGGGTACCGGGTCCCCCAGGACTTCCACCCGCTCGCCTCCGCGCAATTTATAAGAGGGCCGTGGCGTCTTACCATCCAGCAAGACCTGGTTCTGGGAAAGCAACATCTGCACCCGCGAGCGGGAGATGCCGGAAAGCTGGGTGGTCAGCCAGGCGTCCAGGCGCTGGCCTGCGGCTTCCGGCGGGACAATTGAAACGGTCTGCGGCATGAAAGAACATGATAACGGGGCGTCCGGTCATGGGACCTTCCGTGAGGGAGGGCCTCTTTATTTCATCTATCAACGTTCTTTATGCTGGCCATGGACCTCCGGCCCGGGTTATAAGCTGTATAAACAAGCCCTTTTGCCAAGCAAATCAGAAGAGGAAGTTGTGCGTGCATGGACTTTGAGCAGTTGAAGACCTTCCTGGAAGTAAGCCGGCTGAAAAGCTTTTCCCGGGCAGCCGATAAGCTGGGCGTGACCCAGCCTGCGATTTCGGCGCAGATCCGCTCCCTGGAAAATGAAGTCGGGGCCCGTTTGTTTGATCGCGATGGCGGAAAGGTCACCTTCACCGCTGCCGGACGCCTCTTTGAGCCATTTGCCGAGCATTGCCTCCAGGCCTCGAACCACATCATGGTGGCCATTGGGGAGCTGCACCGCTCGCCACGCGGGGAGATCTCCATCAGCGCCAACGAGGCCACCAGTCTTTATGTGCTGCCGGTGGTGTTTGCCCAATTCAAAAAGCAATACACCCGCGTAAACCTGTCGATTGTACGTGCCGACCGCTCCCGGACACTGGAGGCGGTCCTGAATCGGGAGGTGGATTTTGGGGTCGTTTCGCTGCCGGTGAAGGACCCTCGTCTGCTCATTGAGGTCATTCACAAGGATGAGCTGGCGCTGGTGGTCCCCAAGACGCATCCGCTGGTCAATCGTGAGCAGATCAAGTTTGCGGAGCTGCTCCAGTATCCCTTGCTGCTGCCGAAGCATGGCCGCCAGCGCGAGCAGATTGACGATCTTTTCCGGACGCACGATGTCCACCCGCGAGTGGCCATGGAAGTGGATTCAAGCGAGCTGTTGAAGCGACTGATCGGCGCTGGCCTGGGAATGGGTTTTCTGCCCCGGTCCAATGTTCGCGATGACGAGCGGGCCGGGCTTTTGAAGATGCTGAAGGTGGAGGGCGTGCGGCTGAGCCGCGAACTGGCGCTGGTCTTCAGAAAAGACAAAACCCTGACGCGCGCAGCACAGGCTTTTCTGGAAATTGCGACGGGAAGGGCCAGACCGATTCTGCTCCAGGCGGGGCAAAAACCGAGATGAAGGAGAGGCCGGGAAGCATGAGGACGCCGTGTGGCCTCTTCCCCCAGTGCTGATTACCTGGCTTCTTCCAGGCGGTAGGAAAACTCCTCAATCACGGGGTTGGTCAGCACTTCTCTGGCGATTCGTTCTACTTCCGCTTTGGCGGTGCCGGCGTCAAGAGAGCCATCCAGGTCCAGAACAAAATATTTTCCCTGACGGACGTCCTGGATTCCCTGATACTGCATCTTTTTGAGTGCATTGTGGATGGTCTGCCCCTGAGGGTCGAGCACCGTCCGCTTGAGCGTCACATAGACATGGGCCTTCATGATTTGTGATTATAAAGCGCCGGGCGTGGTACCGCGCGTGGTCATCGAACTCTAACAGGAATTGCGTACACTGGAAACGAATGGTCAATTATCTGGAACTCCCGATTGGTGACAAGGTCCCCGAGGTGATCAACAGCGTGATTGAGATCCCTTTTGAGGGCATTAACAAGTACGAGTACGACAAGCAGCTGCATGTCTTCCGTCTCGACCGCAACCTGTATTCGCCTGTGCATTATCCCGGTGACTATGGTTTTATTCCTTCAACCTTAAGCGACGACGGCGATCCGCTGGACGTGCTGGTGCTGGTCGATGCTCCCAGCTTTCCCGGCTGCGTGATGCAGGTCCGCCCGATTGGCCTGCTGGAGATGATGGACCAGGGGGTCCTGGATGAAAAGGTCCTTGCTGTAGGCCGGAACAATCCGCGCTACAAGGACGTCTGGAATTACTCAGAGATCTATCCGCACATGCTCAAGGAGATTACGCACTTCTTTTCCATCTACAAAGACCTGGAAGGCAAACGCGTGGAGATCCGCGGATGGCATGATGCCTCCTATGCCCGCGACCGGGTCCTGCGTGCGGCGGAGAACTTTGTAAACAATAAAGAAAAAAAGCAGGCTGAGGCGACAAAACGGTAATCCGGGCGGGTGCCGTTTCCCATGCCCCGGCCCGGCCAGATTGCTGGGCCGGGCAGCCCGGGCGTATGTACGGACCATGCGGGTCCATACCGATACAAAACAGTTGGGCTGTTTAAAGTGCTGTGCTTCCTTTCTAGCTCAGGTTGACTTGTGACTGAAGCTCAATTTCCAGGCGACACGTTTGCGGCGCCGTTCGCCAGCAACGGCGCATGTTCAGTCCAATCGCTGGCTTACCCACTCTATCTCACTTTAGGCTCTGCTTGCGGCTTTTTGCCATTTCTTCCATGGGCGGTTTTCCTTAGGAGCGTTTATGGAGTATGCCGTGGTGCTCGGCAACTTCAGTTTTTTGCGTGAATTTCAGGTCGAATTTCCGGTCAAAACCAATGCTGCCGGAAACCACACCGGCAACGTTTCCTCGGGAGATCTGAGATTTTTCCAGAACGAGCTGCGCATTGTGGATCGTGCCGCTGGCGCTCCACTGGTCGAAGTGTTCGAGCACTGCGGGAGTGGCGCCCAGCGAACCCTGTCTCCAGTCCCACTGGAAGCTGCCCTGGGCAGAGTGCTGCAAGTCTTCAGCCGAGTATCCCGAAAGGCTAAGGTGCATTTGCAGACCCACGGTGCCCGATGCTCGTTCCCCGTGCCATAGGTTGGCGATGGCCGTTGCACTGGCATGGGTCAATTGCGCGTCGAAGCTGTAGAGCGGCACGTCGGATGCATCCAGCGTTCCGGTGGCGTGGAGAACACCGTTGAGGGCATGGCCGTCCAGGGAAAGAAACTGTACCCTGCGTCCTGCAATCCGCAGATGGCTGCTTGCCTCATGCACGGCCAGCGGTCCCAGAGTGAAGGTGTTGGTCTCAACAGTACCCTCCAGCGACGGCCACTGGGGCCGGTCGTGTTCCAGCCGGGCGAGGATCTGCTGCAGGAATTCATTGTGCTCCCCCGCCCCGAGAAGCGCCGATTGCAGAGAGGCGGCGTCCAGTTGCTGTGCCGTAAGGAGAAACTGTGGTGTGCAGCTCTGGCCGGAGCAGCGCAAGGGTAAGGTCAGGGCCAAAGTGAAGGGGACCTTCTGGAACACGGCCGACACAGGAGAGAAGACGATCTGCGATGGGGAAAAGACTGCCTGCGCAGAGAGCACCTCAACCGGTCCGGAAAGAAACGCGGCCCGGTACAGAGTATTTTTGAAGTAAAGAACGCCCTGGGTGGAGGCCGTCGGTACAGGATTTTCTGAAATGCTGATGGGCTGTACCCAGGGGCCCTGCACCGTCAGATTCATCTCTGCGCTGCCCTGGGGAGCAAGTGCTGGCAGGATGCCGGATGCCAGATGCAGTCCTGCTGCTAGAGGACGAAGGCGCGCAACGGATGCAGTCCCTTGGAGGGTAAGGGTAAACCCTGAAGAACGAAAGCTGCCGGACAGGTTCAGAGGAGCGGACCCGCCAAGGGAAAGAGCGGCAGTCTCAAGCTGGAGCGATGCGGGAGATGGTGGAGGCGCCATCGCCTTCTTTTTTCTGCGCGGGGCCGGCTGGACCGGTGGCGAAACGAGATGCAGAGTCGGGAAGATGAGCGGGGCATCCATCTGTGGGAGGCGGAAGGACAAATGCTCGACAGAGATGGATCCGGAAAGCTGATGGGCATAGTCCAGGTCTCCCTGCACCGTACCTGAAACCTGAACAGAGGCGGCAAAGCTGTTGCGGACCAGCCGCAGGGCGGACAGAGCAAAGGCCGCCGGTACATCCTGGACGTGAAGATGAAGGGCCGGAGCGGGGTGCTCGACGTCCGGGACTGAGCCGGTCAGCAGCAGGTGACCGCCGTGGATGGGCCAGAAGCAGGTCAGATCATGGAGGGCATGCTGCGGCTGCTGGTAGGCACCTTGGCAGGTGGCGTCCACCTGAAAAGGCTCCAGAGGGGAAAACTCCTGCCGGTGGATGTCCGTCATGCGGATGCGTGTTTTGAACTGCGGCGCGGCAATGCTGCCGGTAATGTCACCTGTCATTTCAAGGTCCCCGCGCCAGCCAGATTCAGTGCCAAAGAGAAGGCGGCTAATCTGCCCGAGCGGTGCGCTGGTCCACTCAGCGTGAAGATGGACGGGCATATTGCCCAGTTCGGTGGCCCGCTGGAGGGAGCCTTCCACGCGCAGGGTCCCGGTATCGGCCAGGTCCAGATCAATGTCAGTGCGCACAGGTTGGGCCTCCAGCCGGATACGCCATTCGTCAGGATTTTCCAGCCACATGGCAAAGTCTGCGTTCAAAAGAGAGAAGGGCTTCTTCTCCTCCCCGATCTTGAAGTTTACGCGCGTGTTGGTGGCTTCAATATAGGGAAAGCGCGGCGACTGGCCCGCGTGCCTTTGTGCTGTGGGCGCATTGGGAATGTGTGAGGCCTGAAGGAGGACGGTCCCAAGGTTCCATCGCCCGGAAGCATCCCGGACAATGTTGACGCTGGCCTGGTCCAGGCTGATCCGTCCGATTTCGAGACGCCCTCGCCAGAGCGAGCTCAGCCGGATGGAGGCGTCCACGCTGGGGGCGCGCAGCGCCGGCTCGGCGCCGAAGGAAGGGTCCTCTTCCACGATAAAGTCGCCCAGCTCAAGGCCGGGACGCGGCAGCAGGCGCAGAGTCACCGAAGAAAGATGGACCGGACGGCCAATGGCGCGGCTGATGGCGGCGGCGATCTGGCCCTGGTAGCGGTCCAGATTGATCAGGGGCGGCAGAACGATGGCAAGCGCCAGCATTGCAACTGCGGCAAGGAAGATCCAGAATTTTTTTGGCGGCTTACCGTGGGTCTGGCTCATGATGCTCACTGCTGATTGCAACATATCATCCCGTAAAGATGAAATGGCGCTACTGTAGAGGTATGCCTGTTGCCGCCATGACCATCGAAGTCCGGATCGAGAGTGCCCAGTCGCTCAAGGACCGAAGGCAGGTGGTGCGCAGCCTGAAAGAGAGGCTGCGGAACGGATTTAACGTTTCCGTTGCGGAGATGGACCAGGCCATAACCTGGCAGTCGGCCACCCTCGGCGTGGCCGCTATTTCCAACTCGCGTTCGTATCTTTCCGGACTGATGCAACAGGTGGAAGAGACCGCCGTGCGCCTGGCCGGCGAGCTGGGGGCGCAGGTGGCAGACATCTGGTGGGAGTATCTGGAAGACTAGACCCCCTATTTTCGGGAATTTCCTCGTCTCCTTTGCACCTCTCGTCAGGCAAGCCTCGAAATCCGCCCCTCAAGTCTGATATTCTCAATCGTTTAACCAGGGGAAGCAGGAAATGCCGGAGCAACGGGCGCGTAAATATCATCAGGACCGCGTAGCGGAGACGCTACGCGAGGAGATCGGGGCCATGATTGAAGGTGAACTCTCCGACCCTCGCATCAGCTTTGCCTATGTCAGCCAGGTATTGCTGAATCCGGGTGGGAAGTCGGCGCAGATCTATGTGGCCGTGGATGGGGGCGTGAAGGAAGAAGAAGAAACGCTGGAAGGGTTGATGGCAGCGCGCGGATATATCCGGCATGAACTGCTGGAGCGCATGGGCGTGCGCCACGTACCCGATCTGGTCTTTCATATTGATCGGTCGGAGAAGATGAAGGCCCGGATTGATGAGCTTCTGGGAAGGGTGAGGAAAAGGAGCAAGACAGGCGGGGACTAAGAGCGTCTCGCGGGGAAACAGGAAAGCAGTATGGCAGAAAGGCACAATATCCACGCTGTACTGGATGCGATTGAGCGCGGCCGGAGATTTCTGGTGACGGCGCATGCGCGTCCTGATGGCGACGCCATCGGGTCCATGCTGGCCTGTGCCTCGATTCTGGAGCAGCTCGGCAAGCGTGCCGAGATGGTCTCCTGCGACCGCGTTCCGCTGATCTACCGCTTTCTGCCCTGTTCTTCTGCCATCCGGCAGATGGCGCGCGTGGAAGGCGAGTACGATGCCGTGATTCTGCTTGAATGCGATGGCATTGAACGTTCGCGTCTCCAGGGGCTGGAGGGGCGGTTTCTCATCAACATTGACCATCACTCCAGCGGAAAGGCCTTTGCCAACATCAACTGGATTGATCCGGAAGCCTGCGCCGTGGCGGAGATGGTCTACGAACTGGCCATGATGGCCGGAGCGCGCATGACTCCGGAGATGGCCACCTGTCTTTACACCGCGTTGCTTACCGACACGGGACAGTTCTGTTACGACGGCACCGACGCCCGCACCTTTGACCTGGCGGCGGAACTGGTGCGGCATGGGGCCAATGCTGCGGCTATCGCGCGGGACGTCTATTTTTCCCGGCCTACATCGAAGATGCTGCTGCTGGGGGCGGCGCTGTCCAATCTGCGACGGGAGGGACGCATTGCCTGGATGTGGGTGACGCACGAAGACATGCTGCGCACCCATGCAGCAGAAGAGGACTGCGAAGGACTGGTGAACTATGCCATCGCCATTGCCGGGGTGGATGTGGCCATCTTTCTGCGCGAGCTGCCTAATCATCGCGTCCGGCTTTCCCTGCGCAGCAAGGGCAAAGTCAATGTGGCCCATATTGCGGAGGCCTTCGGCGGCGGGGGACACCCCCATGCCAGCGGATGCACTCTGGACGGCCCGCTACCGGACGCTACCGGCATGATCCTGGCTGTGGCCCGTAAGATGCTTAGCCGGGCAGTCCACGAGGTCGCCTGACCAAATCTGATAGGCTAGCTTCGGAAGTAATTCGCCGGAAATCCATAAAAACGAACGTGCCGATTCCGAAAAGCCTCAAGACGCTGCGAACTGCGCCCACGACGCTCCTGAGCCGGTTTCCTTTCCTGGGAACTGCCCTGGAGACGGCCACACTTTTCCTGTTTACTGCCTTTTTCCTGTTTTACGGACTCGTGCCCATCTTCGGAGGGGACGGCATCGGGCTGGTGGGTGCCGATGAGCCCCGCTACGCGCAGGTGGCGCGGGAGATGCTGGCGCGGCACGACTACATCACGCCCATTCTCTATGGCAGACCCTGGCTGGAAAAGCCCGCGCTTTATTACTGGCGTGCGATGTTTTCCTTCCGTGAGTTCGGAGTGCATGACTGGTCAGCGCGCCTGCCTTCGGCCAGCTTTGCCTTTGTCCTCATTGTTCTGATTTATCTGCATATGCGCCGCTTCCGCCCTGGCGGGCAACTGGATGCAGCACTGCTGACGGCCTCCTGCGCGGCGATACTCAGCTTTGCCCGCGGCGCCTCGACGGACATGCAATTGGCGGCGCCCTTCTGTATTGGAATGCTGGGCTGGTACGCATGGTATGAAACTGGCAGCAAGTTCTGGCTCTTTGATCTTTACTTTTTTGTAGGAGCGGCCACATTGGCCAAAGGGCCCGTGGCCCCGTTTCTTGCCATTGTCATCATCACCATCTTTGCGGCGCTCAGAAAAGAGTGGTCCCTGCTGCGACGAAGCGTCTGGTGGCCAGGCATCGGGTTGTATTTCGCCATGGTGCTGCCGTGGTTTATCGCCGTGCAGAAGCGCAATCCTAACTTTCTGCGCGTTTTCTTTCTGGAACACAATATTGAGCGCTTTGCCACCAACCGTTTTGAGCACGAGCAGCACTTCTGGTACTACATCCCTGTCATTCTCCTGGGTCTGATGCCGTGGGCCGTCATCGCGATTGCCGCGCTGACTGACGCGGTGAAGGACTCAATTGCGGAATGGAAGGCCCGCCGGGCCAAGCACCACTACATGGGCCATCCGCGCGCCGGGGATGCCTTTCCGGAGTTTCTCGTACTTTGGGCGCTGATTCCGATTGTCTTTTTCACGTTTTCAGAATCCAAGCTGCCGGGCTACGTGCTTCCCTCCATCCCTCCGCTCACGATTCTCAGCGGGGATTATCTGAACCGGATGCGCGCCCGGGGCCTCCGGCCGTGGCTGCTGATTCTGCATGGGGTGGTCGTGGGGCTGCTGACCGTGCTCGTTCTGCTGCTGCCGCGGCTCATTCAGCATCCGGACCAGATGCCACCGGGAGCGGCGCTCTTTGCGGCAGGGACTACCGGGTTTGCCGCCACGATCTTCATCCTCATTACCACGGAGCGCTTTGGGCTGAAGCGGCTGCGCATCGCCACCATGGTGCCCATCATCATTCTGGTGCTCTTTTTGTATGGCATCGGACCTTTCTTCGGATTGGGCGAGGTAAAGTCTACCAAAGGCACCGTCCAGCTCATTGACTTCACTTACTCGGCGCGGCCGCTGGCCCGGATGCTGGAGCAGATTGTTCCCCCCGACGGCACGGTGGCGGTCTACAAGGTGCGGCGAGACATGGAGTATGGACTCTCTTTTTATCGCAACAGGAAAACGGTGAATTATGAGAGCGACGGGGTCCCGCCAGAACAACATATTCTTGTGGTCCGGGCGTCTTATGTGGACGAGTTGCGTCAAAAACTGAAGGGGAGGCGCTATGAGCCACTCTTCGTGTATCCTGCTCAGAACCTGGTCATCTATATGGTTGCTGCGCAATAAGATTGGCGCGGAGAAAGGCCCTGGCACGAGCGGCATGGTGCAGCGGCCATTTCTTTCAGGACCAGCAGAGACAACGTGAGTTCGGCATTACAGCTTGAGATCCTCGATCTGCGGCACTTTTCGGCCAACAGTCTGCGGCCTGTGCTCGAAGAAGAGAGCCGTGTCTGGAGCGAGCGTCTGCACTGGGACTACCGCTCCTCAGCCGACCTTCTGCTGCAATACCTTGATTCGCGCATTCTTCCTGGCTACGTGGCCCTGGAAAACGGCCGGATTGCCGGATATGCCTTTTGTGTTTATGAAGACCACAAGGCCATTATCGGGGACGTCTTTACCCTTCCGCATGTTTCGCCCGGGGTGGCCGAGGAGCTCCTCCGCCATCTGCTCGAACTGCTCCAGCATTCGCCCGGGATTGATCGGATTGAGTCCCAGCTGCTGCTGCATCGGCACGGGCTGCATGAGGACATCTTCCGGCGCGCGGGGTTCCGGCTCTTCCGCCGCCTCTTCATGGAACTGGACCTCTCCGCGTTTCGTCCGCTTCCGTCGCCGCCTCTGCCTGAAGGCCTGGAGCTGCTTCCCTGGCAGGAGAGCGACTATCACCCCTCCGGCCAACTGATTGCCGAGGCCTATGAGGGGCATCTGGACAGCTACATTAACGACCAGTACCGGACGGTCAGCGGATCGCTCCGCTTTCTGCATAACATTGTGCGCTTTCCCGGGTGCGGCCTCTTCGATGCGCAGTCCTCACGCACGGTCGTCCGGGTCAGCGACCATTCTCTGGCCGGAGTGCTGCTTTGCTCCCGGGTGCGCGAAGACGTGGCCCACATCACCCAGGTCTGCGTGTCGAAGCGCCTGCGGCGGCATGGCCTGGGGCTGCACCTGATCCAGGCCTGCGCGGAAAATCTGCGCCGGAGAGGCTTTGCCGCCTTGACGCTGACCGTGACGGAAGAGAATACCAGTGCGCTGGAACTGTATCGCCGCATCGGCTTTATAGAGAAGCACGCCTTTGACGCTCTGGTCTGGGACCGTCCCCGCCGCTGAACGCGCACACTGTAGAATGGGTTGTTCTCTTTGAGGAAATTCACCTTTCGAGGTATTCAGTGCGCCGCATCGCTGCTTTTGTGTTTCTCTGCTGGTCTGTCTGGCAACTTCCTGCCCATGCGCAAAAACAATGGTCTGTAGCAGACATCTTTACCGGCCGCGTCCAGACCGGCCGCCCTCCGGCGGAAATGTCCTGGGCGCCGGATGGCAAGCGCGCCATCTATATTGGCGACAACGGCGACATGATGCAGATGGACGCCGCCACGGGAAAGACCAGCAAGCTGCTGGATCACGAGAAGCTTGCCCCCATCATGAACGTCCAGCTTGGGGAAAAGGACCGCGACCATCGTGCGCGCTATGGCGAGCCGGACTACATCTGGGCCCCGGATTCGCAGCATCTGCTGTTTGACACCAATGGCACGCTCTGGCTCTATGACCTGAAGAGCGGCACAGGTATGGAAGTGGGCCAGACGGGCCAGGGCAGCGGGGATGACCCGAAGTTCTCGCCCAATGGGCAGTACATCTCCTATCTGCATGATCACAACCTCTACGTGGGCAGGCCCTCCGGACAGGCCGTGGCCCTGACCAGTACGCATGAGCCGACCCTGCTGAATGGCGAGGTGGACTGGGTCTATCTGGAAGAGCTGGACGTGCGTAGCAATTACTTCTGGTCACCAGACTCCAGGCAGATTGCCTATCTGCAAATGGACGAGGCGTCAGTGCCGCAGTACCCCATCGTGGACTGGATCCCCACGCATGCGAGTGTGGACGAGCAGCGGTATCCCCAGCCCGGAGACCCGAATCCTGGCGTGCGCGTGGGGGTGGTGAGCATCAACGGCGGCAAGACCACATGGATCCGGGTCCCCTTCGACCAGGGCAATGACTATGTCCCCCGCTTTGGATGGGTGGACCCTCATGTGGTCTGGATCGAGGTGCTGACGCGCGACCACAAGCACCTGAATCTGTACTTTGCGGACACGCGCACCGGAGACTCGCGGCTGGTACTGGCACAGAATGACGACAGGTTCTTCGACGAGGCCTACGATGTGCACTTTTTTGCTCCGGGCGAGTTCCTCATCACCAGCTGGCGCGACGGACACACCCACATGTACCGCTATACCTATGTCGCGTCGAACCCGCTGGCGGGCGAAGCGGAACTGGCCGGAGAGCTGGAAAAGGGTGATTACGAGGTCAGCTCTGTTAAGTCCATCGATTTGACGACGCGCACGGTCTATTACGTCTCCAATGAGGGTGATCCTCGTCAGCAACAGATCTGGAGCGTGAAGCTCGATGGTTCACAGAAACAAAAGGTCTCTTCCTCCGAGGGCTATCACGATCCGGACTTTGCCGAAGGCACCTCTACTTACTTTGATCATGCCTCCTCACTGATGACGCCGCCTTCCTTCAGCTTGTGCCATGCCGAGGGCGCATCCTGCCAGACCATCTGGAGGGGCAAATTGCCGGAAGGATATGAGCTTGTGAAGCCGGAGATGCTGGAGCTGAAGGCTGCGGACGGAAAAACCATCCTCTATGCTTCTCTGCTGCTGCCGAAGAAGAGCAGCGGTCCGGGAAGTGTGCCGCTGATCAACAATCCTTACGGCGGCCCTCATGCGCAGACTGTGCGCGATAGCTGGGGCGGGGCCATGTTCTTTTTTGACCAGCTTCTGGCCCAGCAGGGCTTTGCTGTGCTGCATGTGGACAACCGAGGGATGGGTGGCCGCGGACGCGATTTTGAACAGGCCGCCTACCGAAACTTCGGTCCGGTGCAGTTGAGCGACCAGCTCGCTGCGCTGGACCAGGTGCTGGCCCGGTATCCGCAACTCGATAGAAACCGTCTGGGATGGTGGGGTTGGAGCTGGGGTGGCACCTTTACTCTGAATGCACTATCGCACGCAGACCGCTTTCGTGCGGGAGTTTCTGTGGCTCCGGTAACAGACTTCCGCAACTACGATTCCATTTACACCGAGCGCTATCTTGGCCTGCCTGAGCAGAACAAGGAGGCCTACGATGCGGCCTCGGCCTTGGAGAGTGCGAAAAACCTCAAAGGGCGTCTGCTTCTGGTCCACGGGACAGGCGACGACAATGTGCACTTTGCCAACTCGATCCAGTACATCCAGAAGCTGATTGATGCAAAGATTGCGTATGATTTTCAGCCCTATCCGCGCAAGACACACTCAATTGCCGGACCGGTAGCGCACACGCACCTTTTCGAGCGCATCCTATGGCAGTTTGAGACATATCTGAAACCAACAGGAGCAGCCCAGTGAGTCATCCCGCAGAGCGCGCCGATTCGCATGATCTGGTGCGTGGACGCACCCATCTCGGCGACTTTGAACTGACCGTGCTGAGTGACGGATTTTATTTTCTCGATGGCGGGGCGATGTTTGGTGTGGTCCCGAAGACCATGTGGGAAAAGCGCGTCCCGGCGGATGAGCAGAACCGTATTCTGCTCGGCCTGAACACGGTCGTGGTGCGCACCGGAAAGCAGACCGTTGCCATTGAGACCGGAATTGGCAACAAGCTCAGTGAAAAACACCGGCAGATCTTTGGTGCACAGCAAAAGCTGCCCTCCGCCTTTGCTGCTGCTGGGATCCGGCCGGAAGATGTAGATGTGGTCATCAACTCGCATCTCCATTTTGACCACTGCGGATGGAACACCACGCGTACTGCAGACGGACGCATCCTTCCGACTTTCCCCAATGCGCGCTATTTTGCGCATCGCGGCGAAGTCGAGCATGGGCACCTGCAACTGGAGCGGGACGCTGTCAGCTATATCAGCGCCAACTATGATCCTCTGATTGAAAGCGGGCAGATGACGCTGCTCGACCTCAGACGAGGAGAAGTCCGCGAGATTGTGCCGGGCATCTCAGTCGAACTGTTCCCTGGACACACCGCGCAGCTGATGGCTGTGCATATCGAGTCAGGCGGCAGCCACGCCTGCTATATTTCGGATTTAATTCCCACCAGTGTCCACCTCGATATCACCTGGGTGATGGGCTATGACCTTGATCCGCTGACCTGCATTGAGGAGCGGAAACGCTTCTATGCGCGGGCCATTCCGGAGCAATGGCTTGTGCTGTTTACCCATGACCATCACACACCCTTTGGCCATCTTCGCTGGAATGACAAGGGCAAACCGGTCATGAAAGGGACTTGATCCCACCACCTTCCCGATGGCGGGAGATCATTCGTAGGCCAAGGCGTCGATGGGGTCTTTTCGCGCCGCCTTCAGGGCAGGATAAAGTGCGCCCAGGATGGACCCTGTAAAGGCAATGAGGGCAGCGTTGATGCGCCATCCCGGAGTGAGCGGAAAGGGGATGGTGGGGAACCGGTAACTCAGCCCCAGCTTCACCAGATAGGTCAGCGCAATGCCCAGCAGGATCCCGGCCAGGGAGACCAGGGCCGCCTCGCGAAGAATGACATGAGCGATATAGGACCGTGAGGCGCCAAGAGACTTCAGGATCCCGATCTCGCGGGTGCGTTCCATGACCGCCGTGTACATGGTCTGGAAGACCACAATGAAGCCCACAATCACTGCGATCCCGATGACGCTGTTCAGGGCCGGGGTAAAGCCCGGCAGATGTTCTGGTGTCATCAGGGACATCCATTCCTGGATGGTCTGTACCTGATACTGGCCCAAGCCGGGAACGGCCAGAATTTCCTTCCGGATGGTCTCCTGGTTTTTGAGGTCATCGCTCTTGATGTAGAACAGAGAAGCGTTGTCGGGATTTCCCATCAGAGCGCCCAGAGTGTGGATGGGCAGGAACTTGCGGCCACCTTTGCCGTGCTCAACGATACCGCAGATGCGGAAGGGATGGTCCTTGATGCGGATGATGTCGCCGACATGATGACCATGGTCAGCACGGGCGTACACGTCGTCCACAATCACGTCGTTTGCACCCTGAAACGGACCTCCGGCAAGAAAGACAAAGGGGCGCAGAGCATTAAAGCTCTGGTAGTCAATGCCCCAAAGGGTTTCCACCGATCCGGCCATATTGAAATCTGTGATGACAGGCGCAGCGACGGCAACATGGGGCAGCTTTGCGAGCACATCGGCAATTTTTGCCGGGACCGGAGCGCCGCCCACGCCCGTGACGAAACTTGCATTCGGCGGACGCACGATGATGTCTGCCCCGATGCCTCCGGTCTGGTTTCTGGCGTTGGAGACCTGTCCAATCATGATGCCGACGATCGAAAGAATCATGACGACTTCAACGGCAACGGCAAAAACGCCAATCAGGGTACGGAGCGGGCGGTGCAGCAGATTGCCGAGGACAAGCTTGTTCATGGAGACATCCTGAGGTAAAGGTCCGCTGTTCCCAGGGAAACAGCAGTGGGTCCTGCAAAATTTGAGTGTAACAAAGTGAGAAATGCTGCCGATTAGAGAGAAAAGGCCTTAAAAAGGGGCGAAAGATGCGGTCTGGGTGATATCAAAACGTAACAAATTGCAGAAATTACCCGATTTTTCTTTGACTTGTCGAGGCAGGAGTTTTATGGTTTGCACTAGAGGCTGGGCAAAATCCTGGCCGCGATAGTGTTTCGACCCCAGCAAGACTGCATGAGACTGTAGGCATGGGTCAGTTCGGCGAAGATTTACGCAAAGAACGCGAATCGCGCGGCATCACCCTGGAAAGCATCACGGATGCCACCAAAATCAGCAGTCGTCATCTGCTGGCCCTCGAAGAGGGGCAGTTTGATCTGCTGCCCGGCGGTGTCTTCAACAAGGGAATTGTGCGCAATTATGCCCGCGCAGTTGGTCTGGACGAGAATGTCTGGGTCGAGCGTTTTCTTTCTGCGTACCGGGAAAGCGGACACCTCAAAGACGAGGACGTCAACTGGATTGAGTTTGCCGAAAATGTCAGCAAGACCCGCCATGTAGAGACGGTCCGTTCCGGGCAGCGGCTGCGCTGGACCGGCGTGGTCGTGCTGCTGGTGCTGCTCTCTGTTCTCGGATGGTTTGTCTGGCGTTATGTGAGCGGACGCATTGCCACGGCCAACCTACGCCGGGTCCATTCCATGACCACTTCGGCCGCCATGCTTCTGACCCCGCAGCGCGGGCAGCCCAGCTGAGGGGCTGTTTTCCTCATCGCTGGTTGCCGTAAACTCATCTCCATGCCCCCGGCGAAAACCTCGCATGGCCCGGCAGACGTGACGGCGGCCACGCAGAAGTGGCGCATGTTGCGCTCGCTGTCCTGTGGTAACAAATTTGAAAATGCTGCGCGTGCGCAAGGCGCCACACTGGTCGCCGGTGTGGATGAGGTGGGCCGAGGGGCGCTCTTTGGATGCGTGGTGGCTGCGGCCGTCATCCTGCCGGAGAACACCCGCATTCGCGGCCTGCGCGATTCCAAGCAGCTCCTTCGTAAAGACCGCGAGCGCCTGGCAAGGCTGGTGGAGGAAAAAGCCATTGCGTTTGCGATTGAAGAGGTCGATGTGGAGACCATTGACCGCATCAACATCTACCAGGCCTCCCGGCTGGCGATGACGGGAGCTGTGGCAAGGCTGATGCCCCAGCCAGACCATCTTTTGATTGATGCCATGCGGCTGGATCTGCCCTGCGCACAGACCAGCATCATCTATGGGGATTCTCTTTCGATCTCCATTGCCGCGGCCTCGGTGCTGGCCAAGGTCTACCGAGACCAGCGCATGCGAGAGCTGCACGAAGTCTATCCTCAATACGGACTGGCCTCACACAAGGGCTACAGTACGCCTGAGCATCTGGCAGCGCTTGAAAAATACGGTCCCACGCCACTGCACCGCAGGAGCTTCCGACCGGTGGCGCAGTTCAGGCTCCCCTGGGACGCTCCATCGGAATCCATTTCCACCGACACAGCGACGGTGCCAGCAGAGGGCGGCGCCTGCTGATTTGCCCCATGATGTGCGGGGACGGCAAAATAAAATCAGCAGACCTCTTCCATTCAGCACGGATGAAAAGACCCTTCCAGAGCACGATATTTTTTTTGATTTTGATGGGTGTGGTTTCTTCCCTGGATCGTGCGGCAGGGCAAAGCGCCCCGGAAAGTCCAGACAAAATCTGGCATGGCAAAAGCGCCCAGGAGCTGAGCCGGTCACTGCCCACGCTTCCCGGCGCCGCCCTTTCCCTGGATGCGGCGCATGAGTACACGCTGGCCGAGCTGGTGGACCTGGCCGAAGAACATGATCCTGAGACGCGGGTGGCCTGGCAGCAGGCCAAGGCCCGCGCGGCCGCGCTAGGCATCGCACGGAGCGCATGGTATCCGGTAATTGCTGCCGTGGCCGTGGCCAACACGACGCGCACGCGGGTCCTGTTTGCTTCCGATTTTTATCGCCAGACCTATGGCACGTTTTCACCTGAGGTGCACCTGGAGTATCTGATCTTCGACTTCGGCGGGAGAAGCGGCGCAGTGGAGGCAGCAAAGGCCAACCTTCTCGCCGCCAATCTTGCCTTTAATGACACGCACCGGAAGACCATCTTTGCAGTGATGGCGGCCTACTACCGCCTGCTGAATGCCATGGGACAGCGGGCGGCTGCCGAGGTCAGCCTGAAGAATGCGCAGGCCGTAAAGGAAGACGCCGAAGAACGCCTGAAGCACGGGCTGGCCACAAGGCCCGATGTGCTGGAGGCAGAAGCGGTGGCGGCCCAGGCCGAATATGATCTGCAGGCGGCCACGGGGGCCGAGGAGATCGCGCACGGAGACCTGGCAACGGCGATGGGGCTTCCGCCGGGAACACCATTTCATGTCCAGGACATCAGCAAGCTCAGTCTGCCTGTGAGCCTGGCCGACTCCGTCGATGCTGCTATGACCCGGGCCCTCGAACAACGGCCGGACCTGCAGGCCCAATTTGCGCGGCTCAAGGCGGCCGACGCCGCCATCCGGCAGGCGCGTTCCAGCGATTTTCCCTCATTAAGTCTGAACGGGGACGGCGGTTCTGCGCGTCAGTTTGGCGTCCAGGATACGCTGCCTTCCGCTTATGCCGGTGGTGAGACCTGGAACGTGAGCCTCTCGCTGCGATGGACAATATTTGACGGAACGCGGCGTGAGCATGAAGTGGCGCAGGCGAGGGCGGAAAGAGCGGCCACGCTGGCCGAAATCGAGGCGACGCGGGACCGTATTTCCAATCAGGTCTGGGCGGCGTATTCCAATCTGAAGACAGCCGAGCGGCAACAGCAGGCGGCCGCAGCGCTGCTGGCAGCAGCCAATGAGTCCTATGCTGCGGCGCGCGAATCCTACAGCTATGGGGTCCGGAATCTGCTGGATGTGATTGCCGCCCAGAAGGCGCTGGCGCAGGCCGCCTCAGAAGATGTGTCTGCCCGGGCGCAGCTTCTGCTGCAATCGGCAAATCTCGCTTTTCAAACGGGGGACCTCATATACCTGCCGCCGGGCAAGATAGGACCATGAAAGAAGAGAGAAAAATCGAACGAAGGTCGGCGGCGGCAAAACCGTTTGCTGACCAGGGAAACGTCACAGGTATGCTGGCAGCGATGTCTGGCGTGCTTTTTTTTACCGTCGGATGCGGGCATGCTCCCACCTTCAGCATTCTGGGGTCATTTTTCCCGGCCTGGCTGTTCTGCATTGCTGCTGGTATTTTGCTGGCGGCGTTGTGTTATGGGCTTTTCGTCCGTCTGCAGATGGCCGGTGAAATCCGGCCTGCGATTCTGGTCTATCCCTGCCTGGCAGCATTTTTTGCTTTCACACTTTGGTTAATGTTTTTTCGCTGAGTACGATAGGTGCCTATGACTGAAGAAAACCGCCGCCGCACCGGACGCGCGATCAGCGTGGCTGCGATCGTGTGCGCCGTGATCACTGGCATGCTGGTCCTGCGCGAGACGACGGAAAATCCGCGCACAGACGATGCGGAGGTGTTCGCCAACTTTATAGGAGTCGCACCGGTTGTCAGCGGACCCATCATGAAGCTGAACGTCGCTGACAACCAGCAGGTGAAACAGGGTGATCTGCTTTTTGATATCGATGAGCGGCCCTATGCCTATGCTCTTGCCCGCGCCAAAGCCGAGCAGGCCTCATTGGAAGGGGAGATTGTCGATGAGGGTCGCACCATTGCTTCGCAGCGAAGTGCAGTGGATGTGGCCCAGGCAAACACCCGGAGCGCGGAGGCCAATGTGGCACGTGCCGCAGCTTCTATGAATGAGGCAAAGGCCGAGGTCTCCCACGCCAAGGCCGTCGTGGACCAAGCGGCGGCTGATCTGGCGTATGTAACGAACAACCTGCACCGTATTGAACCGCTGCTGGCCAAACAATACGTGACCGTGGACCAAGTAGACCAGGCGCGGACCCTGGTAGCCACCAGACAGCAGGCGCTTGAGCAGGCGCGCTCCCAACTGGCGCTCTCGCAGGCGAGGCTAGATTCGGCCGCGGCCCAGTACCGCCAGGCACAGGCCATTCTGGAACAGAGCCATCAGCAGGTGGCCCAGGCCGCCCATGCCGTCACAACGCTAGAGCCGCTGGTGGCACAGCGCCAGGCGCGTAGCTCGGCCATCGATATGGCCCAGTACAATCTGGACAACTGCCGCTATTACGCCCCTTTTGACGGACGGGTCACAAACCTGACCATCTCTGAGGGCGCGTATGCTCATGCCGGACAACAGGTCTTTACGCTGATTGATACGCGCACCTGGTGGGCCGTCGCCAATTTCCGTGAGACCCAACTGAAGCACATCCGCCCCGGGATGAAGGCCGATGTGTACGTCATGTCGCGACCGAATGTCCGTCTGCACGGGGTTGTAGACAGCATCGGCTACGGCGTGACTCCGGATGCAGACATTGTAGGAAGGCTTTCCCCGGGGCTGCCTGACGTGCAGCGCACGCTGAACTGGGTCCATCTGGCCTCGCGTTTTCCTGTCCGTGTGCGGATTGAAGATGCCCCCTCGGATTTGCTGCGCCTGAGCGAGTCCGCTGTGGTGGTGATACGGGGTAAATAAAGTGGTGGAGATACAGGGTCAATAAAAGTGGTGGAGATACAGGGTCAATAAAAGTGGTGGAGATACAGGGTAAATAAAGAAGATGGCCACTGCGGTTGCAGCCCCACGTACGGACACTCGGAGCTTTGCCGCATGGTTTGCGGACTTTCTGAGGCAGGAACTGGCGCCCTATCCGGGGCGAGGTTTGATGGTGGCCCGCATGGTGATTGCCGCCACCCTGACCATGGTCCTGGTGATGACCTTCCGTATTCCAGGCGGGGCCACTGGACCGCTGTATGCCTTTCTGATCTCACGGGAGAACCTGGTGTCCACGGCCCGTTCAGCTTTCAAAGTTGTGCTGGCCTTCGGAGTGGGAGGCGCCTTTGTACCGCTGGGTGCGGCGATGTTTGCCTCCATGCCGCTGACGCATTTCCTGTGGGAGGCGGCGAGCATCTTTCTGATCTTTTTTCTGATTCGCACGCTCGGAGACTACAGCGTGGCCAGCGGCGTAGGACTGATGGCGACCTCAGCCATCGCCATCTGGTATCTGCCTGGCCCGGCTGAGCTGAATGTGGAGCGGTCGCTCTGGCAGGTGGCCGCGCCCACTCTGGGCGCGATGGTCACCTTCCTGGTGGAGGCGGTCTTCCATGCCTTCCGCAAGGAAGACCAGCTTCAGACCGGATTACAGTCGCGCCTCCAGGCGCTCGAAGATCTGTTGCACAGCTATGCGCAGGGCCGTCCTGCCGCCCCGCAGACAGTCCGCAGCCTAACACAATATGCCATGGTGGGGGTGGGTTCTTTGCGCCGTCTGCTGGCGCACTCCAACCAGACGCCGCATGAGCTGGCGCGCATGACTGCCCTGGTCTCCATCGTGGGGCGGTCAATGGACTTTGCGGCGGCCATGCTGCATGCCCATCCTATGGTCCCGCCGGAAGACAGGCCGCTGGCGGAGAAGATGGCGCAGCAGCTTGCTGCCGTCCGGCAGTGCCTCCGCAGCGGCTGCGTGCCCGCGGTCCCGGAGGTCCGGGCCGAGGGGGCGCGTATTGTGCTGCTCAAGGAACTGGAGCAGATGATTGCGCTGATTCCGCGTGTCTTTGAAGGCTCCATTTCTCTTGAAGAATTTCGCGCATTTGCCCATGTTCCTGCCGAGAAAACGAGGGTCTTTGTCCGCGATGCCTTTTCCAATCCCGAACATGTGAAGTTTGCTCTAAGCGGCTGTTTGGCGGGAATGCTCTGCTATGTCTTCTACATGGGCCTGGGATGGCCCGGTCTTTCTACATCGGTGACCACCTGTGTGCTGACGGCGCTCTCCAACATCGGGGCGTCGAGGCAAAAGCAGATGCTGCGTCTGGCGGGGGCGGTCATCGGTGGATTTGTATTCGGGCTGGGCGCGCAGGTCTTTGTCCTTCCTTGGCTTGACTCGATTGCCGGGTTCGCCGTGCTCTTTGCTGCTGTTTCCGCCGTCGCTGCCTGGATTGCTACAGCCAGTCCGCGGCTTTCCTATTGCGGACTCCAGATTGCGCTTGCCTTTTACCTGATTCACGTCAATGACTTTACCGTGCAGACCTCGCTCACGATTGGACGGGACCGCGCAATTGGCGTGCTGTTGGGTATTGGGATGATGTGGCTGGTCTTTGAACGCCTCCAGCCGCGCACTGCGGTGGCCCAGATGGTTGCAAGCTTCACGGGAAATCTGCGCCTGATGGCCGATCTGACTACGCTGAAGGTTGCGCCCACCCATGCGGCGTCCATTGCTCGTGCCCGCCGGATGCGAGACCAGATTGTTGCGAATTTTACCGCTGTCCACGCCCAGGCCGATGCCGTACCGTTTGAGATTGGCCCGCGCCGGGCCATACACATGGCCGCACGCGACCGCATTCGCCGATGGCAGTCCATGCTGCGCACCTTTTACCTGCTGGACCTTGCCCTGCTGCAATACCGCATCTTCGGTCAACTGGACCAGCTTCCGGAGGAGATACGGAACGGCCTTGAGGAGTTCCATCAGTCCTGCGCGGGAATCCTGACGGAGATGGCGGCCCATCTCGAAATGCAGCGTGAGGAGGTGGCCGGGCCTTTCGCGGCAGGCATCCAAATGCCTGTGCTGCCAAAGTCTCTCAAGTACCACGGGACTTCGCCCCAGGCCGGCAGTATTGCCTCGATCACGCGCGAGATGACCGAGCTGCTGGAGCGCATCCGCGGCGAGATGCTGCAGGCCCCGCTCTTTGCTCTTGAGTAGCTGGAGTGTAAGGAACCTGATATTCGTTTTCCGCTGGAGTTAAGCTATTGTCCCCAGCAGCTCGTCCAGTAGAGGCACTTCCTCCTCGGGAATATCCTCTACCTTCCCCTTGTTTGGCCAGTTGATCTGGTTCAGCTTCGCGTGTACCTGGTCGCACATTACGATCTGGATTGGCCAATCCTCCGGACTGTGGTACAGGCCGATCTCGTACAGGTTCGGGTCTGTTTCCGGATTCACTGTTAGCCGATACTTGGCTTGCTGCGGGTTCTTCTGGATGAGAAACGCCAGACGGCTCATGAGCAGGTCCTGAAACTCCTGACGGCTGAGCGTTGTTTTCGCTCCGCGGTACGGGATGGACATCCCCAAGGTTGGGATTTTCCTGCTGCTGGGCCGCCAGACCCTTACCATATTGCTCATAAACATCCTCCCATGTTCCCGCACGCTGGATAGTTCCAGGCACTGGGGAAACTTTGTCGGAAGCAACACGCCCATGAATTGAGATGATGCGTACCGGCCAGCGAGCACCCTGCCTGCTATAAAGGCTTCCGTCTACTTCAAAATGGCTGGTCACATTGTAGTGGGAATAAAGCCAGTTGAAAAATACGCGATCCGCGTTGCTCACTCCACCGGCAGCCTTGTCCGCGCCTAGAATGAGCACAGCTTTGCCGTCGTCCTTCATGGCCTCAAGGGAACGCGCTGCAATTAGATGGTCAATCTTCCCCAGCTTATAGCCGTCTACGATGGCCTTTTCCTTGAGTGAACCGAAAGGCGGATTCGCCACAACAGCATCCACGCTTTTTGGAGCAATCTGCGGATTCTGAGCGTCCACCTCGGTAACGTGAAACCCTTGGGATTTAAGACTAGCTGCTCGCTGTGGGTTTAGTTCATTGGCAAATACATTGTTCGGCGAAGCAGTAATGAGCAGCATCCCATTTCCGGCGGTCGGCTCATACACGGTTGTGCTCTTATCGATGCCTGCCAGACGGTCGGCAAGAAAAGCCAAGGGCGCGGGGGTGGAATAAGCCTGGTTCTGAATGCTGGTAGAGGTGCGAACATTCAGGCTTGGCTGGCTCTCATAAAGCTTGACTAGCTTATCAAATACCTCTCTATCGTCATTCCCGGATGCAGCGATTTCCCGAGCATGGCGAACGATGGCAGATTCAAGCGCCTCTTGCGCCTCCTTCATGCGCGAATCAGAAACCGAACCGCCATCAAACTTCATCACCTGAGCACGCAGCATCAGGTTGTTTTTCGGCATCTCTCCTGCCGCAATCCGTTCGTAGAGATAGGTTGTAAGGTCTTTTGCTCCAGAGGCAGCAGCGCTGGGATTCTGCTTCGGATTTTCTACTGGGCTGGATTCTGAATGGGGTTCTCCTCGTCCTCCGGAAGAGGATAGCCCACGCTCTTCAGGTACTCGCGCACCTTCTGTGCCCTGGTCTGATACGGATGGCTGAGATAAATCTCCATTGACTTGTTGAGAATTTCTTTCCTCCTGTCCAGAGGAATTTCGTCCAGCTTGCGCAGACGCTCTTTCGAGTCCATCAATATATTCCTTTTCCGTTAGAGATGATCCAAAAGCGGACAGAGTCCAGCCCCTTGCGGTAAGCTGGAAAGGAGTTTTTTCCGGGCGCCCCGGGGCTGTGCGACAATAACTAAGTACGGAGGAAGTTCCTGCGCCAGGCGCAGGAGAGGATTCCATCATGCTGGACAATCTGCTTAAACCCGAGCACCTGCTGCTGATTCTTGCCATTGCTTTGCTGATCTTTGGTCCTTCCAAATTGCCTGGACTGGGCAAGGGACTGGGCGAGGCCTTCCGCGGCTTCAAGGAAGGCATTAAAGGGAGTGGTGGCTCTGAGAGCGAAAAACAGGAAAACGCTGCCAAGTCTGAAGCAACCACCGCGCAGACCAAATAGACCCAGACCTATACCCAGACATCGACCTGTAAGTACGCAGGGGGACGGAAGGGCCGCAGTCTCCCTCGCATCGATTCGCCAGCTTCCTGTCTACTTTCTTTGCACCCCGGAATCCATGGTTTCCCGCATGACTCTGCGCGAAGGTGCTTCTTTGGGTGTGGCCTGCGCCATCTCCAGAGCGTCGTCAACGTTTCGGGCAATGTGGATGAGTGCCCGGTTCTCCGGTCGAATGAAGCCCTGCTGGACGCCATGGTCCAGGAAGGCCAGAAACCCGTCAAAGTATCCGTTGATGTTCAATAGAATGCAGGGCTTCTGATGGATCCTGAGCTGTGCCCAGGTCACGATTTCGATGAACTCATCGAGGGTGCCGTATCCACCGGGGAGGGCGATGAAGGCATCAGCATGGTCTGACATAAGGGCCTTGCGCTCGTGCATGGTTTTGACAATATGAAGTCTGGTCAGGCCTTGGTGTGCGATTTCACGGTCCATCAGGACGTCAGGCATGACGCCGATGACCTCGGCGCCGCCTTCGAGTGCAGCGTCCGCCAGCACACCCATCAGTCCGACAGTCGCGCCGCCATAGACCAGGCCCATGCCAGCAGCAGCGATGTTGCGGCCCAGCTCTTTCGCAGCCTGAACATAAGCAGGCCCAGCTCCATTTGCCGAGCCGCAGAAGACGCAGATGCGGAATGGTTGGGAGGAAGGCATCAGGATGAGTGTAGCGTGACTGCGGCGGTGCTGCATGGGCCGCCCTCGGCCCGGATGGAGATACACTGGTAGAAGGGAACTCCTACCGAAACAGACTCCGAGAAAGCATTTGCAGCAGCTACTGGACAAGTTGAATCCGCAGCAGAGGGCCGCGGTAGAGGCCGTCGACGGCCCGGTTCTGATTCTTGCCGGCGCAGGATCAGGGAAAACACGTGTCATTACGCATCGCATCGCATATCTGATTGGGGAGCGCGGCGTGGCCCCGGATGCGGTCCTGGCCGTGACCTTCACCAACAAGGCCGCTGCCGAGATGGGCGAGCGTGTCGAGAAGCTCATCGGCCACTCGACGCTGGCCAAGCCGCTGATTGCCACGTTTCATTCCTTTTGCGTACGAATGCTGCGGCGGGACATTGAGGCCCTGCGCGTGGGCAATGAAGGACTGACGAAGACCTTCGCCATCTACGACGAAAACGATCAACAAAATCTGGTGAAGCAGATCATGCGGCGCATGGGCCTCGACGACAAGCAATTGACGCCGCGCGTGGTGCTTTCGCGCATCTCCTGGGCAAAGAACCACATGATGGATCCGCAGGAATATTTTCTGCAGTCGGCCGACCCCGTCAGCGAAAAAGTGGCGCACATCTTTGAGGCCTACAGGAAAGAGCTGCGCAAGAACAATGCCGTGGACTTTGACGATCTGCTGCTGGAGGCGGTGCGGCTGCTGAAGGTCTCTGCCGAAGTACGAGAGAAATATAATCGGCGCTATCGCTATCTGCTGATTGATGAGTACCAGGACACCAACCGTCCGCAGTATGAGCTGATGAAGCTGCTGGCAGGCGAGGCGAAAAATGTCTGTGTGGTGGGCGATGAAGACCAGAGCATCTACTCCTGGCGCGGCGCCGACATCCGCAACATTCTTGAGTTTGAGAAAGACTTTCCGAATGCGAAGGTCATTCGCCTGGAGCAGAACTATCGCTCGACGCAGGTCATTCTGGAAGCTGCCGGGGCGGTCGTGGCGCGCAATTCGCAGCGCAAGGGCAAACGCCTGTGGACGGCGCGCGAGGGCGGCACCAAGATTGGCTACTACGAGGCCCCGGACGGTGAAAACGAAGCGCTGTTTATTGCCGATTACATCCAGAAATATCTGCGCAAGGCCGGGCAGGAGCAGGAGGATGTTCGCATTGCCGTGCTCTATCGCACAAACTCGCAGTCCCGCCTGATTGAAGAAGCGCTGCGGCGGTATGGGATCAGCTACACCATGGTCGGGGGCTTTTCCTTCTATGAGCGCGCAGAAATCAAAGACCTGCTGAGTTATCTGAAGCTGGTACAGAACCCGCATGATTCCATTGCCTTGCAGCGCGTCATCAATGTTCCGGCACGCGGCATTGGCAAGGCGACCCTGGAGACCCTGGAACGCATTGCTCTGGAAACCGGGACCAGCACCTGGACGGCAATGGAGCGCGCGCTCGCAGAAAGACTTGTCCCCACACGGGCCTGCATTGCTCTGGACAGCTTCCGCAAGCTGATTGAAGACGCGCGGGCCATGCTGGCAGGACAATTTGCCGAGAAGCTGACAGCGGACATCGCAGAAGAGGCCGCGCCTGCATCCGACGAAGACACGAGCTTTGATTTTGGCACCGAAGACCAGCATGGCTTTGCATTTTCCGACGATGTCTCCTTCAACCCTTTTGAAGAAAGTTCAGGGTTGAAGGGTGAGATTGAGGAGATGGTTGAGGACAGGAAAGTCCCTGAGTTTCGCCAGCCAGGAGACGCGGCCACTCTGCCAGAGCTGATCCGCTTCATCATTGACCGCAGCGGATATATCCGCGCGCTGGAGGAAGAAGGGACTCCCGAGGCGTTCTCACGGATTGAAAACCTGAAGGAGCTGGCCAATGCGGCCCAGGATGCACAGGAGCGCGGCGAGACCCTGGATGAATTTCTGGACCACGCGGCACTTGTAAGCGACGCCGATCAGTATGATGCCAATGCGCGTGTCACGCTGATGACGCTGCACTCGGCCAAAGGCCTGGAGTTTCCTCTGGTGTTGCTGGCCGGGATGGAAGAGGGCCTATTTCCGCACTCACGAACGCTGAATGATCCGGAGCAGATGGAAGAGGAGCGCCGCCTTGCCTACGTTGGCATGACGCGGGCAATGGATGCACTGGTTCTGACGAGGGCGCGATATCGCAGGCGCTATGGGAATGACATGCCGGAAGCTTCGATGCCATCGCGATTTCTGGAAGAAGTGCCCCCACATCTGCTCGAAGACCTGAGTGGAGGGCAGCGTCCGGCAGCAAGCTGGGGCGGATACGCGGCTTCCTATACGCAGCAGCCTTCATGGATGCGCCGCCGCACTTCCAGCGACGATTTCGAGGGCAGCCGTCATTACAACTACGAGGACGAAGACCAGCGTCCGGCGCAGCGGGGCCGCGGTGAAGACTCCTTCGATAACATTGCGCAGTTTTTCGGGGCGCGCGGAAAGTCCGCCGTCCCGCGGCCCGTGGTGGAAGCTGCGGGGCCAAAGAGCACTTCCGGGCTGAAGAGCGGGCAACGCGTACGTCACCCCAAGTATGGCGAAGGCGTCGTCTTCCGGCGCGAGGGGGATGGGGAAGACGCCAAAGTCACGGTACAATTTACAAGGTTCGGTGTGAAAAAGCTGGTGGAAAAATTCGCCCAGCTGGAACGGCTATAGATGCAGGTCTTTCTACTCCGCTCAGAGCGGAAACACGCTGAGGTGGTGTGGAACAGGACCTTGTTTTAAGGAGAAGAATGGCAAATACAAAGAAGGTTGAGAACAAAGAGGAACGTAAAAAGCTGAAGCGTGCGGCGCGCAAGAAGGCAGCCCCCAAGGCAAAACGCACCACACCGCGTGGCTCGAACAAGAAGAAGGTAAGGAAACTGGCGCGCGGCCAGAGCAAGAGATAGTCCGTACTGTGCCTGTCCTGCGGAATTTTTTTCGCGGGACAGGCCCGGAGCAGGTACACTCCCCTCAGAGAAATGTCCGCAGGAGCCGACCCTGTCGCACCAAGTTTTCGCCCGGAAATCCATCGACAAGCTCATCAGCGATTCGGAAGCGCCCGAGCACAGCCTGAAGAAAACGCTGGGGCCGTGGTCTCTTACGGCGCTGGGCATTGGCGCAGTCATCGGCTCGGGCATCTTCACCGTCATCGGCACAGCCATTGCCGGCGAGCAGTTTGATGCTTCTTCCATCCTGAACACGCCGGTGCTGGACTATCTGGTGCATCATACCGCCCTGGTGGGGCGTCCCGGCGCCGGACCGGCGCTGGCCCTTTCCCTGGTCCTGGTGGCGATTGTCTGTGCCTTTACCGGCCTTTGCTATGCTGAGCTTGCTTCGATGATCCCGATTGCCGGATCAGCCTATACCTACACGTACGCCACGCTGGGCGAACTGGTTGCCTGGATCATCGGCTGGGACCTGATTCTGGAGTACGCCTTCTCCAACATGGCAGTGTGCGTCGGCTTTGCCGCGCACATTGTGGACTTGATGGACTGGCTCGGCATTCATCCATCGGCGCGATGGATCTCGCCGGCCTATCTTCCCAGCGGACTCCAGGACTTCCACGGGAACACCCTCTATGCGCCCGGATGGCACTTCGGTTTTAACTGGCCGGCATTTCTCATCGTCATGCTCCTGACCGTGGTGCTGGTGCGGGGCATCCGCGAGTCGGCGGAGACGAACAACGTGATGGTGCTGCTGAAGATTGCGGCCATCCTGATCTTCATTGCCTTCGGCGCACACTTTGTACACCCGTCGAACTGGCATCCATTTTCTCCCAATGGTTGGTCCGGACTTCTGACCGGCGGCTCCATCATCTTTTTCACCTACATTGGCTTTGATTCTGTTTCGACGGCGGCCGAGGAATGCAGGAACCCGCAGCGCGATGTGCCGATCGGCATCCTGGCGACGCTGTTGATCTGCACGCTGCTTTATATTGGGGTGGCGGTCGTTCTGACCGGGCTGGTCAAATGGAACACGCTGGTCGGCGATGCTGCTCCGGTGGTGAACACGCTACGCAAGCTCTCTGCAATGAACCATAGCGCGACCCTGCACTGGGGGCGCCTGGTGATCCTTATCGGTGCATTGCTGGGCATGATCTCGTCCATTCTGGTCTTCCAGATCGGGCAGGCGCGCGTCTGGTTTGCCATGTCCCGTGATCGCCTGCTGCCCGCGGTCTTTTCGAAGGTACATCCGCGTTACCGGACGCCGGCGGTCTCCACGTGGGTGGCCGGGATCGTCGTCGGGCTGCCGGCCGGATTGCTGGACATCGGCACCTTCTCTGACCTGTCAAACATCGGTACGCTTTTCGCATTTGTACTGGTCTCGGCCGGTGTGCTGATTCTGCGCTATAAGGACCCGCATCGGCACCGCAGCTTCCGCTGTCCCGGTGGTCCGGTCTTCCCGGTGCTCAGCATTCTCTTTTGTGTGCTGCTGATGGCTGGATTGCCGATCATGACTTGGCTGCGTTTCTTTATCTGGCTGGCGATTGGCCTGGTGATCTATTTCAGTTACAGCCGCAAGCGCAGCGAGTTCTGTCCGGAAGGCCCTGGGAAGTGACGCCGTCTGCCACAGCTTCCTTTCTGCGCCGTCTGCCCAAGGCCGAGCTGCATCTGCATCTGGAAGGGACCATCGCACCGGAGACGCTGGTGGAACTGAGCCGCAGACATGATCCTGAACCGCTGACGCTGGCGCAGGCCGAGGCGCTGTATCAGTACACGGACTTTACAGGCTTTTTGATGGCCTTCAAGGCCGTCTCAGATCGTCTGCGTACCCCGGAAGACTACGAGTTGATCACCTTCAGAATGGCTGAGCAGCTTGCAGCGCAGGGCATCGTCCATGCCGAGGTCTATGTTGCCGTGGGGGTCATCTACTTCTGGGGGCGTTCAGAGTTTGAGCCGCTGTTTGCGGGCATGGAACGCGCCCGTCTGCTGGCTGAAAGGGACTTTGGCCTGAGCCTGTTCTGGATCTTTGATGCCGTGCGTCATTTCGGCGTCGAGCCTGCCGCGCGCGTCTTCCGTAAGGCCGCCGAGATGAGGCGGGAATACCCCAGTATTGTGGGGATTGGTATTGGCGGAGATGAACGCCGCGGCCCCGCCGAGCTTTTTCGTGGTCTTTACAGTGAAGCGCGCGATGCCGGACTGCATCTGACCGTCCATGCCGGGGAAGCCGTAGGGCCGGAAAGCATCTGGGGAGCGCTGAATCTCGGGGCAGAGCGGCTGGGCCATGCGTTGACCGCCATCGAAGACCCAGAGCTAGTGCATGTGCTTGCCGAACGCCAGATTCCGGTGGAGATCTGCATGACCTCCAACCTGCGCACGGGCTGCTGTGCGCGCCTTCAGGACCATCCGGTGCGGCGATATTTTGATTCCGGCCTGCTGGTTACTCTGAACTCGGATGATCCGGCGATGTTTGGCAGCAATCTGGAAGGGGAGTTTCTTCTGGCCCACCAGGAGTTTGGCTTTACTGAGGAGCATCTGCGTGAGCTTGCGGCCAATTCGATTGAGGCCAGTTTTCTTCCGGCAGAGCAAAAAGTGCGCTGGTTACATCAAATCGAACAGAGCATTGAATGAGATATGGATCGCTGCCGATACGCACAATAATAGCGAAGTGCGCTATCATGACGGCATGAAGCCATTCAAGGAAAGGCTTTTTCGGTCGGGAAAGAAGGCTGAAGTGATTGTTATACCGTGTCTTAGGAAAAAGGACGAATCTGCTGTTGCCCTGAAGGCCATTGGCTGGAGTTCTGTAGCGCTCGGAGTGGTCGCCCTGGGTCTCTATGTTGGCCGCGAACTGCGTCAGCGGTACAAATTTAACCGGCGCACGCCGTATGATATGTATTCTCACGCCGGGGACCAGATGGCTGCGGCAGAATATGGCGTAGGGGTGTAAACACTCTGTCCTGGCGTTCCTGTGCAATCCATAGCAGACACAAAAGGCCCCGTTTCCTCCGGGGCCCTTTTCGTGTCTGGCCTTGCTTTACCTGGCCGCCAGCTGCCGCAGCACGTACTGCAGAATCCCGCCATTCTCGTAGTAAAGAATTTCCTGCGGTGTATCGATGCGCACCCGGGTCTCGAACTCTTTGACTTTGCCATCGGGTGAGGTGGCCCGGACCTTGAGGATGCGTCCATGGGCAAATTTTGCGTCAAGCAGCGCCTTCAACCCAGGAAAGTCATAGACTTCTTCGCCGGTGAGGCCCAGGCCTTCCGCATTCTGCCCGTCTACAAACTGGAGCGGGAGGATGCCCATGCCGACCAGGTTGGAACGGTGAATGCGTTCATAGCTTTCGGCAATCACAGCGCGCACACCCAGCAGGCGGGGACCTTTGGCGGCCCAGTCACGCGAGGAGCCGGAGCCGTATTCCTTCCCGGCCAGGATGATCAGCGGCACTCGGCGTTCGGCGTATTTCACGCTGGCGTCGTAAATGCTCATCTGTTCGCCCTCGGGCAGCAGGCGCGTCACTCCGCCTTCGGTTCCCGGAGCGAGCTTGTTGCGCAGGCGAACATTGGCGAAGGTGCCGCGCACCATGACTTCATGGTTACCACGGCGCGAGCCGTAGGAGTTAAAGTCTGCTGGCTTTACCCCATGTTCGGTCAGGTACTTGCCGGCAGGTGAGTTCGGTTTGATCGAACCAGCTGGAGAGATGTGGTCTGTAGTGACGCTGTCGCCCAGAACGGCCAGTACGCGCGCGCCATGAATGTCTTCTACGGGCACAGGTTTTGCAGGCATCCCGTCAAAGTAGGGGGCTTTGCGGATATAGGTGGAGTCCGCCTCCCACTGGTAGACGTTTCCGCCCGGAAACTGAAGTCCCTGCCAGTTGCTGTCGCCTTGTGTGACGGTGGCGTATTCCTTGCGGAAGCCATCGGAATCCACGCAGGCAGCGATGGTATCGGCGACCTCCTTCTGGGTTGGCCAGATGTCTTTGAGATAGACCGGCTGTCCGTCCCTGCCCTTGCCCAGAGGTTCTTTCTCAAGGTCCACGTCAATCCGTCCGGCCAGCGCATAGGCGACCACAAGTGGAGGCGACATCAGATAGTTGGCGCGGACATCGGAGTTGATGCGGCCTTCAAAATTCCGGTTTCCGCTCAGTACGGAGACCGCCACCAGACCGTGATCTTCGATGGCCTTGGATACGTCCGTCGGCAAAGGCCCGGAGTTTCCAATGCAAGTGGTGCAGCCATATCCCACAACATTGAAGCGCAGCTTTTCAAGATACGGCAGCAGGCCGGACTTCTCGTAATAATCCGTCACTACGCGCGAGCCCGGGGCCAGAGAGGTCTTCACCCAGGGTGGCACGCTCAGGCCCTTCTCGACCGCCTTTTTGGCCAGAATTCCGGCCGCCAGCATGACCGAGGGGTTCGAAGTATTGGTGCAGCTTGTGATCGCGGCGATGACGATGGAGCCGTGGTCCAGATATTTGTCCACGTCCACACCAAAGCGTTCTTTCACCGTAGTGATGGGTCCGGTCTCATGCGTACCCGCAGCAGCGTCCACGCTCTCGGCCGGATGGCCACCCTCGCCTTCCCAGCGCAGCACCTGGCGGACGCCATTCTTGTCCGCATTGGGGCCGAGCAGGTTGGGAAGCTGTTTTTTGAAGTTGGCTCCTGCCTCGCTCAGACGCACGCGGTCCTGAGGGCGCTTGGGGCCGGCCACGCTTGGCTCTACAGTGGCCAGGTCCAGCGAGATGGTCTGCGAATATTCGGCTTCCGGTGAGCTGGCGGTGTGGAAGAGTCCCTGTTCCTTGTAGTAGGCCTCGACCAGCTGGATCTGCTCCTCGCTGCGGCCGGTGAGACGCAGGTAGCGCAGGGTCTCGGCGTCCACTGGGAAGATGCCGCAGGTCGCGCCATATTCGGGGGCCATATTGCCGATGGTGGCGCGGTCCGCCAGCGGAAGTTCGCTGACGCCCGGGCCGTAGAACTCGACGAACTTACCCACTACGCCGAGTTTGCGCAGCATCTCAGTCACGGTCAGCACCAGGTCGGTGGCTGTCGCTCCTTCACGCAGCTTGCCGGTCAGCTTGAAGCCGACCACCTGCGGCACCAGCATGGAAACCGGCTGTCCGAGCATGGCCGCCTCGGCCTCAATACCACCGACGCCCCAGCCAAGAACGCCCAGACCGTTAATCATGGTTGTGTGTGAATCCGTTCCGACCAGCGTGTCAGGGTAGGCCAGCGGCTTTTCGCCGTTTGTGGTGAAGACCACACGGGCCAGGTACTCCAGGTTGACCTGATGGCAGATGCCCATGCCCGGAGGAACCACTGAGAAATTGCGAAAGGCCGACTGCCCCCACTTGAGGAAGGCATACCGCTCGCGGTTGCGCTGGAACTCCAGCATGGTATTGAGTTCGTACGATTTCGGCGTTCCGAACTCGTCCACCTGCACGGAGTGGTCAATGACCAGCTCGGCGGGCTGTAGCGGATTGATCTTCTGTGGGTCGCCGCCCAGTTGCTTCATGGCGTCACGCATTGCAGCCAGGTCCACAATCGCAGGGACACCCGTAAAGTCCTGCATCAGAACACGCGCAGGCATGTAGGCAATTTCGCGCGAGGGTTCGGCCTTCGGGTCCCACTTGGCGAGAAACTCAATGTCCTCGGCAGTCACGCTTTTGCCGTCCTCCTGCCGGAGCAGGTTTTCCAGCAGAATGCGCAGGCTATAGGGCAGACGCGCAAGGTTTACACCGGCCTTTTCGAGCGCGTCGAGGCGGAAGATCTCATAGGTACGGTTGCCGGACTTCAACTCCGACCGGCTGCCAAAACTGTTTCCAACCTGGCTCATAAATGTCCTTTCTATTGTGGCGAAGAGCAATGTTCCGCATCCGCGCGAGCGGCCGCGAGCGCTGCATGGGCCTGCTGCGCGCAGAAAAATACAATCTTCAGGGTGAGTCAGCGGACTGGCCGTCGTCCACGGTCCGGGCGGCCGCGACGAAAACGCTTCAGGCGTGGCGGGACGAGGTTCATGACTCTGAGATTATTTTAGCGCGGCGGCCGCGCCTCGGGCGCTGGGTAGGCCCTCAATCAAACCTCGGCAGGGGAAGCTGTTTTTATCCGATGTCCGGCCAAGGCAAAGAAAAGCACAACCAGGTAGCACACCAGCGGGACGAAGAAGGCGCGCTGGATACTGGCCATGTCCGAAATGCGGCCCATGACGGCCGGAAAGACCGCTCCACCCAGGATGGCCATTACTTCCATGGAGGCCCCGCGTTTGGTATACGGGCCAAGATGCCGGATGCTCAGTGCAAAAATCGTCGGAAACATGATTGAGTGGAAGAAGCCCAGCAGCACGATTCCGCCCAGGGCCAGCGGGCCATGCAGAAAGATGACGGGCAGCACACAAAGCAGACAGCTTCCGGCAAAGGCCGCGAGCATGTGCGCAGGCTGGATTTTCTTCATCAATGCTGACCCCGCAAAGCGGCCCAGCATGAAGCCCAGAAGATGCAGCTTGAGGTAATTGGCGGCAGAGGTGTCTAGTGTGCCCGGCTGGGTGTGTTGTACGTAGCGGATCACGAAGCTGGCCACGCCCACCTGCGCCCCAACATAGCAGAACTGTGCGGCCACACCCCAAAGTAGATGAGGAAAGGCAAAAATGCCGGAAAAACGGGGCGATTCCTCTTCGGCCTGCTCTTCCTGGATTTCTGGTAACCGGGCCGACCAAAACACCATCGCCATTAGGAGAAAAATGGCCACAATGAGGAGATAAGGAAGGCGGACCACGTCCGTCTCAGAGGCCGTGGCCTTGTGCGCTCGGGAAAGAATCAGGGCCGATCCGAAGATGGGGGTCACCACCGCGCCCACCGCATTAAAGGACTGCGCCAGATTCAGGCGCCGTTCCGCCGACTGTGGCGGTCCCAAAAAGGTCACATAAGGGTTGGCAGAGACTTCCAGAAAAGACTGCCCGCACGCCATAATGAACAGCGCCAACAAAAAGACCCAATAGGTCCGCATAGCGGCCGCAGGGAGAAATAGGAGTGCGCCCGTGGCGCAGATGATCAGTCCGCACACGATACCGCGCTGGTAGCCGATGCGCTCCATCAGCCTTCCGGCGGGCCAGGCAGCCAGGCAATAGCCGCCAAAGAAGGCCACCTGCACAAACGACGACTGGAAGTCCGTGAGATGAAAGGCGCCCTTCAGGTGCGGAATGAGAATATCGTTCAGATTGACGCCCACCGCCCATAGAAAGAACAGGCTGGTGACCAGGACCAAAGGGGCGATGAAACGCCGCTCAGTCAATGGGCCACCGGTTTGCGGTGGATGAGGAGACGAGATGCGCGTGATCGCCATTGGTGCTGATTATTCTCCGGCCACTACAGGATTCACCAGTTGTCCCAATCCTGCAACTTCGCACGTAACCGTCTCTCCAGGCTTCAGCCAGCGCTGCGGGGTGCGGCCCAGGCCCACGCCTGCTGGAGTGCCGGTGCTGATGATGTCTCCCGGAAGCAGGGGCACAATCGAGGAAAGATATGCAATCAGATCGGGCAGCTTGAAGATCAGTTCCTGAGTATTTGAGTGCTGCAGCAGCTCCCCATCAATAGACAGCCGGATGTCCAGAGCGTGCGGATCAGGAATTTCGTCTTTGGTGACAATTGCCGGGCCGAGGGGCGCAAAGGTCGGAAAGCTTTTGCCCAGGACCCACTGGGAAGTTGCGAGCTGCACATCGCGGGCGCTTACGTCATTCAGAATGGTGTAGCCAAAGACATAGTCCAGCCAGTTTTCCCTGGCAATGCGATGACCGTCCCTGCCAATGACACAGGCAAATTCCACCTCGTAATCCGGTTGGGAAGAAATGGAAGGAAGCCGGATGGCCTCGCCATGGCCCACCAGCGCAGTCGGCAGCTTTAAGAACACAGTGGGGACCTTCGGGACCTCCATCCTCGACTCCACCGCGTGGTCGCGATAGTTCAGCCCGATGCAGAAGATGCGCGGAGGATCTGGAATCGGGGCCAGCAGCCGCACCTCATCGAGAGAAAAACGCGAGCTGGCAGACTGCGCCAGATCTTCTGCTGTGCGAATGGCCTCTTCGCCGCCCAGAACCAGTGAGTGAATGCTGCGAAAACGGGAAGAAAGATCAACAGCCGTATTGTTCAGTAGCGCGCCGGGGCGAGGATTTCCATCGCTCCCGGCAAAGGTGACCAGTCTCATCTTTTAACTCCAGACACGTCCTGAGGGATAAGCATAATCGCGCAGCGTCTCCGGATAAATCTCTGCGCTGTAGCCGGGCTTTTCCGGCAACTGATAGTGTGCGTTGCGGATCCGGACCGGGTCCGTAAAGTGCTCGTGCAGATGGTCGACAAACTCGGTCACACGGTCCTCAAGCGTCGTGGAAACACGCAGGTAGTCAAACGCTGAGAGGTGCTGCACATATTCACAGAGTCCTACACCGCCCGCATGGGGACAAACCGGAATGTTGAACTTGGCCGCCAGCAGAATCACGGCAAGGTTTTCATTGACTCCGGCCAGCCGACAACTGTCAATCTGGCAGAAGTCCAGTGCCCCGGCCTGCATGAGCTGTTTAAACATCACCCGGTTATGGCAATGCTCACCGGTGGCAATGCGCACCTGCGGCACCTCGCGCCGGATACGGGCATGGCCCAGAATGTCGTCCGGGCTGGTCGGTTCTTCCATCCACCAGGGATGGACTTCAGCCAGCGCGCGTGTGCGTTCAATGGCTTCAGAAACGTCCCACTTCTGGTTGGCATCCATCATCAGTCGGCGGTCGGGGCCAATTTTGCTGCGTACCAAACGCGCGCGGCGCAGATCATCTTCGGGCCGGCCGCCCACCTTGAGCTTGAAATGCGTCCAGCCCTCGGCCAGCGCCTCATCGCACAGGCGCTCGATCTTTTCATCGCTGAAACCGAACCATCCCACCGATGTTGTGTAGGCCGGATAGCCGGTCTGCTGCAGGCGCTTGAGTCTTTCCTCCATGCCGGGGCGGCGTTCCCGGAGCAACTGCGTCGCCTCAGCAGGGGTGAGGGCGTCGCTGAGATAGCGGAAATCGATGGTGCGAACAATCTCTTCGGCCTCCATCTCTGCCAGCAGCCTCCATAGCGGCTTGCCTTGCACTCGCGCGTAGAGGTCCCAGACAGCGTTGATGAGGGCCCCGGTGGCCAGATGGATGACGCCCTTTTCCGGGCCCAGCCAGCGGAACTGGCTGTCTGAGGTCAGCTCGCGGTAAAACGCTCCCAGGTCATCTGTAATTGAGGAAAGAGGGCGGCCGACGGCATAACGGGAAAGATATTTGAGCGCTTCCACGCAAAGCTCAGTGCCGCGGCCCAGGGTAAAGGTAAGTCCATATCCGCTGGGTCCGTGGTCTGTTTCCAAAATGCAGTAGGCGGCTGAGTAATCAGGATCCACGTTGACCGCGTCGGAGCCGATGTGTTCCCGCGAGGTGGGGAAGCGCAGGTCAATCACTTGGGCGCGGATGATCTTAAGGTCACTCAAATGAAATTTTTCTCCTTATGCTAAGCGGCAGTCCATCCGCCGTCGATTGTCAGCAGGGACCCGGTCATGAATTCGGCCTCATCAGAGCAGAGATAGCGCACCATGGAGGCGACCTCTTCTGGCTTGCCCATGCGGCCGATTGGCTGCCGGGCATTCAGTTCGGCGATCATCGTTTCCTTTTCATGGGCGTGATACTTTTCGAGATAGCCTTCCACAAAGGGCGTGTACACCGTACCGGGACAGATGCAGTTGACGCGCAGCTCTTTGGGATAGTCCACGGCAAGCTGGCGCGTCATGGCGACCACGGCCCCTTTGGTAGTGCAGTAGGCAAAGCGCTGTTTCACGCCCACCAGCCCGGCCACCGATCCGATGTTCACGATCGAGCCGCGGCGTTCAAGCAGCAGAGGAAGCATGGCCCGCGTGACCAGATAAACAGATTTCACGTTGACCTCCATCAGGCGGTCAAAGTCGTTCTCCTCTACATGGGCAATGTTGCCGACATGCGCGATCCCGGCGTTGTTCACCAGAATGTCAAGCCTGGCAAGCTGCGCGGCGACAGCCTCAATGGAAGCGCGGCGGGTCACATCCATCTGTACGGCCTGAGCATGAGGCAGCGCGCTGGCAAGCTGCTGTGCTTTGGCAAGGTTGATGTCGGCAATCGTGACCGACGCACCGGCGCGGACCAGCTCCCGGCATGTGGCTTCACCAATGCCGCTGGCGCCTCCGGTGACAAGTGCGTGCTTCCCGTCAAGACGGAATGCCTCTTTAGCTTCGCTCATCGAAAGTTGATTCCTTTTTCTTGAATACGCTGTTGGGCCTTTTTCAGAATTTCCGCCGAAGGGACCTGTGAAGACAGGGCCTCAGTGGCCACGTCGTTCAGGACCTCAGCAAAGGCCGGGAGATTGCGGCTGCGCGGAAGTCTGCGCGCGCCCAGCGAGACTTCTTCGATCCTGCGGTAGGCCGGGGCCCGCTTCTGCAACTCAGGATTGCGCCAGGTGGAAAGCCGCACCCCGACCGTACCATGCTTTACGATTCCCAGGTCCAGTTCCGGCTGGGTAAGGAAATGGAGGAAGTCATAAGCGGCCTGCTTGTGCTTTGATCCCGTCCCGATGCCCATGGTCCAGAAGACAGAAAGCGAGGCAGCGGGCCTGCCTTCTGCTGCCGGGATGGGCGCGATGCCGACCCTGCCATTCAACGCAGAGCCTGGGCGGTCACATCTTGCCGCAAAGCCGAACCAGTTGACCATCATCGCCACTTTGCCTGAGAGAAAGACGTCGCCGGAGCGTGTGGAATCGTATTTTTCTGCCTCGGGGTAGCACATGGAGGCATCGCGAATGGTGTTGCGGTAGAAGTCCAGTGCAGCTACAGCCTCTGGCGTGTTCAGCAGCGCATTGCCATTTTCGTCTTCAAATTCACCGCCCCGGCTCCACAGTTGCAGGGCAAAATCATAGAGCGTATTGTGCCCGTCAGGAAATGCCGCGAACAGGGTGCCATAAAGGCCCTCTGCGGGCCGGGTGAAGAAGCGGGCCATGTCACTGAACTGTTTCCAGGTGGTGGGCGGATTTAAGTCGTAACCGTATTGGTTACGAAATGCTTGTTGCTCCTTTGGGGCCTCAAAAAGGTCTCGCCGGTAGATCAAGCACTCCGGTCCATCATGCCATGGAATCGAATAGAGGCTGTCTCCGAAGTACAACGGCTCCACGATCGACCGTGCCCAGCCCTGCGGCCAGTCCGGGACGGGTTTTTGCTGCATGTAAGGGGTCAGGTCTTCGAGCGCACCTTGGCCTGCGGCCTCGGCCAGCCAGTCTGTCGTGATATAGCCAATGTCCCATGTCCCGTTACGCAGGCCTTCTTTCTCAAAGAGTTCGGCGTATAGTTTGTGCAGGTCGAGGGGCACCGGATCAAACTCGACCTCCGCATGTTGCGCACGGTAGAGGGCGATTTCTTCGGCGAGCGCATTCTCAAAGTCAGAGAACTCACGGACGGCAATACGAAGACGTGTCTGGGGCATGGTTTACCTCGGGAGCGGGACTCCATCGCGTTCACTGGAAAGATAGGCAGCTTCGACTGTACGCATCGTGTCAATGGCGTCTTCCACGCTGGTCGGCAGCGTCTGTGCCTGACCGGAAAAAAAGGCCTGGAGTGAACCCATCGAGCCGATGAAGGCATCGGGAAACCAGTTTCCTCCGATGGACACACTGTGCCACGCGCCGCCGCGGCGGGCAATGCTGAGTGTGTCCGGCTTCCCCTTTGGATAATCCAGGTTTACGCCCATGACTGCGCGCAGCGCGCCCTCGGTACCTTCCCACTGCACATAGCTTTGCTGGGAACCCTCATACTGGTGGCCATGGTTGGTGGAGATGTAGACGCGCTTCCATTCGCCGTAATCCAGCATCAGGAGGCTTTTGGTGGCGGCAAGTCCTGGCGTCAGAGGATTGCGCACCGTCCGGGCCAGCACACGCTGCGGGTTCCCAAACCAGGAGCGCACCAAGTCCACATAATGGATGCTGTGATAGAGAATCTCCAGACGCGGAGCTTGAGCCAGAAAGGTCCACAGGTCCCACGGCATGTAAACATGGACCATCACTTCCATGTCATGGATTTCGCCCAGGAGTCCAGCTTCACAAGCACGTTTGGCCGCCAGCATGACCGGAGCAAAACGCAGCTGAAAATTGACCGCTGCCGTCAGGCCCTTCCTGCGGCATACAGCCAGGATCTGCTCCGCCTCGACCAGAGTGTTTCCCATCGGCTTCTGGATGAGCACTGCGGAGCCGTCGGGCAGATGCGGCAGCACATCCAGAATCGCGCCTGCGGGCACTGCAACATCAAAAACACTGCCTTGGGGCGACTTCCTGATTGCTTCTGCAATCGAAGTTACCGCCACAGGGACAGCGAATTTCTCGGCCACCTGTGTGGCGCGCTCCTGACTTGCATCTACCAGGGCCGCCACCGGAATTCCGGCTTTCTGATAGGCGGGCAGATGGGCATCGTGGACAATACTGCCTGCCCCAATCACCACCACAGGAAGAGGGTTTTTCGGAAAGGGTGGAGCAGTGTCCCTGAGGACCTGCTGCACCTGGGTTTCAAAGTCGGAGCTCATCGGGACCCAATGTTTACAATTTCTATAAATAAAAATCTACATTTGTCAATAAAAGCCAAGAGGGAGCCTACTTTGCTGGTATCAATCGGAAGCTGTAGGCGTATTCGCCCGGCGCCTTTTGGGGCAAATCCAGATGCAGGCCATCCTGCTGCTGCTCAAACCGGATGGCGGCATGAGAACCGAGCAGCGAAACCGAGGCCACTTTGAATCCGCTGCCGGTGCCTAACGAATGAATCACCAGATGTCTGTCAGAGGGCCATCCCAGCGCGATAGCGTACAGGGTATTGCCTTTTCTGGTGAATCGGATGTCCTGAGGGGTATAAGGCTGGGTAGCGGTGTCGTGAAACGAGCCGGCGACCACTTTGGTGGGGCCTTCACCATAGATGGTCCAGGGACGCGTGCCATAGATGGCCTCACCGTTTACCTTCAGCCATGCGCCCATACTGCGCAGAATACCGACCGCCTCTTCCGGAATGGTCCCGTCCGGCTTAGGGCCGATATTGAGCAGCAGATTGCCATTTTTGCTGACGATGTCCACCAGTTGCCAGACAAGGCTTTCCGGCGATTTGTAAGTGTCGCCCTTGACGTAGCCCCAGGACTTGTCACTTACCGAGGTGTCCGTCTGCCAGTGCTGCGGGCGGACATGGTCCAGTTGTCCGCGCTCAATATCAAGGACGGTGGTGCCGTCCGGGAAAGCATCATTTTTACGGAAGAGCACTACCTGCTGGCCCTTTTGGGCCGCCTGGTTGTAATAGAAAGCGGCAAAGCGCTTCAGGTAGGGCTGGAAGGTGTCCTGCTCGACCCACCAGTCAAAGTAGACAAGCTCGGGATGATAGCGCTCCACAATCTCGGCGCTGCGTGCAAGCCAGTCATCGAGGTAGGCGTTGTCCGGGTGGCCGGTGCCATTCTTTTCCGGGTCAATGCCAACGTGCGCGGGGCCATAAAACGAGGCATATTTCGGGTCCTGCACGTCAGAGGGGAATTCGCGTCCTCCGTTCATGAACCAGTAGTGTTCGGCGCGGTGTGAGGAGGCGCCGAAGTGCAGTCCTTCAGCCAGGATGGCCGACCGCAGCTCGCCGATGATGTCGCGGTGCGGTCCCATCTTTGCCGCATTCCAGTCACTCAGCTCTGACTGGTACATCTGGAAACCGTCATGGTGTTCGGCCACGGGAATTACATACTTTGCGCCGGATTCCTTAAAGAGGGCGGCCCAGGCCTTGGGATCAAAACGCTCCGCGTGGAACATGGGGATGAAGTCTTTGTATCCAAACTTGGTCTGCGGGCCGTAGGTTTCTACCTGGTGCTTGAACTCCGGCGTACCCTGGCGGTACATATTGCGCGGATACCATTCATTTCCGAAGGCCGGCACAGAGTAGACTCCCCAGTGAATGAAGATTCCGAATTTCGCATCCTGATACCAGGCCGGGATTTTGTATCCCTTCAGCGAGTCCCAGTCGGGCTGGAACGGACCTTCCTTTGCGGTTTTATCCACGGTGGCCAAAAACGATTGCCGTGTCTGGTTGAATTGGCTGACAGACTTCTGCCAGATCAGATCGTCGCGGTCAGGTTGTTGCGCGAATGCCGGGGCCGTAAGCGTGAGAAACGCAGCCATCCAGACCAGGGGCAGCCCTTTTGCGGGGCGGGAAGCTTTCATTTGGTCTCTCCAGGAAGACGAAAAACAATTGCCCTCTTTTTATACGCTAAAACAGCTTTTGATGAACAATTCCTGAAAGAGAAAATGCTTTTTTGCCCCCGGCCTCCACGCGATGCCCGAGGGTTTACAATTTCTGCTAATAAAAATCCTGCTTTTTCAGGACATGCACGTTGAAGACGATCAAGCGACGCTACCCAACCCCGGCCCTGGAAAAGGGGCTCGATATTCTTGAGTTGTTTGCCCATGAGCCTGCCGGGCTTACGAAAAGCGAGGTTGCTCGGCGGCTGAACCGCACAGTTTCGGAGATCTTCCGGATGCTGCTCTGTCTGGAGGAGCGTGGCTACATTGCCCGTTCGGAGGAAGATGAGCGCTTCCGGCTGACGCTCAAGATGTTCCGCATGTCGCTGGAGTATCCGCCGACCAAGCGGCTGGTATCAGAAGCGTTGCCCATCATGCAGGAAGTGGTGCATCAGATCCACCAGTCCTGCCACCTGGGAGTGCTGGAGGCCGGGCAGGTCGTCATTGTGGCGCAGGCCGATTCGCCAATCAGCCCCGGTTTCTACGTCAAGGCCGGCTCGGTTGTGGACCTGATGCATGCCGCTACCGGGCACGTGATCCTGGCCCACCTGCCCTCGGAAGCGCGCAACCGGGCGATTGAGACCTGGCAGGTGCGCACCGGGCATAAAGTTCCGCGGGACCTGGACGAGCATCTGGCAAAGATCAAGGCCCAGGGATATGAGGAGCGGGACAGCTATGAGATCCGCGGAGTCATCAACATCAGCTATCCGGTGCTGGATGAGCGCGGGAATGCAGTAGCAGCCCTCACGGTGCCGTATCTGGCCCGGATTGAAGACCCGACGACGCCAAAGCATGTCCGTAACGCCTTGCAGGAGGCCAGCGTCAAACTGACTGAGGCGATTGGAGGATTGGCCCACCCCGCGGTGCAGGGAGAAAAGAAGGCCGGGAAGAGATAGGGCTGGACCCAGCGCGCAGTCCGTCTTCGCTTAGCTCCGTGACCTGTATGTTCACCATTTGGTTGGCGGGAAGCGGAGCATGGATCTCCACACGAACAAAGTTGTCGGAAAGGGCTGGGGTGGTCGTATGGCCCCGGGCTTCCAGTGTGACCACACTCAAGGTTTGTCCGAGCTGAGATCGCCGGAAAGCAAGGGTTTTTTCTGCAATCAACCTGCGCAGTGCGGACATGCGCTCCTCAACAGCAGCGGCGGGAACGGGACATTCGCTGTGCAGCGCCGCAGCGGGCGTTCCCGGACGCGCCGAGAATGGAAAAAGATGCAGATAAGTAAAGGGCTGGGCGGCGATGAAATCATAGCTTTCCTGGAACAGCGTATCTGTTTCTCCGGGAAAGCCGATCATCACATCCGCGCCGATGCCCGCATCGGGCATCAGGGAATGGATACGGGCAAGTTTTTCTGCGTAGTGCCAGGGGCGGTAGCGGCGATGCATCCGGCGCAGCATGGTGTCTGATCCGGATTGCAGAGGAAGGTGCGCATGGCGGGCGAGCCTGCCCGTAGGCGCATATTGTGCGTAAATTGCCAGCAGTTCCGGTGTCCAGTCCATGGGCTCAATCGAGCTGAGGCGGAGCCGTGGCAGGGGCGTTTGTTCGAGGACCGCGGCAACAAGGTCTACGAAGCGCTGCTGCGGAGACAGATCGCGTCCCCATCGGCCAAGATTGATGCCGGAAAGCACCAGCTCCTGACCTCCGGCCTGCACAAAGCGATGGACAGCGGCGAGGCATTCTGCGAGTGGCAGCGAGCGGCTGGGGCCGCGGGTTTCCGGAATGATGCAGAAAGAGCAGCGATTGGCGCAGCCGTCCTGGACCTTCAGGTTAGGACGGGTCTGCTGCGAATCTTCTGCGAAGGGAAGCACAGAAAGTTCGGCATGGGCGAACTCCGGATCATGCAGAATGGGGACGGTATGAGTCAGCCGGGCCAGGGGCACAAAGTCCGAAGGCGCTGAGCTTTCTGGCACAACCAGCGACTTGTGGCTGTTGCCGATGACAACGCTGACGCCCTTGAGGGCGGCCACCTCATGAGGAGCGCGCTGGGCGTAACAGCCGGTGACGATGATCTTTGCCTGAGGATTCTTGCGATGCACGCGGCGGATGAAGGCGCGCGCCTCGCGGTCGGCTTCTGCCGTTACGCTGCATGTGTTGACGACGACGATCCGGGCGCTTGAAAGATCACTGGCGGAAGAGAGGCCGCGTCGGCGCAGTCCGGCAGCAATGGCCTCTCCATCGGAGCGGCTGGCGCGGCACCCGAAGTTCTCGACGTGATATCCTTCCACATGTTAAGTGTAACAACCGGACGGGAGTGCCTGCGCTGGGTCCGGAGTGCCCCATCCCAACCACCGACAGGAGTACCTATGAAACGGCGTATTTTGCTTGTGGATGATGAACTGGCGATTCTGCTGACGCTCAAGGCCGTGCTGGAAATCAACGGGTTTGAGGTGGAAACGGCGGCCTCCGCCCGCGAAGCAAAATCCAAGATCAAAAGCGGCCAGTATCACATGGTGATTACCGACATGCGCATGGAAAGCGAGACCTCTGGTCTGGATGTGGTTCAGGCGGCGCGAAAAGCTCCCTATCGCCCCGCCGTCGCTATGCTGACGGCCTATCCTGCGGCGGGCTCTGAGATGGAAGAAGGTGCCGATGAGGTGCTGGTAAAACCAATGAATACGCAGGACCTTCTGGTGCAGATTGAGGCGCTTTTGGTGACGCATGAGGACAAGAAGCATGTCCGCAGCGAAAGGGATCTGGCCCTGGCCGGAACAGCCAGAGAGACAGGAACGAAAAAGAGCACTGCCAAGGCCAGCAGATAGGGCCGTCCTGACTCCCGCACAAAACATCGGAGTGTAACGAGATCCTGAGGCCATCGCTACAGTGCTCACGGCTTTGTTTTTCTGTCCTCTTTGGCTTCACGCTGCCAATCGTCCGTTACATTTCAGCAGGTGGGTTCGATTTTGGGACCGCAGGGTCGGCCTGTAGTGTGCGCATGCAGCCGATTGGATGAAGGGCCTTCTGAGGGGCGAGGAAAGCCCGTCTGCGAACAAGCAAAGAACATAATAAGAAGAAAAAAGATATAGCACTGCATACTCCAATCAGGCATCCATAGTGTGGCGATGAATCCACTGATAAAGACCAACCGCGGCAGATAGCCCTTCAAGGACATCATTAAATAGGCGATCATGACCAGGTATGCTGTCATGCCCAGCACGCCGGAATCCGCAACGATACTAAAAATAGAAACTGCGTTGGTGCTTTTTGTAAAAACAGCAGGATAAGCCTGGGCCACCAGCGCCCCATACTGCCGTGCGCCAAAACCAATGAACAAATGGATGGGGTTCGAGGCGCATAGCCTCAAAAAGTAAAGAATGTGAAAGATGCGCTCGTCCAGAGACGCATAAGAAAATGCCTGACTTTGAAGTGCCTCAGGGTGCGAATAGATGCTGAAGCCGAGATACAGACTGCCGATGACAGATACAAGAAGCAGCCCTGTAAGCTTTAGCTGGAAGAATCTGCGATTGCGAAAAAGATAGAAGACGAAAAGTCCGGCAAGCACGCCTTTTGACGCGGTCAAGAAAATGGATCCAATGTAGACGAATTTTAATATCTTCCACCTGCTGCCCAGCATTTGTGTCTGTTGCATCCATAGCTCAAGCAGTAAAAGTGAAATGAGTATCAGCAAACCTAACTCCTGAGATTCTGCAAAGGTCCCGCCCCATTTGGGGACAAAAAAGACCTTTGAGCCAATCTCAACCCAGGATTGCGATAGGATTTCTTTACCGATTTGCGTGGTCCACTGAGATGGAAAGTTGACTGCAAACGCAAGGTCTCCTCCAATCAGCAGGATCAATTCCATCAGGCCAGGAAAAAGGAAGCTGCTTTAAAGCAGAGAGTCTGCACTCTCCGAAAACGGCATGTAGACTGGCCAGGACCAGGGGAGGCGCAAATACAAATTGAAGCACGACCCTGCTGATACCACCCAGCATCTCTCCCTCCTCCAGCCGGGGCGCGATCAGGGCATTTATCAGCGTGCAAAGCACATACACAAGTGCAAAACCTGTGAAATAGAGGCACAGGTGGAGATATTTGCGGTCAAATCGTAAGGTATTTGGATTGATGAACAAACGAAGAAGAAGAGACAGGAGGGCAATCAGGAGCAAAACCCCATATTCAGGGTAGGGCCAAATGGCACTGGGTAGGAACACCTTCACCTGTTTCGCTTCAACCAGTGCAAAAAGGACTGCAAGGGTCCATAAGGCCGACATAGTCTGGCGGATCAATGGCACTCCTCGACTACCGGGCAAAACTTTGCAAGGGAAATGGACTGAGGAGATTCGTCTGCTGCGATCACGCTGTGCCCCATATTCCTGGAATTTTCCTTCAAAAAACCTCAATCCGTCCTTGGAGTGTTGCCTTACAGATTCCGTGCTGCGGCCGCGTCGCAGCAGTGCGAGCAGCCATCCACCACAAAGGTGGTGCATTGCTACAGCGAATACAACAAGGGTAACCGATGCTTGGGTAGTAGAAGATGGTCGAACCTGAGTCCGTGACTTCGGGCCCGGTCCTGGCCGCCCCAGAGAAGTCCTGGGGCTTACCAGGATGATGGGTGGCCAGTTTGCGGGTCACCCTCACCGCGGCCGCCTGCTGCTAGCAGTCGGAGTCCGCGGTCCGGCTCTTCGTCGGAGCCGAACCTGAAGTCTCTGAGTCAAGTCACGAGCATCTCGGCCTTAGATCGCCTGGGGACCGCGCACGGGCGATGGAGCGCTGCCTGGAGGCAGGCTGCGCCTCTTCTGAAAGCACTGGCGACATAGAACAGGGCGTCCCTGGGTGGGCTTGAACGGGACGGTGGTCTCGGCCCCGCATTCAGAACAGACGGTCCGGGTTTCTGTGCGGGCAGTCACTGTTCCTGCGGTACGTTTGGCCTTGCATTGTTTGCAGCGTTTTGGGAGGTTTCGAAACTGCTTGTCATGGAAGAAGAGCTGTTCGCCTGCGGTAAAAACAAATTCATTCCCACAGTCCACACACTTAAGAATTCTGTCCGTGAAGTCCATCTTGGCGGAACCTCCGCCCGCTCTCCGGAGAGCGCAGGGATATGTTTCACAACAAAGACAGCTTGACTTGTGAAGGGGCCCATGCCGCGGTGAAGGCGGCGCATGCCAGAGACTGAAACCGGACTGGCAGGCATGCCGAAGGTGCATGCCGATCGGACTGCTGACTGCTTCTGTTTGGTGCGTCCCCGGGGCGCTTGACAGCGGCCTGCGGGGACTGTTTCTAACGGAGAGTGTTAATCCTGCTCTTTGCGGGCCTTCTTGCGGTTCCGCTTGCGCGCCAGGGCTTCCTTCATGCGGCGCTTTTCACCTGGCTTCAGATAAAAGGAGTGACGCTTTACTTCTTTAATAATGTCCTCCTGCTGCACTTTGCGCTTAAAGCGGCGCAAGGCATTCTCAAGCGGTTCGCCTTCCTGTACACGAACCTCTGCCAAAGGGACTACACCTCCAGACTTGCCCTGATAGGGCTTCTACCAGATTACCGGACGGGGTGCTGTTTTGCCTAGAGTGGATTTTCAGGGGCGGGAAAGAGGCAGGCCCGGACGGGTCCGGGCCTGGAAGAAAGGGGGAAGCGCTTTTTAGAACTCGAAGTGAAGCCCGTACTGGATCGTGCGCGAGTTTGCGCTGCCCAGCAGGCCGCTCGATGTTCCGAAGCCGGTTTGCAGGTCCTGGTGCGTCACGACGTTGTTGGACGCACTGCAAGGGTTATAGGCGGTCTTTCCCGTGGAATCGGTGAAGGACGGGCCGCAGTTGAGGCCGGCAATCGGCGATCCCTGGGAGAGAGACGACGGGTTGAAATTGGGATGGTTGAAGAGGTTGAAGAAGTCCATCTGGAACTTGATGTTCAACTTCTCAAATGCCTGCCAGTTTTTGCGGACCGAGAAGTCTGTGTCGTTGTAATTGGGACCGCCACAGAAGCCGCGCGGCTCCATGTTGCTGGGGATGGTGCCCAACTGATAGCCAATCAGAGTAAAGGCCCCGGGATTGATGATGGTGTTGCCGTGGCGTCCGGAGACACAGCTCTGCCCGGTGACGAGCGGACGGAGCGGGCTGGTGAAGCCGGTTTCGACCAGCGCGCCGTTCTGGTTGAGCTGGCTGGTGGTGCCAGAGGCCAGGTTGCTTACGTTCTCATGCGCTCCCTGGAAGATGGTGAAGTTGTTTCCGTTTTGGGCCGCGATGATGCTGGTCATCTCCCAGCCGCCAAGGACCCCACGCTCTACCCAGTTTGCACCCTGGAGTTTGGGCAGGAAGTAGGTGACGTTGGCGATGAACATATTGGGACGGTTTACGTCTGAAGTTCCATAGTCCAGACGAGGATCCGTGTAGTAGGTCCGGGCCTGAGAGCCGATCCCGCCGCTGGAGTCGTCAATCTGCACATCGGCCAGGGCGTGAGACCAGGTGTAGGCCGCACCCAGCTGGAGGGCATTGCCCACGCGGCTTTGCAGCATGATCTGCAGGCCGTTGTAATTGGAGCTTCCGCCGCGCGACCAGTAAGTGAGCGTGCCGTTATTGCCGCCTGCCGGGTAAGGACGCAGAAGATTGGTGGCCGTGCCGCTGTTGGCGAAGGTTGCAGCCATCCAGTTCTGCGGCGCGATGGAGTTCAAGTCATAGACGTTGGTGAGGTGGATGCCGCGGTTGCCCACATAGCCGATCTGGAAAGTCGTATTACGGGCCAACGCCTGTTCGACAGTGAAGTTCCACTGCCAGGAGTTGGGGATGACCGGGCTGGGGTCTTTGCCACCGGTGGGGCTTGCCGTGCCAGAGATGCTGGAAGGTGTGGCCCCATCCAGGGTGCGGGGATAGGCGCTCGTGGTCAAGGCAAAGGGAGCATTGGCCACCAGCGTATACTCTGAAACCCGCTCCCGCTGATAGAACTGGCCGGCGCCAATGCGGAAGACGGTCTGCCCGTTGCCGAAAGGATCAAAGATCATGCCGACACGCGGAGCAAAGTTGTGGTAGCCATTGCGGACCAGTGCTCGGTCCGGTCCTGGGGTGCCGCTGCTGAAATTGGTCCCGAACTGCTTGTTGGCTGCCCCGCAGGGGTCCTGGCCAGGGGCCACCCAGAGGCCATTGCAGGCGTCGGAGGCAGGCTTGCTCGGGTCATACAAGAAGGGCTGGAAGCTCGTGATCTGGTCGTTGGGTTGATAAGGCTGCAGTAACAGCGAATACCGGACCCCGTAGCTCAGGGTGAGCCGGGGTGTAAGCTTCCAGGTGTCGCCGGCGTAAAACTCATAATCGCGCCAGCGCAACTGGGCCCGGATGTTCGTGGAGGTCTCGCCGATATTGAAGACGTTGCCGGTCAGTTCGAGATTGGCCAGGGTATCACCGGTGTCAATGCCGCCGCTGGAAGTCGCCGGTCCACCTACGTTGGGACGTTCCCCGCTGGCACTGTTCACGTCTTCATTTTTGCCATTAAAGCCAAGGAAGGCCCCAAACTTCAGGGCATGTTGTCCCTTGATCCAAGTGAGGTCGTCACGGAAGCTGTAGAGGTCCAGCTCATTCTGCCACGGGGCCTGCATACTGGTGGTTCCGCCATAGACCCCGAAGTTGACCTGCGGCACGCCTTGTTTGGAGTGCTTAAGGGATTCAGGATAAAGCGTGGGAACGGCCGCCGTGACCTGCGCCAGCAAACCAGGGTTCGTCCCTCCGGGGGTGATCTGGATGCGGTTGTTGGAGTAGTTGAAGGCCGCATCATTGACCAGGGTGCTGCTGATGGTCGAGGTCCAGTGGGCAGTGATGGATTTGGAGGGCTGCGCCCAATTGCTGTTCAGCGCAGGATAAACGGTGTCTCCCCAGTAGCCGGCATTAAATGCGGGGTTGGACCAGGTGTCCTGCGTGTAGCGGCCCATAATGTGGTTGGAGTGGTTCAGGTCGTAATCAATGCGGACGTTTTCCTGCCGCCAGAAGAGGCCCGTGGGCAGAGACTCAGACCAGTTCTGGCCATTGGAGTTCAGCGCCCCGTTGGGGGTGTTGGGCAGCGGCAGCATCTGCAGCATGGTCGCGGTGGCTGGATCGACCGCGTTCAGCTTGAGTGGTCCGGCCATGTCGGCAGCGGGCACATGGCTGAAGTCAGGATAGCCGGCGGTATTGCAGCCCAGGGTTGAAAAGTCTCCGGCGCGTTCAGCAGCCGTAGGCACGCAGGCGCTCACCTGACGGCCCTTGATCCAGTGGTTCCATTCCTCGGACCAGAAGAAGAAGAGCTTGTCTCGCTTGATGGGTCCGCCGAGCGAATATCCCCAGTCATTGCGGCGGTCTTTCGCCTTGCCATTCAGGGGAAGCCCCTGGCCTGCTGTAGGGGCCGTGAAGTAATCGTAGGCATCCAGCGCATCGTTGCGGCCGCTATAGAACGCCGTGCCGTGGAAGGCATTGCTGCCGCTGCGGGTGACGATACTGATGACTCCGCCGGATGCCTGTCCGTATTCCGGGCCATAGCTGTTGGTCAGCATCTTGAACTCGGCGATGGCATCATCGGACGGATAGATGAGGATGGTGCGGTTGGAGCCAACGTCGTTGTTGTTCACTCCATCTACCAGGAAAAGGTTGTTTGTGGTGGGATTGCCGTTGATGGACATGTCTACGCCACCGTTCAGCCCCTTTCCGGTGTTCTGGAAGTTGTTGGCGGCAGAGACACCGGGCTGAAGTTGTGTCAGCTCAACGAAGTTGCGCCCATTCAGCGGGAGCTCGCGGACCTGAGTGCCATCGACCACCTCGCCAAGCGAGGCGCTGTCGGTCTGGACCTGAATGGCGTTGGCCTGGACGGTGATGGACTCACTGACGCTGCCCAGCTCAAGCTGCGGATTGACGTTGGTGGTGGTGGCTACGTGGACCACGACGTTCTTCGTGACCGATTCCTTAAAGTTCGGGGCCTTGACATCCACGGTGTAGGTGGATTCCGGCAGCTCCGGAACCGTGTATCCGCCCTGAGAGTCGGTCGTGACGGTGTAGACCTTGCTGGTTGCCGTGTTGGTGATGGTAACGGTTGCGTTTGGGACAGCAGCGCCACTGGAATCGGTAACGGTGCCGCTAATGGCCCCGGTGATCTTCTGCGCAAGCGCCGGACGCCACAGGAAGATGGCAGTCAGGCAGGCAAACACGAGCAAAGAACGGGAACGTCTCATATTTCTGGCCTCCTGTATCTGTACCTGGAAGGCATACCCTCCCGGTTTGGACGGGATGCCTTCTAAGTTGATTACCTGTATAGACTTACGAACTGTGTTTGACTTTTCATTCCAAGTCCGCGGAGTTCATTTTGTTTATCCGCGAAAAGTTTATGCAATGCGTGAAATGCATTTACTAAACGGTTTGAGCACAGCATCGATGCCGATACAAACCGCGCTGTCCATTAAGCCTGTTGAAAGATTCGACTGTCAAGCGAAAAAAGGAATCCAGGGGCCTGAGGGGACCGATAGTGTAGCTGGGACAGGCTGGTTTCTTCCTGTTCCGGCAGGTTTCTGGGCGGCATTCCAGGCTGGAGAGGCAGGGGAGGTGAGTGGGGACAATGGGAGGAAGTGGGCGGGGGATTTGTTCCTGCGATATACTGGCGCGACATCTATTTTTGTTCTGAGGAAAGACTTTGCAATGAATGGGAAAACGTTTGCTATCGCTTGTGGGCTGGCTGCGTCTCTGCTGGTCCCTGCGGCCTTCGGTCAGGGCTCTCCCGTATTGACGGTCCATGTGGACAAGACCGCGGCCAAAGTCAGCCCCATGCTCTACGGCCTGATGACCGAGGAGATCAACTACTCCTATGATGGCGGTCTTTATGCCGAAATGGTCCGAAACCGTACTTTTCGCAGCGACTGGTCGGGCATCCGGTACTGGTATCTGGTCGAAGGCGGCAAGGCTGCCGTCAAGATGTCCATCGACAAGGAGACCGGGCCCAGCAAAGCACTGGATGCCAGCCTGCGGTTGGACATTCAGCAGGCCGATGAAAAGAACAGGGCCGGGGTGCTCAATGAAGGGTACTGGGGTTTTGCTCTTCGTCCCAATACGACGTATGAAGGCTCTTTTTATGCAAAGGCCGATTCGGCTGCTCTTGGTCCGGTGACCGTCAGCCTGGTCCAAAATCAGAGCAATCGGGTTGTAGCCAGCGCAACGGTTGCCGGCATTGGAACAGACTGGAAGCAGTACCACTACACGCTGAAGACGGGCGCCATCCAGCCTTCTGCGGAAAACCATCTGGAGATTACGGTGGGGCATCCAGGAACACTGTGGCTCAACCTGGTCTCGCTTTTTCCACCGACCTACCACGACCGGCCCAATGGAAACCGGGTGGACCTAATGGAACTGCTGGCGGCCATGCACCCGCAGTTTTTGCGCTTTCCAGGCGGCAATTATCTGGAAGGCAACCACATTTCCGAGCGCTTTGAATGGAAAAAGACCATCGGCCCTCTGGTGGACCGTCCGACCCACCCCAGTCCCTGGGGATACCACTCCTCCGATGGAATGGGGCTGCTTGAATTTCTAGAGTGGTGCGAAGACCTGCACATGCAGCCGGTTTTGGCAGTGTATGCGGGTTACTCCCTGGAAGGGGAACATGTAAATCCCGGAGCAGATCTTGAGCCTTATATTCAGGATGCTCTGGACGAGATCGAATATGTGACAGGAGATACAAGCACCAAATGGGGTGCCGAGCGGGCCAGAGACGGGCACCCGCAGCCCTTTAAGCTGACGTATGTTGAGATCGGTAACGAGGACTGGTTTGACCGCTCTGGCAGCTACGACGCCCGCTATGCGCAGTTCTACAAGGCCATCAAGGCGAAATATCCTGATTTGCAGCTGATTGCCACCGCCCCGGTAAAGGGCATCCGTCCGGACGTCCTTGATGAGCACTATTATCTGCGCGCCACGCAGTTTTTCCACGATGCCAACCATTACGACAAGACGGACCGCAATGGTCCCAAAATCTTTGTAGGCGAATGGGCCACGCGCGAAGGTTCTCCGACGCCCAATTTTGGCGCCGCCCTGGGCGATGCGGCCTGGATGACGGGCATGGAGCGCAACAGCGACATCGTCATTATGGCCTCCTACGCGCCGCTTCTGGTCAACGTCAACGGGATGCAGTGGGAGACGGACCTGATTGGCTATGATGCGCTGCGCAGCTACGGGTCCCCGAGCTACTACGCACAGGTGATGTTTGCCAGTCATCTGGGAGACGAGCGGCCCGAGGCATCGTTTGAGGGCGTAGATACGGCGAATCCAAAGCTTTTTTATTCGGTCACGAAAGACACCCGAAAAAAACGACTTTACGTGAAGCTGGTCAATGCTTACTCGACTGCACAGAGTGTGGAAATCAGGCTGGATGGAGCACATCTGGCCCGGACCGGAAGAGTGACTACTTTGAGCGCTCCAGGAACCCAGGCCACGAATACGATTGATGCACCGAAGAATCTTGTTCCGGCAGAAACTACGCTGAAAGACGTCAGCAGTGATTTCCGCCACACCCTGCCGGCGTACTCCATCCAGGTGCTGGAACTGGACCTGCAATAGGGCCGGATACGACCCCTTGTTTGTTAAAGGGCATGGCGTCGGCCGTGCCTTTTCTTTTTTCCCTCGCTGCGAGAGGAAGGGAGGAAGAGGGCTTTGATTTCGTGAAAAGGGGCCGAGTCCGGACTGAAGGCGGAATCGAGAAACGAAAGAAACGAAATCGTCTTTTCCACATCTAAGTAAGTGGGAACCGAAAATTCCGGACGCGGGGAGTGTATGATAAAAAGCCCGTCCGTGATATCCTGTAAGTCTTTGGTGGACGTGCGCCTTTTTCCCGCGACCCGATTGCTCCGGGACATGCCTAATATGGCCTCAACCGCACCCCGTCCGCTCCAGGCAAAAGCAATAGGATCCGAAATTTTTCCCGGGAGAAACCCGTTTGGCGATGGAACACAAGTACGAGGATGACATCCAGAAACTGATTGATACAGGCAAGGAAAAGGGTTACCTGACCTATGGGGAAGTCAATGACCTGATTCCGAATGACCTGAACTCTCCTGATGATCTCGATGATCTGATTACCACCATCGGGACACAGGGCATTGATCTGCTTGACGAGGGCAGCCCCAAGTTTGGCGGTGGCTACGAGGAAGGCGAGGAAGGCGAAGATGTAGAGCTTGACCTGACTCCGGGCGCGCTGGAAAAGACCAACGACCCGGTCCGCATGTACCTGCGCGAGATGGGTACAGTGCCGCTGTTGACGCGCGAGGGCGAGGTTGAGATCGCAAAGCGCATTGAGCGCGGGCAACTGCGCGTCATGAAGGCCATTTCCCGCTCGCCAATCGTGATCCGCGAGATTGTCGCCCTGGGTGAGGACCTGAAGCGGGGTGTGCGCAACATCAAGGAAGTGGTGATCTTTGACGAGGAAGAGATCACCGAAGAGGTCTTGCAGGCGCGGGTCAAGCAGACCGTCGCAAAGATTGACACCCTGGTGAAACATCAGAAGAAGGCCGCGCAGCTTGAAGAAAAGCTGGCAGCAATTGCCGGACAGAAGAGCAAAGCAAAGGAACAACGCAAGCTCCGCTGGGCCATCGCCCGTGAGCGGATCTATGGCCATCGCATCATCCGTGAGCTGAAGTATACGAACCAGGAACGCAAGCGGCTGCTTGACAAAGTGAACAAAACAGTGGACTCGATGCGCATGCTCGAACGGCAGATCAAGTCCCTGGACCAGAAATATGAGGCCTCAAAGAGCGAAGAACTGAAGAAGGAATACCGCCGTCAGCAGAAAAACTGCAAGATCGACCTCGAAAAGCTGGAGCAGGAAGCCGGAGTGACCCTGGCCGAGCTGAAGCGTACGCAGCGTGAAATGATTCAGGGCGACATGGATGCCGAGCAGGCCAAGCGGGAGCTGATTGAGGCCAACCTGCGCCTGGTCGTCTCCATTGCAAAGAAATATACCAACCGCGGCCTGCAGTTCCTGGACCTCATTCAGGAAGGCAACATCGGCCTGATGAAGGCTGTCGACAAGTTTGAATACCGTCGCGGTTACAAGTTTTCGACCTATGCTACCTGGTGGATCCGCCAAGCCATTACCCGCGCCATTGCCGACCAGGCCCGCACGATCCGCATTCCAGTGCATATGATCGAAACAATCAATAAGCTCATCCGCACGTCACGCCAATTGGTGCAGGAACTTGGCCGGGAGCCTACCTCGGAAGAAATTGCCAAGCGCATGGACATCCCGGTGGCCAAGGTCCGTAAGGTGCTCAAGATTGCACAGGAGCCGATCTCGCTTGAAACGCCGATTGGCGAGGAAGAGGATTCCCATCTGGGCGACTTCATCGAAGACCGCATGGCCGTTTCGCCGTCCGATGCAGTCATCAGCGTGAACCTGAAAGAATACACCTCGCAGGTGCTGCGCACGTTGACGCCAAGGGAAGAGCGGGTGATCAAGATGCGCTTTGGTCTTGAAGATGGCTCCGAGCACACGCTGGAAGAAGTGGGCCAGAGCTTTCAGGTGACGCGCGAACGCATCCGCCAGATTGAAGCCAAGGCGCTGCGCAAGCTGCGGCATCCTTCCCGCTCGCGGAAGCTGCGCGCGTTTGTCGACGCTGTCGAAGAATAGTCCGGCCTAAAGAAAGAATATGCAGACCCCGCTCAGGCAGCGGGGTCAGTTTTTTGCGCGGTGTTGCGACGTTTTAAGGCTGAGGAGCCAGCAGCAATGACAGAGGAATACTGTTGGCCATGGCAGCGTATCCGGCGGGCGAGGGATGCAGATGATCTCCGGAGTCGTAGGCCGGGAGAAGACGCTCCGGATGGACGGGGTCGCGCATGATCTGGTCGAAATCGACGATGGCATCGAATTGGCCCGAAGCGCGGATCCAAGCGTTGACTGCCTGCCGGTCGGCCTCATTTGCAGCAGTAGGATGGTAGTAGCTGGATCCACCAAAGGGCAGGATCGTAGCGCCGATCACGCGAATGTTGTGCATGTGTGCCCGCAGAATGATCTGCTTGTAGGCGCTGAGAATGCTCTGTACAAGCGCCTGGTGCTGCGCGGGGGCAGCATCGGTCTGGCGCGTGAGCGTACCGATGTCATTGATGCCCTCAAGCACGATCAGCGTGCGAACGCCGGTCTGCGCAATAACATCATGGTCCAGCCGTGCCATGGCGTTTGGACCGAGCCCGTCCTCAAGCAGCCGGTTGCCTCCGATGCCCAGATTCAGGACCGCAATGTTTGCGGCCTGCTGTGTGGTTTGCAGTCTGCGTGCCAGTACGTCGGTCCAGCGGTCATTTCCGTTCGTTGTGGCGCCATGGCCGTCTGTAATGGAATCGCCTAGGGCCACGGTAGCAGAGGCGTTCGAGGATGCGGCGACATCGAGCCCGGCGATGTAGTACCAGTGGTCTGTGGTCTGTGAGCCATGAAGCTCAGGTGCGGCAACCTGGTCCCCATGCACAAAATAGGAGGTGGCGCGAGATCCGGGATGGCCGGTTTGCTCGGCCGGAGGCTGGTCGGTGTGCAGAGTGATGGCCACGTCCGACAAGGGTGGGACAGAAAAAGAAACTGTGTCGGATACATATTCTGCGCCTGCGGGGATGATCACCTCCGTTGCTCCAGAAAAGGTGAGTGCCTTGTCGCTTGTCGGCTGGATCCGGCTTGAAGAGGGTGAGACGGGCAGCGCCAGATGCACTGCGGTCAAATGAAGCGGGGTCTTTCCGAAGCGGTTGGAAAGCCGCAGCCGGAGCTTGCTGCCGCCGATCGAGAGATGCACGATCTGGCGCAGAGTCATGTCCTCGGCATCCTGGGGACTGAGTGCATTGCGCGGCTCCACCAGCTGCTGTGCCGCCGCCCATGTGCCTACCCAGTGGTCCTGTGCCAGGCAAAATACCGGTGCTGCAAAGAGCAGAAATGCGACTGTAAGGACGTAATTACGCGCTTTGCAGGGATTCAGGTCAAGGATGCATGTCGGCAACATGCATCCATTGTGTCATTCACCCTTTATGGGCTCAATCCTGTTTGCCACAATGTCGAACAAATGTCCATAACTCCATGCTTAGTCCAGGACCAAGGCCTCTTCACGGTCTCGTACCTTAAGCAAAAGGTGCAGAATCACCGCATTGAGAAGCGCCAGACCGCCATCGGTCAGAAGGCTGGACCATGCGGCTCCATGCCATCCATGAACAGGAATCAGGTAAAGATTCAACAAAAAATTAAACACACTTGCGACAACTTGGGCTGCGGTCCTGTAATTTTGTAACCCCGAACCCGTCAACGCGCAGCCATTGATGAGATGGATTCCGCGGAAAATTGGGATCCAGCACAGCCAGCGCAAAGCTTCTACGCTGTCCTGAAAGCCGTGGCCCAACACCTTCGGTAGCAATGGTGCAGCCAAGAACATGCCCAATGCAACAGCGGCACCTACAGTAACTACGCGCGCCAGCAGTTTGTTTGACAACTCTGCCGCCGAGGAGAGGCTCTCTTTGCCACGCTGGAAAAACTTCGGAATCGCGGCGGCCTGGATGGAAGAAATCGGCGTAGTGGCAATATCCACAATCCGATACGCCATCGTGTAAATGCCATTGGCCCTGTCCATTCCATAATGGCCGAGCATGGTCTTGTCCAAATCGTTGTAGACCGCCGTCGTGGATCCGGCAAAGGCAAAGCCTAAGCCCTCACTGATATTTCCAATCCAATTGGAAATGGAAACCCTGGGCATCCCGATTTGAAAACTTACCAGGCCGAAAGCCAGAAGTGCCGTAATGCCAGAAACAATGACTGACATGATGCTCCATTGCCGTGCCGTCGAATGCCTCTCAATCACGAACAGTACCCCGACTGCAATCAGCCGCGCAGCGTGAGTGACGGCATTAACTAGCGCGGTCAGCTTCAGCTTCTGAAATGCCTGGAAGACCCTGCCTGCCTCGACTGCGAGCTGCTGGAAAAAGCAGTTTGCAATGCCTGCAAAAACGATCAGATTCGCGCTTTCCGGCTTGAGTGCCTTTCGTCCCAGAAGTGTGATTCCACCAATTAGTAGTGTCCCGACAGTCAACAGCGTCAGGAGCACGCTTCCCCAGTAAGGCGCAAACTTTGAGCGGTCGATGGAAACATAGCGCAGCAGAACGGTACCGCTACCAAGCGCGCTGTATTGAGATGCAATCATAGCGAGCGCGAATGCAGCTACATAAATGCCGTATTCACGCGGCCCCAGCAGGCGCGCCAGCAGGACAAACGTAAAGCCCTGCATGATGATTCCAGTGCCGGTGCCGGCCATTACCCAGCCGGCGTTTCTCGCCATAGAACTTCTCTTTACTTTTAAACATTCCTGCTTAAGAAAATCCATGCGGTAATTTTCTTCCCGTTAAGTAGAGTCATTTTGGATGCACTCATCACATATCAAGCTCTGCTCAAAAATTTTAAAGATGTTGCCATGTTTCCTGAAAGAAGAGTGATCAAGACTACTGGACCATTGGACCCTTTAGCTAAAAGTTAAGAAACGTATGACTCGTCTTACCGTGGAAGATGCCTTCAGTACTACCCGAGATCAGTGACTTATTTCAGAACATCTGTCCTCCGAAACGGAAACGCCGATAGGTCTCTCAGGAACTCCACTCCTCATTTGAGAGTGCTGAGAGGCCACGAGCATGAAAACTCTTATAACTTGGCCGGTCATTTTCATCATCGTTGGTTGTGGAACTGTTTCGACGCAAACTTATGTTTCCAAATCGACATCTTCTTCAGCGGCATCGAGCTGGTTTGAATGTAATCAATACAGTAATGCAGATTCCCTTGGGATTAACATCAATAACTTAAGTTTTTCTGCATTGCAAAGTCCAAATCTTGTGGATGCACTACAGCAGTCGCATGTTGGGTGGATTCGGATTTCTTTGTTTTGGGCCTGGATTGAACGCCAGCCAGGCAACTTTGATTGGCGGGACGTGGACACTGGCTTGGCCATTCTTGCGAATTCGCATATTAACGTCCTTTTAACCCTTGCTGGACCAACCCCCTGTTGGGCTTTAACTGCCACCCCTGGCTGTATCGCCCCAGCTTATGTGGTTCCACCAACAGAGGAGTGGGCCAATTTTGTTAGACAAGCTGTATTGCGATATCACAATCAAGTTCATTATTGGGAAATCTGGAACGAACCAGATCTTTTCGAGGGCCTGAATGTGTTAGACCCAACATCTCGCTTACTTCAGTACCGGGACAACATTCTCGTTCCTGCGGCCCAGGCAATCCATCAAATTGATTCCAGTGCCAAAGTTGTTGCTCCTGCTCTTGCCGCAATTCCATCAGCTAATACCGCAAAGGGGCCTGAACTGGAGTCAGCATTGTCGTTGTTATTTGCGAATTCCGTTGGGAGCCTGGTGGATGTGATTTCGCTGCACTCCTACTATCCAGAGAGTTCTGTGGCCAAAGTTTTGACAATCCAGAATGTTTTGAACGCAACGGGAACCTCAGCAAAACCTTTATGGATTACGGAAGAAGGCGATGGAACGCTGAATATCCAGTCGGGTCAAACTGTTCAGGCAGATCAGGCGGAATTTATGAACAATGAAATTGACGCCGAAAAAAAAACTGCCAACATAGAAAAAGTGTTTTGGTTTGCACTTACGGACAGCCCAAATATAAATGGGCAACATGTGGATGACTATGGATTAATTAATAATCAGGATTATATAACATATAGCTGGACACCGAGGCCAACATTTACATTATTACGAACCGTGATTCAGCAAGCGTGCAGCAATAACTAATGCTAAATACTATTGGTCTGATAAAAAATGCGTAGATAGGATGGAACAATCGCGCTGTTAACAGGCAGGTTGCATCAGTCTGACATTGCTGGAGTGAACATTGCAATGCTTTGCCATCGGGAACGCCGTTATTTCCAGCGCAACAGTATTGATCCTCCCAGAATTTTCGCAGAAGCTTTGTATTGCCATCGATAGGGTTTAGAAGGTACAAAAAGGTATGTAGTAGCCCGTCAACACCTGTATGACGTCATAGGCTGTCAGCGGATCTAACGGTCGTCAACCTGGAGGGAAGGAGGAAAACGCCTCCGGCGTTTTCCTCCTTCCCTCCACAACCAACTTCAGCTAATTTCGTATTTACCAACGTGCGAAAGTGGGGGGGCGGGTTAAGGTCAAATTGCGATGGATCGAGAAGGTGGACTGGCTGTTTGTCTTCAGTTGCGCGGCGCACAACCTGCTCCGGTTGCCAAAGCTGATGGCCCAACCTTCAGCAAGCCTCAGGCCGCAGTGTGCCTGAGGCCTGGCCCAGAGCCTCGGGCATGATTCCCAAAGTCCCAAAACACCCCTATCAACACGGGCCAGAACCCCACTGCAAATAGATTTCAGACGGAAGGAAACAAATATCACCAGCAAAGACGCACTAATCAGACGAATTTCAACGAGTTCTTAGACAATACCAGGTCTTATCTTATCCTGCGTTCTTTTTACAGTGCTTGAAGATAAGGTCTTTGGGCAGAATTGCGAAAGCGAAGTGTCTCCTCATCGAGTGCTTTGTAAAAATTCTTCTCGAGATCAAGAAAATGAGCTTCCCATGTCCAATGAGTTAATACAAAATCACGACTCTTTCGACCAAGTTCGTCGCGGCGTTTTGAGTCATTGAGTAGATAAAGTACAGCTTCAGCAAATTCCCGGGGATGGCGTGCTTCAAAGAAGTGCTCTCCAGGTCGAGCACCGATCCCCTCATTGGCTACTGGAGTCGCCACGACAGCCTTTCCACAAGCAAAATATTCAATAAGTTTATTTTGCATACCGCCAGCTGCAAGCATGGGATTAATACAAACAGTCGCGGACCGGATCATGGCCCCCACATCGCTTACAGTACCCGTTACAGCAATACTGTCCTTACCATTTAACCGACGTATTGCAGAAACTGGATCTCGGCCTTGAATGATCAACTCAGCAGAAGGAAAACGGCTGAGAATTGTTGGCCAGCACTTCTCAATAAACCAAAGGATTGCCTGTACATTTGGGGTATAGAACATCGATCCGGAGAAGACAACTCTACCCGGAACAATATCATCAGGTGTGGCGGGGTAAAAACGGCATATGTCCGTGCCGTGAGCACCATATATCCAATTCGCGATCTCCGCTATGCCTTGACGACGGCATTCTGCCATGATCGCTCTTACATCTCGAGGTCCGATAAGTACTGAACGAGTGAAGCGCTTCCAGATCTGTGTCTCATATCTGCGCATCAAGTTCAGTTCTATACCATAAATAAGCTTTCCGAGTAGGCTCTTCTGTTTTCTATAAATTCGTTTGGTATTTAGGGTTTGGGAAAGCTGCATGGCGAGAAAGCTGACGACTGGATGACCAATCTTTTTGCTAAGGCAGTCAGCACTAAGGTTATTATCAATTACCTCAGCGGACCTCAGATAGTAGATATAGACAATATCATAAGCACCCGCAAGAATCCCAAGACGAACATCTCTATGAAGTGCCTTGTTGTAAAAAATGCTGACTTGTAGGGGAAGCCCTTTGAACAGACCTAGAAGAATGCCAAAAAGCTTTTGAAGCCTACCTTGTGGATAAATATTTACGGCATGGCATGAGGTTGTTAACCAGTCCCGTTGCATCTCCGTGAGGAAGCCATCTGTATCAAGTGTAAATAGGTCGACGTTATGACCACGACTTGCCAAAAAGCTTATAAGATGAGCTACGGTAAGCTGGTCACCACGCATCATCGGAAAGGGCATTCGACTGTATATTAAGGCAATCCTCAACCGACGTGGGGCCTGCTTGACCTCCATGATTTTGGGGAGATCCTCTGTTTTCTTCATTACCAGTCTCAACCCTCTACTTCAGCATATTGGCAAAGTAGCTTCGTTTGCCGTAGGACATTGATATCGAGAATGCGATCCGTTTTCAAGCAATAATTGTGGGCTATACTCCGGGTATCAATGACAAGATCGAATTGCTCAGATTCTGCCTGTTCACGGGAGATGAGCACCTTCTGCAATACCGGCAAATGCGAAAAAGCGTAACCAAGATTCTGACCTATTAACTTTTCCGGCTCAACGCAGGGGTCATGAATAGAAAGATTGTAGCCGGCCTGGAGTAGCTTTCGGGCCAGATCCACATTGGGACTTTCCCGAAGATCGTCACTGTCCAGCTTGAAGGAAAGACCCAGCATTAGTATTTTTGAGCCAGGGCGAAGGTGGCGTGAGCATAGCTCGAAGGCAAAGTGTTTGTGGGCCTCATTCGACCGCAAAATGGAATCAATGAGGTGCGTGTGTGCTCCTATATCGCCTGACAGATGCTGTAGTGCGCGAACATCCTTTGGTAAACAAGAACCGCCGAATGGTCCTCCGGGACGCAGATAATTAGAGGAAATGTTAAGCTTTGTATCTGAAATGAATATTTTATGAACGAGTTCTGTATTAATGCCAAGTTTTACACATACGCGCCCGATTTCATTTGCAAAGGCGATCTTAAGAGCATGAAAACTATTATCAACAAATTTGGTTATCTCAGCTTCACGATAATTGGTATAGAAAACTGGCGCCTGTAGTCCAGAATTTATAAGTTCGAGGTTTCTGCATGGCTTGGCATCTTTTGTGCCGATAACAATTTTCGGAGGGTTAAAAAAATCACTGATTGCAATTGACTCACGGAGGAATTCGGGGTTATAAACAAGCTCTACATTGTCGAGATTGTTTCCAAAGAACTGTTCGAAGATCGGCTGAATGAGTTCTTCCATTGTCCCAGGTCGAACGGTTGAGCGATAGACTACCGTCAAAACCTCGTCCCGCGTCTTCCCAATACACGTAGCGATTTGACGCGTTACCTCAATGATGAACTTCATATCATGGGATCCATCCGGGGCGCTCGGAGTGCCTACGCATACAATCGCCATGGCACAACTATTCAATTGATCCCTGGCATCTGTGGTGGCGCAAAGGAGGCCACGAGAAACTGCTTTCTCTACCAATTCCGGCAACCCTGGCTCTGTAATTGGGGACCGCCCAGAATTAACAATTTTGACTTTTTCCTCATTCGTATCCACCCCCAATACCTGATGCCCCTGGTGAGCGAGGCAGGCAGCAGAAGTTATTCCAACATAACCTAATCCAAAAACAGCGATTTTCAATGGCTCCTCCTAGATCTAGACGAAGAGTTATGCTCATTGCTTTGATTTCATGACTTCAGGCAGTCAACATAGCAGAGAAGCAGAATGCGATGTGTTTTTCCGTTCAGATTAAGCTAAAACGACATGCAAAATAAATTATTGCTATAGATAATTAAGTACATAACGCATGATAGGGGGAATATTCAAACAACCGATCGAAGGAGGCCCATATACTCAAGCCGACTAAAAGTATGACTCAAAATCGATAAACTGAAGCAGAAGCGGCGGCCGCCAGAAGAGAATTGATGTTAACAGCAATATTCCGTGTATAACTGAACGGCACATAAATAATATCATCAGCTTGCAACTGAAAATCCGAATGGCGGCCCTTCTGCATAGCACTTAAGGGTAACTTTATCACCACATACTCTCCATTTGGACCTTTTCTTATAAGCTTTGTGCTCGATGGGACAGCGCTTGGTTGCGTGCCTCCCGCGAGTGACACTGCTTGCAATACACTCAATTTGGAGTCATTTGTCGTCATAGGGAATCCTCCAGGACGCCCAACATCGCCTAGAACATAGACGATTTCTGCTTTGGGTACGTTTACAATGTCGCCCGGATAAACATAAACGCTGGTATCAAGCGCTTTCGATGATTGATTTGAATAGAAATATTTTATTTTCTCTTTGGTAGATCGGCGTTCTATCGTGATATTTCTGTCCGCAAGATCGGTAATTCCTCCAGCCATGGCCAGTACTTCAACCACAGACCGCGGTGTACCGATTGGATAACTCCCTGGAGAATGAACTTGGCCCATGATGGTTACATTTTGAGTAGCGGGCTGATCAATCAGCACCGTCACATGGGGATTTAGGAAATAGCCCTTTTTTATAAGCTGATCCCTGATTGCAAGAGCTGCTTCTGCAGGGGTCAATCCGGCAACCTTAACCTCACCACCCACCATTAATGATACGTTGCCGGAGTCAGTGACTCTAACGCTCTGTTCAAGTTCAGGAGCTTCGAGCACTTTAATATGGATCAGATCGGCCGGGCCGATTTTGATGCTTTCATCCTGAGCATAACCACATGCCACACACAAGAGCATTACCAGCCAAAGGCTAACGATTCGCATCATTACCCTCCTGGCGGTAATCGTATTTTCCGCCGCCATAGTACCCGTAATATCCGTAATATGCTGCCGATCTGGAAGAAACGAAATTGAGCACAACTCCTAGATTCGGGTTAGTCTGGTCTTTCGCATGTTGCAATAATGTCTTGTAACCGCGCTCCAGCGCAATTCGCGAAGTGGCTCCCACCCTAGCCAGGAGAATGGTGGCATCAACAAGCTCTTCAAGGATCTGTGCATCCGTAACTGGCAGTACTGGTGGGCAATCAATCAAAATGAAATCGTACATGGAGCGCCAGCTCTCAACAAGACGACGCATCTGATCAGATCCGATGAGTTCAGATGGATACGGTGGCGTCGGACCAGCAGCCAGTACATGCAAACCCAGAAGTTCCGGATTTAGCAAAACCGGCTTAAATTCAGCCTGCGCATCCGCAAGCAACAAACTCAACCCACCAGCAGCAGGATCCAGTTTGAGGCGAGTCCGATAAACCGGTCGGCGCATATCGGCCTCGACCAGCAACACCTTCCTTCCATATTGCGCCATCACGATAGAAAGGCCTAATGCAGTTGTCGACTTGCCTTCACCCGGACTTGGGCTGGTAATAAGGATGACCTGGGGTGGCCTACCGCTTCGCGATATCAGAATTGAGGAGCGCAGACTGCGAACAGCTTCATGATAGGCCGAAAATCTTGAATCCTGCTTAAACAGCGCCTCCCCATGCTCTGAAGCTGAAGAGTGCGGAAGAATTCCAAGTAAGCGCAGGCCCATTGCTTCAATTTCTTCGATGCCTTGTATTTTATTATCGGAAGCTTCGGAAAAGAACGCCGCAAAAATGCCTAAAATAAACCCACCCACAACACCCGCGGGAAGTATCAAGAGCACTTTCGGAGAACTCGGATCTGATGGGGGACTGGCCTTATCTACGATGGTCACATTTGAAGAATGCAATCCTTCTAGGATGCCAGCTTCCTTCAGGCGCTTTAAAAGATCCTGATACAGCTCTTCGCTCTGATTGGCTTCCCTTTCAAGGATGGCATATTCAATTGCCTTGTCATTTAATTTCTCAGCAGCAGCGCGATCAGCGTTATAGGCCCGCTGTGCTCCTTCCAGTGTAGAACGCGCCACTTCAGCATCATTTTTAGCGCGTTCGCTGATGCGGGCGATTTCATCATGCAGAGACTGACGGACCTTAGCCAGAGATGCCTTTTCCTCAATGAGCTTAGGATATTGAGGACCATAAACAGATGAATCCTGCGCAAGCTGTGCTTCAATCGTCGCTTCCTGGGCGCGCAACTGATGAATGAGATCGAGCGAGGTAGTTACTCCCATACTGCTTGAGCCAGCCAACGAGGTACCGGACAACTCGGATATTAATTCCGGATCTCCGGTCTTGACTATTTTGTATACCGATTCCTTGACCACCTCATTCAGCTGCGCCTGAGAAAGCTGTGCCGTAGACGTTTGTAACCGGTCTAGGACCGGGCTATAGATGATCGGCTTGCCCTGCAAGTCTGATGCACCCACTCCGAATAGCCCCGTCTCTTTTTGCATCGCAACGACCCGAGAGGCCAGGTCTTCACTCTGCTTTCTCAAATCACCTAATTGCCCAGTAAGCCAATCTGAGATTTGGCTGGTGGCCTTGTATTTTGTCTGGAATGTGAAGTCAATCAATGCCTGCACCAGGTGGTTCACCACTGCAGACGCGACTTTTGGGTCTGGATTTGTGTAGCTTACTTCAATTAGGCGAGTTCCTGACGTTACTTTGACCTTGAGATGATCCTGAAATACTTTGAGTGCATGTGCCCTCCGTCGTGGCGAGTTTTCCAGAGAAGCGCCTGCCGGATCTCCCGGGCCGCTCGGACTAATTAAGCGCAATGCCGCACGAATGATGCTGAATTTGGACTTAAAATCTGCATTTTGTTCGAGATTTAATTCTTGAATTACCTGCAATGCCAGCGTGTCTGACTGCAAAATACTCGCCTGCGTTTGCAACTCAATATTTTGCGTAAGAGAATCTCCGCCTCCGCCCAGAGCAGAACCCATCAAATCGCCCAAGTCAAGGTTTTCCGAGGAAGGCTTCTGAAGCTGAATTACGCCTTTCGCCTCATATCTTCTTGTCATGAAAATACAGGCCAGCAAAGCCAGAGCCACTACCGCTGCGAATGTGGCGAGAAAGACGTTGCGTCTGCGCCGCAGTATATTTACAAAGTCCTGTAATGACAGTTCTTTTTCAGAGACAGTATTCACTCTTCAGATTCCGTGGGGGGCTAGATTGATGACAACTTGGCCTAATTGTAACAGCATTAATCAGAATCTCTTTCACAATACATTTATATTTCGTCAATAAATGGATATCATATTCCGCCTACTATCCCTACTTCATGCAGGCGCTATGAACAAGTCCTTGAAGCGACAGAAACGCAGGTCGGGGTTTCCATGAAAAAGTTTTAAAGTCGCTGTTATCAATCAGTCCATAATGGTTCGTATGCGTGCCGGACCCATTGGTGCTGTCCGTTAATGCAAACCAGAATACTTTTTGTGCATTGCCGTGCGTAATCACGGTATTCAACTGGTCTGTTAGAAACTGGGCTTGCTTTGATTCAGCAAAGTTCAAATTGTCCAGACTCTTCAGGTTGCTCATTGCAATTCCTAGCTGGACCGTGTGAAGTCCTGCCTCTGTAATCCAGATAGGCTTGCTGTTCATTTCCATTCCAAGCATTGCATTGTGCACGAAAATTGCTTTCTGGTTAATATCTTCAGGATAGTAGGAGTGGAAAGACACAATATCGACCAAGTGCGCCCCCGCACCTTTCATCACCATCGTGAATGCATGGATCAGGTCTGGTCCCATACCCGTGTGCCCAGAAGGGATTGCGGCAAAAGCAGGTGCAACCACCTTCGCATTCGGATCAGCGCTATGGACCGCCTCCGCCCCCGGTATAAGTATGTCGTCTCTGTACTGGACAAGGCGCTGCGTTGCATCAGGCAGATCAATAGACTGAATCAAGTCGGGTTCGTTCCAGATTTCCCAATAGTGCACTTGATGACTGTATCTTTGTACAACAGCTGTAACAAATGCGGTCCACTCCTTTACCGGCGGTATCGTGTTTCTTGGAGATGTGCAGTTGGTGTTCGTTCCAAAGGCCCAACATGGCACCGGTCCTGTAATCGTAATCAGAACGGACATATGAGCAGCCTGGAGTTTGCTCAAACCCTGGTCTATCTCCTGCCAGTTAAATACACCTCTCTGGCGTTCTGTCCATCCCCAAAAGATACTGACCCTGACCCATCCTGCGCCGCTTTGGCTTAGGGCGGAAATGACCTGGTCAGAATTTAACGATGGAAACCCGATGTTATTCACGTTGATCCCGATCGCACCGGAGCGCCCGGAAGAGTCACATTGAAACTGAGGCTCTTTACCTCCGGTCCCGGAAGCGGATGACGCCATGCCATCTCGGAAGGCAAAACAGGCCATGACGAGCACCAATGCCGCTCTTGCCAGCGAAGCCTGCACGGATTGCCTTTTAAGAAATAAGGAAAGGGCATTCACTGTGGTTCATTCCCTCCATTCTCTTGCTGACACGGGTCAACGCTTTGCGTTGCGGTGCAAGACGGGCGGTTGATCAGAAAGTTGTTGGAATGAAAGCCATGCGCGCACCTTGCCCGTGTTGCGCTCAAAGCAATAATACATGACCCAGGAGATAGAAAGGACAATTATGCAGATCGCAGAGACCTTGATTAAAGAGACCAGAGTGATTGCCCACGGCTGCCAAACCGGCATAAGCAGGGCCGAAATAAAAACAAGCAACGGATAATGGACCAGATACAAGGTGTAAGACATGGATGAAAGGCCATGTGCGGAGGAGCGGTACAGGCCAGAGTCGCATGGCTCCTGCGCGTGCAGCACCGTCCACAAAAAAATTGAGAATATGAATCCTAGAACAACATCACTGAGCAGCAGTACAGGTTTGAATTTTATTTCAAGAAACATTGTCAGCAAGACTAATGTTCCGGAGATAGTCATTGCGGCCCTTCTCCAACGCGAAGGTATCGACAAGGGCAGCAAGGCAACTGCCACTCCCAACAACCATATGGAAAAATATCCGGAAATTCTCCATCCGAAAAATACCAGCAGAAGCAGCAGGACTAGGCCAGTCTTTACGCGCACCCGCGGGGAGTTTGACGCCATACAGATCGTGACAAGCAGTGGAAAGGCAATGTAATACCAGAATTCATAGGAAAGGCTCCATAAAGGAATGTTGGTACCGAAAGGAAATGTCAAATTTCATGCAAAAAAAAGACATTCCCAAGGAACACCGGAATCGTTGTCCGCGCGGCAAGCCCCGGAGCAATGTCAGTCCCGCTCAGACCGCTGTAAAGATTGTGGGCCCCGTGCCAAACGTGCATTCCGATTCCGTCCAGCGCCCCTCCAAGCAGAAGTGCAGGAAGCAGAACGACCCATAATATCGTAAGCCGTTGTTTTAAATATGGGCGCCAGAGAAAGCTGTTCTTTCTCATGGACCGCAATACGCTGCCTCCCACCAGATAACCGCTCAAGACAAAAAATACAATCACGGCCAGATGGCCTGTTGTTACATAGCCAAACCATAACTGGCTGACACGCCAATGTGTAATCATCATGGGTTCTGGAACAGAAGCAGGAGCCGACTGGAAGGTTTCTGTTTTCCCTACCAGGACATTGCGCAAGCCAGCCTTTAGAAAAATCGAGCGGGTATGGCTCAGAAACACGAATAGTGCAGCAAGGCCTCTGAGGGCATCCATGTGCACGGAAGCTTTGGAGACGGTGTTCATTGTTCCTGCGGGTGTCCCCATGCAAGAGACCTCCATTCAACATAGGTGTAAAGGCAGAAGGTCTACTGAAAGGTGTAAAGGCAGAAGGTCCGCTGCAAGCTGGTCTCGTATGTCAATTCTTTTCTGTGCAGTGCTTCATGCATCAGGCCGCTGAGGTGTCCGCAGCGTTGATCCTTGCATGGACAATCTCGTGGGCTTCCGGGAGTTTTGCGGCGCGTCGTACCTGCTTGTATTGCTTATACAAAGCTGCAGCCGTAAAAATCCCTACCCATCCCCCCGGGTTTACCACACCGCCGCTCATCGTCAGCACCAGGGCACATGCAGACAGAACAAAGAAGCGGTTGGGAACAGAAAGCTGCCCCAGAAGCTTCCAGATAAAGTACAGAACCAGGATGCTGCCCAGCAGTCCAAGGTCAATCCATATTTCCCAGAACTGGGAAGCGATCAGCTTCTTTGCGACTGAACGTTCTGAGAGCGCAATGTTGATCATGTCACGTTCAGCCTCTACCGAACCGCTGGCCACATCCAGGCCGTATTGAATCAGCATCCCAGAGCCTCCGAAACCAGTTCCGAACAATGGTTGGTGCCGAAGGGCCTGGGCGGCAATCAGAGGCGGCGCCAGCTCTCTCTGGAAGAAGCTGGATGTCTTACCATATGTGGTGGTGGCGGCTATAATGCCGGGAACAATCAGGATGGCAAGGAGCGCACTGATACTCAGCCCGATCATCCGTGCTTTTGGGACAAGCTCCTGGATGGGCAGCTCCAGAACAAAGAAGAGAAAGGCCACAAACAAGCAGACAAGGATGGTCGGCGAGCGGACCACAACAAATCCTGCGGCAGCCAGCAGCATGGCTGCACCGAATCGCCAGGCTCGATATTTACGACCCGAAAGAAACCAGAAAAGAATGCCGTAGCCGGTAGAGATGCCCAGGATCGAAGGCTCAGTGGCCAGGAAGCATGGTCTTATCCCTCCATACTCCGTGATATCGCGTGTCGCATAATTGTAGAGGTTCTCACTCTGCCAACCATTGACGGCCTGTCTAAAAGCATCGCTCACAGGCTTCAGGCCTGCGTGGACCTCCAACGTCGCCCCCAAAATCAAGATGCACGCCATCAACAGAAAGAAGCGGGAGGTCCGTTTCAGTCCCATCCTGCTGACCCCAACAAAGGTGGCGAAGGCAATCACCATGGAATACAGAAAAAGACCCGATGAGAGGATGTGCTGGGGCAGATCATGGTCGGCAAAGGAGGTAATGATGGCCATCACCAGGAGAACCACACCTAACCATCCATAGGTCGTGATTGTGGTAAAGGAAATGCTGTGAGCATTGGCAATCAATATCCCTACGGCGCCCACAATACAAAGTACGAATGGCACCAGCAGCTTTCCACCGGGGGCCAGCGCAATTGTGGTATGCAGGCCGAAGAAAATCAGAAAAAGCGAGAATTCGGTGACTAAAAGCTTCATGGATTTGACACCAGCTGTTCAGGATGCCCTTGTCGTTCGCTTGTGTTTCACAATGTAGATAAGGCAACTCCAGGCTTCAACATTACGGCATCATGCCGGAGGGTTGGCCTTTTAACCGTTCGAGTTCTTTATATTTTCGCCAGCCAGCAATGGCAGACGGAAGAGTTGCAATTATCATACAGGGTGCGGCAAACTGGAGCGCAATTTTGAAGCGCCACATTACAGCCAAAACAATCAGCATCGGCAGGCACATCAGGCATGGGAATACGATATTTTCCATGGCAAACTCGCGAATCGGCAGCTCTTTTGGAAGCGTGCGGCTGAAGTTATAGACAAAATTGGTCAGGATGCCTGTGACTGCGCCGATGGCCGTTCCCCAGGCGACTCCGATGGCGCCGATGAACTTTGCGAGTACGATGCTTGCAATAAGATTTGTGACGCCTTCGACAAAGGGGCTTAAGTAGACTTTCCGCTGCATCCCTGCTGCCAACAAATAGATTGAGTAAGGATCTGCTGAATAGCGAACGGCATTTGCAAAGATCAAAACTACAAAAATAGGAATGCCAGCCATGGCCACCTGGGGGCCTACCCATGCGCGGAACGCTGGATGCACTGGGAGGACTGCCCAACATGCGGAAACGAACAGGAGTATGGTCACAAGATAGGACGTACACTTTAGCGCTGTAGCCAGGCCCTGTCCATCTCCTTTTGCATTGTATTTTGTAAATACCTGGAGCAGAGGTGAAGTTACTGAATGAAAGAATCCCGTAAAAAGAGACACCACATTCGCGCTTACGCCGTATCCAGCAACATTTCGGAAGTCATAAATTCCCACAATGGTGGTATCGAGTCCTCGGATCAGTAGCATTCCTAGCGACCATGCCGATGAACTCAGACAGTAGGAGACCAATTCCCGACGCATTGCTGTATGAGCACCAGACAGATGTAGATGCCATCCGCGGCAAAACCATCGAAAAACGATGTAATGCAAGACATATCCAGCCATGCTAGCCAGGAAATAAGCGCCAGCAACGCTGGTCAGACTGTGTGTTTTTTGGGCTACGAGGATTAAAACAAGGGCCAGAAATCCCTTGGACACCAAAGTGATCCCGGCAGGGATATCATTACGTTGCAAGCCTACGAATACACCGAGAAATGCAGAGAATGGCAGACCAAGAGCCAAGGCACCGCCCACGCAGGTCAGCATGGTTCTTGCGGTTCCGACCATGCCATGATTGATCGTTTTGAATATGAAAGGCATTCCATAGGCTGTTGCAGCAATCACAATTAAAGCCAAAAGCGCCAGTGCTATAAGAATCTGCAAGCCACTGGCAAGCACTTCCTCTGCTTCCTTCTGGCAATCTCGGGCCAGTGCGTGCGTTACAAAGCGCCCCACCGCTATCTGTACACCGAAGTTCAAAAAGTTCACATACGCCGCCAACTGAAGCACTAAAACCCAGAGGGAAAATTCCAGTGGATTGAAGATCCGCACAAAAAAGTAGGGCAGCACCAATGCGATAACCGCGGAGGCACCACCGCTGACAACATTCGAAAGAGCATTCTTTATGAACCGTCGTGTGCCTGATAGCATTCTGTAGTGGGTTCCTGTGTTGGTAACTGTTAAAAACTCGCCTTTTGGAGACTGCGCTGCGAGATTGTATCAAAGCAGATACTCAGCTAGGGTAGTAAAGCCAATCATGAAAAAAGAGGAAGAATCGAAATCCCCCGTTTGTGAAACCAATGCTACGCTTAGCGAACGTATCTACCGTCTATCTTCCATTTTTCACCGCATCTGGACAATCATCCGTTATAGGCCTTTTTTTCCACTCTCTGGGGCCTCGCTCGCGAATTATCCATCCTATGCTAACTATGTAGTTGCAGGTCAGCCAGCCCGGCTCGTAAAGCGATATAATCCAGCAACCCGCAAGTGGGAGCGTGAAGTCCGTAGCAAGGGCAAGGCAAATTTGTAGCACTGGCGTCAATGTGTCTTGTCATCGGGTGGCGATCCATTTCTTGGTGGCGAAGTCGAAAGTCTTCACAAGTTTCGCAGGGCTCCCAACTACCATGGAGAATGGAGGAAAGCTTTTCGTCACAACGGAACGAGCGCCCACAATACAGTGATCCCCTAAGGTCACTCCAGGCAAAATGGTGCAGCCAAAGCCCACAAAACATCTTCTCCCAATTTTCACAGGACCTTTGGATGTGAGCTTCTGCTCCATAATGGGTGGTCCGAATGGATCAAAGCCATGCTCACAGTCGGTCAAATGTACGTGTTCACTGGGAACCGCACCATCACCAATCTCAATACAGTCCATAGCATGGATTTGCACCCATCGACCGATATAAATATCATCACCGATGATAATTCTTCCATTGAGGGGAACTCCTGCATAATCCTTTAAAGCAGACAGGACAGCAAATCTGCCAATTCTCGTCTTTTCACCTATATAAATTTGTGATGGACCGATGATCCAACGCGGCCTCCGAATCCCGGAGGTTTTTCCGATTGTCATGCCGCGTGGTTGATACAAGATCCGTCGCGCGAGAGACTTTAACCAGGATTTCAAGAATACCTCCATATCAAAGATGCTTAGTCAGCATGGCTGGCGCGCCAGCGACGATGAAATAGGTTTGCTGCCAGGTTGCGGAGCGGCCGAGTGGCGTTTTTTACTGCCGGAACACGGTTCTCCAGCATCAGACCGCACTGGCGAAGGTTGAGATAGATCAGTCCGGGGAGGACAGCACGCCAGACATCTTGAGGAAGGCGTGCGCGTAGTTCGTTGTTAAAACGCCGCATGGGCAGCGCCCAGTCCAACCATGTAGGGGTGAAACCGTCCGTGCGGCCGAAGCGGTGGATATAGTGCCCGAAGGCCTGCGCTTCTCTTTCGAGCAAGACCTCCTCCACCTCAAGATGGTCCCCATAAAGGAGGGTGAGGGCCACAAAAAGCCAGTCTGCTGCATAGATGTGCAGGCCCGCGGGAACGCTTGCCCGCAAAGCCTCGGTGCGATAGACCCCGTAGAGACGGCCGCAGCTGTCCATTAGCATGAACAGCCGCTTGATTCTCTCCGCCGGCGTTCCGGTCAGCGGGCCCGTGTCCGCCGCGAGCTTTCTTTCTCCAGAAGGAGAGAAATAGATGATCTTTGAGACGCTGCAGACGGCCTTGGGGTTGGCGTCAAGCAGGGCAATGTTCTCCTCGGCAAAGCGGGGAAGCCAGATATCATCGTGCGTGGCCCACATGAAGTAAGGGGTTTGTGCGCGCTCAAGGGTAATGCGAAAGTTCTCGTTCCAGCTGACCGTCTCGGCGTTGCGGTAATACTGCACACGTTGGTCGCGTCTGGCGTATGCAGCACAGATTTCGGCCGTGCCGTCGGTCGAAGCATTGTCATTCAGGACGAGCACGAAATCCGTAAAGGTCTGCTGCAGCAGGTTCTCAATGGAGCGCGCGAGCAGATTTGCGCCATTATACACAGGAAGTCCAATCGTTAACTTGGTCATGTTCTTTCCTTCTGGGCCTGAGATATGGTGGCCGCATGGAGTATGCGGATCCATTGCTCCAGGGTTTTGGCGAGGTCTGCTTTGGCAAAATCCTGAGGATAGATGCTGGTGTATTCAAAGGAATCCGGGTCCGGATCAGGACCATCCGGCCGAATCACGCGGCATGGCCTGCCCGTGACTCTTTCGGCCACCTGGGCGCACAGTTCCGCAAACGCCAGTACGCTCATGGAGTCTTTTCCTATGGGGTTGACGGCAGAAAACGGAAGAGGGTCTTCATGTTGATGCAACCACCCGTGGACGACCGAGGCAATGTCCTGGGCGCCTACAAAATTGCGTCTTTGCAGACCGCGCGAGGCCAGCGTGATGGTCCCTTTCACCACTGCTTCCCGGGGAAAACCAAAGGGGATGAGCGCCCAACGCCTGAAGCGCGACGTGTCTGGAGGAATGCCGAAGACAGCACAAGGCCGAAGCACCAGCACACAGAAATCAGACGACGCAGCGCGGCGCAGTATCTGTTCAGATGCAAAATGTGCAATCGCATAATCATGGAGCGGGTTGGGTGGAGTGGTCTCGTTAATGGTTCCATAAAATGGCCCGTAAATATGCGCTGAAGAGACATAAGCAAAGCGCTTAACGCCGGCGGATTTGGCTTTTTTCACAAGGGCGGCCATTCCCTGGGTCGCCTGACGAAACGCGCGGCCAGCATCCAGGAAGTCTTCATCCACGATCCCGGAGCAGTGCACTAACGTGCTGCTTCCGTCCAAATCAAGCGCTGCAATACTGTCTGGATCGGAGAGATCCACATGGCGGTCGTGAGCATTCCCCCGGCCGCAGGTAAGGACAGGATGCTCATGAACGATCCGGTGATAGACTGCTGCGCCAATGAGTCCAGTGTGGCCCAAGAATGCAACTTTCATATCGCCACCTCAAAGGAGTCCGCGTAAAGATTCCATGCCATGATAAACAGGGTCGAAATCAGGGTTGCCAGCATCTTTCTGCGAAATATGTTCTACCGGCAAAGGCCATTGAATGGAAAAACGAGGATCATTAAATCGAATACCACGCTCCTGGTCTGGGGAGTAGGGCGAGGAAACAAGATAAAAGACTTCCGTGTTGGCATCCAGCGTTATGAATCCGTGAGCGCACCCGCGAGGGATATAAAGCATGGTGTGGTTTGCGGCAGTAAGTTCGACACCAAACCATTGACCAAACGTGGATGAGTCAGGTCTTAAATCCAGCGCAACATCATAGAGCGCCCCAGATGTGCAGCGTACCAGCTTTACTTCTGCTGCTGCTCCCAGCTGGTAGTGCATTCCTCGCAATGTTCCCTTATTGATGCTGAGTGATGCATTGGCTTGTACAAATCTTGTTTCCAGTCTGTGGGCGGAAAACTCGGACTCGCAGAAAAGCCGGGCAAAAAAACCTCGGGAGTCACAGCGCTCCTCGGGACGGATTACAAAAACGCCCTGAATTGGTGTTTCCTGAAATATCATGCTCTCTCTATATAGCGTTGGATTTGTTCCAGCGAGACTTCGCGTGCATTTTCTCCGGCATTCACTCGACGATACCATTCCGCTGTCCATTCAAGCGCCTTGTGCGCTGTGAGGGCCGGTCGCCAATGGAGCGAGGCTGTTGCGAGACTGGCGTCAAGAGACAATACTGGCATTTCCGCAAAAACGGGGTCTTTCGATGCGACCCATCCGTGGGATGCCCCAAGGGACCTGGCCATGATGTCAGCCACCTGCGAAACCGTCAGCTCGTCCCCTGCGGAAGGCCCGAAGTTTAAAGCCTTAGGCAGATCTTTGTTCCCCGAAGACAATGCTTCAAGAAATACGAGGTAGCCAGCCAGAGGTTCAAGGACATGCTGCCAAGGGCGCGTAGCGTTCGGATAACGCAGTTCTACAGGCCTCCCTGTCATGACGGCTCTCCAGACATCAGGAATCAGCCTGTCCTCGGACCAGTCTCCGCCGCCTATTACATTCCCAGCGCGTGCAGTTGCTACTTCCACTCCAAGATCAGTGAAGTAACTATGCGTCCAGCTTGCAGTGACAAGCTCAGCCGCAGCTTTTGAAGCAGAATATGGATCGTGGCCTCCCAGTGGATCGTTTTCTGAAAAAGGCTTTCCGGTGGAAGTATTCCGATAGACTTTGTCTGTAGTAATAATAAGCACTGCTTTGAGACCTGGCGTTCCCCGCAAGGATTCAAGAAAATTGGCCGTCCCCATCACATTGACCGCAAACGTCTCCAATGGATCACGGTATGAGCGTCGGACCAGCGGCTGTGCTGCCATATGTATGGCGATCGTTGGTTGAAATGACTTTATTGCATGCCTGACAACATTCCGATCGCGAATGTCCCCAAACTCCGACGCTGACTTTTGAAAGGGGCTTAGAAGTTCAAAAAGGTTGGGTTGAGACAATGGCGGTAAAGAGAGGCCATACACTTCGGCGCCCATTTTTTCCAGCCACAGCGAGAGCCATGCTCCTTTAAAACCAGAATGACCAGTCAAAAAAACCCGCTGACTGGACCAGAAATCCTGCGCAGGCAGGCGGCTTACTTCCAGATTTTCCATGGTGCATTGCCCTTTTGCCATAGTTCCTCTAAATAATTTTTGTCACGCAGCGTGTCCATCGGCTGCCAAAACCCATCGTGTTTAAAGGCATCCAGTTGGCCGTCCCGCGCCAGTCCCTCAAGAGGCTCTTTTTCCCATACAGTAGAATCCCCCGCAATACGTTGGATCACGCTGGGCTCCAATACGAAGAAACCCGCATTGATTCGCGCTCCCTCATCGCTGGGTTTTTCAGCAAAGCGCACCACGCGGTCACCCTCAGTGACCACGACTCCATAGCGGCTAGGAGGCCGAACTGCAGTCAGTGTAGCTTCATGGCCGCCACGCTTGTGGAACGCTATGAGAGCGGAGATGTCCAGATCAGCCAGTCCGTCTCCATAGGTCATGCAAAAGGGTTCATTTGGAGAGAGCAGATGCCCAATGCGCCGCAGCCGCCCGCCCGTCATGCTCTCTGCTCCGGTATCTACAAGGGTGACAGACCACGGTGGAAGATAGTTGTTTCCGAGATAATCAACTCTTCCACGGCTGAGATTAATCTTTACGTCGGACCGGTGCAGGACAAAATTGGCAAAATACTCCTTAATTACGTATCCCTTATATCCCAGGCAGATAATAAAGTCATGAATGCCGAAGTGGGAGTAAATCATCATGATATGCCACAGTATCGGCTGTCCACCTATCTCTACCATAGGCTTTGGTTTTATCTGTGTCTCCTCGGCAAGCCTTGTGCCGAGCCCACCTGCAAGAATGACTGCTTGCACTTTACCCCCTTCTGGAAACTACCTATATAACGTTAACCTGCTTTTCGATGAAAAGCGGCTGAACCGGCATTTACGAGCAGCCTTGTGTGATACTGCTGGATTTCTCGGAATCACCTGGAATGAATGTTTGAACGCCACTTAAAATCAATCATCAATGAGCGAAACAGGCGAAACAAAGGACTGAACGAAATCATGCAAATTACCACCAGAAAACAGCATATTGCATATTCCTGCAGATTCCGCCGCTTTCATATCTGATTCTTTGTCACCTATGAGAACACTTGCCTCTTTTCTGACTTCCCAAACTCGTAAAAGATCTAAAATCATTCCAGGGGCCGGCTTTCGGCATTCTGAAATCTGCCGATAAGGTTCTTTAATACCATCAGGATGATATGGACAATAGCGAATGTCATCAATCGTTCCACCAAACTGCTGGACTTCCCCTACGATTTGATGATGCAGGGCCTGGACATCACTTTCCGTAAAGAATCCTTTTGCAACGCCTGCCTGATTGGTAACCACGAATGCGTGGAATCCTGAATCTGTCGCGAGTCGAAGAGCTTCTTTTGCCCCAGGAAGCCATTGAAAACGATCCCGTGTTCCGACCCATCCCAAGTCTTCGTTCAGAACCCCATCACGGTCGAAAAATATAGCTGGTCTTAGTAGACGCGATCGCAGCTCACGTTGTGAGCGCTCATAATCTTCCGGAATGCCAATATCAATAAAATAACCTCGTGCGATTCTTCCTGATAACCGGTTATCTTTGGCCAGCTTTGGAAGAACGTCACGTTCGAGTGAACAATTTGATTTCAGGTAGTTAAAAACACCCTTGTTAAATATGTAAATGCCGCTACTAATCAGTCCGTCCCTGGTTCGCTCAGTTTTTTCATGGAAGGCTACAACCTTAGAATCCCGCAGTTCCACTGTCCCGTATCGGCCGCAGTCAGCCATGTGCCGGAGCAGAATACTTCCAATGCCGTAATGATCTTGACGTTCATAATCAGCAAAAAACCTTGCAAGATTTGTGTCAAACCAAGAATCGCCATTAATCAGGAGAAAGGTATCGTCCAGGAGTTCGCGAGCATACCACAATGCCCCACCCGTGCCGGCCGGTGACGGTTCAACGGAAAGACGGATTTTTAGTGGCTTCGGAAGCGTGGAAATGACCTCTTGGCAAAAAGCTTTTACGGCCTCAGATCTATAACCTGCCAGTAAGACAACATCATCAATTCCAAAACGAACCAGCTCGCGCAGAATCCAAGCAAGAAAAGGTCTTCCGCCACAACTTAAAAGCGGCTTAGGTGTTTGGGCGGTCAAAGAACCCAGGCGGATACCCAGACCTCCTACAAGGACGGCGCATTGGCGGGGAATCGTCATGGAAGCTCTAAATCTCCGCTTTGCGTTGAAATATTTTGGCCTCAACAATGCCACACACCATGTGCGCAGCTGTCAGGTGAATCTGCTGAATGATTGCTGTTTTCTGAGAAGGGACCGCTAGAAGAATATCGCAAAGACCCGACATCGGTCCACCTTGTTTTCCTGTAAAACCAATGGTTTTCAGGCCGCGAGACCTTGCAGCAGCCAGCGCAGTAAGCACATTTGGCGATTTTCCTGATGTCGAAATGCCCAGGAAAACATCCCCGGGGACGCCTAAACCCAGTACCTGCCGCTCAAATACTTTTTCATATCCGTAGTCATTGCCTACTGCGGTCAACACCGATGTATCAGTAGTCAAAGCAATGGCTGGAAGAGGAGCACGATCAAAAAAAAGCCTCGAAATAAATTCGCCTGCGATATGCTGCGCATCCGCTGCGCTGCCACCGTTGCCTGCAACAAGCAGTTTGTGCCCGCTCCGAAAAGCCTCAGTGATTGCATTTGCAATCTCCAGGACGGAGTCCGTGCAGGTTTTTTCTCCTACAAACGCTTGAAGCGCCCTAAATGATTCTTCGCAATAAGAGGTTACAAATTCTGCATCGGACATATCCATGATTCTGCTCCGCTTGTGGTTAAATGCAGGTCCTCTGCATGGCCCCCCGATTCGTTGAGCGCGCGTATTACTGATACCCTTTTTTCGGGCGGGACCAAAAACATGATAAAACCACCACCACCGGCTCCAGAGACTTTTCCGGCGAGAGCTCCGGCATCGAGAGCTGCCATCATCATGCGCTCAATTTCGGGCGTAGTTACACCGGATGCAGTCTCTTTTTTTGCCAGCCATGAGCGCTCTAATATTTCGGCCATCTTCATGATATTTCCACGTAACAATGCCTGCTTCATCTCAATAGCGTCGGATTTTAACTGATGAAGTCCTTCAAGAGTGCTGGTCTTCTTCTCAGTCATACCTTGACGTTGCTGGTCAATAATGTTTTCAGAGCTTCTGGATATGCCCGAAAAGCAGGTAACTAGGGACGTCTCCAGTTCATTCTGCACAGATCTGGAGATGCGGAGCGGGTTGACAATGACGCGATCGCCCGCCATGAACTCAAGATAATTAATCCCGCCGAATGACGCGGCGTATTGGTCTTGTTTGCCTCCAGCCAGTTTAAGATCAATTCTCTCGATTTCAAATGCCAGATGCGCCACTTCATAAGGCCCCAACGGAAGCTCTAATAAGGCCCGAAAGGCCTCTACGAGTGCAACTACAAGAGCTGATGAGGAACCGAGTCCAGAACCTGCAGGAGCATCCACGGACGTGCGGACAGTGATAGCCAGCGGGCGCCCACCGCCAAACTCAGAAACCATCCTTCGATACACGGCGGCATGAAGGGGAAGGCGCGTATCCTGGATAGCCTCCATATCAAGAGGAAATGCTTCGTTTATGTTCAAGTCGCTGGCTACAAAACGGATTTTCCAATCGTCCGAAGGCTGGATAAATGTATAAGCGTGTCGATCAATAGTAAGATTCAGAACCGCGCCACCATAGTCCTCAGAATAAGGACTAACGTCCGTTCCGCCACCAGCCAGTCCCAGACGAAGCGGCGCGCGGCTCCTGATTTTATACTGCGGCTGTCCAGCACCGATCGTCTCAACATTTCGAGCCAGCGAATGGACAAATCGCGATGGTTTTTCAATCTCTTTAACGAAATCGCTCATCTTCTTCACCTATGGCTGATTCATACAAGGCAGGCGCCCAGATGGCCTCTCAAATATTAGTGCCAGAATTGACCGACACTTCAGAAACCTGCAATATCTTGCATGTTTGTACCCTTTCCACTTCTCGCATTCGCAGCATAAAAGGATAACTTGGTGTTAATTCACAGCCCGTAACTGTTTGATCTTCTTGGCCAATCTGGTACCGCGGTCTTGCCAGTTAAAAGAGTGTGCACAACTTTCCCAGCAGCGTTTCTGGAGTGCATTCAAATAAGGGATATCATCTATGGATTTCACGATTGCATCCACGAGTTCTTCCATGGTTTCACGGGCGATAAAATCATGATCAGGATCAATGGGAAGCCCGGCAACCTGAGATCTGACGGTAGCTACAGGAAGTCCAGCAAAAATATAATAGAGGTACTTGTGCTTAAATCCACCACCTACGTCATCAGGCATTAAGCCAATCCTTCCTTCTGTAAGATAGGCCCGGACGTCGTCTACTCTTCCTGTAAATTTACAAAATGAAAATCGAGCAGACATTTCATTGATAAATGTTTCAGGCGCACGGCCTACGATCAGAATGTCAATCCCAGCCTTTCGGAAAGGGTCTTCAGCCAGTTGGAGAAAGCGCCTCAGATTGGCCTGCTTGGCGATCCAGTCGAAGGCCCCCACAATAATGACACGTTTTGGACGCTGTTGGGTTAAAGGAGCAACGGGAGTAATTTCGCCATCATAAGCAGGGGTCAGCGTAATAGTTGCCTTTCCTGGAGAGTCATTCTCATAGAGCTGCTTGTCTTCGTCTGTATTTACTACGATGAGGTCACAAGCTGCGACGAGATCTTTCTCGAGTCGCAGCGCTTTACGAGCATCCATCATGAGAACTGCACGCATGATTGGATCCCTCATGCTTCGGGCAACATCGAATCTCAAGTTTGATTCATAATTATGAGAGATATAGATGATTAAAGGACGATTTCCGTTAACTGCAATACATTTTTTTATGAAAGGCAAGACCCAACCCATAGCAAAATAATCAATGATTACAAAATCAGGGCCGGTTTGCATCGCCTTCATGACTGCCTGGATGAACTCCGCGCTCTTGTGGCGATAGGAGTCACTGTGATATTTGGTCAGCAGACTAAGAGCTCGTACCTTCTTTTTTAAACGGACACTACTTACTTCGAGTCCCGGCAGAGTCACACCTCGTGCAGAAGCCCTTTCGAAGGCGACCAGAACCCCTTGAGCTCCATTCTCCAAAACCCCTCTAAGAAGCCCATTCGAATAAATAAGCAGGCCACTTTCAGGGTTAAATGGTACTTCCTTCATAATCCAGACAAATCTCATCGGTCGAATTTTCTTTTAAGGTTTAGGGCAAACAGAGTTTATATGAAACTCTGTTTGCTGTAGTTTGAATAAAACCTATACTTGATAATGACGCACCGATGGCAATGATAAAAATGACATTAAGAAATTTTGTGATAGGTGTTCCCACTCTGCGCGCCAATTAAATGTATCTGTAGACCAACTGATCCAGCAACCTGCTATTCCGATCTTTTTAGACCGTTGGGGGATTAGGGAAATGCGTGTTCCATTTTCTGCCACTCCGAAACGCTCGTAGTATTGAGTCGGCATGGGGCCTAAGAAGCTGCACTCGATGCATTTAAAGCTGACTTGCGGTATGGCTGTATTGTTTTGATGCTGAAACTGCGTCTGACTCACTGCTGACCAGTCTTTTCCAATGATAAAGTGTGTAAAGGCGGGCAATTCTTGGTTGCCTGCCCAGGAATCAACTATCAGCAGGCCCTTTCCTGGAACCAACCGAACAGCGCGGCCCACAATCACTCCCGCGTGTTTGTATCCGTCGTGCCATGCCGTGAAAGTCAGAGAGTTTTGGTCGGCATGATCACAAGGCAGTTTATATGCGTATCCTCGCCGACCAACCCGGAAAGAGCCCCAGAACTCGATTGGTTCCAGTTGCCCTACTGTGGGGCCATTGTGCGAATGTGCCGAGCGTGACCACTCTCTTGCCTTGCCTGCGCTATAGGTCGGAACTCCCGGGTCTACGATGAGTCTTTCGCCCTGAACTGATAATTCCAAAGACAGAAAGTCTGCATGAGCATGGCCGGGATTGTCATCAGGGCCACAAGGACCGAAATCAAAAACGACACTGTCCTTTCCGGAAGCCATCCGGACATACCCGGTATCGGGGAGTTCATTTTTTACCCGGCCATTCAGGGAATTCGCGGACCTTTCCAGGATGTTTGCCGGCATCGGCGCTTCCCCCATCCAACTATCATTAAACAGAGCAATTTCTCCATCCGGATGAGTCATTGCATGAACCGCCTGTTCTGCTTCAACAGATATTCGGCTGACAAGTTGGCTAACAGTAGGAGGCAGGACCCCGCTGTCGCGAAGAATACGGAGATCAAGCAGAGCGAGGACATGATACATGGGGCAACGTTCGGCTGGCCCGCCATCAGGCAGGAATTGTTGATGAATGAGCCGAACCAACGGCTTCGCCATCCGCGGAGAGAGTTTATCTACGTTGCTGGCACTAGCCAGCATTATCAGACTCACGTAGTTTTTAAATAGGTGATTGTATTGAAGATCCCGTTCTAAATTCGCGGAGACAAATGCTGCTCCCAGTTTAATTTCTTCAACCATCAGATTGATAACATGACTTGTATCTGCTTGTTCCATGTCTATGCCGGAAGCTGCTGTCAGGCTGAGACAGGTAAGTAAATTGATGATCCTGTGTGAGACTGAATAAGGATGCCACACGTCGCGAAAGACGCCGCGTTCAGACCAGGGATTTTGAATATGCATGCTGGTCAGAAGAGAATGAGCAATCTCCAATCCAGCACGAACATTACACTTAAAAATCGGCACTAGATATCCCATATAGGCGAGATTCATCCGCCAGAGACGATTGTTTCCCTCGCCTAGATCTTGGCGCCATTTCACCTGGGACAGTGATCCGAAATCGACCGTTCTATTCAGCAGGGTGAATTTCCCTTTGGCAATGTCTTCAAAAAAATCTCCATGTACAGCGGCCTGCAGTTGTATAACATGTTTCGCTGCCGATGCAAGCCGTGGAGACTCCGGAAGCGGGTTTGGCATCTTTTGTGCAGCCTTTAGATAATGCCGGTGCGCAACTTGTGGCCACTTCTCCATCAGCAGGAATTGGCCGCGGCAATAGAAGCGCCATCCCCACTGCTTGAACGTCAGATGTCGGGCGGTCCGGATTATCAGGCCGATAGACATTTATAGCCTATGCCTCCACCGAAATTGCGCGACCACACCTCAATGAATCGAGCACTAGAATGGTCGCCAGACTCGATTCAACAAATGACTGCTCATTTACTGGGGGATTACCTGATATGACACCCTCGATAAAAGCCTTGATTTGTGCAGCATGGCCTTTGTCCTGGGCCACGGAAGATTTTTTCAAAACCTGTTTTCCACTGGAAACAATCGTGACTTCACGAAAATTCTCAATCCGGCATACAGAGCCACCCTTGTAACATTCGATCAACTCTTTGCTAAATCTGGTGTCCCCCAAGGTGGTATATGCGATTACAGCTAAGCTGCCGTCTGCAAAGCGCAGACTAACAGCAACGTCCTCACATAAACCTCGCGAAGCTTCCGCTGCTTGAGCATCCACTGAAACAAGTCTGGTTCCGACCAGGTCCATGGCTAAGTCGACAAAGTGGCAGAGCTCACCAAGTATGCGTCCTTGCCCCTCATCTGTATCTCGCTGCCAGCTTTCCGGTGCCAATTGCCCTGCATTCACTCGAATAAACACCATGCTCTTGCCTGGCTTAGAGCTTAAATACTTTTTTACTTCTGCTACTTGCGGTGCAAACCTGCGGTTAAAACCAACCATAAAAAAACCAGGGGCTTCATTACGGGCATTCACGATACATTCAAGTTCCGCAAAGTTGAGGGCCAAAGGTTTTTCGACAAAGACGCTCTTGCCCGATTCAAGTGCCTGCACAACCAAACGCGCGTGCGATGAATGCGGAGTAGTAATCACGACACCTTTGATCTCTGGATTCTTTAAAATCTCATCAATTTCAGTCGCCGCGTTTGCAAATCCGAAGCGCTCACCTGCTCCTTGAGAAGACACTCCCCGGCTTGTAACCAATGTATGAAGGATGACCCGAGGGTCTTTTCTAAGAGCAGGAAGGATCATAGTTTTTGCAAAATTTCCAGCTCCAATTGAACCCAAGACACAGGGAGCACCTTCCGTTTTCTGCGCGGGTCTGAGGACTGTTTTCCGTTCGGGTCTCTTTGTGGATTGCTGATAATTAAGGACGACTCCTAAATGCGGCTCAGTGCCATCCAGCACCATCGCATATGCCTCGTCTGCACGCTCAAATTCAAACCGGTGAGTAATGAGAGATTTCACATCCAGCCGCGGAGAAATCGAAGGCGACATTAGCCGGGTGACTTCTCTCAGGTTTTCATGCTCAGTCCAGCGCACATACCCCAGGGGATACTTCATATGTTTGTTTTCATAGTCGCGGTCATAGCGCCCAGGTCCATAGGATCGAGAAACAACAATATTTAACTCTTTCTGCATGAATGGGCGATAAGGAAACTCAGTGCCCGTAATGCCAACTAAACATACTGTTGCTCGGTCTCGCGCAATTTCCGCAGCAGTTTCAAACGGCTCACTTGACTGCGTCGCAGCGGCAATCAGGACTTTGTCGCATCCAATGCCACGAGTAATATCCAGAATGTTTTCCTGCGGACTGCCGCTGCCAAGCTGGATGGTCGCTTCTGCTCCATTGGCTTTCGCCAGTTCGAGGCGCCGGGAATTGTAATCGAGAACAATCACCCGGCCGCCACCAAGCCTCGCTATTTGCGCAGCAACCTGTCCCACGAGTCCTGCACCGATGATTGCGACGACGTCCCCCAACTGCACAGAAGCAAGCCGTACAGCATGCATCGCGATGGAGCAGATAGTACTGAAGCATGCCTCTTCCGCAGGAACATCGTTTGGGACCGGGACCACAAGATTCCCGGGAACGACATTAAATTCTGCATGGTTTGCAATGCCTGCTCCCGCCATGGCTACAATTTGCCCAATCGTATATTGGCCTTCCAGTCCAGGGCCCACCTCCGCGACAACTCCTGCTGCGGAGTATCCAAGTGGCAACGGTTCGTCCAGTCGCGCCACAACAGATTTCAGAGTTGCGATTGCTCCATCTCGGCCCACTTTGTCGAGCACCTTTTTTACGAGATCGGGCCGTGCTTTTGCCTTAGCAACTATGTTGGATTGGGCAAAACCAACCATTTGACGTTCTGTCCCGGCGGAAATCAGAGAGCATAAGGTGCGGACCAGCAGTGTATTGGGCTGAACCCCCGGATCGGGAACAGTTTTAATTCTGAGTTTTCCTCCACGCGCATTCTGAACGACTTGCTTCAATGGCAATCTCCCTGCTCGCTAGCTATTAACCTAATTCGCCTTGCAAAAAGTTGTATCAGGCATTATTGACATCAAGACACATGGGTCGGGTTCAACCAAGGTGAGAAATAAATTTAAATGTTCAGATACTTTTTTTAAGGGATCGAATGCTCCCATAAAAAGGGGCTAGTTCAAGGTTGCATTTATCATAATCGATATCAGAGGTAATCTCATCTGGTTTTTGTCTGTCCGAACCTGCATGGAATTTTCTCTCTGCTTGAGGAAAATCATTCATCTATTTGTAAATCACGGCTAAATTCTTCTGATAAGACTGCTACATGGCATTCCGGGGCCGTTCGGGAAAGGTGGGTTGGTAGACGATCGAGCGCCAAATGTGAAGCCCGAGTGTTGTCCTGCCCCCTCTTCAGCGCACCCAAACACAGATTTTCCGCATCCTTTATGATGTGAGACGGAAACTGGGCCACGGAAGCCCGTAAATTTTCACCAAGCCAGTTTGAAGGAGGAATGCTTTGGCACACGAAGTTCCACCCCTACCCTATGACTATGCCGCTCTCGAACCTCATATCGACGAAGCGACCATGAAGCTCCACCACGACAAGCACCATCAGGCCTACGTCACAAACCTGAATGCTGCCATTGAAAAACATCCGGATCTGGCAAAGCACTCGGCAGAGGACCTGCTGCGCAACATCAACAATGTGCCGGAAGACGTCCGCACTGCCGTGCGCAACAACGGTGGTGGCCATGTGAACCACACCATGTTTTGGCAGATCATGAAGCCCAATGGCGGCGGTGAGCCCACTGGAAAAATCGCCGAACAAATCAAAAAGGACTTTGGCGACTTTGAGTCCTTCAAAAAGCAGTTCAACGAAACTACGGCCAAACAGTTCGGCTCCGGTTGGGGCTGGCTTATCTGGGACGGCGGCAAACTGAAAATCATGACGACCGCCAATCAGGATTCGCCCCTGATGCAGGGCCACTATCCGATTCTTGGAAATGACGTCTGGGAGCACGCCTACTATCTCAAATACCAGAACCGCCGCCCGGAGTATCTGGCCGCATGGTGGAACGTCGTCAACTGGGACGAAATCAATAAGCGATTCGAACAGGCGCAGAAATAGTCGTTCTCTGCTCCTCCGGACCCCTTCGGCTGGCTGTTCGCCATAGGCTTACGGCCAGCCCGGAAGGGCGCTCATGCTGTTTTGTTCGCATGCGGAGGCTCTTGCTGTCCGTACAGGTCGTCGTCCCCCGCGTCTTTCCCCGGATTTTCGGGTTTGTAAAAAACAGGAGGACCTTGCTCCTGCAATGAATTTTGCGAAAATTTTGTTTTGCGGCACGATGGTTATTTCCTCAGCGGCCTTTGCGCAGACGCTCTCTCCTGGCACTGCGACCTACCGAATCGAACAAAACGGAAAAGAGCTGGGCAACGCCAGCTATACCATTCAGAGCACGCCCAGGACGTATCTCATTACCTCGAACGGGAAGATGACCCTGGGCAAATTCAGTTATGCCTTTTCAAATACGCAGAAGCTGGACACAGCTCTGAACCTGATCACCGATCAGCTCAGCGGGGTGGTGAATGGCAAGGCCGTGAGCTTTCATGCCGCTTCTGATCCTACCGGGCGCCAGTTTCAGCTCGATATCTCAGCCAACGGACAGCAACAGCAGAACAAGGTAGACCGCGATGCCAATACCGTTCTGCTCACGGACCTGGACCCCGCAGCCTATTCTCTTCTCACACAGGTGGCACTCCGCAACCCCAAGGACGCCTGGGCGCTGATTCCAAAAGAAAATGGCTTTCTGGTTCCGGTCCAATTCACCAGGATGGAAGACACCAAGGCGACTTACCAGGGGCAGACCCTGATGGTGCATCACACAAGCGCTGCTGTCAGCACCCAGAATGCGATTACTGTTGAGCTTTTCTATTCCGAAGATGGGCAGCTGCTGGAAGCCGACCTGCCCGAGCAGAATTTCGATGTGATTCGCGACCAATTTCGGCTGCTACACCGTCCTAAGCCGCCGGCCCCGCCCCATGGACAGCCTCCTCAGCCGCCTCCAGGGCAGACCTCGACTCAGCCGCAGCAGCCATGAGGGTTCGCCGCCAAAACTGAGAAACACAAATGCCCCGGAATTGGACCGGGGCATTTGCAGTTTCTGGAGGAGGGTTTAAGCGCGTTCAATTTCCTTCAGGCGGGCGGCCTTGCCGCGGAGTTCGCGCAGATAAAAGAGCTTGGCGCGGCGTACGCGGCTGGAGCGGACCTTCTCGACCTTGTCGATGACCTTGGAGTTGAAGGGGAAGATGCGCTCGACACCCTGACCAAAGCTCATCTTGCGGACGGTGAAGCTGCCCTGCGGCCCATTCTTGCGGGCAATCACAATGCCCTCAAAAGCCTGGAGGCGTTCCTTGTCGCCTTCTTTGATCTTGACCTGTACGCGCACCGTATCGCCGGGGACAAAATGAGGCAGGTCCGTGCGGTTCAGTTTCTCGGCAAGGCGCTGCATGACGGGATGAATAGACATGGTTCTTTCCTGCAAATGAAGTCAGAACTTTCAGTTTACACGAAAAAGAGCGGTTCTGCACGAGAGGGACCTTGGTACAGCAGGAACCGGATCAGGCTTTCAAGCTGGAATTCCAACCTCGGACCCCGGTACTTGTGATACTGGGCGCGTTGGAGCCAAGTTTCACCCTCCGCTGAAAATCCTAGAGGCGGCCACCATGACAGCGGCGCGCGCTCCCGGAGTAGAGAACGAGTCCGGTTCGCTGGAGGTGGGCAAGCGCGCAGACGTGCTGCTGCATGCCAACCCGCTGGCCGAAATGCGCAACACGCGTGCTATAGGGCGAATAGTCGCTGCCGAAGTCGTTTCCGACCCCTCTTCTCTTTGCCAGAGGGTCGGGTTTGGGCCTTAGAAGGAAGGTCCTTTAACGGTCAACAGAAAGGCCCGGTCCTCTTCCGTCAGCGTCGCATTCTCCAGCAGGTCCGGCCGGTTCAGCAAAGTTTTTCTAAGCGCCTGTTCTCGGCGCCAGCGACGGATCTGCTCGTGGTTTCCACTGGAAAGCACCTCCGGGACCACAAGTCCGCGAAACTCCGCCGGCCGGGTATAGTGCGGATAATCCAGAAGTCCCCCTGAACCGTGTGTGGAGCGAGGCGGCCCGGTTTCGTCTTGCGGACAGGCAGCATCAGATTGGCCGAAACTCTCATAGGCGCTGGATGCTTCGTTGCCCAGCACTCCGGGGATGAGCCGCATGGTGGCATCAAGAACAACGGCAGCGGCCAGTTCGCCTCCGGAAAGCACATAATCGCCAATGGAAAGCTCCCGGTCGCAGAAAAGCTCGTTCACCCGTTCATCCACCCCCTCATAACGCCCGCAGATGAGAACAATACGCTCCAGTTTCGCCAGTTCGCGGGCCGTTGCCTGAGTAAACTTTCTCCCTTGGGCGGAAAGCAGGATGACGCTTTCAATTTGCGGATTGCGTTCGTCTTTTGCGGAAACTCCCAGTGATTCGATGGCTTCGCCCAGCGGCTCCGGTTTCAGGACCATGCCTTCCCCGCCACCGAATGGGCGGTCGTCCACCGTGCGGTGGCGGTCATGAGCAAAGTCGCGCAGATTATGGGCTTCAACGGAAAGCAGACCGCCGGCAATGGCGCGCCGTAGTACACCATGGGAAAAGATGCCTGAAAAGAAATCAGGGAAGATGGTGATGACGTCAAAGCGCATAAATTAACGTTTTCTCTTTCTATTGTAGAGACCACCCGCACCTTCAAAGGCACCTTGACTCACCTTGCTGACTTGCGGAGAGTGCTGTATGGTGGCCTATACTTTTCAGGACGGCATCCGTTATGCAGCAACGCGCGACGCGCAAAAAAGCCCCGGAAACGGCAGCCATTCCCGACAAGCTGTATTTTCGCATTGGCGAAGTGGCGAGATTGTGTCGTGTGCAAACCTACGTGCTGCGCTTCTGGGAGTCAGAATTTCCGCAATTAAAACCAAACAAAAGCGGAACCGGACAGCGCCTTTACCGCAAACGAGATGTTGAACTGGCGCTGAAGATCAAACGCCTGCTTCATGAAGAGGGCTATACCATCGCCGGCGCGCGGCAGGTGCTGCAAACCGAATCACGCGAAGCCAGAAAGCATGCCCCGCAACCGGAACTTCCTTTGAACAAGGAAACCAGCCAGAACCAGCAGAAGCTGGAGCGCCTGCGCGCGGAATTAAAAGATTTGTTGGGGATGCTTTCTGCCAGGGTTCCCGTAGCCACGCGAAACACAGCAAAGACAAAAAAGGGAGCCGCTTCTTCCGCGCCGAACTTGTTCGGTGAGTAACAGGTGGATTCAGTCCCGCAAATATGCCGGGACTTCCGGATCAATCTTTCCGCTGGACATGAAACGTTCCACGGCCTGCATGACGCATCCCTGCCCGCATAGGTGATACATGTCCGGATTCCGGCTTTCTGCAATGTTCCAGGGGAGCAGGGTAAAGCGCTGGGCAGGCTGGCCTTCCTCAAAGCAGGGAACATCTCCGAGCATCACCATCCACCAGTGATTGGCACCGCCCTTTTTCTTGCCGCATATGTCGCAGGTAAAGGAAACATCCCAAACCATTTTCTGACCCCCGTTACGAATGGCGTAGCACTAAAGTACTCCAGAACTGGTATAAATTTCCCTTATTTTAAAGAAAGAAAAAAGAAAAAACTCTCAAATTCACGATAAGCTAGGCCTCAAGTGCCCTGATTGGGCGCATCCTAAAGCATACCTATTGTGTTTCCAAAGAGGCAGAATTCCTATGCAGTGCCCAGAATGCAATGCATCGCGGTTGCGGCTCTCGAAGTTTCGCACGGGAGATGTGGGCCGGCTATTGCTCTTGCAGTATCCGCTGCGCTGTCGGGAGTGTCGCGCGCGCTTCTATGTTCTGCTGCCTCATGCGGTAAGGCTGGCGAGGTCGCACAGCCATGAACACCGCCAGCCTGCGTCCCGCTGACCAGGGCACGCAGCATCCATCTGCTCTCTGCTTCCGCACGGGAAGAAATATGTCAAAAGGGGCAGAAGCTCGGTGCATCTGCCCCTGGAAGCAACGTCAGGTTAAATGCTTCTGCGCGCCTGTCTTTCTCTCTCCACGCCGTCCAGCGCCGCCCAAAGTGAGGCCGAAATCTGCTCTACCGCGGAAAGGGCCTTCTCAGTTGCTCCCGGGTCTTGTTCGAGTTCCTGAGCAATCAGCTCGCGCCAGACATTTGCATGGTGAATGTCTGCTGTTTGGTGCAGGGTGAAGTAGCGGACAGTAGCGCTGTCAGCGCCGTAATGCTCTTTGAGACCACAGGCTTTCTCTCGGGCGATGGCGGGCACGCGCGATTCATAGGCATAAAATGCAGCGAGCGCGGCCGCTGTGGCCCCTTCTTCCGCGATCTTTCGGAAGGAGGCGATCAGTGCCTTTGTTTCTGGCTGCAGTGTGCGGCTGCGGACCGCAGACTCGTCCGCGCCCATGCCCCGGGCGAAATCCATCCAGAGGTCGCTGTGGGCGCGGCCATCCGGAGAGGTGATGCCTTCCTCGTCCGCCAGATTCGAGGCCACCATGCGCCGCGCAGGCCCATCTGCCAGTCGCGCATGAAGCGCACTCAGAGATGCGGGGAAGGCCGATACGTGATGCCAGTACTCGGCAGCATATTCGCGCAGGTCCTCGCGCGTCAGTTCGCCTGCCGTCCAGGCGGTGTAAAACGGATGTTTCAACAGGTCATAGCGCTCCATGCGCTCTTCGGCCTGCGCAAAAAATCTGTTGGTCAGGGTTTCCACAGCAGCCTCCTCCGATGAATGATGATGAATGCAGTGTAACGGTTAAGCCTCAATCACGGCGACTTTCGCTTTTTTCCCCACACGTACAATGATCCGGACCGGGCGCCTGGCTACTTCAATAAATTTTTCCGTGGACAATGTGCCGTCCAGGTGCACTCCCGCGGCAACCTGCTTCTCAGCTTCTGTGCGTGAGTTCTTCATGCCCAGCGCCACCAGCAGACGGGCCACGTTGACACGGACAGGGGTCCCGGCATCGGAGGGAAGATCGCCAGACATCACGCTGGAAAGCGGCACAGCCACCTCTTCGGTAATCGCAGCGGCATCCCTTTGCTGGAAGAGCCGTGACCAATGCTCGCCTGCTTCACCGGCCACCGCTGGCGAGTAGAACCCTGCGACAATTGTGTAGGCCAGCTTCTTCTTGGCTTCCATGGGGTGCAGCTTGCCGTCGGCCACATCGGCCTGCATTCTTTCAATCTCTGATTGACGCAGGTCGGTCAGCAGCGTCCAGTAGCGCCACATCAGGTCATCACTGATGGACATGAGCTTGCCATACATCTCCTGCGGAGGTTCATGCACGCCGATGGCGTTGCCCAGCGATTTGGACATCTTCTGTACGCCGTCCAGTCCTTCAATGATCGGCGTCATCAGGACAATCTGCGGTTGCTGTCCAAAATCACGCTGGAGTTCGCGCCCGGCAAGGAGGTTGAATTTCTGGTCGGTGCCCCCCAATTCCACATCTGCCTTGAGCGCCACCGAGTCGTAGCCCTGCATCAGCGGATACAAAAGTTCATGCAGAGAGATCGGCTGCTCTTCCTGAAAGCGTTTGTGAAAATCTTCGCGTTCCAGCATCTGGGAGACGGTGAACTTTGCCGCCAGGCGGATGACCCCTTCAAATCCCAGCCGGTCCAGCCATTCTGAGTTGAAACGGACCTCGGTTTTTTCGCGGTCAAGGATGCGGAAGACCTGGTCAGTGTAGGTCTTGGCGTTCCGTGTGATTTCCTCGCGGGTGAGGGGTTTGCGTGTAGCAGAGCGGCCGGTGGGATCGCCAATGAGGGCGGTGAAATCGCCAACCAGAAAGATGACCTGATGGCCGAGGTCCTGAAAGTGCTTCAGCTTGCGCATGAGCACGGTATGGCCCAGATGCAGGTCCGGGGCCGTTGGGTCAAACCCTGCTTTGATGCGCAGAGGGGTCCCCGTTTGGCGCGACTTTTCAAGACGCTCTCTGAGGTCGGCAACGCGAATGATCTCCGCCGCGCCTTTTTGAAGCAGGTCAAGCTGCTCATCTGCAGAAAGAAAACTGGACATGGTTTTTTCCCAGTATAAAGAAGCCCGCCGAACGACACCTCAATCGCAGGCTGCTTGACAACGGGCAAAGACGCCGCTAGTCTGGGTGCCGTCTGGAGTGGTAACGATTCCAGCATTGCATTTCCCTGGACCACCACGGACCGTTGTCTGGAGACTGATCATGCCTCGTTTCTCCAAAAGTGTTTTTTCTGCCCTCGCTGCATCCGCTCTCACAATCGGCAGCGCCGCGCAGACCATGCAGGCGCCTGACATCACCAAAGAGCCGACACTTTACGTCGTCCCCTACGCGCACCTCGATACGCAGTGGCGCTGGGAGTTTCCGCAAGTCATCAGCGAATATTTGCTGAAGACCATGCGCGTGAACTTCGACTACATCCAGAAATATCCGCATTACGTCTTCAACTGGACCGGCTCCAACCGCTACCGCCTGATGAAGGAGTACTACCCAAACGACTACGAAAAGATGAAGGAGTATGTCGAGAAGGGCAATTGGTTTCCGGCTGGCTCTTCTGTCGAAGAAGGCGATGTAAATCTGCCCAGTGCCGAGTCCATTTTTCGCCAGGTGCTCTACGGCAACACATATTTTCGGAAGGAATTCGGCAAGGCCAGCAATGAATATATGCTGCCCGACTGCTTTGGATTTCCCGCCTCCCTGCCGACCATCCTTGCTCATGCGGGCGTGAAAGGATTTTCCACCCAGAAGCTGAACTCCGGCTGGCAGCCGGCCCCGCAGGTCGGGGGGCCAGATTCGCCGGAGCACACGCCGGAGGGCATCCCCTTCAATGTGGGACTGTGGGAAGGGCCGGACGGCTCTACGGTGATGGCTGCGCTCAACCCCGGCGGATATGGCAGCCAGATCAGCACGGACCTGAGCAAAGAGCCGCCTGCGGGAAGCCGTGAGCAGGACTGGGTCCGACGCATCCACCTTGATGGCAGCGTCACAGGTGTCTTTGCCGATTACCACTACATCGGCACGGGCGACATCGGCGGTGCGGTCAATGAGGAATCCGTCAAACTACTGGAGGCCATGGTCACGCAGGGCATGGCTGTTCTTCCTGGTGATGGCCCCGCTCCTGTGCGCATGGGTGATGGTCCTGTGCATGTGATCTCGTCGGCGGCCGACCAGATGTTTAACGACATCAAGCCGGAGATGCAGTCCCGGATGCCGCGTTACAAGGGCGATCTGGAACTCATCAACCACTCCGCCGGGTCGCTGACTTCCGAGGCGTATCATAAGCGCTGGAACCGCGAGAACGAGCTGCTGGCCGATGCCGCGGAGAAAGCCTCCGTTGCTGCTGACTGGATGGGCGGACGGCCTTATCCACAAAAGCGCCTGAACGATGCCTGGACGCTGGTCATGGGCGGCCAATTTCATGACACAGCGGCAGGCACAGCAACGCCGCGCGCGTATGAGTTTGCCTGGAACGACGATGTGATTGCGTTGAACCAGTTTGCAGGCGTCCTCACCAGCGCGACGCAGGCCATCGCATCTGGCCTGAACACACAGGAGACCAAAGGCGTCCCCGTCGTCGTTTACAATCCGCTAAATCTTGAGCGCGAAGATGTCGTCGAGGCCACGCTGCATTTTCGAGGAGCGCAGCCAAAGGCCGTCCGCGTGACCGGGCCGGATGGCAAAGAAGTTCCGTCGCAGGTGGAGAACGGCAAGGTGTTGTTTCTCGCCAAGGCTCCTTCGGTTGGATACGCGGTCTACGACGTGCGTCCCGCTTCTGCTGCCCGGCCTTCCTCTGAACTGAAAGTCACAGCAGACTCGCTCGAAAATGCGCGTTACAGGGTCCGATTGAACAAGGATGGCGACGTCAGTAGCATCTTCGACAAGAAGCTCAACAAAGAGCTGCTTTCTTCGCCGATGCGCCTTGCCATCTCCACCGATGCACCGCACATGTGGCCTGCATGGAACATGGATTTTGATCAGGAACAGGCCGCTCCTCGCTCCTATGTCAGCGGCCCGGCAAAGGTCCGCATTGTGGAAAGCGGTCCGGTGCGTGTGGCCATCGAAGTCTCGCGTGAAACAGAAGGCTCAAAGTTTGTGCAGACCGTCAGCCTTTCTGCCGGTGATGCCGGCAATCGTGTGGAATTTGGCGAAGCAATTGATTGGCGTACGCTCTCGGCAAACCTGAAGGCGGTCTTTCCGCTGACGGCCAGCAATAAAATGGCCACCTATAACTGGGAAGTCGGCACGATCCAGCGCCCCAATGCATACGAGCGCCAGTTTGAGGTGGCCTCGCACCACTGGATTGATCTGACCGATGATAGCGGTGCGTTTGGTGCAACGATTTTGACCGGCCCCAAGAACGGTTCGGACAAGCGCGATGACCACACCATTCGCCTGACACTGCTGCGCTCACCCGGTTATCGTCCGGAAGATAAGCGCCACGCATATTCTGACCAGCAGAACCAGGACTGGGGACACCACGAAATTCTCTTCGGTCTGGCTGGGCACGAAGGCGACTGGCGGCAGGCGCAGACGGACTGGCAGGGCTATCGCCTGAGCTCTCCGCTCATCGCATTTGAGACGGAGAAGCATCCTGGGACGCTGGGCCGCACCTTTTCGCTGGTAAGCATCAGCAATCCGCGCATTCGCGTCCTCGCCCTCAAGAAGGCCGAGACGGGCGATGAATACATTCTGCGTATCGTGGAGCTCGATGGCCGGCCGCAGGAAAATGTGCAGGTAAAATTTGCTGGGCCTATCACCGAGGCCCGCGAGGTCAACGGACAAGAGCAGCCGCTTGGTCCGGCAACCGTGACAGATGGAGCGCTGCAAACGTCCTTCAAGCCGTATGAGCCGCGTACCTTCGCGCTGAAGCTGGGCCCGCCTCCGGCACATCTCGACGGCGTGCAGTCGCAGCCGGTCACATTGAAGTATGACCTTGCCGCCGCAAGCAATGACGACACAAAAACGGAAGGTGGCTTTGACACCAAAGGCAATGCTCTGCCTGCGGAAATGCTGCCAACAGAACTGCCCTTCCATGGAGTCACGTTCCAGCTTGCTCCCGCAGGAACAGGCAAGCCGGACGCGGTCATTGCTCAGGGACAGACCATCCAGTTGCCCGCCGGAAACTACAACAAGGTATACATCCTGGCCGCCTCCGATGACGGAGACCAGAAAGCCACCTTTGAGGTTGGCGGCAAAGCGGAGCAGCTCACAATCCAAAATTGGGGCGGTTTCATTGGCCAGTGGGACACCCGCCTCTGGAAACCCGCACCTGATACCGTGACGGTACGTCAGTTCCGCAACGGCGCGACAAAAGAGGTCGCCCTGCGCAAAGACTGGGCGGTCTCCGCAAACCATGCCACCTGGGACCTGAACGACCGCGGCTCGCCCGACTGGTCGCCGCGCTATCCGGAGGACTATCTCGGCCTCCGTCCGGGCTACATCAAGCGGGCTGAGGTGGGATGGTACGCCTCGCACCACCACACGCCGGAGGGACTGAACGAGCCGTATCAGTACAGTTATCTGTTTGCCTACGGGATCCCGCTACCACCGCACACGACCACGCTGAAGCTGCCTGCGAATGACAAAGTGCGCATTCTGGCAATTTCCGTGGCGCATGAAGGTCCCAGCGTCACTGCCGTGCAGCCACTCTATGACACGCTCAAGGAGGGCAGTCAAGTTCAGCCGGAGGAGTAATTGCGGCTTTTGTGTCCCCATGCTTTGGCACGACCAGGAAAGCATGGGGACTGCAGGGGCGCCTCCACCCAGGCAGGCTTGGTAAGCCTGAGGGCAAAGGCGAAGCTACTCCGGATGGGACCGGTGGTGGTTGCTGCTCAGATGGCCGCCACGACCGTAAGCAGTAAAACTGTCACCAGCCACCAGCCAACGACAGCCGCCGCTGCTTTGCCGCGTGCCACTTTTGCCACAATGGCCACACCGATCACGCTCAGGACCAGGGACCAGATCTCAAAAACATCCAGGTGTGTGCAGAAGGTCCAGAGCCAGCGCGGAGCATCGCTGCTGAGATAGAAGCCGATGTTTGTTCCTACGGAGTTCTGCAATTCAAAGGAATCCGGTGCCAGTCCGGCAAACAAAGAGATGACGGCAAGAATGTACTTCAGGTTGAGGACCAGGCTTGCATACATGTGTACGGCAAAAATCTGACCATATTTTGCTGTGCCTCCAAAGCCAAAGTTCACCGTGGCCCAGACCAGAAGAGACATGATGGCCGTGAAAAGAAGTGCAAAGGCCCAGTAGGCATAGGTCACAGCGGCCGTAATTTTGGCCGAGATGGCCTTCGTGGTTTCGGCCTGTTCCGGTGGCATCTGTGAAAAGCGTTCTTCCTGTTTCGGGTTCTGGTGCAGATTATTTTCAAAGACCCTCTCCCATCCCACCTTGGTCTGCACCGCGAAGGCGAAGAGAACGCTCATCACGATGAGAATGATCAGCGGGCCCCACCAGGAAGACTTGCGCAGAATGTCCGTAAATGTCTTTGTCGGCGCTACGAAAGTGTCTACAATGCGCTGTCCTTCGCTTAAGGGTATAAGTGCGGGTTGCGAAATTGCGTCTGCCACAAATGCCTCCATGCAACAGCAAGCTGCTTCAGCGCGATTGTACCCTGAAGCCCGCGGCCGGCGATGAAAAATCTGTCTGGCCCCGACGAGCGGTCTGCCTGACCTGTAGGGAAAGGGGGAACCCAATTGAATACTTTTGTCCTTCGGCCCTCTGGGGTACTCTGTAAAAGCTCTTGGAACCCTCCGCGGTCCCAACCAATGCGTTGTCTTTCTTTTTTCCTTGTCGCCGCCCTGCTCGCGAGCCAAGGGAGTTCTGCCTTTGCCGCCGGAAAGAGGCACCATCGTGCGCACGGGGCTGCGCACCGGCATATCCGCCACTCGCACCATGCCGCGCTTGTGACCAGCGAAGATTCTCCCCATGCCACGATCGCAGAGGTGCCGTTGAGACATGCAAAACTGCCGCTGCTGCCTCCACTAAAAGGGTCCCGCGCTTCCCTGGTCCGTCAGAACGAGCGAGCAGAGGCGGAGGGACTGGAACGGATTGAAGATGATGGACAACTGAATGAACTGCGCCGGACCCACGCCCTGGTAGCGCTGCCGGCTGGCGTGCCGCTCCGTGTGAATCCGGAGCTTCCGGCAAACCGGCGTTACTGCCGTCCATGGACGGCGCGCTTTCTGGCCGATCTGGCGAGAGTCCACTATGCGCGGTTTCACCGTCCATTACAGGTCAACTCCGCCGTGCGCACGGTGGAGTATCAGCGTCGACTCATAGAAATCAATGGCAATGCCGCTCCGGCCGATGGCGACATCGCCTCCCCGCACCTGACCGGGGCCACAATCGATATCGCCAAGAAGGGGCTCTCGCTTTCAGAGATTGCCTGGATGCGCGCTTACCTGCTGCCCCTGCAAACCGCCGGAAAGATTGACGTGGAGGAAGAGTTCTACCAGGCCTGCTTTCATATCACCGTGTATAAGTCCTATGCTTCCTCCAGACCAGGAACGCCGCAGCACAGAAACAGCAGCACACTGCTGGCAGCCGGCGTGCCATAGCGCTCCCATGGCAGGTCTGGAGGAGACGGCTGCTATTTGACCCGCAGTGCCTTCATGGGCTGGACCATGGAGGCACGCAGCGCGGGCACGATGCAGGCAAGAAAAGCCACCACAAGCAGTAACAGGCAGGCTGCAAGCAGCAGGAGGGGACTGCCCGCAGCTCCTTCCATCCAGTGCGCCATCAGGCCGCGGAAACCAAAGCTCAGCCCGAGACCCACCAGGACGCCGGCCCCTACACTGACGGATGCAGTCGCCAGAACATTTTGCACAATGTGCCGCCGCTGCGCACCCATGGCCATACGAATGCCAAATTCATTGGTCCTCTGGGAGACGCTGTAGGAAACAACGCTGTAAAGTCCTACGCTGGCCAGCAGCAGGGCAAGCGCGGAAAAGGTGGTGGAGAGGAAGGCAACCAGGCGTCCGCGCGCCCATTCTGGTTCATGCTCTACCCGGTCTGTCAGCGGAATCACTGGATAGCTGACCTGCTGTGCAGGGTTGACCTCGGCCACCCGCCGCCGCACGGCTTGTTCGACCGCGAGCGGCGATCCCTGGGTCCGGATAAGAAGCTGGCCGATGTCCACCATATAAAAAGAGAAGGGGAAATAGATTTCTGGCCTGGCGGGGCTGTCCAGGCCATTGTTGCGCGCATCCCCCACGACCCCGATAATCTGCGCCCAGCTGTCGCTTCCGTCCACGGTGAGGACGGCCGGCGGACTGCCGGTCAGCTTGGGCACACGGACGGAATGGCCCAGCACATCGCCGCCGGGGAAGTAACGTCTGACAAAGGCCTTGTTCACGATAGCCAGCCGCGCTCCCCGGCTGGCCTCGGTCGGGTCCCATAGCCGGCCCTGGAGCAGCGGAATGCGCAACTGCTGGAAAAATTCCGGACTGACGAAGTTGACATTGACCAGCTCTCCTCCCGTATCTCCACGGCCAAGAATTTCTGCTGGGAAGTTCCATTCACTGGAGGGAGGGCTAATCAGGGCCAGGGAAACCGACTCGACGCCGGGGATCCCGGCCACGCTGTCGCGCAACTGCTGGAAGTAGGTGGCCCGCGACTCCCATGTGGTGTATGCACCCTTATGGATAGGAATGCTGTAATTGGCAGTGTGGCTGGGATCGTAGCCCAGGTCGGTTTTCATCAACTGGCGGAAGCCCACTAGACCGGCCGCTGCCGCGGTAATCAGGACCAGTGCAAGCGCCATCTGCCCGGCGACCAGGACCCCGTGGATCCGCTTTCCGGCCACGCTGCCGGCCGCCTTGGAGGTGTTGGCCTGCATCACCTCGCGTATCTGCGGTCGGGCCAATTGCAGAGCGGGAAAAAGCCCGAAGAACATGCTGGTCAGCAGGGCGATGAAAATGCTGAAGACCAGGACGGGAAAGTTGATCGGAATATGGATGCCCCGCGGGAAGAGTTCAAATGGCAGCAGTGAAGCAAGATAGGGCGCGACGCCATACGTGATGAGGACTCCCGCCACAGCCCCCGTCAGGCCGAGGATCGTGGCTTCCGTCAGGAGCTGGCGGACAATGCGCCGGGTGCTGGCGCCCACCGCTGCGCGTATGGCAAATTCATGCTGGCGGGCCGAGCCGCGCGCCAACAGAAGCACGGAAACATTGACACAGGCGATGACCAGCAGCAGCAGGACCGCGGCGAAAAGTATAGAAAGCGTGTTGCCAAGAGAGCGCTGGAAACGCTCGTTAATACCAATGACCTCCGCCTTCATTCCTTCGAGCATCGAATGAGGATGGTCATGGATCATCTGCTGAAAGATGCCCAGCAGTTCGGTATCGGCCTGTGCGCGGCTCACGCCGGGCTTCAGACGGACCACCGTCATGTAGCTCCTGCGGTTGGATTGGCTGGTGTCCAGCGGAGCATAGACGTCGGCATCCCACCAGGTGAAGTTCTGCGGCATGACTCCAAGAATGGTGTAGGCCTTGCCATTGACGCGCAGGCTCTGTCCCAGCACCGCAGGATTGCTATTGAACCGCCGCTTCCAATACTGGTAGCTCAGTACGGCCACGGGCTGCTGGACGTCCGAGGGCAGAAAGACGCGGCCGAGCATCGCCGGAACTCCGAAGAAGGGAAAGGCATTTCCGGAAAGAAAGACCATGTCCACGTCCTGCGGGATGTCCGTGGTGGTATCGGCCTGCCACTCTTCCTCCATTTCCACCACGTCTTCCACGGAACGGGCCTGGCGCAGCTGAGCAATCTGCTCGCGGTAGATGAGGGGGGTGTATTCAAAGTCAGTTTTTGCCCGAATGTTGTACTGTACGATACGGTCTGCATCGCGATAGGGAAACGGATGCAGAAGTACACGATAGATCACGCTGAAGACGGCCACAGTGGCCGCGATTCCCAGCGCAAGCGAGAAAACGGCAGTGAAAGCGAAGCCAGGGTGTTTCCACAACTGGCGCAAAGCAAAACGAATGTCTTGGAGGAGTATCGCCACGGCGCCTCTGTATGAAGAAGAAATTGGACCGCAGACTGAGTGACTCTAAGTTTAAATGATTTTTTTGTTTCGGAAAGGGGAGTGGAAGCCTTTCCGAGCCTGGGCAGGTTTTCCATAGCATCTTCCACCAGCAAGTCGGACGATGAGGTCCATCTTGTGGACTACTTGCCAATGCAAAAAGTGGAAAAAATGAGGTTCAGGATGTCGTCCGGAGTGGTTTCGCCAGTCAACGAATCCAGATGCCGCAGGGCGCTATACAAGTCAAGCAGCAGCATCTCATGCGGGATCTTCTCAGCCACAGCTTTGCGTGCCGACGCAAGAGAATCCAGTGCGCCTGTGACCGCCTGGTGCTGGCGGGCGCTGGTCAGCATTGCGTCTTCCTGCGCGGGGCCCGGACCATGCAGCCAGGCCAGAAGGGCCTCCCGTAATGCTGCAATGCCCTCGCCGGTGAGGGCCGAAGTACGCACCGCTTGCACCCGGGGCGGGAGCCGGAGCTCTGGCAGTCCGATTTGAAGGTCACATTTGTTGATCGCCACCAGGGCACGCCGGTCCTCCAGTGAAGTGAGCAGGTCCATCTCCTCCTGGCTGAGGGGAACAGAGGCGTCCAGCACCACCAGCACAAGGTCCGCTTGGGCAAGCGCCTCCCGCGATTTCTCAATTCCGATTTTTTCGGCTTCATCGGAGGCCTCACGCAGGCCCGCCGTGTCGATCAGCTCAATCGGAATGCCGCCAATCGAGACGCGCTCCGTCACCAGGTCGCGCGTGGTCCCGGGCGTGGCTGTAACGATGGCTCGCTCGCGCTCGACCAATCGGTTGAAGAGCGAAGACTTGCCCACATTCGGCCGTCCGACAATGGCCAGGGCCAGCCCGGAGTGTATGATACGGCCCTGTTCAAAGGATCGGCCTAGTTCATGCAGAGGCGCAGCGATGGCTTCGATGCGACGAAGGATGTCAGGATCCTGGGCCACATCCACATCGTCTTCGGCAAAATCAATGCCGGCTTCCAGGACCGCAATGAATTCCACCAGCTTCTGCTTGATAGGGCGCACACGGCGAGACAACGCGCCATCCAATTGCTGCGCGGCGACCCGGGCCTGATACAGCGTCTGCGATTCGATAAGGTCGCGGACGGCCTCCGCCTGGGTCAGATCGATGCGTCCAGAAAGGAAGGCCCGCTCGGTAAATTCACCGGGACGGGCCAGTCGTGCGCCCTGTGCAAGCGAGTTGCGGACGAGCAGGTCCAGGATGACCGGCGAGCCGTGCGCCGCAATCTCAACAAGATCTTCACCCGTATAAGAGTGCGGCCCTGCGAAAAAGGTCACCAGGGCCTCATCAAGCTTGGTCTGGGTTACCGGGTCCAGAATCGCAGCAAACCGGGCGCGGGCGTGCTCCAAGTCCCCGCGCAGCTTTAGCAAAGGAGTTGCAATCTCAACCGCGCGCGGACCAGAAAGCCGCACAATGCCAATGCCTCCGCGACCGGGTGGAGTGGAAATGGCGACGATGGTTTCGTTGGTGTCTGCTTGCACAGCTTTTTACGTATCTACCCTTTGCCCTGCGCGTGCCCTTTGGGATAGGCCACCACATATCGGCGCAGTCCCTCGCCGCTGGAAGCAGTTTCGAGGTCCTCATAATCGCGGAAGACCAGATGCAACAGGCGGCGCTCGCGGGAACTCATCGGTGCGAAACTGAAGGGTTGTCCGGTGCGCCGCACCTTGTCCGCTGCGGTTTCAGCTGCAAGTTTCAGCTCTTTGGCCCGCAGGGCCTTGAAGTTGTTTGCGTCAAAAGAGACTTTTTCATGCTCATCGGCCTCAAGCCGGAGAATCTTGGCCGCAATATGCTCCAACGCGCGCAGAAGCTCGCCTCCTCGCTGTGTCAGCAAATATGCATCCGGGCCGGCAAGTTCTACATAGATCTCGCGTGCTTCCAGGCCGTCAGGGTCGGCCGCGCCAGATCCGGCCGTGATTTTGTACTTGACCCGTAAACCACCCAGGGTGGTGAGATTTTTGAGAAATGCGGCGATCTGCTGGGCCGCAGCGAAGTAATCAGCAATGGGCATCGGGTTAAGTATCTCATTGCGGATGTTTTGGCGACAATGCCGGACCTGGGCAAGACTGACTGCCTGCAAAGAAGAGCCACAGTTTGTTTATGCAGAAACAAACTTCTGGTTCTCCGCCTCATCTTAAGGATACGTCTGTTTCCTCTGAGGAGGACCCACGCAATGAAACAATATCTGCTACGTTCCTTGGTCCTGCCCTTGGCCTGCCTGCTGCTGGCGGGAGGCTTTTCTCGCGCGCAGGCCCAGTCCCGCTTAAGTGATAAAGACGTAGAGCACCTGATGGCCAATCTGCACGACGATGTGAAATCCTTCCGTCCTGTCTTCGATGCTGCGGTCAAAAAGAGCCCCATTCGCCGAACCAGTCAGGAAAAAGATGCGCGTCAGTTGGTCAAACAGTTTGAACGGCAGACGGGCGCGATGCTGGCAACCTTTAAGGACAAAAAGAAGGCTGATGGTGCCTTCCAGACGGTCGTGGGTACCGCACAGCAAGTCGATGGCGTTGTCCGTCAACTCGGCCCGCAGTCGCCTGCGGCCCCAGCCTGGGCGCGCGTCCAGGGGGATTTGAATGCACTCTACCCCGCGTTTGGCATGACAGCGCCAGTCTCTTATTAGTGCAAGGGCTGGGATTTATTTTCCTGCTCCTCCGTAAACGGAGGGCTCTCCCAGGCTGCCTTTCGGTGGAAGGTGTCGAATGTACAGGACCATCTTCCACATGTCCTCATCGGAAAATAAGCCCTGCGCCGGAGGCATCCCTGAGGGCATGATTCCGTTCTGAATGATCCACTTCAGCTGCCCATCGGAATAAGACTGCACTTCCCTTGAGTCCAGAGAAGGCACCGGCGGCGAAACTGTGTCTGCAAAAGGGACGCCAGTGTTCTGCCCATCCAGCCCATGACAGACGGAGCAATATTGCGTGAAGGCCTGCCGTCCTTCGTCCACATTTTCTGCGGTTGCTGGAAACGGGTTCCTGTCGTGGCTTCCGCCGACGGTGATGGAATGTTTCACCCAAGAGACGAAAGTGGTTTCCAGCGCGCTCGGTTTGGAAGCCTTGCAACCACAAAAGGCCCCTGCTGCGACCGCTACGCAAGCGGCCCAAAAGATCCCTTTCAATGCGCCTCCCTAGGCAGAAAACTCTATGCACATTCTTTCATTCGTACCGTGCCAAAGCGCAAATCCTTGCAATAACATCAAAAGGCAAACAGATGCTCGAAGGAGTTCCAAGCCGGACGGCCTTGGGTGTTGCGCGCAGACGCGCCGCGCACCAGTTGCTGGACGACCATCCTCTGGTCCTGAACGATCCTCTCGCCGTCCCCATCCTGGGGCCGGGCGCTGCCGACCGTATCCGCGCGAATGCGGAAAAGGACCGCCAACCTTTTTCTCTCGCCATGCGGGCCTTTGTAGTGGCCCGCAGCCGGTATGCGGAGGACCATCTCTACCAGGCTGTGCTGAAAAATGTGCGGCAGTATGTTGTGCTGGGCGCGGGTCTGGACACCTTCGCCTATCGGAATCCTCTTTCTGCGGAGCAGCTCAGGGTCTATGAGGTGGACCATGCGGCAACGCAGCAGTGGAAGCGCAGGCTTTTGGCCTCAGCCAACATTCGCGTTCCGAGAACATTGGCATTTGCTTCTGTGGATTTCGAACGCCAGACTCTGGAGGAAGGTCTGGCCGCTGCTGGATTTTGTTCCGAGCAACCCGCCTTCTTCTCATGGTTGGGAGTTACCCCCTATCTCACATTGAAGGCCTTTCGCTCCACCCTCCGTTTCATCGCATCGCGTCCTCCCGGTACTGGCGTCACCTTTGAATACGCCATGCCCCGCGAATCACTGACGTTCCAGGGAAAACTGGCCTTGGATCTGATTGCTGCCCGGGTAGAAAAAGCAGGAGAGCCATTCCGCCTTTTCTTTACGCCGGAGCAGATGCGCGATGAGCTCGACGATGCGGGTTTTAGCACAGTCGAAGGACTTTCATGCAGAGAAATCAATGTCCGCTATTTTCAGGGACGCAGAGATGGACTCCGCTTGTATGGGGAAGCTGCAAAACTGACCACCGCATGGGTGTAATCGGCTATGCGGGTCCTTGTGCACAGCCGAAAACAATAGCATCAGCGCCAGTGCCCTTCTACAAAGACCCATCCGCCGCGGCGAGCCACCCAATGTCCCGGGACCCAGACCGCACGAGGACGAGGTGGCAGCACATAATGTCCCGGCACCCAGACATACCGCACACCATCCCAGCGGTGATAGCCAGCAACCCATACGTAGCCAGGGTGCGGCGGAGGGCCTGGATGCTCCACCACAACCGGGGGTGGCGCAACACGAACAATGACCTGCGCAAACGAAGGCGCGGTCAAGGCAAAGGCGAGAACTCCAGCAAGGGCGATTTTCTTCATGAGGTCTTGTCTCTCCCAAAGAGAGAACACAAACTTTTCCGCGGAGTTGCACAAAAATGGCCCGCATCTTTTTTGTGGAACAGCCTCCAAGGTCTTTCTGACCACCGCGACTGCGGCATAATCAAACTATGCCCCTTCTTTGGAAACCAGAAAGCTGGCCACAGCGGCTGGCCGAACTTGAAGCGCGTTCAGGCGACTTGAAAGAAGTCCCCCTGCGGCGCGATGTGCGCTCACTTGGCATGTTGCTGGGTGAGGTGCTGCGGGAGCAGGCCGGTGAAGAGCTTTATGAAAAAGTGGAAGATCTGCGCACCACTGCGATCCGGCGCCGTGAAGCCCAGGCCGCAGGCAATGCTTCTGAAGCGGAAAAGCTGATGCAGCACTCGGTACGGAGCATTGCAGAGGTTTCTGTGGAGCGGGCCTATCAGCTCAGCCGCGCCTTCGCGTTTTATTTCGAGCTGATCAATCTTGCTGAAACCAACCATCGAAAACGCCGCCGGCTTTCCCTGCAATTGAGCGGAGGCGCCGAGGTGCAGCGTGGTTCTTTGCGCGGCACGCTTCAGGAGATGAAGCGGGTCGGCATTACAGCCAATGAGGCGCTGGACTGGCTGCGTCGCATCTTTATTGTGCCGGTCTTCACAGCGCACCCAACAGAAGTTGCCCGCCGGTCGGTGCTCTTCAAGCGCCGCAGGATTGGCGAATTTCTGGAGCAGCTGGACCGCATTCCTCTTCCTGACGAAGAAATTGCCCGTTTGGAAGAAGAGCTGCTGGCAGAGATTACAGCACTTTGGCAGACCGATGAGGTCCGCAGCCGCCGCCCCACGGTGAACGATGAAATCAAGATGGGATTGGACTACTACGACGTCTCCATCTTTGCAACGCTGCCCAAACTGTATGAAGAGGTCTCTGCAGCGCTCGCCAGTGTTTATGGCATGGATGTAGACATCTCCGATCTGCCGCTGCTGCTGGGTTTCGGGTCCTGGATTGGCGGCGACCGGGACGGAAATCCGTTTGTTACCCCGCAGGTCACCCTGGAGGCCATTCGCGCGGCCCGCACTCGCTTGCTGGCTTATTACGAAAAGCAGGTACAGCTCATCATTGACCTGCTGACGACCTCAGCGCAGCAGTTGCCGATCAGCGAAGAGCTGAGCCAGCGTCTGTATGGGTATCTGTCAGAGCTGCGCACCGGGACGCAGCAGGTCTTTGGCGCGCGCTTTGAGTATGAGATGTATCGCCGCTTCATGGTCTGCGTGCATGCCCGCCTGTTGCGCACCGCAGGCAAAGAGCCGCAGGACACCGACAGCCTGGAGGCTGCACTGGGCACCCTGCCGGCCTATTGCAATGCGCAGGAGTTTCTCGACGACCTGCTGATTCTGCGGCGCAGCCTGGCCGCAAATCAGGGACTGCGTCTGGCCCGCACCCTGGTGGACCCGCTCGTGCTTCTGGTGCGCACCTTTGGGCTGCACCTACACACGTTGGACATCCGCCAGCACGCGCGTCTGCATAAAAAGGCGCTTGAGGAGGCGTCTGCCTGGTGTGCTGGCAGCGTCACTGTTCCGCACACCCTGAGCCGCGAAAGCGCTGATGTGATCAATACCCTGCGTGCCGTAGCGGAAATCAAGCGCGGATGCAGCCCAGAAGCCGTGCGGCAGTACGTCATCAGCGGAGCCAGCGGGATCGAGGACATCGTAGGGGTGCTCTGGCTGGCGCGCCTCGGCGGCGTGGAGGTGGCAGGAAATGGCAGCGACCCGGGACTCATGCCGGTGCCGCTTTTCGAGTCGATTGAAGACCTCCGCAACGCTCCTCAGGTCTGCCGTAAACTATGGAACTTGCCCGAATACCGCAACCTGCTTGCTTCCTGGAACAACACACAGGAGATCATGCTGGGCTATTCTGACTCAAACAAAGATGGAGGGATGCTCACCAGCACGTGGGAGATCTTCCGCGCGCATCGTGCTTTACATGAAGTGGCCCGTGAGTGCGGTATCAAATTAAGGCTCTTTCATGGGCGCGGCGGCACCGTTGGACGTGGTGGGGGCCCGACCCACCGCTCCATTTACGCCCAACCGATGGGGGCCTTCGAGGGCCAGATCCGGATCACCGAACAGGGCGAGGTGCTCAACTGGAAATACTCTGACGTGGTACTCGCAGAGCGCAATCTGGAACTGATGATTGCCGCCTCTCTCGATGCGCTGGCCCGCCCCAATGCACTGGACCCCAATGGACACCAGTCCGGTGTGCTGCTGCCCGAGTGGGAAAAGGCCTTCGATGAATTATCAGAGACGGCCTTCCATTTCTACCGTGAGCAGATCATTGGCGATCCCGAAGTCTTTGAGTATTTTCAGCTGGCCACACCTGTTGGCGAACTGGAACATGCGCGCATTGGTTCGCGTCCTGCGCGGCGTAGCGGCAAACGCAGTTTTGCCGACCTGCGCGCCATCCCCTGGGTCTTTGGATGGACGCAAAGCCGGCTGCTGGTTCCTGGATGGTTCGGTGTAGGTCATGCCATCGAACAGTACACCCAGAGGCACACGGATGGCCTGAAGCTGTTGCGTGACATGATGGCCGAGTTTCCTCTATTTATTGACCTTGTCCGCAATGTAGAGATGGCGATGGCCAAAGCCGACCTGGGGATCGCCTCGCTCTATGCTTCGCTTGTGCCCGACCCGGCCATGCGGGAGCGCGTCTTTTCCAAGATTGAAGCTGAATTCCAGCGCACGATGAGTGCCGTGCTTGCCATCACGCAGCAGAAGGAACTGCTTGAGAACAACCAGGTGCTGGCGCGCTCCATCCGTTTACGGAATCCCTACGTTGACCCGATGAGCCTTATCCAGGTGGACCTGCTGCGCCGCAAACGCGCCGGCGAGGACACGGACGAGATCAATCGCGCCATCGCTGGGACCATCAATGGTATCTCAGCAGGACTGCGCAACACGGGCTGATTTTCATGCCTGCTGCATCTCATAGTCAGCGGTCTCGGTCGCATCCGTATCGCGCTTCTGGCCCATTGCATTTAGCAGCAGCGTGAACGCAAGCGATATCATAAGGTTCAGCAGGAGTGCCGGAATGGCGGCATACACCGCAAGTGTGTGTCCACCCATGTGCAAGGGATAGACAGAGCTTTTCAGGTCCCGTGCCCAGGCCATGCCTGTGCCTGCCGCCATGCCAGCAATCCAGCCGAGGAAAAGCGCGGTTCCCCGAAACCAGCGTGTGAACAGCCCCAGAATCACGGCAGGGAAGATCTGCGCGATCCAGATGCCGCCCAGCAGTTGCAGTTCGATCGCATACTGCGCGCGCACGAAGAGGACAAAGACCAGCGCCCCAATTTTTAAGAACAGAGAGACCAGCTTGGCCTGCGTGGCCTCCTGCCGCGGCGTCATGGATCGGCGGACCATCTCTCCGTAAAGGTTGCGTGTGAACAGATTGGCAGCGGCAATCGACATGATGGCAGCCGGGACCAGCGCGCCGATTCCAATTGCAGCCAGGCAGAACCCGGCAAACCACTCCGGAAACAGATGCACAAAAAGCAGCGGCACGGCGCTGGAGGTGTCTGCAGTGTGGATGCCTGCCGCAAGAGCAAAATAGCCAAGCAGGGCGATCAGTGCAAGCAGCAGGTTATACGCCGGTAGAAGCGCCGCGTTCCGTTTGATGACCCGACCGCTCGAAGAGCTGAGCACTCCGGTCGCCGTGTGGGGATACAGCACGATGGCTAGCGCTGAGCCAAAGGCAAGAGTGGCATAGCTCCAATATTGGGAGGGTTGCAGAAGGATTGAGGCGGGCGGCCGTTTTCGGGCCAGCTCGGCTGCGGCCGCGGAAAAGACATGCGCATAACCGCCAAGCTTTGCCGGTATGAGCAAGACCGCCGCAGCCACCATGATGTAAAGCATGATGTCTTTGACAATGGCAATGACAGCGGGAGCGCGCAGGCCGCTGGAATAGGTGTAAGCAGCCAGAATGACGAAGGCCGCAATCAGGGGCCATTCACCTTTCAGCCCCAGGGCCGAGATGACCTCCTGCATGCCGACAAGCTGGAGGGCAATATAAGGCATGGTTGCCAGGATTCCGGTAAGCGCGACGGCCATGGCCAGAGGACGATGCCCGAATCGGCCGCGGACAAAATCAGCAAGTGTCACATATCCGCGACGATGGCAGACCTGCCAAAGACGGGGCAGCACCAGCATCATGTAGGGATACAGCAGAATGCAGTAAGGAATGGCGAAAAAACCGGGAGCACCGGTCCCGTACATAGCTGCGGGGACAGCGATGACCGTATATGCGGTGTAGAAGTCCCCGCCGATCAGGAACCAGGTGATGAGTGTGCCAAAGCGTCGTCCAGCCAGGCCCCATTCTTCTAGGCTGTGCAGACTGGCCCGTCTCCAGCGGGCGGCCCAGAAGCCAGCGATGGTCACCAGCAGGAAGCAGGCGCAGAAGATTCCAGTTGCGATCACGTGCAGGGAAGAGGTCATTTTCGTTGGCGCTGTTTGTCATCATGCTACCAGCGAAGGGGTGGTGGGTCGTAAATTCAATTCCGAGGGACCGGCGCGCCGCAGCGGCTGCAAAATCTTACTCCGGCCACAAGGGGCGCCCCGCAGGAGGTGCAGTTCACCGTTACGGGTGGTGCCGAGGACACCGCAGCCGTTGTGCCAGTGGCGACGCTTTGCAGGCTTGCAGCAAGCAGCGCGGCCTGCTCTGCATTGTACTGGCGTACACGCCCAGGCATAAAAAAGCATTCAATCACGCCAAGGATGGCCGTGATTCCCGTCCAGAAAAAGAGCAGGTAGAGGATCCCCAATCCATTACGGCGCAGATAAAAATGATGCGCACCGAAGCCCCCCAGGAACAAGGCCAGCAGCACACCGACGACCTCATCTTTTTGGATCGCCGACATCTGCGCATAAAAGACCACACGCTGCTGGTCATTCAGGCTTCCGGCGATGGCTGGAATGGTGGTCATAGTCCTGGCTCCTTACCTGCTCATCCACGATGATAAATACGTGCGACAGGTTGGGTCGGTTCCGTCCAGCTAAGCATAATGCCCTAAGAGACTTCTCCGATCAGCTCCGGGCAGGCATGCCGCCCCGACCAGCGCCGAGGCCCCAAGACATCCGTCGGGCACGGGCGCAGCTGTTTGCATGGGGTCCTACTCCACCGTCACCGATTTCGCCAGGTTTCTCGGCTGGTCTACATCGCAGCCGCGGCGGACGGCGATATGGTACGCGAGCAGTTGCAGCGGGATAACATCGAGCACGGGCAGCAGCAGCTCCGGGGCCTGCGGTACATAGAGCACATGGTCGGCGACATGCGGAATTTCTTCATCTTCTCTGACGGCCACGGCAATCACTTTCCCGGATCGGGCGGTGACTTCCTGAATGTTGGAGAGGGTCTTTTCGTAGCGCAGACGGGAGTCGCGATTGCTTCGGTCCTGTGTGGCCAGCACGACGACGGGCAGCTTTTCATCAATCAGGGCGTTGGGGCCGTGCTTCATTTCTCCAGCTGGATAGCCTTCAGCGTGGATGTAGGAGATTTCCTTCAGCTTCAGAGCACCTTCCAGCGCGATGGGGTAATGAATACCACGTCCCAGAAAGAGGAAGTCGGAAGCAGTCGAGTAAGTGCGGGCAAGCTGCTCGCATGGCCCATCGATGGTGCGTAAGACTTCTTCGACTTTACCCGGAAGCAGCGTGAGTTCTTCAAGCAGCGCTCGGCTTTCATCGGCGGAGATGGTCCCGCGCGATTGCGCCAGATGCACGGCAAAGAGAAAGAGCGCGACCAGTTGCGCGGTGAATGCTTTGGTCGACGCGACGCCGATCTCCGGGCCGGCGTGGGTATAGATGACGCCGTGGGCTTCGCGGGTAATCATCGCCCCGACGACGTTGCAAATGGCGATGGTCCTGGATCCTTTCGCGATCATCTCGCGTTGTGCGGCCAGGGTATCGGCCGTTTCCCCTGATTGCGTAATCAGCAGGCCAAGCGCGTTCGGGTCGGCAATGGGGTCGCGGTAGCGGTATTCGCTGGCATAATCCACCTCGACAGGCAAGCGGGCAAGGCGCTCGATCATGAACTTTCCGGCGGTAGCGGCATGCCAGCTCGTGCCGCAGGCGGCGATGTGGATGCGGGTGGCGCGGCGGAAATCTTCTTCCGTCAGCTTCATTTCAGAGAGAAAGACCTTTCCTGTGTCCAGCGAGATACGGCCCAGCGTGGTGTCGCGGATGGCACGCGGCTGCTCGAAGATTTCCTTGAGCATAAAGTGCTTGTAGCCGCCCTTTTCCGCCTGGATCGGGTCCCACAGAATGCGCTGCACTGGCCGCTCAATGTGGTTGCCTTCAAAGTCGGTGAGGCGGACGCCTTCGGGGGTGAGCACGGCCATGTCGCCATCGGCCAGGAAGTAAAGATTGCGCGTGTGGTGCAGAATTCCCGGTACGTCCGAGGCGACGAAGTATTCCCCTTCGCCAAGACCGATGACGGCCGGAGGGCCGAACCGTGCGGCAACAATCTTGTTTGGCTCGTCGGCGCAGATCACGACAAGGGCAAAGGCCCCGGTCAGGCGGCGGACAGCGCGGCGCACAGACTCTTCGAGCACCATGTTCTTGCCGGTCTGCGCCGCGGAGGCCATTTCCTGCTCAATGAGGTGGGCAATGATCTCGGTATCTGTTTCGGTGATAAATTTGTGGCCTTCGGCGATGAGTTCCTGCTTGAGCGCCAGGTAGTTTTCCACGATGCCGTTATGCACGACGACGATGCGGCCGGTGCAGTCGCGGTGCGGATGGGCGTTTTCCTCCGTAGGACGGCCGTGGGTGGCCCAGCGCGTGTGCCCGATGCCGTAGGTCCCCTCTACAGGACGCTCGTGCAGCACCTCTTCGAGCTTGCGGAGCTTGCCCGGTGCCCGGCGCAGTTCAAGGCCACGACTGCCGCCGACGGCGATTCCGGCTGAGTCATAGCCGCGGTATTCCAGGCGGCGAAGCCCTTCAAGAATAACGGGGACGACTGGTTTGGGGCCGATATATCCGACGATTCCGCACATAACTGCATTGTACGGTAGCAATTCTGATGCCAGAACAGGCCGTCAAAGCCCCATCCTTGGGCAGGCGAAAGCACTCCAGACCCCAAGGACCTTGGGGGTCAACCTTCTGGTGGAGGGCCAATGCACGGCCCTTCTTTGATGTACTCTGTTGCGCATGAAAAAGATGCCTTCTTTGGCCTGCCTCTTTTCATCGTTTGCTCTGCTCGGCCTCATGGTCCTGCTGCCCTATCGCATCCTGGCCCAAAAGGATGCGGCGCGCGGGACCCCAGTCAATCCTGACCCTGCGGCCTCACCGATGCCGAGGCTGGTGGAGAAAGACGGGCGCTTTGCGCTGCTGGTGGAGGGCAAGCCGTATATGGTTTTGGGTGGGCAGATCAATAACTCAAGCGCATGGCCTGCAACCCTGCCCGAAGTCTGGCCGCTGCTGGAGAAGATGCACGCCAATACAGTCGAGGCGCCGGTGTACTGGGAGCAGATGGAGCCCAGGCCCGGTACGTTCGACTTTACCAATGTTGATGCGCTCGTCATGCAGGCGCGGCAGCACTATATGCATCTGGTGCTGCTGTGGTTTGGAACCTGGAAGAACGGCAAGATGCACTATGTTCCCGAATGGATGAAGACGGACATCATGCATTATCCACGCATGATCAACGAGCGCGGTGAGCCGATTGATGTGCTTTCGCCCAATGCTCCCGCAAACCTGGAGGCTGATCAACGCGCCTTCACGGCGCTGATGCGCCACGTGCGCGAGATCGACAGCGAGCAGCATACGGTACTGCTGGTGCAGGTAGAAAACGAGTCGGGTTCGATTGGGGCGGTCCGTGATTTTTCGTCTATAGCGCAGAAACAGTTCGACGGACCGGTGCCGACAGACTTGGTGAAAGCGCTGGGCAAACGTCCCGGCACGTGGAAGGAAGTCTTCGGGCCAGACGCAGATGAGAGTTTTGCCGCGTATTCTGTAGCGCACTACATCGACCAGGTGGCGCAGGCGGGCAAGACACAGTATCCGCTACCGATGTACTGCAATGTGTGGCTGGGGTCCCGGCAGCAGGTCCCCGGAATTCATTATCCGAGCGGCGGCGCGGTACCGCACATGCTGGACATATGGAAGGCGACCGCGCACGCCATCGACATGATCGGGCCGGACATCTATATCGATGACTCGCAGATGTACCGGCAGGTGCTCGATGCCTACGGACGCCGGGACAATGCAATGTGGGTCCCCGAGACCGGAGGCGGCGACGATTACGGCCGCTACTTCTTCTACGCGCTGGGGCACGGGGCGATCGGGTTTTCTCCCTTCGGAATGGACCAGACGGGGTGGACCTACGGGCCAGAGGAGTATCCCAGGCTGCACAGCCAGAACTACGCACTGCTGGGGCCGATGGACCGCGAGATCGCCGCATGGAACTTTGAGGGCAAACTGAAGACAGCGGTCGAAGAGCCGGGCCTGCCGAGCACGACCCTGGACTTTGGCAAATGGAAGGCAACCGTGGGCTTCGGGCTTCCACAATGGGGAGAGGCGCGCGCGACCGGCAGCAAAGAGCACGATGGGCGCGCTTTGATTGTGCAGATTGCCGAAGACGAATTTCTGGTGACGGGATTTGATGCGCGCGTGCAGTTTCAGCTCGCCGACCCCAATGGGCGTGAGCATATGCAATTTCTTCGCGTAGAAGAAGGCCGGTACGAGGACGGGCAATGGAAGATGTCGCGTTTGTGGAATGGCGACCAGACAGACTATGGGCTGAACTTCAGCCGTCAGGGGGCGCGCGTGGTGAGGGTGTTTCTGGGAACCTATTAGGGTGTAGGACCGGAGGCGCTTATTCTATAGCTGCACCTTATGAATGGGCAGGAGCGTGTATCCAAGCGTCGTTGGCTGAACCACGAGCCGCTGCTGGTCTTTGGCCTGGCGCTGGCTGCGCTTTATTTCACGCGCGACCTGCTCATCCCGTTCGCAATGGCGCTGACGCTGAATTTTCTTCTGGCGCCCGCCGTGATCCAACTGGAAAAGCTGAGGTTCCGGCGGGTCCCTGCGGTGGTGCTGGTGGTCATGATGGCATCAGCGGTGCTGGGCGGAGTCGGATGGGTAGTGGCGCGCCAGCTGCTGGATGTGGCCAGCGATCTGCCCAATTACCATGCCAACATCGATGACAAGCTGGCGCGTATCCATGCGCCGACCACCGGCCCGATTGCCAATGCCATCAATGGCCTGAAGTCGCTCACTCAGGAGCTTTCCGGGACCCCCGCGCCTAAGCCGCTTCCCCCTCCGGAGACAGAAAAAACACGCCGCAGCAGACGTGCGCGCGAAGCCGAAGCGCAGAAGGCCGAAGCACAGCAAACTCCGCAGCCGGTGGTTGTGGTCCCGCCGCCGGTGAGCGAGTGGGCCTACGCGCAGCAGATTTTGAAGCCAGTCATCAAGCCCTTGGGCATGATGGGCATGGTCTTTGTCTTTACCGTTTACATGCTGTTGAAACGCGAAGACCTGCGCAATCGCGTATTGCTGCTGGCCGGAATGGGACGCCTGAATGTGATGACGCAGGCGCTGAATGACGCGGCCACCCGTATCAGCAGCTATTTGCTGCTGAATGTACTGGTGAATGCCAGCTATGGTCTGGTCTTTGGTGCAGGGTTGTTTCTCCTGCATGTCCCGAATGCAACGCTATGGGGGGTGTTGCTGGCCATCCTGCGCATGGTGCCGTACGTGGGCATGATTCTGGGCGGCGGACTGCCAATTGCCTTTGCCTTTGCGGTCTTTCCCGGATGGTGGACGCCGCTGATGGTGCTGGCCTTTTTTGTCGTACTGGAAGTGGCAGTCAGCAATTTCATTGAGCCGTGGCTCTATGGCAGCCATACAGGGATCTCTCCGCTGGCGCTGGTCATCACGGCCATGGTGTGGACGCTGCTATGGGGAATCCCGGGACTCGTGCTTTCAACCCCGCTGACCGTATGCCTGATTGTGATGGGCCGCTATGTTCCGCAGATGGCCTTCCTGCATATTCTGCTGGGTGATGAAGCGCAGCTTGCCCCAGAGGCCCATTTTTATGAGCGCCTGCTGGCCATGGACCAGGCCGAGGCGCACCACATCGCAGACAAATTTCTGGAAGGGCATGATCTGGTCCATCTCTACGACGAGGTGGTGCTGCCCGCACTTAGTTTGGCTGAGCAGGACCGCCACAAAGGGCTCTTAGACGAGACGCGCAGCACCTTCCTCTTCCAGAGTGCGGCCGAGCTGGTGGCGGAGCTGACAGATTACCAGACGCCCTTGTCCCACGAGAGCAGCGCGCCGCCGCAAGCACGGGAGTGTCCCGTCGTCTGTGTGCCGGCCCACGATCAGGCCGACGAGCTGGCTGCCGTGATGCTGGCTCAGTTGCTGGAGCGGCAGGGACATAAGACCATCCTGCTGCAAGCACATGCTCTGACGCCGGAAATTCTGGGGCGTCTGGCCGAGGAGTCGGGGACGGCAGTCTGCATCTCCGCACTGCCGCCCTTTGCCTTTGTCCATGCACGCTCGCTGTGCCAACTCGTAAGGCAGGCCCTGCCTGAGAACCGGATCCTGATTGGCCTATGGGGAGCGCAGGGCAATCCGGAGATATTGCGCGAGCGCTTTGGAGCGGCCCGGCCGGATGGTGTGGCCACAACGCTCTCCGGAGCAATGCGCCTGGCGCGGAAGTGTGAAGAGACAGTGCCTGTCAACGCTGCTCAGAAAATTGTCTGAGGAAGTCTCTGGATTCGTGAAATGCCTGGCTGCTTCGTCAGTCCTTGTGTCCGCCCCGGTAGAAGTGCCGCTTTCCATTTAGGATAAAAAGCATCGCCATGAATCAAATGCGTCCGGTGTGGGCGGAGATCTCGCGCCTGCGCCTGCTGGCCAACTGGAAGTTGTTGTGTGCGGCCGCCCCTGCTGGGAGCGAGCTTGTGGCTGTGCTGAAGGCCAACGCCTATGGCCACGGAGCGCTGCTGTGCGGGCCGGTGCTGGCCGCAGCCGGCGTGCGCTGGTTCGGCGTCACTTGCGTGGAAGAGGGAATAGCGCTACGCAGGGAATGTCCGGATGCGCGCATTCTGGTCATGTCCGGCTTCTGGGAAGGAGAAGCCGAGGCGCTCATCGAGCACCGGCTGACGCCCCAGGTGTGGGAGGGCTTTCACTTTGAACTCCTACAAAAGGCCGCGCAGGGCCACGCAGTGGCTGTGCACCTTGAAATTGATACCGGAATGTCGCGGCAGGGCGTGCGCTCGACAGAGAATCTAAAGAAGCTGCTTGCCCGCTATGGCGGAGGCTCCCCAGTAAAAATCGAAGGCGTGATGACGCACTTCTCAGCGCCAGAGGTGCTCGAACCGGAGACGGTCCGCGAGCAGGTGGACCGCCTCGATGCCGCGCTCGAAGTCCTTCGCCGGCAGGGAATCAGGCCAGACTACATCCACGGAGGCAACTCAGCAACGGTGCTCGCAGCACAGCATCGCGAGGCGCTGGCGGCATTGGCCGGAAGATATGGCGCGCGCTTGATGCTGCGGCCGGGGATCGCCCTCTATGGCTATCCGCCGCGATTTGTGCCGGTGACAACGCATCCGCCCTTTACGCCGGTGCTCGCATGGAAGACGCGCATCGTCTCTCTGAGAGAGATCGAGGCAGGTGCCCCGGTCGGATACAACATGACCTTCCGGGCAGAGAGACCATTGCGTCTGGCGCTCATCCCGGTGGGGTATGCGGACGGACTCAACCGGCTGCTTTCTAACCGCGGACAGGCGCTGGTGCGCGGCAAAAAGGTGCGCATCGCAGGGCGGGTCTCCATGGACCAGACCATTTTGGATGTAACCGATGTGCCCGGCGTCACCATTGGAGATGAGGTCGCGCTCATTGGTGAGCAGAGCAGCGAGCGCATCACCGCATTCGACCTTGCTGACGCTACTGGGACCATCCCTTACGAAGTGACCTGCGCCATCAGCGCGCGCGTGCCGCGCCTTCTGGTTGATTAAACTAAAAGCATGCTTCGCAACTGGTATGCGCGCTGGATGTATGCGTGGGAGACCGAGCTGACAACGCGCGACGAAAACAGGGTCGTGCGCCCCATGGAATGGGGTTTTGAATGGCTGGAGGACGTGCTGCGCAAACGGGGGCAGAGCCCCGCGCAAATGCCGCCCGGTCCAGTTGCCGCTGAACAGCGTATGGTCGCGCTGAACGAATGGATTGTTCGTAACAGTGACAGTTTCTTTTCCTATGCCCCGCCCACGGACTACCGGCTGGAAATGCGCCTTCCAGAATTGTTCCCCACAAATGTCCGTCCGGAAACACTGGCACAAGATGCAAAGCTGAAGGCACAGGCGGCGGCAGGGAAGCTGAAACCCGCGCCGTTTTTACGCTTTACTTCGCCCGTGCGCACGCCCTATCCGGAAAACGACCTGGTGAATGCGCGATGGTATCCGGCTCCGGTAGAAAAACAGGCAGGCAAACCAAAGCAGGCCATGATCGTCATGCCGCAGTGGAATGCGGACGCTTTCAGCCATAATGCGCTGTGCTCGCTTTTTAACCGCTTTGGGATCTCCGCTCTGCGGCTGAGCAAGCCCTATCACGACATCCGCCGACCTGCGGAGCTCGAACGCTCCGATTACGCTGTCAGTTCCAATATCGGGCGGACCATCTCTGCGCTTCGGCAGGCCGTGGTCGACATTCGTTGCTGTGTGGACTGGCTGGAGGCGCAGGGCTATGAGCAGTTCGGGATCCTGGGCACCAGCCTTGGCTCCTGCTACGCCTTCATTGCCAGTGCGCACGATGAGCGACTATACGTGAATGCCTTCAACCACGCCTCGACGTCCTTTGGCGATGTGGTCTGGACAGGCCAGAGTACGCGGCACATTCGCAAGGCCTTTGAAGATGCCGGCATGACGCAGCAGAGGTTGCACCGGTTGTGGTCGTCCATCAGCCCTGTCTCCTACATGGAGCGCTTTGCGTCAATGTCGAAGAAGGTCCTCGTCATCCATGCAACCTATGACCTGACTTTCCTGCGCGAATACTCCATCGAGGTCCTGCGCAGCTTCTCTGAGTTGGGCGTAGACTTCGTCTCCAAAGTGCTGCCCTGCGGGCACTACACCACCGGCGAGACGCCCTTCAAGTTCCTGGACGGATGGTATATGGGGTCCTTTGTATACCAGGCGTTTCGAGGGCTGGCGGGTTCGTATGCCGCACATGGGGCCGAGCGTCAAAAGTCGCCATCCGGCCAGAAACAAGCCAGCATGGAAAAAGAGCTTATCTCGCGTTAAAGTACCGGGATCGGGCCAAAAGAAACCGCGGAGGTTGAAGGAAGGGTGCTCCTCACCCGGAACATGCGGGACTTTCGGGCGAGCGCGTCACATGGTCTGTGCGCCGTATACGCTTTCCCAAACAAGACGGCATCTTGAGGCGATACAATCAGAGCATGTCCGACCGCATGTCTTTGCCGCTTTCGCAGGCCGATCCTGAGATCGCCGCTGCCGTTGAGAATGAAGTCCGCCGCCAGCATGAAGGGCTGGAGATGATCGCCTCAGAGAACTTCGTCAGCGAGGCTGTTCTGGAAGCAGCGGGCACTGTCTTTACCAACAAATACGCAGAGGGCTATCCCGGTCGCCGCTATTATGGCGGCTGCGAGTTCGCAGACGTGGTGGAGAACCTGGCCCGTGATCGTGTGAAGCAGCTCTTTGGTGCCGAACATACCAATGTACAGCCGCATTCCGGCTCGCAGGCCAATGCCGCAGCGTACATGGCCGTCCTCAGTCCCGGGGATACGATTCTCGGCCTCGATCTTGCCCACGGCGGCCATCTGACCCACGGGCACAAGCTGAATTTTTCCGGCAAGCTTTATCGCGTGGTCTCCTATGGCGTGCGCAAGGACACCGAAGTGATTGACTATGACGAACTGGAGCAGATTGCTGCGCGCGAGAAGCCGAAGGTGATTGTGGGCGGAGGCAGCGCCTATCCGCGCATCTTCGATTTTCCACGCATGCGCCAGATTGCTGATAAGGTCGGCGCGCTCCTCATCGTAGACATGGCACACTTTGCCGGGCTCGTTGCCGGAGGCGCGCATCCTTCGCCGGTACCGCACGCGCACATCGTCACCAGCACTACGCATAAGACGCTGCGCGGTCCGCGCTCAGGGCTCGTCCTCTCAAAGCAGGAGTTTGCAGCCGCGATTGACAAGTCCGTCTTTCCCGGGCAGCAGGGAGGTCCGCTGGTCCACATCATGGCCGCGAAGGCTGTTGCCTTCCGCGAAGCCCTTCAGCCCGATTTCAAGCAGTACGCACAGCAGATCGTTGCCAATGCGCGCGTCCTGGCCGAAACCCTTCAGGCCGAGGGGTTCCGCATCATCTCTGGCGGAACAGATACGCATCTGATGCTGGTGGACGTCTTCTCGAAGGGAATGCTGGGCAGTGAAGCAGAAGCCGCACTGGGTGAGGCCGGCATTACGGTCAACAAAAATGCGATCCCCTTTGATACGAATCCGCCGCTCAAGCCTTCGGGCATCCGCATCGGAACGCCAGCGCTCACCACGCGCGGCATGAAGGAAGCTGAAATGCGCACCATCGGCAAATGGATCACCGAGGCCCTGAACGGGCGCAACAATCCGCAGACGCTCAAGCGCATTCGCGGACAGGTTCTCGAACTCGCCGAACAGTTTCCGCTCTATGGCTGGCTGCGTCAACCGGCCGTGGTGGCATAACTACTCAATGGCCTAACTTTTCTTAAGGAAACATCCGCGTGACCCATTCGATCTCCCGGCGCAGCTTCATCAAAGAAGCTGCGCTCGTTTCATTGGCGGCAGAGGCCGGATTGGCAGGAGCAAAGACCATTCCGGAAAAGCAGCTTCTCTTTGTCGGCACGCAGACAGGACCGGCAAGCAAGGGCATCTATGCATTTGCATGGGATGCGAACAGCGGCTCACTCCATGAACTTGGGCTGGCCGCCGAGAGCGACAACCCTACGTTCCTGGCCCTGTCGCCAGACAACAAACGGCTCTATGCGGCCAACGAAATCAATGAATATCAGGGCGCCAAGAGCGGCGCCATCAGCGGATTTACCGTGGACCGCGCTGCCGCAAAGCTCATTCCACTCAATACGGTCCCTTCCACGGCCTCCGGCCCTTGTCATGTGGCCGTAGATGCAACAGGACACACCGTCCTCTGCGCGAATTACAGCGGAGGCGGTGCGGCCTCCTTCCACGCCGATGCGCAGGGACATCTGAGCGAGGCCGTGTCCGAATTTCATTACCACGGACACAGCGTGGTGGCCGACCGGCAGGAAGCGCCTCATGCGCACCGCGCCACGGTTTCGCCGGACAACCGTTTCGTCTATATCAATGACCTTGGGCTGGACTGCATCCACATCTACCGGCTCGATGCAGCCACATCGAAGCTGATGCCAAATCCTTCCGTGTTGCAGTGGACGGCGAAGCCCGGCTCCGGTCCGCGCGCGCTGCGCTTTCATCCCAACGGCAAATGGGCCTTCTGCATCCATGAACTCGCCTGCGCGCTGGAGGTGCTCAAGTGGGAACCACATTCTGGCGCGCTTACGTCAATCCATCGCGTGGACCTTCTGCCCAAAGACTACCACCAGCCTTCGCTTGCATCTGAGGTCGTCTTTGACCGCCAGGGGAAGTTCGCCTATGCAGCCGTCCGGGGATACGACCACATCATGACCTGGGCCATCGACCCGGTTTCCGCAACGCTTACACTGCTCGACCGCACCTCGGCCGGGGGCAGGACGCCGCGTCATATCGCCATGGATCCGACGGACAGCTGGCTGCTGGTAGCAAATCAGGACTCAGACAACATCGCCGTCATCCGCAGAGACAAGCAGACAGGCAAACTACAGAAGGCGGGCGAGAGCTACCCTCAGGTAAAACCGCAGTGCCTGGTTTTTATCTAAAATGAGGCTGCTTGTCATGCCCCGGAAAGGAATGCGGCTTTGGACGAAATGTTGAAGCTTCCGTTTTCTGTTTTCGCAGTTTCGTTGGCTTCTCTTTGGCTCGCAGTACAGATGGGCAGTTTTATCGCCAACAGATTTCGCCCCATAAAGGACGATGAGAGGAGCGATCTCGACTTAGTCATCAGCGCAAGCCTCACATTGCTCGCTCTCATCATCGGCTTCACCTTTTCCATGGCTGTGAGCCGATATGACCAGCGCAAGAATTACGAGGAAGAAGAAGCGAACGCCATCGGTACCGAGTATCTTCGTGCCGATCTGCTGCCTCCTGCGGGGGCCGAAAGGGTCCGCGGGCTGCTCTTGCAGTATCTTGACCAGCGACTTTTGTTCTATACAGTGCGCGATGCTTCCAGGCTGAAGGGAATCGACACGGAGACGGCAAGACTTCAGGCTGCCATGTGGTCCGCCGTCCAGAGCGCCGCGGGAGCACAGCCTACCCCACCGGTGGCACTGGCTGTTATGGGAATGAATGATGTACTCAACCGGCAGGGATATACGCAGGCCGCCTGGTGGAATCGCATTCCGTTAGCAGCTTGGGTCCTGATGTTCACGCTTGCAGTTTGCTGTTGTCTGCTGATCGGTTATGGCGCACACCGCAGAGGAAATCTCTTCTTCATGGTCCTCCCGTTTCTCGTGGCGATGGCCTTCTTTCTCATTGCTGACATTGACAGTCCACGCTATGGCGTCATCCGCGTGGCACCGCAAAATCTGATGAGTCTGTCACAGTCCTTGCAGGCGCACTAACCAGGCCTGCTTTCCGGCCCCCTGCCTGCAGGTCCCATCTGCCTAGGCGCGCAAGGACAGTGCTGCCGTGTTTCTACCAAAGATGCGCCGCAGCCAATGCGACAGTCCCGACAGGGCAAGGACAGATTGCTGCGCGCGGAGCTGCTGGTTTTCCGCGATCAGCTCCTGCACCTGCTCACGCAGATCATCCACCTCCAGGATGCAGTGGCGCAGATAGGTCGAGGCTGAAAGCCCTGCATCCGCTGCGCGAAGCCTTAGCAGCTTTTGTTCTGCATCGGTCATGCGTACCGAAAGTGTTGTGGTCCGTGGTACCAGCGCAGCGGGCTTCTTTCCCGCAGGCACAATGGCCGCACTTTCTGCCAGTACTTGTTTGAATGGAGCAGTCTTCTGCTTTACTGGCGCAGATTTCTTTGGCGATGTGCAGCGTCTTTTGGGGGCCGAAGCCTTCGGCTCCTTCGCAGAAGCGGTCCGGGGACGGCGGGCCTCTTCATAGGAAAGTTCACGGACCTCTGAGGTCTCCGGCTGCGCCTGTGCCGCAGTCCAGGCCTGAAAGCGGCTGACAATGGTGCTGATGTCTTCTACTGCCGATTGGGTGCTCATGGGGCGAGTGTAAGGCTGGAGAAGCGAGGAAACAGAGTGATTTGCAGCTAAAGTAAGTCCCCCTGTTCCATTTTGGAACAGGGGGATGCGATTCCGGGAACATTGGAAAGCAGTGGGGCCTCCAGCACAAGCGAATCTATGTGCCTTCTGACCAGCTCGCCAGATACTCCTCTTGCTCTGGAGTCAGCCGGTCAATGCCGATGCCCATCGCGTCCAGCTTCAGGCGGGCAACGCGCTTGTCCAGCTCCTGCGGGACTGCATAGACTTTCTTTTCCAGGCTGGCATGGTTCTTTACCAGATACTCGGCCGAGAGGGCCTGGTTGGCAAAGCTCATGTCCATCACGGAAGCCGGATGGCCTTCCGCCGAAGCAAGATTAATCAGGCGGCCTTCGCCCAGCAGATAAATCTTGCGCCCGTCGCGCAGTGCGTATTCATCCACAAAGTCGCGGGTGGCGCGCTTGGAGGAGGCAATGCGCTCCAGTGCAGGGATGTCAATTTCAACATTGAAGTGACCAGAGTTGGCGACAATCGCACCATTCTTCATCACCTCAAAGTGTTCCTGGCGGATGACGCTCTTGTTGCCCGTGACGGTGACAAAGACATCGCCCTGCTTTGCCGCCTCCATCATCGTCATCACGCGGAAGCCGTCCATCACGGCCTCCAGGGCCTTGGTCGGGTCTACTTCCGTCACAATGACCTCGGCGCCCATGCCGCGTGCGCGCATGGCCAGACCGCGTCCACACCAGCCATATCCGGCAACGACGAACTTGGCCCCGGCCAGCAGCACGTTTGTACAGCGGATGACACCGTCAATGGTGGACTGGCCCGTGCCATAGCGGTTGTCAAACATATGCTTGGTCAGCGCATCGTTGACGGCAATCACGGGATAGCGCAGCACGCCATCTTTGGACATGGCGCGCAGGCGGATCACGCCCGTCGTCGTCTCTTCGGTGCCGGCGATCACGCCTTCCAGAGCATCCTGGCGCTTGGTGTGTAACAAATGCACAAGGTCACACCCGTCATCCATGGTGAGGTGCGGTTTGTGGTCAATCGCGGCAAGGATGTGGGAATAGTAGCTGTCGTTGTCCTCGCCCTTGATGGCGTAGGTCTGAATATTGAAGTCGCGCGCCAGGGATGCCGCGACATCATCCTGTGTCGAAAGCGGATTCGAGGCGCAGAGGGCTACGTCAGCGCCGCCATCGCGCAGTGTAATCATCAGGTTCGCGGTCTCGGTCGTCACGTGGAGGCAGGCCGCAATGCGGATTCCTTTGAGCGGCTGGTTCTTAATGAATTCCTTGCGGATGGTCTGCAGAACGGGCATGGATTGGTTGGCCCATTCGATGCGCTTGCGTCCCTGGTCTGCCAGGTCTAGGTTTTTTACATGGTGCTGTGTTGCGATGGTTGTTGCCATAGATTCTCCAAGGCCTGTGAATGACGATGTCTAGAAGGCCGCTTGAGTACACCTATGAGGATATCATCGGAGGTGAGCGGTCGATTGCCCTAAATCCTGGGCAATCCGACCCGCAGGATGAGAAAGTGGTCTCAAAACAGCTCCAACTGACTCCCCGGCAGATGACGCGGATCTCCCGCGCGCTGGCCGATCCACACCGCTATGAAATTCTGAAGAAAATTGCAGAAAAGCAATGGGAAGGCGTTCGGGTCGCTGGCGGCGCGCGCTGAAGGACAAGCGGCATTCTCTGCTGGGGACTGCCCTTCTGCGAAGCGTAGTGGAGTGGCCTCTCAGCGGGAAGACCGCTCCAGTTCGAGCAGCGTTTTCTTCCGCTCCAGCCCCCATCGGTACCCGGTAAGGGTACCATCGCTCCCAATCACACGATGGCAGGGGACGACCACTGCGACGGGATTGGCAGCACAGGCGCGTGCCACCGCCCGTATGGCCCTCGGCTGGCCAATCTCTTGTGCAATCTGTGAGTAGGTGCGGGTTTCCCCGCGAGGGATGCGTCGGAGGGCCTCCCACACACGGCGCTGGAACGCGGTGGCGCGAACATCCAGCGGCAGTTCCAGCGCTACAGGATGTTCGGTCATCTGTGCCAGGATTTTCTGTACCGTTACGCCCAGACCCTCCGTGTCCCGTTGAAGCGTCGCCAGAGGAAAGCGCGAGGCCAGCTCATCTTCAAGCTCACTCGCAAGGGAGCCAAATGCGATGGCACACAGGCCCAGTTCAGTTGCCGCTACCAGCATCTTTCCCAGGGGAGAATCAACAATGGTGTAGTGGATCGTGATGTCCCTGCCGCCTTTACGGTATTCCGTCGGGGTCATGCCAAGGTGCGCCTCGGCTGATTCATAAAGACGGCTGCTGGACGCAAAGCCCGCCTCGTAAAGGGCCGTGGTCACGCTGTCCCGCCCCAGGAGTCTTTGGCGGAAGCGCTCCATCCGCCGCGCCTGCTGATACTGGCGGGGTGAGATGCCGAGGTACTTCCGGAAGAGCCGCTGCGAGTGAAAAGCGCTCAACCCTAGAATGCTGCCGAGTTTTTTAAGCTGAATGGTGCAGTCCAGGTTCTCTTCGATGTAATCGCAGGCCATCGTCAATATGCGGATCTCGGGACGCTGCTGGTTCGGCAGGCACCGCTTGCAGGCGCGGTATCCGGCGCACTCGGCCAGCTCGCAGGTGGCGAAGAATTCCACTGAGGCCCGTGAGGGCCTGCGGCTCGGGCAGGAAGGACGGCAATAAATCCCCGTGCTCCGCACCGCATAAACAAAGAGCATATCGGCAGAAGCTTGTCGCGATTCCACCATCTGCCATGCCTGCTCCCAAACCTGAATGCCGCCCATCGTACCCTCGCTTTCGTTCAGGTTTTGATCTTCGCGCACAGGAATCAGTACGTCACTCCGAATTTTGCGGTCAAACTTTTGATTTGTCACTTCAGATGCCGGGCTTGATACGGTCCTCTGCGCTGAGGGGGGCAGCCAGCGCTGCATCCCGAAAAGGAGAAAACCTGAACAAAAAGGCAGACCCTGAGGTCTGCCTTTGATCTTTCGGTGTGTCTGCCCTTTCACAGAGCGAAAGTGCAGAACGACCGGCCCATCCCTACTTGACCGCTTCCACCTTCAACCCGGCCTGTTCGCGCAGAGCTTCGGCCTTGTCGGTGGCTTCCCAGGTAAAGTCCTTTTCGTTGCGGCCAAAGTGGCCATAAGCTGCGGTCTTCTGGTAAATGGGACGGCGCAGGTTCAGGCTCTCAATGATGCCCTTGGGGGTCAAAGAGAAGTTGGCGCGGACCAGCTCTTCGAGCTTTCTTGCCTCGATTTTGCCCGTGCCAAATGTCTCTACCAGAACGCTGACCGGCTCGGCCACGCCGATGGCATAGGCAAGCTGTACCTCGCAGCGGTCGGCCAGGCCTGCGGCCACGATGTTCTTGGCAATATAGCGGGCCATGTAAGCGGCAGAGCGGTCCACCTTTGTCGGGTCCTTTCCGCTGAAGGCGCCGCCGCCGTGACGCCCCATTCCTCCGTAAGTATCAACAATGATCTTGCGTCCGGTGAGGCCGGAATCGCCCATCGGTCCGCCAATGACAAAGCGTCCAGTGGGATTGATATGGTATTTGGTATTTTCATCCAGAAGGCCCGCCGGCAGCACGGCCTGGATGACGTTCTTCAGGATGTCAGCACGCAGTTCTTCGTTCGTGACCGTCTCCGCGTGCTGGGTGGAGATTACGACTGCGTCAATGCGGGTCGGTTTGCCTTCGGCGTTGTACTCCACCGTGACCTGGCTCTTGCCATCCGGGCGCAGATAAGGCAGCTTGCCGCTTTTGCGTACGGCACTCAACTGGCGGGTGAGCTTATGCGCCCAGGAGATGGGGGCAGGCATCAGCTCGTCGGTCTCGTTGGTGGCATAACCAAACATCATGCCCTGGTCGCCAGCGCCGCCCGTGTCCACGCCCATGGCGATGTCGCCCGACTGCTTATTGATCGAAGAGATGACCGCACAGGTGTTCGAATCAAAGCCATAAAGGGCATTGTCATAACCGATGGCTGCGACCACGCCGCGCACCAGCGTCTGGAAATCGACATAGGCCCGGGTCGTAATTTCGCCCGCAATGACAACAAGACCGGTTGCAGTAAGAGTCTCGCAGGCCACGCGGCTGTAGGGGTCCTGTTCCAGACATGCATCAAGAATGGCATCAGAAATCTGGTCGGCAATTTTGTCTGGATGGCCTTCGGTTACGGATTCTGAGGTGAATAAAAACCTGTCGCGTGCGGACAATCGAGTTTCTCCCTTAAAGTGCGATGGGGCCGCCGCCCGCAAAGCACAAAGCAGGCAATTGGCACCTTTATGATGGTACAAGACCCGAAGCGGGGAGGGCAAAGCATCCCAGTCAATGGGGTGCGGGCGCTGCTCAGCGGGAAGATTCGGTACTAAACGGCAATCTACCCGGAGTTTGGGTCCGCGGAAGGCCTCGCGCCTGTCTTGAGAGACGGGGCACGGATGAAAAGGCGGCGACCGTGGGCCGCGGCTTCCTCGTCTGAATGGAGCGCAGTATTCTTATCATCGTGCGCGGAAAAAGCAAACCGTTGCCTGTTACCGGCGAGCAGGCATTCATCGCCTCGGTCCGCAGGCGCGCGGGCGGCTCAGGCCATGTGCGCACCGGCATCGGGGACGACTGCGCGGTTCTCCGCGCCCCTCAGGGCAGCGAAATTCTGGTGACGACGGATTTTTCTTTGGAGCAGGTGCACTTCCGCCGCGACTGGCACCCTCCAGAATCAGCCGGGCACCGTTGCCTGGCCCGTGGGCTGAGCGATCTGGCTGCCATGGGGGCCAGGCCGCTGGCGGCCTTTCTTTCGCTGGCCCTTCCGCCGGAATGCACCGGTGCCTGGGCCCGCCGATTTCTAAATGGGCTGCTCTCACTGGCCCGGCGGCACAAGGTCCCTCTGGCTGGCGGCGATACGGCGCAATCGCCCACGGGCCGCCCGGAAGGGCTGGTCCTGGCCGATATTGTTCTGATTGGGGCGGCCCCTCAGGGGGCGGCGCTGTTGCGCTCCGGGGCCCGGGCCGGAGACATTCTTTACCTGACCGGGGCGCTGGGCGGAGCTGCGGCCGAGCTGCTGGCCCTGGGCCGCGCACCCGAGGCTTTTCAGAGGCAGACCCGTGCCGTCGCCGGGCATCCGCACCTGTATCCTATGCCGCGCCTGGGCATCGGGGCAGCATTGCTGGCCGGGAAAATGGCCACCGCGGCCATCGATGTGAGCGACGGTCTTTCCACAGACCTCGCGCACCTTTGTGACGAGTCCGGCCTGGCCGCCGAGATTCACGAATCCGCACTGCCCATCCACCCGCTGGCCCGTAAGGCCGAGGCCGATGGGTGGGTGCCCTCGGCCCTGCATCTGGCCCTGAATGGCGGCGAAGACTACGAATTGCTCTTTACCGCTCCTCCCGAAAAAAAAATCCCCTCACGTCTCGCCGGAGTTTCCATTCATGCCATCGGTGCGATGACCCGGCGTGACCGGGGGAAACCGCGCATCACCCTCACTCGGCCGGATGGAAAGCGCATGCAGGTGCGCGCCTCCGGATGGGAACACTTCGTTACAAGTCGCAGGTAGATTGAATTTTTAGTAAATATCTAAGTAAGCAACTTTCCCGAAGATGCTGCATCCTTTTCTTGAGGAGGCAGTATCTTTTTTATGGAACAGCAGGTAGTATGCTCTGCTGTGCGCAGGGAGTGTTCTCTGCGCCCAGCTCCATTGTCCTATCTCATTGTCCTTGTTGGATTAATTCTTTTCTTCTTCCCTCTCCGTCAGACGCAGGCACAGGCCGTCTATGGTTCCGTTTTTGGAACCGTGACGGACAGCACCGGGGCCGTTGTCCCGAATGCAACTGTGACGGTGACAGATGTTAGCAAAGGCACCTCCCAGCAGGTGCAAACCAATGCAAGTGGTAACTATACAGTAACCCATCTGATTCCTGATACCTATAAGATCACAGTGGCCGCATCCGGTTTTGCGCAGGCTGAAGCTGACGGGATTGCAGTCGCTGCGGACACCTCACCGCAGGTCAATCTGACGCTCCAGCCAGCCGGGGCCGCGCAGACGGTCACGGTCACGACCGAGGCGCCGCCGCTCAAGACCGACCGCGCCGATGTGGCCCAGGTGCTGGACAGCCGCCAGATCCAGGACCTTCCAAATCTGGACCGCAACTTCAGCCAGTTCACCCTTTTGACCCCCGGTGTACAGAGGGCCAGCTTCAATATTGCTCCCACTGAAAACCCGCAGGGAACCGTGGCCACTGAGAGCAATGGCAGCAACTATGGTACTGTGGGCTGGCTGCTGGATGGCACAGACAATCGCGAGCCGGTGTTGGGACTGATTGTGATTAATCCCACGCTGGACTCGATCAGCGAGATGAAGGTCACCTCACAGGACTATCCGGCAGAATTTGGCGGGGCTGTCGGTGGTATCGTAACGGCGCAGACGCGCTCCGGCAGCAACACGTTGCATGGCGATGTCTTCGAGTTCCGCCGCAGCGATGCGCAGGAGGCCCGAGACCCCTTTACACAGTACCAGCGTGATCCGGTAACGGGGCGCTTCATTCCAAGCTCGCTGTATAACCAGTTTGGCGGCTCGCTGGGCGGTCCTGTCCTCAAGGACAAGGCCTTTTTCTTCCTGGACTATCAGGGCGTGCGGCAGCGCGTAGGAACTTCGGTTCAGCAGAACGTGCCCAGCATGACGGTGCGCAATACCTGCCTGACCGGCACGGGGACCTGCGACCTGAGCGAGTACGCGAGACAGATCTATGACCCGAACACCGGGCAGACCTATGCTGCCAATGCAGTCCCCGCCTCGGCCATTTCTCCGCAGGCCATCAACCTGCTCAAGCAGCTGCCTGCTCCGCAGAGCTCGGGCATTGTGAATAACTATGTGGCTTCAGGGAACGGCAGCAACAATGGCGACCAGGCGGACCTCCGGCTGGACCATCAGGTGACCGCCAATCTGCACGCCTTTGGACGCTATGATTATGCCAACTACCGACTCTTTGGTGCGCCCGTCTTTGGTTTGGCTGGCGGCACGGGATTCGGAATTGGAAATACTACCGGCAATGACCAGGTGCAGAACCAGAGCGTGGCCGCAGGCTTTGACTGGGCCATTCACCCCAACTTGCTGACCGACTTCCGCTTCGGTTTTCTTGACTACCATGTCTCCCAGAACAAGTACGACGTGGGGACGACTCCGGCCACAGCGGCCGGCATTCCGAATCTGAACACCGGCGCGGCGGACACCTCCGGCTCACCCTCCTATGACTTTCTGGACGGCACCCTTTCCAACTTTGGTACGCAGGGCTGCAATTGCCCGCTGCTGGAAAGCGAGCAGGTCTTCCAGTTGGTCAATAACTGGACAAAGATTGTAGGCAACCACTCCTTCCGTTTCGGTGGGGACATCCGTTACGCCTTCAACCTGCGTAACGCCAGCGACTACAACCGATCCGGACAACTGACCTTCAGCCAGCAGTCTACGGTGGTGACGGACGCCTCAGGAAATGTCGTGCCGGGTTCAGGCTCTGACCTGGCCTCGCTGCTATTGGGGGACGTAGGTCAGTTCCAGCGATTTGACGTCTACAGCAACACAGCAGCCAACCGGCAGAAGCGTGGCGCTTTTTATGCGCAGGATGACTGGCGTATCCGGCCCAACTTTACGCTGAATTATGGCGTCCGCTGGGACATTGTCTTTCCGGAGACCGTCAATCGCCCGGGCATGGGCGGATTCACGGACATGAGCACCGGCAATATCCGCGTGGCCGGATTCGGCCCCTATGGCACCAACGCCAACGAGAATGTAGACCTCACCAACCTGGGCGGCCATCTGGGTTTCGCCTGGCAGGCCAAGCCGGGGACCGTCTTCCGCGGTGCTGTAGCGCAGGTCTATGACGATGTTGGCTTCTTCGGCACCATCTTCGGCAGCGTGCTCACACACAACATCCCCGTCGTAAACGTGGAGAACAATAATCAGGCTTCCACCATCCACGGGGTGGCTTATACGCTGACCTCTATTCCGGCCAAGCCGGCGCCGTTTGTCATTCCTTCCAATGGATTGATTCCGATTCCAGCCAACGTCAGTCCGCAGGTACGGCCGAATACGCTGGTTCTGCCCAAGGTGGACCAATGGAACCTGAGCCTCCAGCAACAGATCACCAACAACATGACCCTGACCCTGGCCTATGTAGGCAATGTGGCCGAGCGCATCTACCCGGGTGAGACGTACGGTTTCAACATGAATGAACCGGTACTGCCCACTACCCCGGCACAGCTTGCTGACCGCGATGCGCGGCGGCCCTACTACAACCGCTTCACCAATACGTACCTTGGCCAGACGGTCCTCTGCTGCAGCCAGGACATTACCTCGGTCGCGCCTTCCGCACGCGCAAATTACAACTCGCTGCAAACGACCCTGGAGAAGCGTTTCTCCAGCGGAGTGCAATTTGTGGCGAACTACACCTGGTCCAAAGCCATGAACTATGGCTCGACTTACTTCGCCCAGAATCCCCGGGTGGAGTATGGTCCTACAGACACCAACCGCAATCACGTCTTTGTTCTGAGCGGACTCTATGAGCTGCCCTTTGGCAAAAACAAGCCATGGCTGAACACCAGCAACCGTTGGATCAATTACGCTGTGGGTGGCTGGCAGCTTGCCGGTACGACCACCTGGGAGAGCGGCCTTCCCTTTACTCCGACATATGCCGAGTGCGCCCAGGACCAGGACATCGACACGAACTTCAGCACCCCTGGAGCATCAAGCGACTGTCGTCCGGATAAGGTTCCGGGAGGCTCCATTGCCATGCAGGTAGGCTCCCTGAATCCGGCAACACACAGTCGCAGCTACTTTTCTCCCGTGGCTGCGCTCACGTCCGCTGGTGCCTCTTCCGGACCCTTTGTGCGCCCGGCTTTTGGCACCATCGGCAATATCGGAAGAAATTCCTTCCGTGGGCCGAATGACTACTTTGCCGATGCCTCACTGTTCAAGAACTTCGATATTACGGAGCGCGTGAAGGGGCAGTTCCAGTTCCAGGCATTTAACGTCTTTAACCATGTTCCGCTTGGCTTGCCGAGCGCGTCCGATGCGCGCTGCATTGACTGCTCGGCCGGTGGCGTCATCACCAGTGTGGACGGCGCCATCTATGGCAGTGGGCAACCATACATGCGCCAGTTGCAGTTCGGGGCGCGTGTGCAGTTCTAAGCAGCTTCCTTCCCGCCATGCAGCCTTTCCTGCGTGGCGGGATTTTCTTTGATTCCTCTTTTCGGGCCAGGGACGCCCGGTCTTTAGCCGCTGCATCTGTATCTTGGCCCCGGGGCCTTTCTATCTATCGACGACTCCGAGGAACGTTGTGACCATGTCGCTGGAAGTTTCGCATGGAAGGCAGGATGTCGTCTGAAGAAATGACTTATAAGTTTAGATATAGATCTATGATATTTCCCGCGATATCTTTTCAAGAAAACTTTACTTCTTTGCTGGGCATTCCTGCCGCAACCACAGACAAACAAAACTCCATCTAACTCTCTGCAAGTTAGCGAAAATATCTCCATTTCTTCGGAAAACAGGGAAGGTGACTTATGAAAATCCTGGCATCCGTTCTTCTAAGTATACTTCCATGCATGGCGGCCGCGCAGGCTGCGCCTCAGGCGCAGAGTAAATATACCGGGAGTATCTCCTATACCGGGATTTATACATATCAAAACTTCAATCACGATAGTATTTATGGGGCAACCTCCCAGAACCTGGCCGGTTGGGGCATTACTCCGGAGATCAATTTCACCAGGCATTTTGGCTTTCAGGGGGACTTTGTTACCTCGTACTCGACCGATTCCATTCCTAGCCTGACGCAGTTCACCGTGGCTGCGGGTCCACGCTATACGATGAATCCTTACTGGAAAGGCACGCCGTTTTTCTTTGGCGAAGCAGGCGAGACCCGTATCTCTTACGGCAATTTTGGCGGCAATCATCATCCTGCTGTTGACTGGGAGCCGACGGCATCGGCTGGCATTGGATTTGACGTGAACCTGACGCCGCGCTTCGGACTACAGTTCGTTCCTGCTGAGTGGATGGGGCAGCGTCTGGACTATAACGGCGAATGGCAGAACAACTTCATGGCGCGTTTCGGCTTTGTCTTCAATTTCCGCAGACCATAATTCCCGATTCCAATATTTTTTATTTTTTATCGAGACGCGCTTTGGCTTGGGCCTGTCGTCCGGGGTGGGGTTGCCTTATGTTTTCAGCCCGCCCAGGACCTGCCTGGCAATGGTGGCCAGCTGCATGTTGGAAGTGCCCTCATAGATCTTGCCAATCTTTGCGTCCCGGTAGAACTTTTCCACTGGATAGTCTTTGACAAATCCGTAGCCGCCATAAATCTCAACCGCCTGGCTGGCGACGCGCTCCGCAACCTGGGAAGCATAATACTTGGCCATGGCGGCTTCCCGGACAAAGCTCTGCTTGGCATCCTTAAGTCGTGCTGCGTTGTAAACAAGCAGGCGGGCCGCTTCAATCTCCGTTGCCATCTCTGCCAGCGCAAACTGCACTGCCTGAAACTCCGCAATCGGCCTTCCAAACTGTTTCCGCTCCAGCGCATATTTTGCCGCACAGTTCCATGCACCCTCTGCCAGTCCAAGCATCTGCGCGCCAATGCCGATCCGGCCCTCATTGAGCGTTTCAATGGCGATCTTGTATCCCTTGCCCGGCTCGCCAAGCACATTCTGGACGGGCACGCGGCAGTCCTCAAGCACCAGCTCGCAGGTAGAGGAAGCGCGGATGCCCAGTTTGTCTTCTTTTTTCCCGACAGAAAAGCCAGGCGTGTCCTTCTCGACCAGAAAGGCCGTAATCCCCTTGTATCCGGCAGCAGGATCCAGAGTCGCAAAGAGGATGAAGATCCCCGCCTCCCGAGCGTTCGTGATCCAGAGTTTTTGCCCGTTCAGTACATAGTGTTCCCCACGTCGTTCCGCACGCATCTTCAGGGCAAACGCATCGGAGCCTGAGCCGGCCTCAGAGAGTGCATAGGCCCCTACGGTCTCAGTAGCCAGTCGCGGCAGGTAGGTTTTCTGTTGTTCAAGGGTGCCCCAGTGCAGAAGCGCATTCACGCAGAGGGTGTTCTGCACATCCACCAGCACGCCAACCGCCGGGTCCACGGAAGAGATTTCTTCTACGGCCAGGACGGCCTCAAAAAAAGTGCCGCCGCTGCCGCCATACTCTGCGGGCACCTCAATGCCCATCAGCCCCAGGCTGAAAAGTTGTGGCAGTAGCTCCGGGGCCAGATGCTGCTCTTCATCCATTTGGCGCACCAGCGGACCAATGGTCTGCCGCGCAAACTCGCGCACTGTGGAGCGAAAGAGCTCTTCGTCTTCATTGAGTTGCGTCAGTGGAACAGCTTCAGACATAGGAAACGATTGAGTGTAGCAGAAACCCTCGCCCGCTGCCGCCTCCCTGAGAAAATGGAGACAGAGGTCCTATGCCGGAACTTCCCGAAGTCGAAACGGTCGCCCGCGGTGTGCATGAGCGTGTGCGCGGGAATGTAATTGAGTCGGCCTGGTTCAGTTCCATGCCGGAACCATTCAAGACCAAACCGGCCGCTATGGTCCGCTTGCTGACGGGGAAGAAGATTGATCGCGTATATCGTGTCGGCAAGCACATCGTTTTCGACCTGTCGCAGCAGACGCAATGGATCGTGCATCTGGGCATGACCGGACGTTTGCTGGTCTGCGACCCCGTCGCCGCCATTCCAAAACACACACACGCCATTTTGCGGCTCAGCTCCGGCCGTGAGTTGCGGTTCGTGGATGCACGTCGCTTCGGACGGCTGGAAGCCCGGAAGAATGACCCCTTTACCGGTCCCGGCAGGGAACCTCTTACCATTTCCCCCGAGGACTTCGCCGCCCTCTTCCGCGGGCGAAAGACCAGCATCAAAGCTGCGCTTCTGGACCAGAAGCTGCTGCATGGCGTAGGCAATATCTATGCGGATGAGGGCCTCTTCCGCGCCGGAATCCGTCCCACACGACGCGCTGGGCGTCTGGGCCGCGAGCAGCTGTTCCGGCTGCATGGCGCACTGCAGTCTGTGCTTAGGGAGGCCATCCGTCTGGGAGGATCTTCGGTGTCAGACTATGTGGATGCCGAGGGAGTCAAAGGCTTCTTCCAGCTTGAGCATAAGGTCTATCTCCGGGGCGGCAGGCCCTGTCTGGTCTGCGGTACTGAGATTCGTAGGACGCTCCTGGCCGGTCGCGGGACCCATTATTGCCCCACCTGCCAAAGATAGACTTATGAATTTATGAAACGAAACTGAAGGTCATCTTCCATAAAATGGAGATCTTTGTCCGCACTTGGGGCGCAAGTGCTTGATTCTGTTCAGAACGCATTCCGGCATAAAAATTGCTTATACAAGTAATGCCAGCGACGTATAGCAAGAAAGAGATTCTCCGGCTGGCGAGAGTCGGAGCCAATGGAAGCTGTCGGCCCGAGCCGGAGTTGTCACCCGCCGCCCCACGCGGACGGGCTTTCAGGGAGGCCAGTGATTGGCCATCATAAAGAAAGGGCCGTAAGGAAGCGGCCCTTTCTTTTTTCCCATTGGTGGCATCCGGGCACTTGCCAGTTTCATCTATAATGGGTAGTATTGTCTTTGCCTATCGAGCGGCTGATGCCGGAAATGTTCCGGAAAGTTCGCCGCGTTTCTCGACAGTCAACATTTCAAAGTGGCGCGTATCATCGGAATGGCGTTTCTCTAACCGCCCTGAAGGTGAAACACCCAAGGTACAGCGATACCGAGTTGAAAGACAGTATTACGAACTCCGCGAAACAATTCATGACCGGCCCGGGATTCTCTTTGCCTTTGCAAAGCAGACGGCCGCATTCATGGACGCGAAGGGATTGAACCATTTGCATTCCCGGCATCTCCAATAAACGAAAGCAGCAGCGGCTTTCCGCCGGAAACACGCTGTAAATGAATGTCAACGCACCAGGAAGTGCAAGCATGACAACAGAACAGAACCAGCCCCAGGCGCAGCCCTCCGCGGAGGACGCGCAGGGGCAGCAGCACCGTCGCCGGCGCCGCAGGCGCAAAGGCGGAAAAGGGCCATCGAATCCCCAGGCGAATGGCCAGCAAAACCAGCAACAGCAGGGACAAAACCCGAAGTTTGCCGGAAAAAAACGCTTCTTCCAAAAGAACAACAACAGCAACGGCAACGGCAGCGGACAGGGCGGCGGACGCCGTCGGAACAAACAGCGCAGGCAGCAGGCCTTTGTCGGTCCGATGGACCACAGCTACCGCGCTGTCAACGGCAATCTTGCGGACGGGCCGCCTTCCACGATTGAATTTCGCAATGGAAATGGGAACGGCTTCCATCCAGCGGCCGATCCGGGCGTAATGCCGGAGCCTCCGGCCGCTTCCGTGCGGGAAGATGCGCCCACACGCATCTTCTGTTTCATCGAAGACCTGTTCTTCCTGGCCAAAATTCAGGAGACAGCGCGCAAGTTGGGCGTCAAGGTCGGCTTTGTCAAGGCGGAAAAAGACATTGTTTCCCGTCTGGCTGATGTGGCCGAAGAAGAGAGGCCCTCGCTGATTGTCTTTGATCTGAATAACGCCAATGCCAAGCCGCTGACGTTGATTCCCAAGCTGCGGACCAAGCTCAAGCGCGGGACCTCGATCATCGGCTTTCTCTCGCATTTGCAGGGCGACCTCAAGATGAAGGCGCAGGAGGCCGGCTGCGACATGGTGATGCCGCGCTCGGCCTTCTCGCAGAATCTGCCGAACCTGCTGCGCCGCCACGGCCTACAGGAAGAGGAGATGGACGCGCTCGAAGCTTAGAAAACCCGGTTTTTCCTTGAGATACAGGGGCCAAAGGCAGCCAGGCGGGAGTAAAATGCTTGCGCATCTCGCGTGGCGGCCTGTTTTGGCCCCAGATCAGATCTTCTTGCAGGGACCGGACAGGTCACACCGCGCAACTTCCCACATTGCGAGGTCCCTATGCATACGGTCCAGAAAGCGCTTCTGCTTCCACTGACCTTCGCACTGCTTTCCGGGTGCCAGCGCCATTCCACTTCAGAGAAGTTTTACCTGGTCTCCAACAATCTGAGACTCACCTACTGGCAGACCGCCGCATCTGGGTTCAACCGGGCAGCGGCGCAATACCACGTGAAGGCCTTTGTTGTGGGACCAGACAACTACGATCCGCAGGCGGAGCTTACGGCATTGCAGAACGCCATTGCTGCCCGGCCCGCCGGGATCCTCATCTCAGTTGCCGATGCGGCCAGTTTTACGCCTGCGATCAACTCTGCAATGGATGCGGGCATTCCCGTCATCACGATGGATTCCGATGCTCCGCACAGCCACAGGTTGTTTTTTATCGGGACGAACAATCTGGAAGCAGGACATCTGGGCGGTCAGCGTGTCGTAGACAAACTTCCCGGAGGAAAGGGCAATGTGGTCTTTTTCACCATGCCCGGCCAGCCCAATCTGGACGAGCGCTTCAAGGGCTATCAGGACATCTTTAGCGAGCATCCGGGAATCCGCACCGTGGAGGTAGTGGACATCAAGGGACAGCCCACAGCGGCCTTCGACAAGACCCAGCAATATCTCGCAAAGACTGGGGCCGACCGCATCGACGCATTCATCTGTCTGGAAGCCTCGGCGGGCAGGGAAGTCGGCGCCGTCCTTGCAGACCACAAAGTCACCGACCGCTTGGTGGTGGCCATGGACGTCGACCCGGACACCCTGGGCCTGATCCGGAGCGGAGTCATTGACGCCACAGTGGCGCAGAAGCCTTACACCATGGGGTATTTTGGGCTGAAGGCGCTGGACCAGATCTACCATGACGGCCCGAAGAGCTTCCGCAGCGATTACAGCGTCGATGTGTTTTCGCCTTTTCCTGTGTTTGTGGATACCGGCACGGCCGTTGTAGACAAGGTAAATGTCGATCTGTACGCAGACTCATTGGCACAGGCAAACAGGTAAGGGCGGCGTTGCCCCATACGGAGTGCCGTCCCTTCCCGACCTGGATCCTGACTGGGTGCTGCTGCAGGGCAGCTTAAAAGTCATAGCGCAGTGAGAACTGCTGCTTTCTGGACTGCACCAGGGTGGAGCTGTAGATGCCGAATCCAGCGCCGCTGGTGACCTGGATGTTCAGCCCGCCCAGGCTGCTGACAGCACTGGTATCAAAGCGGGCAGAGTTGGTTACGTTGAAGACCTCCCAGGCAAAATGCAGGGACTGTTCGTGGACCGTCTTCCAGGTCTTGGCCAGGCTGGCGTCCGGCTCAAAGTAGCCATCGCCGCGGAAGGCATTGCGGCTGCCTTCTTCGCCGGGATAGGGATATCTGAGAGGAAAGCCCGTGGCGATCCCATTGTTCAGGGAATTGGGATCAGCGAAGACCTCCGGCAGACCATTCAGCAGGTGCTTATGGATCTTAATGGGGCCGGTGACCACGGCGAAAGACGGCTGCTGATAGTTCGTTGCGTAGCTGAGTGGAGGAAGAATGCTGAACGGCAGCCCGCTGGACAGGCGAAGAATGCCAGAGAGCGTCCAGCCGCCAATCACAGCATCTGCCGCGCGATTGACGCCAGAGCCAAATGGTTTGCCCTGGCCGAATGGCAACGGATAAATGAAATTGCCCGTCAGCAGATGGCGGACATCAAAATCAGAGACCGCCCGGATGCCCTTCGGGTTAAAACTGTTCGTAATGTAGCTGAAGCTGCCACCGGCGGTTGTAAACTCACTCGAACGTTCTGTGTCAGACCCCATGTCAATGGATTTGGCCAGGGCATAACTGAAGTCGAACGTCAGCCCCGAGCTGCTGACCCGGCGCAAGGTCAACTGCATCGCGTGGTAGTCGCTATTCCCAATGGACGACCAGGCGTATAAGGAAGAAAACTGGCGCTGATAGAAGCGGGTGGTAATGTTGCCCTGTGCGTCTTCATACGGGCCGCAGCCCAGTCCTCCCGCGCCCTGGTTGGGATCGCAGAAGGCATCGAGGACGGCCAAAGCATAGGAATCGTTTCCGACCGCGGCATTGCCCTGATAGACATTTGTGTAAATGTTTTGAGTGGCGCTCATTCCATTGGTCGCCAGCCAGGGAAACATGTCTTCCCAGTAAGGGATGGCGGCAACATTGGTCTGACCGGCATAAGTGGCCTGGGCCAGCAGTTTTCCTGCCTGAAAATAATCCATTCCTGACTTCGGGTCCACCAGGTCAAGCGGTTCGGCCAGATCAAGCTGCTGCAGCAGGTGGCGTCCAAAGGTGCCTACGTAGTTGGCTTCCAGAGAAAGTCCATGCGAGAGCTCTCTCTGGATGGAGAAGTCCGCCGTGACCGTATACGGGGTCTTGATTTTATTGTCCACACCCCAGGTGATGGCAAGGCCAGTGTTGACGTTGTTGGGGGGTGTGTAAGGGTATTGAATGACGGATGGGATATTCACACCCTGTAGCGGTGGAATCGAGGTCAGACTGGTGAACCGGGGCGCATTATCAATGCCGTACTGGCCGGCAGGATTGGTGATCTGGGTCTGTAATCCGAAGGAACCAAACTGCGCGAAGGTGTCCACAATGCCCTGTCCGAAGTGGTCAAAGAACATGCCTCCGCCGAACCGGATCGAAGTCTTATTGTCCGGCGCAATCACAAAGGACGCGCGCGGAGCAATGTTCTTGTAGGACATGCTCCAGTACGAAGCCTTGCCATTGGCTTTGCCTGAAGGCGCAAAGGCCAGATCGGGCTGGTCTGTAACGCCACGGAGCATCTGGGTGTAGCGGTTGACAAACCATTGGTGTGTGTCAATCGTGGGCTGTATCTGTTGTCCGTGGACTTCATACGGAGGTTGGAGAAATACCTGCCGGATCCCGAACGTGAAGGTCACATTCGGCTGGAGCTTCCACTGGTCCTGAATGTAATACTCAAGTTCGTTGGAGTGGTAGGTAAGGCTGATGGGCACTCCTTCGGCGATGGTTGTGCCGCTCTGGCCGCCTCTTGCAACGCTGAAGTTGTATTGGCCCTGAATGAAGGGGATCAGTCCAGTGAGCAGTCCAATCTCTTCGTTGTAAGTGGTTTGGTCTCCGGTATCCACGGCAGGATATCCGAAGGCCGCCGGATCGAGGCTGCTGCCGCTACCGGCAATCGAGCCGCCGCCGCTGAGCCATTGAATGTTCAGGCTGGCAAAGCCATAGGAGTTGCTGTTCGTCTGCGAGTAGTTCGTGATGCCGCGCCAGTTGGCGCCAAAGGACAAGGTATGGTTTCCGTGGGTCCAGCTTGCGTTATCAATGACGTTGTGTACGGGGACATGGATGATTGTGCTGCAGCTTTCCGCTGTGGGTGCTGAGACGGTGCGGAGGGTCTGCACATAGGCCCCGCAGTCCAGCCCTGCATTGCTATAGCCCTGCCGCGTATATCCGTAACGGAGATCATTGACCAGGTTGTTGGTGATGGTCCAGGTGTCGCCTGCCGCCAGCCCCTTGGTATTGTCGCGCAAAGTGTGCGAGGGAGGCTGGCCCGGAAACTGGAGCACATCCAGAGTGGTGTCATCCTGCAGGTTGCCCCGGAAGAACAACTGTTGGCGCGAGGACGGCGCCCAGTCCAGACGAACAATGGTGGTGTTCAGGTTCTGAGGGTTGGGCGAGGAGAAGCTGAAAGACCCCAGGTTGAGGCCGTCCCCCAGGGCCGCTCCGTTGGCGGTCGGATATCCCTGAAGGAGCTGCAGAATATGCGGGTCGTCCCCCGGTCCCCAGGGGCAGGTTCCATTGGCGGAACAATTGGGGTCCATAACGGCGATCTGCGCAGGATTGAGTTTTACGTTGTTTCCATTACTTTGATAGATGATGTAGCCCTCTTTCAGGGTCTGGGTGGGCGTTTCCCGTAGGACCTGCTGGTTCTCGCGGATATGGGAGGCCTCATAGTTTCCAAAAAAGAAGAGCTTCTGCTTGAGGATGGGGCCGCCCAGATCAAAACCATAGGTATTGCGGATGTATTTCCCGGGAGCATTCGGTTCGCCGCTCGCCAGTTCGGCCTGCTTATTGAACCAGTCATTGGCAGCGGTCGCCGTATTGCGATTGTATTCATACACGCCGCCATGGAACTGGTCTGTCCCGCGTTTGGTGATCAGATTGATCTGCGCTCCTGCGGCGCGGCCCTGGTCAGAATTGGCCATGGCCGTGGTGACGCGGAACTCATCCACCGAATCGAGGGTCTCGCGGAGCACTCCAGTAAAGGCATAGCCGAGCTTCTGATCATTATCATCCAGTCCATCCATGGTAATGTTGCCCTGGTCCGAGCGCACCCCATTGACTGCGCCGGTGCGGCTGTCATTGCTGACATCGACCTGATGCCCCAGATAGAGCACACCGGGCTGAAGACTGAGCAGGTCTGGCACATTGCGATCAATCATGGGCAGTGACTGGATGACCTGATTGTTGACCGCATTGCCAAGGCTCGCATCCGAGGTGTTGAGCGTTTCGGTTTCCGCCGATACATTCACCGTCTGTGAAACAGACTGCAAGGTCATCTGAAAATCAATGGTGGCGGGCTTGCTGACCAGAAGGCTGCCGACCTTGCTCTGGTCTCCGAAGCCTGCGGCGCTCACCTTTACCGTCCAGGTGCCAGGGGCCAGTTGCTGGAACTGATATTCGCCATGCGCGTTGGTCGTGGTGCTGAGGGTCTGCCCTGTTGCGTCGCGTGTGATGGTGACTGAAGCGCCGGGCAAGAGTGCGCCACTGGCGTCGGTGACCACCCCGCTGAGGGAGGTTGTTGCCTGCTGCGCTCTGCCGGTCTGGATGAGAAAGAAGAACGCCGTGAATGCCACAAGGGCAAAGGACAAAACCTGCCGCTTCATAACGCCTCCGAAGAAGAGCCCAGTTTGGGTGGACCATTAACTGCGAAATTACTGGCCCCTTTTTTCTTTGCACGGCAGTATGCGCCTGAATGGCAGGAGAATCAACAGCAAAATAAATCGTTTCAAAATTTTATGCGGTGGAACACTTATTGACCCTGGCCCTCTTCTTTAGCTACCTGGTTAATAATCTTTTGGACAAAGACCACGCGGATATTCACGTGGCGCGCCAGGTCGGGGACAAATTCGGTGATGAAGTTCCCGATGGGGTCCGTGGCCAGCGCAACGCCGTAGCGCGACGAGGCGGCGGCCCATCCCGTTTCGCGGTAGGGCACGTAGGCATCGCTGATGGCCTCTTCAATCGCGCCTCCCACCACGGTCGCATAGTTGAACATCCCCTGCCCGGTGTCGCTCTGCGTCCAGACAATCTGATAGATACAGTGCGCGATGCGTCGTTTATAAGAGGCATTTGGCATACGGTGGTAGTGCGGGTCCTGGTGTGCGATCGAGGGGATCAGAAAGGTGCCGAAAAACTCATTGGTCATGTCCTGGGTAAAGGAAACTCCGCTCAGTTTCGCCCAACCCTTGATACCCGGCCCGTAGGCCGAATGCGAATCTGAGGCCACGGAGATGGCAGAAAGCCCGCCAATGGTCAGCAGGTTAAAAGGATCAATCACGTCTTTCACCGCCAGATGCGCCTTCTCCCGCGGAGTCATGGGTCGCGGCTCGGCTGAATTCAGAAACCTCTGGAAGGGATCAAAGGTGGGACCGCAGCTCATGCCCGGAGTCGCGGCCGGTTTGGACTGCGTCTGCGAGCATTGGGGTTGCTGCCCGGGAAAGGGCGGACGAGGTGAGTCGGCAGATTTGGGCACCTCGGGAGCGTCGGGCGGAAAGCTCTGTCCGCTTCCGGATACGGAAATCATTGTGGAAGATGGGGCGTCCGGCAGCTCTGCCTGGGCAAAAAGAGGGTCTCGCGCCCCGAAAATGAAAGGCACAAGGAAGCAGGCCATCCTGAAGGAAGTAAAGGAGCAAAGGCCGGAATCCTTCCGGCGAAACCACCGCATATCTCTTTGACGTATGGGAAGGCCCCAGGGCTAAGGCTGAGGTCCCCGATGTTTATGGAAGATTTTAGCGCGCACATCGGGCCAGAACTCGGCCCATAAGTTCCCCGCTGCCTCACCCAGCAGTGAGTAGCCCCAGGTCTGGAACACGACCGAAGTGTTGGCGCTCGGTTGTGGGTAGTAGGCACGGGTCAGAGCAGAAGCCATTCCATGGCCGAAGACCACCGAGTTGTTGAATCCGCTGCTGCCGTTGTCGCGCTGCGTAATGAAGACGCGCGAGGCGGCATAGACCGCACGTTGCCTCACACTGCCCTCCTGTTTGCGGAAATAGCGAGGGTCTTCACGCAGGAGCGCGGGCAGCATACCATCGGAAAACGTGCGCATGCTCAGGTCTCGCAGCGCGGCTGCGCCCAGCCGCTGCCCAAAGGCGCCGGAATCGGAGCCGTACTTTGGGTGTCCATCCACGAGCTGCTCCCATCCAGAGGAAAGGAATGTGGAGAACCATCCGCTCGGCCGCAGCTCTTCATGCACCGGAAACAGCAGCTTGTCCTTTGCATACAACGGAGGAATCTTCTCGCCTGGTTCCACGACATCAGACCATTTCTGCGCAGCATTCTCTGCAGGGGCATTCACCAGCGTCTGCTGGGGGAAGGCGGACGCTGCGGAAAAAAACAGCAAAAAAGAACAGGCATGAAGAGATCTCGTCAGATTTGGCATGTCCATCAAGGCAACAACCCATTGGAAGGCAGAATGCTCTAGGAGGATGTATCGCCTTCAGGTAGCGGAAACGGTAACGTCTTTGGCACCTGTGCGGCTGCAACTGGTTGACCCCTGTGCAACACGGCAAGCACACTGGGAAGGAGGTGGCCCCGATGGCAGACAACCCGGGCAAGTTTGAAGAGTTCGGGCGTAAAGTAGATGCGCGCGTCCAGCAGTTAACGCCCCGCCTGGAAGAAGAAGTGAAAAAGATCATTGCATATCTCAATGATGAAGTGGTGCCCAAAGTGAGGCAGGACTCATCGGAAGCCGTGCGTGCGCTGGCCGAACAGCTGCGCCGGCTGGCAGACCATCTGGAACGGAGATAGCCGCTGAATGGACATCACGCAGAAAGGCCCTCTGCTGGTCCTGGCCGCTGGATTGCTCGCGGTTGGTTGCTCACACAAAAAACAGGTTGCAGTCTATACGCCGCCTCCGCCAGCCATCGCCCAGCCATCGCCGGCAGCGACAACTCGGGGCGCATCTTCCGGTACGGCGGCCCCTGCAGCCGGCAGCAGTCTTCCGAACACGGCTTCCATCGCGGAAGCCGCGGACAGCAGCGTGGATGCCGATTTTGTGGCCACTCATAAGCCGATTTATTCCGAAACAGGAATGGCAAGCTGGTATGGTCCGCCATATCACAACCATCGCGGTGCGAATGGTCAGATTTACGATCAGAATGCGCTTTCGGCAGCGCATCGTACCTTGCCCATGGGGTCACTCATCCGTGTGACCAATCTGCAGACCGGCCAGTCGGCCATCATGCGCATTACAGACCGTGGACCCTTTGTCCCCGACCGGTTTCTGGACCTCTCCGTTGCTTCGGCAAAGGCCGTGGGGGTCTGGAGGCCGGGGACTGCGAAAGTCCGCATGGACGTCTACGCAGCGCCCCGACCGATTGAAGATGGTGGCCGCTGGTGCGTACAGATTGGCGCCTTCAGCAAAGAGAAAGACGCGGTGAAGCTTGAAGAGCATCTGGAACGGAAATATCACACCGCAAACGTCATTGAGTTTGCCGGACCCACCGGGCACTGGGTGCGCATCCGTCCGCAGAATGACGACAAAAAACGCGCCATGGAGATTGCAAAGGAACTGAGACCGGAAGAAGGCGAAGCCTACCTCGTACGGCTGGATTAGCGGCCGCATCCGGGCCGGTTTCAGCCAGTGGGTCCAACATGCTAGACTCACACGTTTGCCATGAGCTACGAAAATATTCTTCTTGAAATGCGCGGGGCCGCGGCCCTGATTACGCTAAACCGCCCCAAAGTTCTCAATGCGCTGAACTCTGCCCTGCTGCATGAGCTCGATACAGCGCTGGCCTCTCTGGCCGCCGATCCGCAGGTCCGCGCCATTCTTTTGACAGGTGCTGGCGAAAGGGCCTTTGCCGCCGGTGCAGACATTCAGGAGTTGGCAAAGCTTTCCGCCCTGGAAGGGCAACAGCTTGCGCTGCGCGGCCAGCGCATTCTGGACCGGCTGCAGCATTGCGGCAAGCCGGTGATTGCCTGCGTCAACGGCTTTGCCTTGGGCGGCGGCTGCGAGCTGGCCATGGCTTGCACCTTGCGCATTGCCAGTGAGACAGCGAAATTCGGACAGCCCGAAGTAAAGCTCGGCCTGATTCCCGGATATGGCGGCTCCCAGCGGTTGCCTCGGCTGATTGGCAAGGGTGCGGCCCTGAAGCTGCTGTTGACCGGGGAAATGATTTCTGCTGCTGACGCCCTCCGTCTGGGCCTGGTCGAAGAGGTGGTCGCACCTGGCCAGTTGCTCCTGCGCGGAGAAGAGATCGCGCAGGCCATTGCCGCTGCTGCTCCCGTTGCCGTGGCCCGATGCATGGAAGCGGTCCACACCGGACTGGACCTTCCGTTGCATCAGGCGCTGGAGCTGGAAGCTTCGCTCTTTGGTTTGTGCTGCGGTACCGAAGACAAGGCCGAAGGGACCGGAGCGTTTCTCGAAAAGCGGCCGGCCTTGTGGAAAGGCAGATAGCCGGTCGAGCGGCGGCCCCTGTCCCGTTGTCGAGGGGGGACCTCGGCCCCGCTAGCTGTTCAGCGTTTCCTGCAGTTTATTGATCATCCGGTTCAGGTCTTTATCGGCGCGCCGCTGGTCTTCAATCTTGGCAATCGAATGCATGACCGTGGTGTGGTGCTTGCCGCCAAACTGTCGTCCGATCTCCGGCAGTGAGGCCTCTGTCATGCTTTTGGCCAGATACATGGCGATCTGGCGGGGCACGACGACGGCACGCGAGTTGTTCTTCTGCTTGAGCTCGGCGACCCTCATGCCGAACTGCTCGGCGACGGCGCGCTGGATAGCCTCAATGGTGATCTTGCGTACCTGTGTGTCGATAAACTGCTTGAGGCACTGCTGCGCGGCCGGCAGCGTAATCTCCACACCGCTCATGCTGCACCAGGCAAACAGGCGGGTCAGCGCCCCTTCCAGCTCACGCACATTCGTGCGCACGTTGGAGGCGATGAAGAGAGCAACATCCGTAGGCAGCGCGACATTGTCGCTTTCGGCCTTCTTCTGCAGGATGGCGACCTTGGTTTCCAGGTCTGGTGGTTGAATGTCGGCAATCAGACCCCATTCAAACCGCGAGCGCAGGCGGTCTTCAATCTCGGCCAGCTCCTTGGGCGGACGGTCCGAGGCGATGACGATCTGCTTCATGTTCTCGTGCAGCGTGTTGAATGTGTGGAAGAACTCTTCCTGTGTGCGTTCCTTCTGGGCCAGGAACTGGATGTCGTCAATCAGCAGCAGGTCCACGGAGCGGAACTTGTCGCGGAAGCTCGTCATCCGGTCATAGCGCAGCGAGTTGATCATCTCATTGGTGAATTTTTCACTGGTGACGTAGCAGATGGAGGCCTGCGGGTCGCGCCGCTTGACTTCATGGCCAATGGCATGCATCAGGTGCGTCTTGCCCATTCCTACGCCGCCATAGAGAAACAGCGGATTATAGGCCTTTGAGGGCCGCTCTGCGACGGCCTCGGCTGCGGCGCGCGCAAACTGGTTGCCAGAGCCAATGACAAAGGCGTCAAAGGTATAGCGCGGATTCAACTGTGCCGCCGTGGACCAGTCGAACTTCTTCTGCATCGGTCCGGAGGCGTGCACCCCACGATGGCCCTCCTGGGGCGCAGCAGGGGAGTGCGCAGGCACCGGGGCAAAGCCGCCATCTTCGCGTACACGCACCAGGGCCGGATCTTCCTCCGGCGTCACAAAGACCACCTCGTCGAATTCCATCTGCAGGTTGTCGATGGCTTCCTGGATGAGGTCCCCGTACCGGTCCCCAACGTGATGAAACTCGGGTGTCGGAATTCTTACATAAAGCTTTTTGCCATTGATATGGCTGAAGCGGGTCGGTTTCAGCCAGGTATCAAAAGACTGCCGGTTGATCTTCTTCTCAAGTGCCCCGAGGATCCGCACCCACGGGTTGAGTGTGGCAGGAGCTGTAGCAACAAAAGACATCACACTTCCTTTTGGCACCATCCTGCTGCCGAGAATGATCTGTCCGCCGCCCTGGCCATGCTACGAAAAACAGAGTCCCCGCTCCGGAGGCTGGGGGCTCCGGCAGAGATGCTCTGGGTGATGCCAGAAGCTGGTGTGAGAGGACCTTTTCCACTCACGGCGCGATCTTGAGACAGCAACAAGACGTGCAGAAAAATCTCTTGTGAACGTTGCCGATAGTAGCACAATTCCGAGGCCCTGGAGCTGTAGTTTCCATGCAAATTTTGTGCGGGCAGTGAAGTTGCACCATGGGTTGTGAAAAATGAGGATTTTCCAGCAACTTTTGCAGTGACCATGGTGTTTGAGATATACTCAGAAATTGCTGTACAGGCCAGTTTTTTGCCCTGTGTACGGCCTTCATTGTTTCATTGAAGATTTTTTTGAGGAGCGCACTTCCATGCCGAAGCGCACATTTCAACCCAACCGCCGCCGCCGTTCCAAGACACACGGCTTTCGCACCCGCATGAAGACCAAGAGCGGTGCCGCCGTTTTGTCCCGCCGCCGCGCGAAGGGCCGTCATCGCGTCGCTGTCAGCGCAGGCTATCGCGACTAGTTTTCGTTCCCTCTTCTTTTGCAAACGCCGGTCTTCCGGAAACCAGACAAAAAGCCATGCTGGACAAAGCTTCTGATCCGACGCCGCGTAGCCTGCGCGGCGCACGTCTCAGCAAGCATGCAGACTACCAGCGCGTCTACAAGCAGAGCAGGAAACACTTCTCTGCCTCAATGACCTATTTTTTCCGTCTGCGCGAGGCTGGCTTCCATACCGGACCGCGTATCGGCCTGACCGCCGGACGTGTACTGGGCAAGGCCGTCGAGCGTAATCGCATCAAACGCCGGATGCGAGAGGCCGTGCGGGCCAGCCTCGGCCATCTGCGCTGCAATGTGGATGTGGTGCTGCATCCGCGCAGAAGTGTTTTGGAGATCGAGTTTTCCCGACTCCGCGAGGAGGTGGCCGCCATTTTTACGCGCATCGAGGCCGCAGCCAGGTCGAAGCAGAGGGGCGAATGACTTCTCGTCGGCCTCTCCGCTCTGTCGCCTTCTCGGCTGCGCAGGCTTTTTATAAGCTTGTTCTCTCACCGGTGCTGCACGCTGGCGCTGGCATGTCCGGCGGGGCCTGCCGCTTTCAGCCTACATGCTCGGAATATGCAGCCCTGGCCATGCATGAGCATGGGCTGCTGCGTGGCGGGTGGATGGCCGTGCGGCGGCTGCTGCGCTGTCATCCTGGTTGCGCCGGTGGATACGATCCGGTTCCGCAGAGGCGGCAAAGCCAGTTACCATAAAAGAAACGCTGAAGTTCCACAGGAAGTATCTCTTGGCAGAAATCCAAAATCCGAACCAGCAGGGCGGCGGGCAGGACTCGAAGTCTTTGCTCACCTTTACTGTCATCTTTTTTGTGCTCTTTCTGGGCCTGCAGTTTTTTCTGAAGCCAAAGCCGCCAGCCGCAAACCCGGCACAGCAGGCGCCCGCCACCAGCAGGATGCAGCCGTCTGCACCTGCATCTGCGGCCGCCCAGACGACGGCCACGGCCGGCCCGGTGACCCAGGCCGCCTCAGAGTCCACCACCGTGGTCGAAAACAATCTCTACCGCATCACCTTTAGCAATCGCGGTGCGCAGGTCACGTCCTGGGTGCTTAAAAAGTACAAGGATGACGAAGGCAATCCACTGGACCTGGTGAACCATGAGGCGGCAGCAAAGTACGGTTACCCCCTCTCGCTCTATACCTATGACGCAAATCTGCGCGGGCAGCTCCAGCAGGCGCTTTATGTGCCTTCAGCGGTAGGTGCTCTCCATGCACCCGGCACACTGAGCTTTGAATATGCCTTCGGAGGTCTTACCGTACGCAAGACCTTCCGGTTCGATGCAAGCTATGTCATCCATGCCGAAGTTTCCGTCCTGCAGAATGGCGCGCCGGTCGAGGCGCTGCTCTGCTGGCCGGCGGGCTTTGGTGACCAGGACTCTCTGCCCCACTACGCCAGCGCTACGCTGGACATCGCACAGAATGGGAAAGCAGAACAGCAGACCAGCAAGAAAATCTCCGGAGGGGCCACGCTGCGCGGACCTTTTGATTGGGCCGGGGTCAGCGATCTCTACTTTGCGGCCATCTTTTTGCCGGAAAACCCTAAAGACCTTGATCTGGTCACGCTGCACAATACCATCTCTGTCCCCAGAAATCGCAAGAATCCGGACCCTCGGCAGACCGATCAGGCTCCGGTTCTGGGCGCAGCCATGGGGGCCGCGCAGCCTTACAGCGTGCGCCTCTTTGCGGGACCCAAATCGCTGGATGTTCTGGCTTCGGTGCCAACCAGCGGCGTGAGCCTGGAAAAAACGGTCAATTTTGGCATGTGGGGTATCATCTCCAAGCCCCTGTTTCTGGCCCTCCGGTTCCTCTATGAGCATGTGGTGCCCAACTGGGGCTGGGCCATTCTGATTCTCACCTTTGTGCTGAACCTGGCCATGCTGCCCACGCGCTTCCAGATGATGAAGTCCTCGCTCAAAATGCAGCGCATCCAGCCGCAGATTGAGGCCATCAAGGCCAAATATGCCAAGTACAAAGCCACGGACCCGCGCCGCCAGGAGATGAACCGTGAGGTCTTCGAACTGCAGCGCCGCGAAGGCGTGAACATGTTCGGCGGCTGTATTCCGATGCTGATCCAGTGGCCCCTGCTGTTTGCCTTCTACCGAATGCTGGGCAACGTGATTGAACTGCGGCAGGCGCACTGGCTCTGGCTGCCAGACCTCTCCTCCCCGGACCCGCTCCACATTCTGCCGCTCTTCTTCATCGTGTCCATGTTTCTGGTGCAGTGGCTCACGCCTTCTCCGGGTGTGGATCCGGCGCAGCAGCGCATGATGGCCTTTACGATGCCTGCCGTCTTCGGATTTATGACCTGGAACGTCGGCTCTGGCCTTGCTCTTTACTGGGCAGGCAGCAACATTCTGGGCATCATGCAGCAGATGCTGATAAACCGTACCACTCTGGGCAAGGAGATGCGTGCTTTGGCACTGAAGCGCGCCGCCCGGCGCACCGGCAAACCCGCCCTGGCCCGACGATAGTTTGTTTTGTCGCCCGCCACAGGCGGCCAGCAGAAGAACGCTGCTGACGCCTGTGCGATGTCGCTTGCCCTTCCAATGGCCATGGCCGCGCTGCGGATTGCTTGCCTTCCGTCCCTCCACTGCACAAAAAATGAAATCAATCGTGGGCCTTCCCGGTTTGCCACGCTTCGCGGGAGAATCCGAGTCCGCCGAACTACCTTCTAGACTGTTGATCCTTTGATGATGAACGAATAAGTAAATTTAATTCGTCGGTTCATTTTTCGTAATTCCTCTCGACGTGTAGGCCAGCGGAGATTTAATATCCGGTTCGAGCGTCAGGAAATACGCCGTCCATGAGATGGCGATCGAAGTGAATGACGCACGAGTACTTTTTCCGAGGAGTCTCTATGGCAATGACGCAAAGGGCGTTCCTGCGCCTTTTTTCGGTCTTTTTTTGTATCACTGTTCTCGGGCTTGGTCTCCCTGCAGCCCGGGGACAAGCCACGGCTACCGCCAGCATTACCGGAATGGTGACTGACCAGACAGGTGCCGCTGTGGCAGGTGCAAAGATCGTCGTAACCAACAATGGAACCAATGCACAGCGCGAAACCACCAGCAACGGCTCTGGTGAGTATCGTTTTGATCTGCTCCCGGCCGGCACTTATCAGGTAGAAGTTCAGGGCAGCGGATTTAATCCTGCAGTTGTGAAAGATCTGCATCTTCTGGTGGGAACAACGCTTACGGTCAACGTTCCTCTGAGTGCCGGTTCGGTCTCGCAAACCATTGAGGTTAGCGCGGGAAACCAGTTGATGGACACGGAAAAAACCGATGTTTCCACCGCTGTGACGCAAAGGCAGATTGAGGAACTTCCGCTCAACGGTCGTGATTTTGCCAATCTCGCCATTCTTGCTCCTGGCGTCAAAATGGTCGACAGCTATGACCCGACGAAGAACCGCTATGCGGTCTACGCCGTCAATGGTTCTTCCGGGCGGAACACCAATACCACGGTGAACGGCATCGACAATAAAGACAACACCGTAGGTGGCGCTGTCATGCAGCTCCCGCTGGAGGCGGTCGAGGAATTTAACATCAGCCCGAACCGCTTTTCTGCCGCGAATGGGCGCAGCGAGGGAGCGGCCCTGAACGTGGTAACCAAATCAGGCACGAACCAGTTTCATGGCAGTTTATATGGCTTTTTTCGCTCGCAGGATTTCCAGACCAACAACTATTTTGCAGAAAAAGGCAATCAGCCCAAACCAGATTACAGCCGTCAGCAATATGGTGGCTCGCTGGGCGGCCCCATTCGCAGAGACAAGGACTTTGGTTTCTTCGCCTATGAGGGGCTGAGGGAACGTTCCAGCCTCTCGGTAAATCCTGATTCCTATGATGAGCTGGTGGCGGCGGCCAGCAGTGGTGTCTTCAACCCGGCTCCGCAGCCTGCCCATACCATTCCCACTCCTTATGATGACAAGCGTTACAACGGGCGCATTGACCATGCCTTCAGCCAGAATGAGCGTGCCTTCGTTAGCTACATTGCTCAAGACAACAAAAGCAACAATGATCAGTCCACGGCACAGAACGATCTGACCGAAGGCAACTTCACAATTAACGACCTGATCTTAACCAACTTCACTCTGAACTCCATTTTGTCTTCCAGCGTAGTGAATAACTTTACGGCTGGTTTCCAGTATTGGAACAACCTGATTGACTCCAAGCTGCGTGCTCCTCTGGTTACGTTTCCGGACGGCACCAGTTTCGGCACCAATGCAAACGTTCCCCAAAAGTCCAGCCAGCATAAGTTCCAATTCCGAGATGATATTTCCTTCACGCATTCGGCCCACACCTGGCGTGCCGGGGTGGATTTTGTTTACGAGCCGCAGGTCGGTGGTTTCTTTGAGAACAATCCCACCCCGGAATTTGACTTCTACGACAGTCCGCAGAACATCCTCACGAACAAGAGCAAATATCCGCAGGGTTTTGCCACCCCTGGCATCGTCATCGGCATGACCGGTACTTCCGGCGATCCTTCCTTTAACCTTTCGCCGAAGATGCTGGGCCTCTATGTGCAGGACGACTGGAAGGTCACTTCCAGACTTCTTTTGAATCTTGGCATCCGTTATGACCGGGACATTGATACCTATGGCATCCAAAAGCAGGCGCACAGCCGTACTGTGCAGGAGTTGTTCGCTGCTGCGGCCACTGGTGTTCCGACCGTGCCCGCCGCACACAACAATAACAACTACAACCTTGGCTACGTTCCGGATCTGAGTTATATCGGCGGTACCTATACAGGACTGCCCAAAAACGATGACCTGGACATCAGCCCCCGGATCGGTTTTTCTTATGATCTGCTGGGGAATGCGCGGTTTGTAGTGCATGGTGGATACGGTCTGTACTATGGGCAGACCTTCGAGAACATTCCGCTCTTCATGCTTCAGCAGGCAAACAATACTGTGTTTGCAAATACCTTCAGTATTACGTGCGATTCTCCGGGCAATCCTGCCTGCAATGACATCGTTCCGGGCACCGGAGTTCCGCTTTACCAGTACCGTTATGGTGTGGACCCGATGCCGGTCATTCCACCGGCCTCATACAACCTTGCGCCCGGATCGACGGGGCGTCTGATGGACCCCCATTATCGCAATCCCTACACGCAGCAGATAAACTTTGGCTTCCAGGTCGCGCCGAACACTCATTCCGTCGTCGAAATCGATTACGTACAGGCGCGAGGACTTCACGAAAACAAGACGGTCAATATCAATCCGCGCGAATATTTTGTGAGCGGAAAACCACGTCCCTTTTCTGCAGCTTTTGCCGCAGCGGGTGTTCCAGTTCTTGGCCGCATTGCAGACGAGCAGGCCATTGGCCGGTCTTATTATGACGGCCTTAACCTGAGCTATCGTCAGCAGAACTGGAAGCGGATCAGCACCGTCATCAACTACACTTGGTCCAAGGCGCTGGCTTTTGAAGGCAGCCCTGCGGCATTTCGGAATACTGCTACAAACCCATTCCTCGGGCAGTTCCGGCGGAAGGATTACGGTCCGGCCCCGAACGATGAAACACATCATCTCACGGCTGCCGGTACCATTTCGCTGCCGTGGAGGATCAGCATCTCGCCCATGTTTCAAATCGGCTCTGGTCGCCCCGTGGATGTGATTTCCAGCAGCGACCAGTGGGGGATTGGCAGTGGCCGCGGCAGCGCCCATGCAATTGTTCCCAAAGGTGCGAAGCATGACTTTTCTGGACTGACGGCCTTGTTTGGTCAGAATGGCAGTGTTTATGGCAGCACCACGTATGTCTCTTGTCTCCAGGCCGGCACCTGCGAGGAGGTCAGCTATGATTCGTTCCGCGGCCAGACCTTTATTCAGCTCGATGCCAGGTTCGCAAAGACAGTTACCATTGCCGACCGCTACAACGTCGAGATGTTCTTCCAGGGATTTGACCTGACGAACCGCGCCAATTTTGGTGGAAATCTGCAGGGCGATATGAACTCGGTAGATCCCACAGATCCTTCCAGCTTCCTCAAGCCCACGGACTTCATCACGCCGAACAGCACGGTCATTCCGCGCTCCTTCACCGGTGAATTCGGGGCCAGGTTCAGCTTCTGATCCCGTACAGCGGATAGATTGCGGCCCGCCTGACAAGGCGGGCCTTTTGCTTTGCTTTACAATCGCGGCATGATTGCGCATTTACGCGGACGTCTTCTTTTGAAAACTCCAGGCCGGGTGATTGTCGAGGCCGGAGGCGTAGGCTATGAGGTTACGATTAGCATTCCCACGTTCACTGCGCTTCCTGCAGAAGGCGCTGAAGTGGCGCTGCACATTTACACGCAGGTGCGCGAGGACCTGCTGGCGCTCTTTGGCTTTCTTGCGCTGGACGAAAAGCGTCTCTTTGAACGCCTGATTACCGTCTCTGGAGTCGGCCCGAAACTCGCCGTGACCATCCTCAGCGGTCTCAGTCCGGAGCGTACCGTTGCCGCCATCCGCGGGCAGGACCACGCCACGCTTACCCGCATCCCCGGTGTAGGAAAAAAGCTTGCCGAGCGTCTGGTGGTCGAGCTCAAGGACAAGCTGGAGGACATGGCCGCTGCCCCGGCCCCGGCCCCGGCAGGTCCGGCTGCAGAGGACGTACTCTCTGCCCTGGTCAATCTCGGCTACCAGCGGCCCGCCGCGCAAAAAGCCATTGAAACGGCAATAGCGAAAAAACCCGCCGCAGGCGAGAGCTTCGATGAGCTGTTCCGTATGGCCCTGCAGGTCATCCGATGAGGTGTTGGCCCGATGCCGCCGTCATGCGTATTTTTGCGGCCTTCAGGGCCAAATCCAACCGGCCCTTCGTCTTCTTCCAATGAACATCTGGGTCTCTGTGGTTAGAATCCGGCGCAAAGAAAAGGGCGCCCGAGGGCGCCCCTGAATGAATCTGGACTTTCTCAGAAGCTGTAGCGCATGGCTACCTGAATCACCCGTGCATCTGGCAACAGCCCGCTGAAGCGGGTCTGCGTGATACTGCTGGCTGCGCTGCCTTGCAGTCCGTTGTTCGGGTTTCCGAAGGAAGGGTGGTTGAGCAGGTTGAAAGCATCGGCCCGCACCTGAAGGGAGGATTCATGGAAGGGAATTGCAAAGCTCTTGAAGAGTGAGACGTCCAGCCGGTTGAACCCCGGGCCGTTGACCGATTGCCGTCCCGGTGGCCCGAAAGGCAGAGTTCCGGCATGGCTAATGTCAATCAGGTTATGGGTTGGATCGTCTGGTCCGTTATAGGCTTGTGGCGGATTTTTGAAGGCACACGGGTTGTACCAGGCCTGCAAGGTGCGTGTCTTCGCGGCACAGACAAATTGTGGCTGTGTCGCCGGGTCTGCGCTGCCACCGGCCCCAAAGGGATCGCTGATGCGGACCGGATAGCTGCTGCCCTGATTGGACGAGTTCAGGAAAATCGGCGTCCCCGTCTGCACCTGGAAGATAAGGCTGGTCTTCCAGCCGCCCAGAACGGCATTGCTGACGCCACCGTGGTTCAGGAATCGCTTGCCAACGCCAAAGGGAAGCTCATACTGGGGAGAAAAGGTAAAGCGGTTCCGGACGTCCTGCGTACATGCGCCATAGTCATAGCGGAAACCAAGAAAATTCGGATTGCGATATCCGCCATACTGCGACTGGCCAATGGGGCCGAAGGCATCGTCCAGGCAGTGTGACCACGTGTATCCGGCAAGGAAGTAAAGACCATGGGAATAGGTCTTTTCCATCTTGGCTTGAAGAGAATCATAGCGGCCGATTCCCGTATTTCTCACCAGTACAACCCCGAAATCGTGGAACGGCTGGTAATCCTGCCCGTTGGCCCCGCGAGGAATCACGCCCGGATACTGGTTGGCATTGTAGCTTACCCGCAGGTGCCGCGACTGGTTTCCCTGGTAGTCAATGGTGAAGGAAAGCGTGTTGGTAAGAGAGTGCTGGAAGCTGAGGTTATAAGCAACGTTGTACGCGCTCGTATCATTCTGGTCCTGCGCGTAGATCGTAGGCAGGTTGGCAAAATTGACCAATCCGCCATTGGGTGCATTCAGGGCTTCGCTAAAGCCCGTCTCCAGTGTCTGCCCGTTGGTTGGGCATGTAATCTCACCATTCACATTCTGGCAGACATCCGGGTTGGGAATGAAGTTTGCATTTACGTTAAAAGGAGCGTTGTTGCCCAGGTTGAGACCCAGACCAATGTTCTCCAGCCCGCCATAGAAGACACCTCCGCCTGCGCGTACGACGGTCTTGTCGTCCAGCAGATAGGCCAGCCCCACGCGAGGCGCAAAGTTCAACTTCTGAGGGTTCACCAGGTATTTGTTTGACGTGTATTGCACCGTGATCTTGTCCGCAGCAAAGGCCTGGAGCAGTTGTGATGGCATAGGATAGTTCCGCTGTGAGCTCGGGACCAGATACGTGCCGCTGCCCTGGTTCATCCCGGCATAATTTCCAATGAAGTTGGCCTGATGGTCAAAGGCCTCGCGCATCGGCTGTGTATATTCCCAACGCAGTCCCAGATTCAGCGTAAGCCGCGGTGTCACCTTCCAGTCGTCCTGCGCGTAGGCGGCCTCATACCATTGCACATTGGTGACAGGAGTAATGCTGGTGATCGAGGAACTGTTCATCAGATCCAGCAGAAAGTCGGCCACCCCGGATCCAGTAACCACCGTAGGCTGTCCCGGGTCAGACGTGTAGGTGCCAGAGAAATTTTCACTGCCCAGGCCGTTCGGGGGCTGCAGCCCGTAGAAGCGGATGTGCTGGAAACTCACGCCGGTCTTGAACGTATGCCTTCCCCACACCTTCGAGATGTTGTCCATCAGCTCAAGCACATTCTGCTTTTCATCGGAAGGGACGTATCCCGCCACGCCGACGCTGTTGATATATCCCCCAAAGCTGATGTCCGGCATACCGCCCAGGTTCTTGCCAAAGGGTATGCCGCCCATGCCCAGTTCTGCCGCAACATTACGGTTGGCGTTGTATTGCAGATAAGCTGCATGGAGCCAGTTATACCCGGCGCGAAACTCATTGGAGAATGTGGGCGAGAAGAAATGCGTCTCGCTGATGACGCCGCTCTTGCCATAATTGGAGTTCTGCCCGCCTGTGCCGAAGCCTCCACCGTCCAGAATGCCCAGCGGAGGTGTATAGGTTGTGGGGTTATTCGAATAGCTGTACCGTCCAAAGGCCTGGTCTGACTGCGAAGGGTTATAGTCTACGCGCGCGTCATATTGCGTTGTGTTGTTCGTGAAAAATGAGGCCGGAATCGTGTAGTTATTAAAGACCTGGTGAGGGGCCCCCTGGTTTGGTTCAGGAAAGAGCTTCAGAATGCGCTGTGCGATCGGATTCAGTTGCCCCGGGCAAATTACATTCTGCACGCCATTGCAGCTCAGATAGCGCTGCACCGTACCCGGGGGTTCTGGCTGTCCAGCCGCCGGAGTTGAGTTTCCACCTACCTGATACAACGCGATCGATCCGTTTCCCTCCGTATTGTTCGGGTCCAGCATCTCTGTAAAGTCGCCGTTGCGGATTGCATCTGTAGGTACGGTGTTGTTCGGCGATGCCGGGACATAGGACGAAATACGCGTCCCCTGTCCATCTGCAAAGAAAAACAGCTTGTTGCGCCAGAAGGGGCCGCCAAGGGTCGCGCCAAACTGGTTCTGATGGTAGGCCGTGCGGCCGCTGTTGAAATAGTCAATGGCGGCCATTTTGTCGCTGCGGAAATATTCCCACAGGCTGCCGTGGAACTGGTTGGTTCCAGATTTGATGGATGCGTTAATCGCCGCCCCGGTGGAATGTCCCAGCTCAGCGCTGTAATCGCTGCTCTGGACCTTGAATTCTGCCAGCGCATCCGGCGGCGGCCGCACCGAATAGGTCGCTCCATTCAGAAAGTCCTGCATGTTGGAATTGTTGTCCACGCCATCCAGAATGAAGTTGTTCTGCGAGACGCGGTTGCCGTTTGAAGTAAAGTCCCCCGCGCCCGCCACCTGGCGGAAGCCCTGGTTCGGAGCAGCCACACCCGTCGTCAACTGCGCAATAAAGACATAGTTGCGACCATCCAAGGGCGTGTCATTGATGACCTGTGTGGAAAAGACCTGGCCTGTGGAAGCGTCTTCGGTCTGAAGCACAGGCGTCGAAGTCACCGTCACGGTTTCCGTTGCCGCCCCGGGCTTCAGCGTCATGTTGACCGCCACCCGCTGGCTGACATCTACCTGAATGTCCTCGCGCTTGGCCGTCTCAAAACCGGCTGCGGAAACAGCCAGCGAGTAGTGGCCGATCTTGATCGGAGTGAAGACGTAGAACCCGCTGGAATCGGTCTTCCGCGTCAGTTGCAGGCCAGTGGCCAGGTCGGTAATCGTTACTTCGGCCCCGGGGACCACTGCGCCACTTGAATCCTGTATGGTGCCGCTGATGGCGCCCTGGTCCACCTGACCAAAGAGCGATGGATACGCTGCGCAGAGGCACAGCACGGCAATGAGTGTCCGGATCAGACGTCCGGCTCGATGCGTCCCAAGGGCATACATAGGCCCAGTCTCCTTTAGAAAGCGTTTTCACCCTCCCCTAGAATCTGTCTGCCTGTATAGGGTGGTGAGGCTGATGTGCAAAATATGAACACATTCCCAAACGTTTCACAAGCAAATAATGAAATTTATTCACGAATGAAAAACAAGATCGCACATCACCGCTGGAATGGGCTGATCTCCCGGGTGGGATATTTTTCTGGACGAAGCAACTGGAGGAGCGCTGGGGGAAGGCAGGCTTTCTTCGGAAAGCCGACCGAAGAAGTGGGAGTGGGGTGCGGCATGGACTGCTTAAATTCCATGCCGCAGTGCCGAGATCGCTTTGGGCTAAAAGCCCATGATGTTATAGCCGCAATCTACATAGATGGTTTCGCCGGTCACGCCGCTGGCCAGGTCTGAAGCCAGATACAGGGCCGTGCCGCCAACCTCAGACTGCTCGACGTTGCGTCCCAGCGGGGAGCGCTCGGCGTGGGCCTTGAGCATGTCGCCCAGTCCGCCGATGCCGCGCGCAGCCAGGGTCTTGATAGGGCCGGCCGAGATGGCGTTTACGCGGATGTTGTGCTTGCCCAGGTCGGCGGCCAGATAGCGCACCGTTGCTTCCAGTGCCGCTTTGGCCACGCCCATCACATTGTAGTGGGGGACCACTTTCTCTGCGCCGTAGTATGTTAGCGTCATGATGCTGCCGCCCTCGGTCATCAGCGGGGCCGCGGCGCGGCTCAGCGCAATCAGGGAATACACGCTTACATCATGCGCCACCCGGAAGCCTTCGCGTGAAGTCTGAAGAAAGTCGTTCTTCAGCTCGTCGGCCGGAGCATAGGCGATGCTGTGCACCAGCGTATGGATCCGGCCGTAGCGCGTCTTCAGCTGCTCGAAGACCTGCGTAATTTCCGCATCGTTTGCTACATCGCACTGGAAAGCCTGGGCCCCGGGCAGTTCGGCAATCAGGTTTTCTGCTTCCGCCTTCAGCCGTTCGTTCTGGTAGCCAATGGCAAGCTGAGCGCCGGCCTCGTGCAGCTTCTGCACAATGGCCCAGGCGATGCTGCGTTTGTTGGCGACTCCAAAGACAACGGCAACACGGTCCTTCAGATTCAGCATGAGATTTCCTTCCCTCCACAACATCCGGAAACAGCTTCCGGAAATCAAAACATCTGTAAGAATATCAGCCGCCCAGGTCCACAAGCGTCACTCCGCCCATGGGACTGCCCAGAAAACGCTCTCCCATTTTGCGGAACTTTTCGGTGGAATCCGTTGCAAAGAAGCGGCGCTCTCCGGCACCCTGCACTCTGCTGCCCTGGAGTGCCGCGGCCACCTGCTGCGCCGTCACATCGGCGGAATCCAGCACCTTCAGCGATGGCGTCACGCGCTCAATCTCCTTCCGCAGCAGCGGATAGTGTGTGCATCCCAGCACCAGCGTGTCGGCACACATCTGCGCCTGGGCTGCCTCTTGCTGTAGCTCGGCAAGATAGATGCGCAGGACCTCGCGCGTTACCGGATGCTCGATCCATCCCTCTTCGACCAATGGGACGAGCAGCGGACAGGCCTTTTCATAAGCGCGCAGGCCGCGTTCCCGGCAGGCCAGAGAATAGGCGTGGCTCTGCACTGTAGCAGCGGTGGCGATGACCAGCACATCTCCCGTCTGGGAAGCGGACTTTGCCGCATTGGCCCCGGTTTCGACCACGCCGAGCACGGGGACCGGAACGGCAGCTTTGATGGCTTCAAGGGCCAGCGCGCTGGCCGTGTTGCAGGCAATGACCAGAAACTCCGCACCCTGTTCTTCAACCAGAAAATGCGCGCTGGATACGGCATACCGCGCAATGGTGGCCTGCGACTTCGAGCCGTAGGGCAGACGTGCCGTATCGCCCAGATAGATGTAGTCTGCGGCGGGAAGCTGCCGGAGCAGCGCGTGCAGCACGGTCAGGCCGCCCACGCCGGAGTCAAAGACGCCGATCCTCATGATTGCGGCGCTCCCGTTTCGTAAGTTCGAGTAAGGTCGGCATGCCCGGCCAGAGTGTCTTTCTGCCGGCCATTGACCAGAAAGCGTACCTGCGTGATTTGCGGAAGATTGGCGTGCAGCGTGGCGATCATGGAAAGCAGCGTCAGCGTCTCGGGTTCTATCCCTGAGGGCTGGGCCTGCACAAACGCCTCATCCAGATTGACCACGGCCATGACGCCTTTTTGCCGCAGCAGTGGCATTAGAAAGACCTCATCCACTCCGGAAGCGCTGGGGACGGGATGCGGGGAGTTCGGTGCAGCATACTCTTCCAACAGTTTCTGCAACAGCACGCGGGCGCGGGCGTTCGGGTCCCTGGGCATCGGAAAGCTGCGCTCCACCGGAATGAGCGATCCATCCGCGTCATTGGCCACCAGCAGCTGGATCTTCTCGACCGGGGCATTCAGCGGGGCACTGGAAGGAAGGCTGTTCGCCGCTGCCACCAGACGGTCATGCGCCCGTTCGCGAAGGCGGATGAGCACAACCGCCATGATGACCGCCGCAAGCAACATGGCCCAGAACAGCGCACGCTGGATGCGGGGAATCATGGCTGCGGCCTCCAGTCGTTCTTCCACTGCGTCAGTGCCGATACCAGCGCATCCACAATCTTCTTCTGATAATTTCCGTCGCTCAGCGGAGCGTTTCTGGCATTGGCCACCTCAACGGCCACCGCAGGACAGGCAAAGCTGTCCATTGGCTGCAGGGCGGTCCGGCCCAGGATCACCGGCACAGACACGTGCGCCAGGGCCGAGTTGATCTCAGAAGAGAGCCGCAGGCTCTGCGTCACAAACGCTGCCTGTGCCGTGTGCCAAGGCAAAAACTGCACGCGGGGCGCTGGCGCCAGCGATGAGGTGAACAGATGCACCCCGTTCCCCGTTCCTGTGGCATGGAGCGTGATACAGGCTTCGGCCAGAGCGTGGTTGGCTGCTTCCGCACGTGCCTGTAAGGGGACCGCTGCATCTGTGTCGCGAGTCATCACGACCTGGACGCCCTGCGCCGCAAGGGCGCTGCGCAGACGCAGCGCCAGCGTCAGGACCACGTCTTTTTCAGCCAGGGTGTCACTCAATCGTGCTCCGGGGTCGCTGCCCCCATGCGCCGCGTCCAGAACGACTACATACTGCGGTTGCACCGGCACCCTGGCCGCGGGTGGAATGGAGGGAAGCGCCGTCTGCTGCGCGGACAGCAAAGGAGCGCAGAGCAGGCAGAGGCAAAAAATTCGTAATTTCCTAGTCCAGTGGATAGATTGCAAGGCCACTCAACAGTTTAGGGAAAAAGTCCGTCGATTTCTGCGGCATCACTTCACCCGCAAAGGCCACCTCGCGCAGCTGCGGCATCGTGACCGGATTCATCAGGAAGGCCGCATCAGCGTCGCCGCGCAGCACCTGCTCGATTGCCTCGCCCGCATCGCGCAGATAGCGCAGATGGGTCTGCTCGCGCACTGCCTCAGCGGTCAGTCCCAGCAGCTTTTCAAGCACTACGCCGTGCAGTTGCGCCACGTCAAGCTGGCGCTGCCGCTCGGAAAGCCCGCTCAGGGCCTTTGCCATGGCTTCCGGCTTTGCCGTCAGAAGGTGGCTGCCGTCTTTGGTTACGGCGATGAAGGCCGTCTTGCCCTTTCCTGCCTCGGCCAGCTTCGTCGTCAGGGCACTGGCATCGGTCCGCTCCGTCGGCTGCACCTCAAAGAACTCTTTGGCTTTTTCCAGAAATGCGGCGGCCGCAAACCCTTCCAGTCCGAAGACGACGCGATGTGTAGGCAGAATCACCAGCCCTTCGGCGTCCATATTGACAAAGGTCATCATCACCGCAGCTTCCGGATAGGGCGGCTGCGGCAGGGAGTTGGTGCTCCGCTCGCTCGTCACCGGTTGCGCCGGGGCGTGCTCCTTGGAGTAGTTCAGCGCGGTTTCGTAACGATGGTGTCCATCGGCGATGATGAGTTTCTTGTCGGCCAGCGCGCTGATCAGAATGTTGATGGTGTTCGGGTCACTGATCTTCCATACGCGGTGCAGCACATCATATTCATCGGTCACCTCGATGTCCGGCACGGCCTCTTCAGAGAAAAGCAGCTTCTCGGCGGTCAGGCCTGGGTCCGAATACAGCATGAAGATCTGCCCGAAGTGCGCGCGCGTGGCCCGCAGCAGGTTCAGACGGTCGGATTTTGGTTTCGAAAGCGTCTGCTCATGGCGAAAGACCACGCCCTCGCTGTAATCATGCAGCCCCCCCAGTGCGATAAAGCCGCGCCGCTCCAGGGTCCTGCCATTGGCTCCCGGTACGGTAAACTTCTGCGAATAGGCAAAGACACACGGCTCCTGCTCCTGCATCAGGACCCCGCTCTCGCGCCATGCCCTGAAGTCACGCGCCGCCCGTGTATAGACGTCCCCGGTTTCCTTGCCATCAAATAGCTCCGGCAGGCCCAGAATGATCCGCACCAGATTGTACGGGCTCTTCTGGTAGTAGGCCTGCTGCATGGCCGGGGTGATCTTGTCGTAAGGCTGCGTCACGCAGTCCTGCACGCGGACAAGGGCTGGGTTATAACGAAGGGCGCGAAACGGATAAATACGGGCCATGCGAACGGTCGTGGATCTCCCGGAGTTTGGATTTGGATATGGTTCTGGAAAGAGTGGTCCTGTCTGCATTGTATCCCACGGAAATGCGCACGGGGCCTCTCCGGAACCAGGCATAAGAAAATCCAATGCCTCATCACAATTCCCTCTTGGACGCAACCGCCGGACGCCTGTCAGCCTGAGAAGTGTATGGCGAAGAACCTCTTTTTTTCTGGCATCATTCTGGCTGCATGTGGCCTGCTGTCGCCGCCTCTGGCCCTGGCCGCCGGACTGGCCTATGGCCTTCTGCTGCGGCATCCCGATTCTCCGGAGAGCAAGAACCTGGCAAAGTTTCTCCTTCAGGCCAGCGTTGTCTGCCTGGGTTTTGGCATGGACCTGACGGAGGTCGTCCGTGCCGGGCGCTCGGGATTTCTGTACACTGCCGTGGGTATCATCTTTGCTCTGGCCCTGGGTACCCTGATGGGCCGCCTCCTGCGTGTCGGCCCGACCCAGTCCTTCCTGATCGCGGCCGGGACCGCCATCTGCGGCGGCAGCGCCATTGCCGCTCTCGGCCCGGTGACAAATGCCAGCGAAGAAGAGATGGCCGTCTCCCTGGGCACCGTCTTTGTCCTCAACTCCGTGGCCCTCTTTCTCTTTCCTCCCATCGGGGCCGCCCTGCATCTGGGCCAGACGCAGTTTGGACTCTGGTCTGCCCTGGCCATCCATGACACCAGCTCTGTGGTTGGGGCCGCCGCCCGCTACGGGGCCATCGCCCTGGCCATCGGGACCACCGTCAAGCTGGCGCGCGCCCTCTGGATCGTTCCCGTTGCCATGATCACGGCCGCAGTCAAACGGAGCGGGGCCCGGGTCCAATTGCCCTGGTTCATTCTTTATTTCTGTGCTGCCGCGGTCCTGAATACTTATCTTCCTCGTCTGCACGTGGTCTATCAATCGGCGTATCACTTGGGCAAAGTGGGACTCGCTGTCACACTCTTCCTGATTGGTACCGGGATCACCCCCAGACGCTCAAACAGGCCGGCTTCCGGCCCATGCTGCAGGGACTTCTTTTGTGGATTGTGGTGGCCGGGCTTTCTCTGCTGGCCATCGCACGGGGCATCATTCATCTGTAGCATGACCGGGCTTCGCCCTCTGGTGCGCACGCCCTCGGCTCAACCCTGGATTGATTGTGCCGATAAGCAGAGCAGAGGTATCTTCTGCCCATGCCCCCGCTACTGTCTGAGGACAATGAATCCTACCCGCTGGCCCTGCGGGCCTCTTCTGAAGGCTTCTGGGAATGGGATCTGAAAACTGGGCAGGTGCGTTACTCTTCCCGCTGGCAGAGTATGGCAGGGGAAGAAACAGGGCCGTTTTGCGCTCGTCTGGAACATTGGCTCGGCCGCGTGCATCCGGAGGACCGTCCGCGTCTGGAAGCCGAACTGAGGGCGCTGGCAGCGTTCAAGTCCCGGGGCTTTCACTATGAGCACCGTCTTCGCCACCGGCAGGGTCACTGGCTCTGGGTTGTGGCCCGCGGCCTGGTTGACCGCAATGCCGGCCTTGCCGGAGGCTCACTGGCGGACCACACAGCGCGCCGCACCTCAGACCCTCTGACCGGCCTGCCCAACCGTCTGTTTTTTCTCGAAAGGCTGGAGCAACGGGTACGAGAGGCCAGCAGCCAAAAAGCATGGGACTTCGCCCTGGTCAGCATCAACCTTGAGCGCTACCGCATTGTTGCCGAGGGCCTGGGCTTTGCTGCCGGCGACATGCTGTTGATGGAATCCTCCCGGCGCATCGCCAATGTCCTGCAAGGAGCGCATCTTACCGCACGCGCTTCGGAAACCGAATTCTATGTCCTTCTCGAAGGCATTCACAGCAAACTGGAAGCGCTGCAGAGGGCCGCGCTCCTGCAGCAGGAGCTGTCCCGTCCCTTATTCCTGCGGGGAAAGAAAATCAGCATTACTTCCTGGACCGGCGTGGCCATGGCCACCCCGGAATATTCCCGGACAGAAGACCTTCTCCGCGATGCCAGCCTGGCCATGGAAAAGGCCAGGTCTTCCGGCAGCTCCCGTCCCGTCTGCTTCTCCCGGGGAATGCGCGAGCAGGCCCTGCGCCGGCTCCAGCTTGAGGCCGAGTTACGCAATGCCATCGAGTCCGGTGAGTTGGTGCTCCACTACCAGCCGGAGATTGACCTCAGGACCGGCCAGGTCGCCGGATTGGAGGCCCTGGTACGCTGGCAGCATCCGGAACGCGGCCTTGTTCCTCCAGCGGACTTTATCCCGATTGCAGAAGAGACGGGCCTGATCCTGCCCCTGGGCGACTGGGTGCTCAGGCAGGTCTGTCGCCAGCTTGCTGCATGGCGTGCCCTTGCCGGAGACTGGTTGGACCTCCGCATCAACATCAATCTTTCTGCCCGCCAGTTCAGCCAGCCTGATCTGGTCGAGCGCATTGCTGCCGTCCTTGAAGACGCCGGCGTCCCCGCCCGCCATGTCGGCATTGAAATGACCGAAAGCAGTCTGATGGCCGACTCTGAGACCGCCTTTCGGACCATGCAGCAATTGCGCCGGCTCGGGGTCAGCCTGCACATGGATGATTTCGGGACTGGTTACAGCTCACTCAACCACCTGCACCGCTTTCCCTTTGACACGCTCAAGATTGACCGCTCCTTCGTCCAGCGCATGACCAGTCAGAAGGGGCCGCAGGAGATCGTAAGCGCGATCATCCATCTGGCCCATGCCCTCAAAATGAGCATCATCGCCGAAGGCATCGAAAATGCCAGCCAGATGCAGTTGCTCCAGTCCTTGGGCTGTCATTTCGGCCAGGGATACTACTTTGCCAAACCCCTCTCCGCTGACGCCATTACCGCCATTCTTGCCTCCCAGGCCACCGGACAGGCCCCGGCTATGCTGCGCTTTGTGAATTAGACGCCTGCGGTCATCTCCAGCCAGAAGAAGTATGGATCCCGAAGGCATGGGAGACCTGGGCCAGCTCTGACTGCACTTTTTCCCATTGTGCGGTCACTTTCGGGCTCACCTGCACCTGCCGGACGATCCGGTCCAGCTCTTCGGCGCTGTTCATGGTGTTTTCCACCGCCACATCGCCCTTCCGTGTCTTTTTAAACTCTTCCAGCATCTGGCCGGTCTGTTTTTCAAAGTCCTGGGCCAGCTTTCTGGCGTCCTTCTCCTGGCTTGTCCGTCGGATGGTGCTCTTCTTCAGCTCGTTCTCAAAGCCGGAAAGAAAGCTCTTCGTATCATCGTGAAGGTTGCGCATCATGGCTTCTACGTCACGGTCGCTCACACGCTGCGCCGGACTTGGCAAGGCCCATGGGCCGGCCATCCCGCCCAGAACGGCGGCGAAAAGCCACAGACGCACCATCTTTTTTCTCATCTCCTGAACACCCCTGTCTTCAACGATCAATGCTCTCCTTTTCCATACGATGCAGGCAGCGGATTGCTGATATCCTGACGGTCGGCCTTTTGTCGCATCGAAACCGAAAGTATAAACCCATGACGGCCCGTTTCCACTCGGCGCTCCTTTTAGAGGTCATCGACCTGCTGGGGACCTTTGTCTTTGCGGTTGAGGGCGCAATGGCCGCCGCCCAGAACGGTCTGGACCTGCTCGGCCTGATGGTATTGGCCTTTGCCACAGCGCTCGGCGGCGGCATCCTCCGCGATTTACTCATCGGTTCGGTTCCTCCCAACTCCATCCGCGACTGGCGTTACCCTGCCACGGCCTTCGCCGGCGCCGCATTGGTCTTTTTTGAGACGGGACTGGTGACCCATTTTCCCTCGTCCCTGCTGCTCACCCTTGATGCCGCTGGTCTGTCGCTCTTTGCTGCAGCCGGGGCCGCCAAGGCCCTTGACTTCAACATCCATCCATTTCTGGCCGTCCTGATGGGTGGACTGACAGGGGTTGGCGGCGGCACCATCCGGGACATGCTGCTGGCGCACATCCCCAATGTGCTGCGCTCTGATGTTTATGCTGCGGCGGCCCTGGCCGGGGCCGCCGTCATGGTCCTTGCCCTGGAACTGAAGGCCCGCCCGGCCCTGGCCACCCCGCTGGGAATTGCCGCCTGTTTTTTACTGCGCATGGTTGCTGTATGGAGACACTGGAACCTGCCCCGGGTCGCGGTCCATTGACCAGGCAGACCGGGCCGACTGAATCCTCCCCGTCCAACTCCGGTTGGAGACGAAAACCATCCCTCAGGTGCAAGACACACTCCATTGGCTTTTCGTAAGGTGCCACATAGCTCACACGCACCAGCAAAGAAAAAAGTAAGGGCAGGATCTCGATTTTTTTTTGGCAAGCCCGGATTGGCGGAGGAAGCTTTGTACAATCGCATCTCTCGCAGTGCGGCACTCGCACTCTTATATCTATTTCCCCTTGTGCTCCCGGCAATGATGGATGCCCAGCAACTGGCTACGGCCAGCCTGTATGGAACGGTCACTGATCCCGCCGGAAAGGCGGTGGCCCAGGCAGTCGTTTTACTCACGAATCTGGCCCAGGGCACGACAAGGTCTTATACAACGCAGGATGACGGATCGTTTTCCTTCACCACGCTGGAAACGGCCCGCTACCATCTGGACGTAACGGCGAAATCCGGATTTGCTCCATATCAGCAGACGGTGGACCTTGCCGTTGGACAGGAGTTACGCCTTCCCATCGAACTGCGCATCGCCTCCGACCAGACCCAGGTTGCGGTCAGCGCAGAAAGCCTGCCTTCCATCAATACCACTACATCGGTCATTGGCGGTGTGATTACTGCCCGGCAAATGGACAATCTTCCGCTGAATGGCAGGAATTACCTTGAGCTTTCCCTCCTTGTCCCAGGCAATACACTGGCCCCCAATTTTGACCCGACCAAGGAACACACCGTCGTCATCTCCTCTGCCGGACAGTTGGGCCGCGGAGGAAATGTGACCGTGGATGGCGCAGACAATAATGACGATGTTGTCGGAGGCTCGCTGGTCAATATTCCGGAGGATGCGGTCCAGGAGTTTCAGATAGCGACCAACCGCTTTTCCGCGACGCTGGGTCGTTCCGGGTCTTCCGTGATTAACGTCGTCACTCGGCAGGGGGGTAACCTGCTGCACGGTGGTGCGGGCTTCTATGAGCGTGATAAGGTCCTGCAGGGGCTGCCCGCCACCTATGACCCGAGCATTGGCATTACGCCTCCGTTTCACCGCCAGCAGTATGCCGGCGACATCGGCGGCCCCATTCGGCGTGACAAGGCCTGGTGGTTCATCGCCATGGAAGACCGGCAGCAGCTCGGTGCAGACCTGGTCGGGGTCCGGAACACGCAGGCCAGGACCATCAATCGAGTCTTTGCCACGGCTCCCCTGCATGATTATCTGACTACCGAAAGGCTGGACTGGCAGATATCCGATCGCGACCGCATCGGCTTCCGCGAGTCGCTGGAGCTGGAAGATGATCTCAGCCAGAGTGAGCTGGACCGCGCCCTGGGCACGGCAGCATACCGCCAGAACGCTGAGAACCACTTGCAAGGCCTGATTGCTGACTGGGTCCACGTCTTCAGTCCAGCCCTGATTCATCGGCTCAGCTTGCAGAGAACAATTTCCTCAACAAGACTTTGCCCACTTCGACAGCGCCGCAGATTAGCTACCCAGACCTGGACGATGGAGCGACCTATCGCGTGCCTCAGCAGACCAGGCAGTTCCGCCTGCAGGCAGACGATACGCTCACCTGGACCAGGCACAGCCACTCGCTCAGCTTGGGTGGTGGCCTGCAAAGCATTGACGCCGACTTCAACCTGGGTGTCTTCCAGCAGGGAAACATTCAGGCCGTGGAAGACTTTCCTGACTTTGACCGCAATCGGGACGGCAAGGTAGATGACAACGATCTGCTCTTTGCCGTGGCCCTCCGCAGCTCCACACCCACCCGACCCCTGCTTTTGCCGGACAATGACAACTACCACATTTACGTTTTTGTCCAGGATGACTGGAAGGCCGCAAGCCGCCTGACGCTCAACCTGGGTCTGCGCTGGGAAATGGACACCAACCTCAATAACCTCAGTTGGTATCCCAACCGCAATCCTCTCGTGCAGTCCTTCTATCAGGGGACGCGTCATCGCGACTACGACAACTTTGGACCACGTGTGGGTTTCAACTACGCACCCAATCCGCGTCTGAGCATTCACGGCGGCTATGGCATCTACTATGACCGCATCATTCTGGAGGTCATGTCACTGGAGAAAGGCTTTGATGGGCGGGCACTTGCGCTGAATGTGACCGCCGGAAACGCCATCACCGACCAGAACGGAAACCCTGTTTACCTGAATCCCGACGGGACCTTCCGTTCTGGCGCCCCGGAGCTCCTTTCCAGTCCATTCAGCGGATTCCTGCTCGCAGGCGCAGGCTCGACCGGGATCGACATCATCAACAATCGATTGCGCAATCCGATGGTGCAGCAGTGGAACCTGGGCATCGAACAGCAGATAGGCGAAGGACTGGTCTTCAAGCTCGACGGCATCCATAACCTGGGCACGCGGTTCATCATTGGACGCCCGGTTGGCTCCGTTTACAATCCTGTGACCCAGGGGCCGGACAGCGTTACCGACCTGGAATCAGCCGTGAACACCAAATACGACGGGCTGTGGCTGAGTGTCCGCCAAAGGCTGGGCCGCTATGGGGAGTTCGATGCAGCATACACCTGGGCCAAGGCCTACAATTACGCCAACGACGACCAGATTCCATTCAACTATTCCCCCATCGATCCTGACGACCTGCATCGTGAGTATGGTCCTCCACCCAATGACCAGCGACATCGCGTCGTCTTTTCCGGCGTTGCAAATCTTCCCGGGAAGCTTCGTTTTTCGCCGATATGGACCATCGCCTCCGGTGTCCCCATGGACATCCTTCTTCCGGATGGCACCGAGCGCGTGCCCAACATGCAGCGCAATGCCGGAGGAAGGCAATTTCATACAGCGGCGCAGCTGAATGCCTTTATTCAAAAAACCAATGCGGCTGGTGGTGTTTACGAGACAACACCTGGTTCCACCGGCTACGTGATGCTGCCCATGGTCAGCGAGAATGCCCATTTTGACGACAGCTTCAATGCACTCGATTTTCGTCTTGACCGCACCTTTGCCTTCAGCGACCGCCTGCTGCTGGACATGATCGGCGAGGCATTCAATATCTTCAACGTCACCAATATTCTGGGTACCAGTAATCTCAACTACTCTGGTTTTGCCAATACGCTGGCACCCGACAGCGGGAATCCTGGATTCTCCTCAAGCTTTGGCAAGCCAGTCAGCACAGCAGGCGGGGTCTTCGGCTCCGGAGGTCCCCGTGCCTTTCAACTGGCCGCAAGGCTCAGGTTCTGATGCAAAAAGAATGCATGGCGGTCCAAGATGGCCCATATCAAACTTCAGGAAGGCATCTACCGGCAGATGGCAGACCGGGTCGTGCGCTTGGGTTACACACAGCCAGGACGGGAAAAACCCTTCCCGACAGATTACTAACAGATCACTGATGGATGGAGAAATTATGCCAATCGCAAAGACTCAGATGGAGCCGATGTTTCTTCCCGGTGTCGAGCAGCACCCGCAGCCCAGCCCCTACCGCGATCTGATCGAGGCCGCCCAGACCAACGGTGCCGAGTACTGGCAGATCTGGAACCTTCTGGCTTTCCGTCCGCAGGCCTCCGCGCACCTGGCGCGCTTTTCTCATGCCATCATGCACGAGCCGGCGCCGCTCTCCTCCGCGCTGCGCGAACTCATCGCCGCCTACACGTCATCGCTGAACCACTGTGAGTTCTGCATGAAGGCCCATGCCGGTGTTGCCGGGCATTTGTATGGAGATCAGGAGTTTGTCTGGAGCGTTCTGCGCGATCCTGACCGCTCCAACCTCGAAGAAAAAGACAAAGCGCTGCTGCGTTTCGTAAAAAAAGTCACTCTTGCGCCGGCATCCATTACGGCCGAGGATGCCGCGGCGCTACGCTCCCTGGGCTGGAGTGACGATGCCATCTATTACGCCATCTTTGCCAGTGCTCTTTTCAATTTCTACAACCGGATTGTTTCTTCCAGCGGCGTGCATCCGGTTTCCGACCAAGCCTTTCAGAAGCTTTCCAGGCGGATGGCTGACAAGGGATATATCAGAGACTGAACCAAGAGACTGAACCAGACGAAAAAGACCTCCGCCGGGCAGTTCCATCTCGGTAGTCCCAGGCTCGGTAGTCACAGGGTCCGATAAACAAAAGAATTTCCGGGGGGGAGGGTAAAGGGTAAAGAGAAACCCCTGAAAACTAGATGACTTCCTTGTGGAAGAGGTCGTCTTTTTCTTCGCAAGGCGTGTAGACACACCCAACGGCGCACCCGATCAGCATCGCAACGCCCACTGTGATGAGAATCGCGGGCAGGAAGTCACTCAGATGCGACAGGTGGTTTAATACATCGTGCATTTTCAGGAACCACATAAATCTTACACAGCTCCTATGCCTTTACAGCTCCTGCTCTCTTAGAACCCGGAACTGCTTGGAGGGTTTTCTTCTGCCTTTTATCATGCGCTTGCTTCTGCGCAGGGACCAAGAGAAAAGTTTTCCCCGGGACCCAGTTTGCCCACGATGGGAAAGACGTTCCAGAATGGCAGAAAGTTGGTTTCCCACCGGGCCCGGCCCCGTGGACCGTTTTCTGTTGTCCTACACCCGGCTGCATTCGGCCTGTGTCCGTGAATTTTCTGTAAAAGCGGCTTTTTTTCATGGACTTGCGGTAGAGCCTCGCTGTCCGTTCCCGATATGCTTCCATCTGCTCGTTCCCCGTTCAATGAACCTCAGGAGGCAATCATTCATGCGAATGCGCAGCATTTTTTTGCGCGTCATCTTTTCTGGATTGGTTCTGCTGGCCGTGTTGGGTCGCCTTCAGGCGCAGTCCGTACAGGGCAGCGTGCTGGGTACGGTGAGGGACTCAGCCGGGGCCGTAGTTTCCGGCGCAACCGTCCATCTCATCAACCAGCAGGAAGGCTCTACCCGCGAAACAGTTTCCAATACCTCGGGCGACTACCAGTTTGCCAATGTGAAGGCTGGGACCTATACCGTAGAGATCGAGCAGAGCGGCTTTGAGAAGTGGTCTGCCGTTGGCGTCGTTTTGGCTGCTCGCCAGCAGCTCCGGGTCGATGCCGTGCTGGTGGTGGGCAGTGTCCAGCAGGAGGTGCAGGTTTCCGGCGAAAGCATCAGCACCATTGACACGGACACCCCCTCAATTAACGCGGTCTACTCCACTGCCGATGTCGACAATCTTCCCGTAAACACGCGCGCCAGCGCCAGCGGCACCAGTCCCTTGAACATTGTCGCCACCCTCCCCGGCGTACAGCCGGACAGCAATCCATCCAACGGCTTTTCTCTCCAGGGTGGCCTGCCTTTTCAAACGGAGGTGTCCGTCGACGGCATCACCGTGCAGAGCGCAACCGGCAACACGCCGATTGGCGACGCCTTCCCCTCCAGTGAATCCATCTCAGAGCTGCGCGCCGATGGCGCCATGAACAACGCCGAGTTCGGGCAGCCCGGGGAAATCACTGTGACCACCAAAGGGGGCACCAATAACATCCACGGCTCGGCCTACTGGTATCACCAGAATGCGGCCTTCAATGCCATTCCTTATACCTACCCCACCACGACCGTGAAGCCAAAATTGATCGGCAATACCTTTGGCGCCAGCTTTGGCGGCCCCGTTGTGCTTCCACATCTGTATGACGGCCATGACCGTACATTTATCTATGGCGCTTATGAGGGATGGCGGCATCCTGCACAGACGCCGGAAGAGTTCAAAGTGCCCAGCACCCTGATGAAACAGGGCGATTTTTCCAAGTACTCCTCGGCAGGATTTACCGGGCTGAACAACCCCTTTCAGGGTGGCAGCTACGGCACCAAACTTCCTTCCATCAATTCCGCGGCGCAGAAGCTGCTTTCCTTCTATCCCGACCCCAATGTAGGGGACCCTACCAGCTATACCGATGATGGAACAGCCAACTATATCGTCAACAAGGACTCCAGCGGACATTCGGATCAGTTCGACATTCGCGCCGACCAGTACTTTGGCTCAAACCAGAAGTTCCTTCTCTGGGGAAGGTTTACCTGGAAGGACTTTCCGATCAACAATCCTGAGCCGCTCAATGTCCCTTCGGCCCAGAATGCCAATCAGTCGCGGGTGCTCAAGATCAGCGCCAACTGGACCATGACACCGCACATCGTGAATGAAACCGGCTTTGGTTTTACCCTCTTCTCCAGCGGGCAGAGCAACAGTTTTGACGGAAAGGCATTTACGCAGGGCCTTGGATTGCAGGGCCTCCAGAACCTTTTCTACAACGGCATTCCTGAGCTGGACTTCAACAATATCAGCGCCCTCAATGCCGATCGGCTCACCTCCATCACCAAGTCCCGCACCTTTGTCTACACCGATGCCCTCACGTGGCTGAAAGGCAACCACGAGATCAAATTCGGCGCTGACATCCGGACGCTGGAGGCCATCACGCCCCTCGGCTTCAACGGGGCTGATAATTATGGCACCTTCCAGTTCAACAGCTCCAACAGCACAGGCATGTTTACCGGCGTGGACTTCGCCGATTTCCTCCTCGGCCTGCCCAATCAAACCTTCTACGATGTCGTGCATCAGGACAATGACGGCCGCTCGGTCCACTATCACTTCTTTGCCCAGGACCAGTGGAAGACCAGCCCGGACCTCACCCTCAGCTATGGTCTTCGCTATGAGTTGCATCCCGGCTACTACGATGTGGGAGGCGACATCGGCAACTTCGATCCCAGTCTGCCCCTGGCCGGACGCGCCATCTACCCCAACGGCAAAGCTGGTTTGCTCGCGCAGAGCTTCCTGGCCAGTGCCAATGCCTGCGATCCGGACGGCATCCATTTCACCAACAACGCCATCGTCAATGGCGCACCCTGTATGCCGGTGCTGACCAATGGTCAGGCCGGCTATCCGGCCGGGCTGAAGAAATATCCGCACCTGCGCTTTATGCCTCGCTTCGGCTTCGCCTGGCGTCCCTTTCATGACGACAAGACCGCGCTTCGCGGCGGCTTCGGAATGTACAACATCACCTTGCTGGGGCCAACTTCTACTCCCTTACCGGAACGCTTCAGGCCCAGACCTCGCAATATACCAACACCTACAACAGCACCACCCACGCCATCGGCTACCAGTGGCCGGTCATTTACTCCGGTGCCGGAAATGGAGGCTGTTCCAACTGCTATGGCACGGACTACTTCGGCACCGCCAACAGCACCAACTGGAAAGACCCTTACACGGAGCAGTGGTCGCTCAGCCTGGACCACGATTTCGGCTCTGGCTACGGTGCACGCCTCTCCTACATCGGCTCAGAGACCCATCAGCTCGTATGGGCGCCGGATGAAAATAGTCTGCCCTTCTCAAGCACCATCTCAGCAAACTTCCAGCCCTTGAGCGCGCGCCTCTTTCCCAACTGGGGACGCATCAATACCCGCGCCACGGGGGCCAATGAAAGCTACCACTCTCTTCAGGCTGAGTTCGAGCATCGCTTCCAGAGCGGCTTCCAGCTCGACTCCGCCTGGACCTATGCAAAAGCGCTGGCCGACAACCAGGGACCGTCCAACACCAGCTTTGCCGGGGAAAGCGGCGGCGGTCGGGCCACTTCCATCCTGGACCGCCACGCCGACTTCGGAAATGTCTATGGAACTCGTCGCCATCGCTGGAATACAACGATGGTCTATGACCTCCCCTTCGGGCGCGGACGCCAGTTCGGCACCGGCATTTCCCGTCTGGCTGATTCGGTCGTCGGAGGCTGGCGGCTTGCCACCATCTTTCTCTGGCAGAGCGGACCTTTCGAGTCGCCCTATTTCCCAAGCGGACAGGGCGACCCCTCAGGGACCGGATCCGGCCTGAACAGCTCGGCTTCAGGCTTTGATGGCGGCCATCGAAACCAGCATCCTGACCGTGTGGCCGGGGTCAGCGCTCGTCCTCAGCACCAGACGAAAATGGACTGGGTCAACGCCGCGGCCTTTACCTGTCCCGGCTATCCTGCATGGCAGCCGGGAACGGCCTGCACCACCGGCAGCGGCTCCGGTCCGGTCCCCAATCCCATCGGTCGCTTCGGAAATGCCCAGGTGGGTTCCGTGGTGGGCCCCGGCACGGTCAATCTCTCGGCCGGCCTGAGCAAGACCTTCTCCATCACCGAGCGGCTTAAGCTGCGGGCCGAGGGTACCTTTACCAACGTCCTCAACCACACCAACCTCAGCGATCCCAACATGAACATCAGCTCGCCCAGTTTCGGGTTGATTTCAAGTGCCATCAGCTCCGACTTTGGTGGCGCCCGCTCCGGACAGGTCTCCATGCGTCTGGACTTCTGATTGCTCTTGCAGCGGAGGGACACCCATGCCCCTCCGCTCATTGGCAAGTCCTTGGGGCAGAAGGCTATGATTTTCTTACATGCCCGATACTGAATTACAGCTTGACCAGCTTCTCACCGAGTCCCGCAACCCGGCCACCGCCAACCTCGACCAGCTCTCCACCCTTGAACTGATTCAGACCATGCACGGCGCAGACCGTGAGGTGCTCGACGCCGTTGGCCGCGAGCTTCCCAACATTGCCCGCGCCGTGGATGCCATCGTCGCCCGCATCGATGAGGGCGGACGGCTCTTTTATCTTGGTGCCGGCACCTCAGGCCGGCTCGGCGTCCTCGATGCCTCCGAGTGTCCGCCTACTTACAACACATCGCCAGAGCTGGTGCAGGGGATCATTGCCGGCGGCGATGTCGCCCTTCGGCGTTCCGTCGAACGCGCCGAAGATGATTCCGAACAAGGCGCCAAGGACCTGGCCCAGCGCGGTTTTTGCGCCAACGACGTTCTGGTAGGCATTGCCGCCAGCGGACGCACGCCGTATGTTCTTGGTGGTGTGGAACACGCGCGGAAATTGGGCGCCGCTACCATCGGTCTGAGCTGCGCCCCCGGCTCCCAGTTGCAGAAGCGTGTGGACATCGCCATCACCCCTGCTGTCGGACCCGAGGTGGTCACCGGCTCCACCCGCATGAAGGCCGGCACGGCGACCAAGCTGGTGCTCAATATGCTTTCCACCGCATCGTTGGTGCGTCTGGGCTACGTCTACGGCAACCTCATGGTCAACGTGCAGCCTACCAATGTAAAACTCACCGACCGGGCCACCCGCATCATCGTTCTTCTTACCGGAATCTCCTATGAGGAGGCCGCCGTGCTGCTTCGCGAAGCGGGAGCAGTGAAAACCGCCGTGGTGATGCAAAAGCTGGGTCTGTCTCGCCAGGAGGCCGAGGCCCGGCTCAAGGCCGCCCGGGGCAGGCTCCGCGTGGCACTGGAACAGAAGGGCAGCGTCTCCTGAAACAGACCCGTGTCAAGTGCCTGTTTCCAGCTTTTCTCCCGAAAGCATTCATGATGAGAGGCTTATTTTCTCTCGTCTTCTGTCAGGGAATTTGCCCCCATTTTGTTATTCTGGATTGAGATGGCCTTGCCAGGGACAACCGCAGCACAAACGGCCACGTCTGGACTGTAAACCGTTTCCTTTCACGAATTTACATTTAAGTCTAGAATTATCAAGAATTTACCGAAATCATTTCACGCAAAGTCCTTATTTTTGAAGAATTTGCAAGTTTTCTGCGGTGCTTCTGGCAGAAGGCGCGTCAACCCAACTGTCGTCCTGATTTAAGGGCCACTGTCCGCCGGATTTCTGTTTTGCGGGCAGTATCGTGTTCGAGCAGCTCGCCGACCAGCATGTAGTAACCATCGTCTTCCCGCGTTTTGCCTGTGCCGCGCTGAATGGTCCCGGTGAAGGAATACCAGACACCATGGACCTGCCGGGTGGTGAAACTCAGTTGCTGGCCGCGCAAAGACGTCTGGTCAAAAAAGAAGGTGAGCGGTGTTCCCTGGTCACTCTCGCCGTCTCCCAGGCGGGAGATATACCCGCTCAGGTCGCCAAACTGGATCGTAATTTCGACAAACTCCCCCGGCCTGCCCAGCATGTATTCGCCGGAGGCGTCTTCGGGAAGCAGCGGGCTGCCCCTGACCGGCTTCACAACAATCGGATGGTCGGAAGTACTGGGGTCTCCGCGATGATGCAGCTTGGGAGCATCTGCCGTCTGGGCATGAATACTGGCAACGCAAAGCAGCCATACCAGAGATGGAGTGCGCCATTTCATGCGTGCTTGCCGGAGCGGCCGCCCCACGTCCGCATTGAGAACGTGGGGCCCAGGCCTATTGTCCCTTTCTGCGAGCAGCCTCGAATTCATCTCCGGGCTGCCAGCCGATTTCTTTCGGCAGTGAGAGTGCCTCCCATCCCAGAATGAACCCAAACTGCGCCATCCTGGCATCGCCGCGGAAGTCCATCTCGGGGCGATATTCATCGGATGGCTGATGATAGCGGTGCGCTACATAATCTTCCAGTTGCTGCTTGCCCCACTCCGGGTCGTGGTGGCCTTCGAAGGTGGTCCCTTCTCCAATGGAAAAGGCGGGGACGCCGACGCGGGCAAAGCTGAAGTGGTCGGAGCGATAGTAATGTCCGGCGCCGGGGAACTGGTCCGGCTGGATGGTCAGATGGAAGGCCTTCGCGGTCTTTTCCACCTCGGGATAGAAAGAGGTCCGCTCTGCCCCGCTGACCTCGGTCGAGGTCGGAATGCCAATGGGAATCAACATGTCATAGTTCAGGTCCAGGGCAATCTGGGAGGCAGGAACGGGAGGATGCATTCCCAGCCACTGGGAACCGAGGAGTCCCTGCTCCTCGGCCGTGACGGAGGCAAAATACACGCTGTGCGGCGGTTTTGTTTCCGACCAGGCGCGGGCCAGTTCGAGCAGAATGCCGCAGCCTGTTCCGTTGTCCGCTGCTCCGTTGTAGATGTTGTCGCCCTTGGCGTTGGGGTCGATCCCCAGGTGGTCATAGTGCGCCGAGTAGAGGACGGCCTGCCCCGGCTGCGCTCCGGGAAGCTCGGCGACCACATTGTCTGACTCATAATGGCGCACTTTGCTTGCAATATGCGCTTTGAAGCGGACAGGCAGTTCTACGGCGTGGAAGCCGCGCTGGCCGGCTTTGGCAATCTCATCGTCGACGCTGCCCATGCCTGCTGCGGTGAAGAGCTTCTGCGCCACATCGTGCTGGATCCAGGCTGCGGCCTTCAGCGTAGCCGTAGGGTCGCCCTGCAGGTACGATTTTTCGATGGCCTGCGAATCGCGCACCACCTGCCAGGGGTAGCTGGCCAGATCGGTGCGATGGATGATCAGCACACCGATGGCGCCCAGACGCGAGGCTTCCTCATATTTGTAGGTCCAGCGGCCGTAGTAGGTGAGGGCCTTGCCTTTGAAGAAGCGGTCATCGTCAGAGGGAGGCTCATTCACGATGACCAGAAGGACTTTGCCCTTGACGTCTACACCGGCATAGTCGTTCCAATGGTATTCGGGAGCATCAATGCCATAGCCTACAAAAACAATAGGCGCGTCAATGTCCGCAGATTCCTGTCCGCTCTGGTCCTTGGCCACCCAGTCGCTGCTGTAGGCAAGGGAAATGGGTTGCCCGTTTGCGGGGAGGAACTCAGCGGTGGTCTGGTCTTCGATGGTGTGGACGGCGTAGAGCGGGACTTTCTGGAAGTAGGTTCCGTTGTCGCCCGCTGGCTTCAGCCCGTCGAGCGCGAATTGTGTGGCGATATATTCGGCGGCAAGCTCACCGCCGCGCTGGCCCGGACCGCGTCCTTCAAGCAGGTCGCTGGCAAGGAAACGCACGTGGGCGCGTATCTTCTCCGGGTCAATGCTTTCAGCGGCCCGGCGTGCTGGTTCCGGCACTCCGGGAATGGCCGGGACCTGCAACTGACCAAGGGCAGGCACTGTGAAAACTGCCACAGAAAAAAGAGACAATAAACGGACGAACTGCGTCATTGATGCTCCTGAGAAGAGAGTGGGGGACAACCAACTATTTTGCTACAAAACCAGATGCATTGAGCACGTACAATCGCTTCAGCACCTTTCGGGTCAGTCCGGTCAGCGGAAATTCCGGAAGGTCCTGCGTCCGGATCCAGCGGCGCAGCCGGTCTCCTACCGGGAGCCGGGGATCGTCCGGGCCGAGAGCAAAGATGTCCACGGAATAATGGGTGACCGTGATCGAGTGGCGGGTCCGGAGAAGCGGGCGGCCTTTGCCGGGCAGGGTCTCCTCCAGCTGTGGCAGTTCCCACATGCCGGCCATCAGTGAGGCATCGTGGGGCCGCTGCTCCAGCAGGACCTCTTCTCCCCGCTTCACGAATGCGTAGCAGACATGCTTCCGTAGCGCGGCCTTTTTCGGGGCCACGGGATGCTCGCCGCGGGTGCGGCACAGCTTCTGTACCACGCACTGGAGGCACAGAGGGTTCTTCGGCAGACACACAGTTGCCCCCAGTTCCATCATGGCCTGGTTGAAGTCTCCGGGCCGGACGGGGTCCAGAAGGGCCTGCGCTTTGGCAGCGATGGCCTCGCCAGAAGAAGACAGCCTCTGGATGACGCGCTCGACATTGCCATCGACCACGGCGACCGCTTCGCCAAAGGCGATGCTGGCGATGGCGGCGGAGGTATAGACGCCGATCCCGGGCAGCGTTTGTAATGCAGCACGGCTCTGCGGAATGCTGCCGTCCAGCTCGGTCACAATGACCTTTGCCGCCTTGTGCATCATGCGGGCGCGGCGGTAGTAGCCCAGCCCGCTCCACCGCGCAAGGACCTCTTCTTCCTTTGCTTTGGCCAGATCTTGCACGGTGGGAAACCGTTCCATAAAGCGCGCATAGTGGTCGAGGACGGCATTGACGCGGGTCTGTTGCAGCATGATCTCGGAGACCCAGATGGCATAAGGATCACGGGTGCGCCGCCAGGGAAGGTCGCGGGCATGCGCGTCATACCAGGCCAGGAGCAGGCGGCGAAATTGACGGACTTGTGCTGCAGAAAAGAGAGTGCCGCCCATGTCTGGATTGTAACGGTCTGAATCCCCACGGTTGTATACACTCGCTATGTATGCGCGTGGCGTATTTTCCGGACTCTTTCCATGAGGTCAATGGAGTGGCCCATACCAGCCGCCACTTTGAGGCCTTCGTCCGTCGGAAAAACCTGCCTTTCCTGTGTGTGCGGGCCGGAAGTCGCCGTCCGCTTCTGTTGACGGAAGGCCAGCTCACGACGCTGGAGTTGCCCCGCGGCCCTCTTTCTTTCGGCCTGGAAAAGGACCTGCGGTTTGATCTTGGATTCTTCCGCCATCTCCCGCTCGTGGCGCGTGCGCTGCGTGAGTTCCGGCCTGATGTGGTCCACATTACCGGACCCAGCGATTTTGGGTTCATGGGTGTGCTTTTGGCAAACCATTACCATCTGCCTCTGGTGGCGGCCTGGCACACCAATGTGCATGAATACGCGGCCAGAAGGGCGGGATGGTTTCTTGGAAAGCTGCCACAGGTGGCCCGGCAGCAAGCATCTACAGCAATCGAAGAGATCAGCTTTTTTCTGGGCGCAAAGTTTTATTCCCTTGCCCGTCTTCTTTTTGCGCCCAACCCGCAATTGTGCCAGTTGCTGGAGACGGCCACCGGACGCCCCTGCAAACTGATGCCGCGCGGGATTGATACGGACCTGTTTTCGCCTGCTCGCCGCAGCCGTGCGCCCGATGATAAGGATTTTGTGCTCGGCTTCGTGGGCCGGCTGTCTGTTGAGAAAAATGTTGCGCTGCTGGTCAGCATTCGCCAGCAGTTAATTGCCGCCGGGGTCTCCAACTTCCGCTTCCTGGTTGTGGGCCATGGCGCAGAAGAAGCTTGGCTGCGCCAGCAACTACCCAATGCGGAATTTCCAGGTGTGTTACGCGGAGAAGCCCTGGCGCGTGCCTATGCGGACATGGACCTCTTCGTATTCCCCTCGCACACTGACACCTTCGGCAATGTGGTGCTCGAAGCGTTGTCCTCCGGAGTACCGGCGGTGGTCACGCCCGATGGTGGTCCGCGCTATATCGTCAAAGAGCGAGAAACCGGATTTGTGGCCCAAGATGAAGACTTTGTCGGCGTGATTCTTCATCTGATGCGACACCCGCACCTGCACCAGAAGATGCGGCACGCAGCCCGGAGCGATGCCCTGGGCGCCTCCTGGGATTCCGTTTTTGAAAGCGTCTACGCCAGCTACGCCCTGGCCCTCCGTAAAACCGGGGAAGGCATCTGGCCTTGGACCGGGATGAGAGACCGCGACTAGCGGTCTGCCGCAGTGCTCTTTGCGGTTTCGATGACCCGGTCCACGATACGTACCTTCGGAAGCAGGCCCGAGGCTTGCACGTGGTACCTCAGTCCGGAAGCCATGCCGATGCGCACAGGGCAGAAAGGCCCGGAGCGGGATTTCTCATGGTTCGGTCCAATATTTCTTCTCTGCGAATTTCTTACTGCGGGCTGCTTTGTCGGGCTGGCTTTTACGCTATACTTCTGGAACTTTGGATAAGGAAGTGATTCGCGGAGTGAATTTCACGGCGGCCTTGCCACCAGGTTTTGTGGTGGTCCCGCCCAACCCTATGATGCAATACTCCGCGATGATGGCACGGATGCGTGGGATTCCTCAGCCCTTGAGCATGTTTCTGCTTCTGCCTCCCGGCTCCCAGCTCAGCCAGTTCACGCCTGCGCTGGTGGCCATAGAGGAACTGGACCCGGGGACGGCGCAGCTGGCCATGATGGGAATACAGAACCTTGAATCGCCGGATGTGGCTTGGGGGCTGGCGCAGTCCTTACAGGTGCAATCTGTATTCAACTTTACGGCGATGAGGCAACTGACCCTGCAGATGGGAACAGGCTGGTGCAGGGAGTTTGATGCGGTGGGCATGCCGCCTTTTCATGTGGCGATCCATGCGCTGGTGATGTTGGTGCCCGGACCGCAGTCTTCAGTAAAGGTGATGGTCATGGTACACACGCAGCGATGGAGTGAATTTCTGGCGCCGTGCCTTCAACTCATTGGCGGCATGAGCATCACCGGCGGCAATCCACAACCTGCTTCTGTGGTTGCCATTGCAGATCCCAGGCACCCCGATCAGGTGCAATTGAACATCATCAATCCCAGGACTGAGCAGCAGATGCCAGTGATGTCTGTGCCTGCGGGCGCAATTTACAACGTCACCATTCATATGGACGATCACTCCGTCCATGTAAATGGCAGCATACAAGGGGCCGGAATTGCGGTGGGCGAGCATAGCCTTGCTTCCACTGCGGTCCGCCCGGAAAAGGAGACAGACCGATGACAGAGGGCGGGGGAACGAGCGGGACTTATGTAGGAGGCGGCATAACAGGCACCGGGATTGCGGTGGGCGCCGGGGCATCTGCGAGCGTTTCCGTGCAGAATGCAGCAGACCAGCAGCAGCTGATCAAACTGATTGAGGACCTGACGGCGGAAATTCAGAGGTCCTCAATCCCTGATGCAATGAAAAGCACAATTGTAGAGAATGTTGTGCAGCCGATGAAAGAAGACGTAAAGGCCCCGGAGGCAAAGAGCAGGCTGGAATCAGGGTTGGAAAAGCTGAATTTGCTGATCAAGGCCTCCGGCGCCGCACAGACCGAGCTGGCGACCATTGGCACCATCGCCGGAATGATAGCGAAATTCGGGGGTATTGCCTTTCATACCGTGGCGCCATTTCTGGCTGGAATCGTCTCCTGATGCGGTCATGCGTCTTTCCCAGGGGCGGAACGCGGGCCGCAGCGGGCCCTGCCTGGGGCCATTGCGGCGGTTGTTTATTTCAAGGCGTTTATACTGAAACTTCGTCCATTGGCGGAACATTTCCTGAGAGCCGGAGCGAGGTTTGCAGCAAGCAGAGATAGGAATTGTCGGGGGCAGCGGCCTTTACGCCATGCCCGGTCTTACAAATACACGCGAGGAACGCGTAGAAACACCTTTCGGTGAACCAAGCGACGCCTTCATTCTTGGCGAATTGGAAGGCCGCAAGGTCGCTTTTCTGGCGAGGCATGGGCGAGGGCATAAACTGCTTCCCTCTGAGCTGAATTTTCGCGCCAATATCTATGCACTAAAGAAGCTCGGCGTGGAGCGCATCATTTCTGTCTCTGCGGTCGGTTCACTGAAGCAAGAGCACAAGCCGACGGACTTTGTGGTCCCCGACCAATTCATTGACCGCACTTTTCACCGTGAATCTACCTTCTTTGGAAACGGAATCGTGGCCCACGTGGCCTTTGGCGATCCGGTCTGCGCGACCGTGGCCAGGGCGGTGGCTGATGGATGCGCCGCTTCCGGCGTAGTAGGCAAGTGGGGCGGCACGTATGTCTGCATGGAAGGGCCGCAGTTTTCTACGCGGGCCGAATCAAACCTCTACCGCAGCTGGGGCGCGGACGTGATTGGGATGACCAACCTGCAGGAAGCCAAACTCGCCCGCGAAGCAGAGATTTGCTATGCCACGATGGCGATGGTGACCGACTACGACTGCTGGCATGAAGGCCACGATGATGTGACCGTGGATCAGATTCTTGCTGTTCTGAACCAGAATGCGGCCAATGCGGCAAAGGTGGTACGCGCAGCGGTGGCTGCGATGCCCAAAGAACGCAAGTGCGCATGTGCGACGGCGCTCCAGTATGCCATCATCACGAACCCGGCTGCGGTCCCGGCGGAAACACGGGAGCGGCTTGACCTGATTGTCGGGAAATACCTGAAGAAAGATTAAGGACAGAAAACTGTATGGCAATCCTTGTAGTGGGCAGTGTTGCGTTTGACAGCATCGAAACGCCTTCCGGAAAGGCCGAGCGCTGTTTGGGTGGGGCGGCAACATACTTTTCGCTGGCCGCAAGCTATTTTACGGATGTCCGCGTGATTGCCGTGGTCGGAGAAGACTTTACTGCGAAAGAGGAAGATGTGCTGCAGCGGCGCGGTATTGATACGCGCGGGCTGGAACACGTCAAGGGGAAGAGCTTCTTCTGGCGCGGCTCGTATATGAAGGACCTGAATGAGGCGCAGACGCACGAGACCCAGCTGAACGTCTTTGAGAAATTCACACCGAAAATTCCTGCTGCATATGCCGACTCAGAATTCCTCTTCCTTGCCAATATTGATCCCGTATTGCAGGAAAATGTTCGCAACCAGGTGCCGAACGTGCGAATGGTTTGTGGCGATACGATGAACTATTGGATTACCGGCCATCGCGAAAACCTGGAGAAAGTGCTGAAGGGCCTGGATGGGTTGCTGATTAATGATGGCGAAGCAAAACTGCTGGCCAACGACAATAATCTGGTGCGTGCGGCCCGGAAGATCCTGGCCATGGGGCCGAAAAGCCTCATCGTCAAGCACGGAGAATATGGCGCAACGGCATTTTTCAGCGACCGGATCTTTCCCGGAGAGAAGACGCACCTCGCCCTGCCTTTCCGCGCGCCCGCGCTGCCGTTGAGTGAAGTGGTGGATCCTACGGGAGCGGGAGATTCCTTTGCCGGAGGATTTTTTGGTTATCTGGCTTCCCAGGCGGAAGTAACTCCGGCATCGTTCAAGCGTGCTATGTTCTACGGCGGCGTCATGGGTTCGTTTGCAGTGGAGCGGTTCGGCACCGAACGTCTCCAGGACCTGACGCGTGAAGAAATTGACCAGCGATTTGCGTTGTTCCGCGAGTTGTCACACCTTGACTGATTCTGCAACGGAAAGGGCCGCTCTACGGAGTGAGACATGGCTTGTGGCCTGTGCGTCTCTTGCCTTGTCTCTCATGGCGCTGTCGTACTGTTTTCCGCGCGGCATGTTGTTGCTGTATGGCGACGCAGTGGCGCATCTGCATATTGCCCGGCGGATCTTCGACTCGCTCGATCCGGGATACAAGCAGCTAGGGTCGGTCTGGCTGCCTTTGCCGCATCTTCTGCTGGTCCCCTTTGTGCAGAAAATGTCCTGGTGGCAGACGGGGTTGGCCGGGGCCTGGCCTTCGATGGCGTACTATGTGCTGGGATGCGCAGGCATTTACCGGCTCGTCCGCATGTGGCTCCAGCCTGGGACGGCCCTGATTGCTGTGGCCTTTTATGCCCTGAATCCTGGACTGCTTTACATGCAGACCACGGCCATGACGGAACCGCTCTTTCTGGCCGAGATGATTTGGAGCGTGCTCCTGCTGGTGGAACATGTCCGTACACTCAAGGCAGGGGAGTTCCATCGGGCATCGCGCCTGCTGATTTTTCTTGGCCTGGTGCTGATTTGCGCTGTCTACACGCGGTACGACGGATGGATCTTGGCTTTCTTCACATGGCTGATTGCATTGTGCAATCTGCGCCACCACTGGCGCAGTCGCGCAGGCGGCGCGTTCCTGCTGTTCACCGCAATGTTGGTCTTTGCTCCGCTGTTATGGATGGCCTATAACGCGCGTCAGTTTGGCGATCCGCTGGACTTTATGCGCGGGCCCTACTCTGCAAAAGCCATTGAACAGCGCACGGCCACGCCCGGAGCGCCGCATTATCCCGGATGGCACAGCATGAGAGTCGCCGCGCTGTACTTCCTGAAAGCAGCAGAACTCGGCGCAGCGCCCATTCGCTTTGCAAACCTTCTGCTCTGGCTGAGTGCTGCCGGGACCGTGGCTGCCATATGGAAATGGCGCGAGCAGCAGATCACGCCCGTGCTGCTTTTCTGGGTGCCGCTGCCATTTTACGCATACTCCATCGCATATGGCTCAGTGCCTATCTTTATTCCATTGTGGTGGCCGCATTCCTGGTACAACTCGCGTTATGGAATGGAAATGCTGCCAGCCTTTGCTGTTTTTCTGGCTTTCCTGGCCGCATGGCTGGTCCGGCAATGGCCTTGGGGGCGGCGATGGGTGGGAGCGGCAGCACTGCTGCTGGCCATTGCGGACAGTCTTACGCTGATGCGTGGGACCCCCATTGTTCTGGCTGAAGCTTACGCCAATTCGCGCACCCGTATTCCTTATGAGGAGTCGCTGGCAGAAGCGCTGAAGGCGCTGCCGCAGCAGGGCATGATTCTGATGTATACGTCGGAGCATATTGGCGCATTGCAGCGGGCCGGCATTCCACTGAAGCAGACCATCAATGAAACCGACTACTATCAGTGGCCTGCGGCCTTGCAGCATCCGGGCCAGGCTGCGAGCATCGTTGTTGCTACCGACCAGGACGCGGTTGCAAAGGCGGTGGCCGCACATCCGGAAGGGCTGACGCTGGTTAACGTTGTGTGTTCCACCGGACAGCCCTGCGCGCGCATTTACCTTGCAAAGTGATAGCATCACGCTCAAACAGCCATGATGATCGAAGCCCCCGAACACATGCTGAGTTTTAGTGCCCTCGAAGAGGCCGTCCTGACCGGAGGAGTGGCAGGACGCCTGCTGCTTGCTGCATTTCTTGGCGGAGTCATCGGGATTGATCGTGAGTATCATCACAAGGCCTCCGGTGTCAGGACCAATCTGCTGATCTGCTTTGGCGCAGCGTTGTTTACCTTTCTCTCCTCTGTGATTGCTGGAGAAAACAGCACGAACCGTGGTCAGATTGCCTCGAACATCGTCCAGGGAATCGGCTTTCTGGGAGCGGGGCTTATCCTGCATAATCGGGACCGCATCAGCGGGCTGACAAGCGCGGCCACGGTATGGGCCGTAGCATCGATTGGCATGGCCTGCGGGGCCGGGTTGTATATTCCCGCGGTGTTTTCTGCAGTCTTGGTGCTGGTGGCGCTGGAAGGTGTGGGGCTTCTGGAGCGTAAGGCGAATCTGAAGCTCTATTCTGTTCTGTATGAGGCGCGCGGACGCGATCCGGTGAAGATGTCTACGGCCATCCTTCATGCCATGGACAAGATGAAGCGCAGGCTGGGGCCGTTGGAGCAGCAGAACATTGGGGAATTGAACCGGCTCTGCTTTACAGTCTTTGCCACGCGCAAAATGCATGACCGATTGCAGGCGGCCTTGAATGCTTCGCCCGCAATTGACGAAATATTGGTGTTTCCCAATGTGGAGGATGATTGATTCCCTTTGTAAAGGCCCATGCCTGCGGCAATGATTTTCTGGTAATTGAGACCAAGCATGTCAGTGCGGACCGGCAGCGCGAGACCGCCATCCGCCTGTGCCAGCGCAATACAGGAATCGGCGCCGACGGCGTAGAGTATCTGGAATGGACCGGAGACCGCGCAGGAAAAATCAGGCTCTTCAATGCGGACGGTTCGATTGCCGAGCTTTCCGGAAACGGCACCCGCTGCGTGGCCGCCTGGATGGCGCATGAAAAGGGACTTCAGCACAGAGACACCATTTTGCTGGAAACCGATGCAGGGCCGCGTGAGTGTCAGATTATCGAACGTGAAGGCAGTGGCTACCAGATTGCTTCGCGCATGGGCGTGCCCAAGATCAGCCCGCGCCAGGTAAACCTGAAAGGCCAGCAGATAGAGGGCATCGCCGTCTCTATTGGCAATCCGCATTTTGTGGTCTTTGTGCAGGATACCTCTTTCCTTGTGGCAGGCCGCAGCTGGCAGGAGGTTGGTCACGATCTCTGCTTTCACCCTGATTTTCCGCAGCAGACCAATGTTGAATTTGTGCATGTGGTCCGCGCAGATGAGATCGAGTTTCGGATTTATGAGCGCGGCGTGGGGCCCACAACTTCTTCCGGCACCGGGACCTGTGCCTCAGCCGTGGCCGCCATTGCGCATCGGGGCGGAGCCAGGCACCTTTTGGTCCGCGCGCAAGGGGGTGAGCAGCGGGTGGAGTGGGACGGCAGCACCGAAGTCCTGTTGACCGGACCGGCGCATCTGATTGCGCAAGGCGAGGCGTTCTAGATGCTGAAGCCCGCCGCAGTAGCGCCCGATGCACGCGTGGCCGTGATTGCTCCGGCGAGTTCATCGAAGCCAGAGCGCCTGGCGCGTGGTCTGGAGGCTTTGCGCGCGCGTGGATACGATGCCGAATTTGGACAGTTCGCGCAGGGACGGCTGGCCCCTTACTTTTCCGGAACAGTCGAAGAGCGGCTTGCTGACCTGCATGCGGCCTTTGCTGACCCCGAAGTGCAGGCCATCTTCTGTACCCGTGGCGGTTACGGATCAAATTATCTGCTTGAAGACATTGACCTCGACATCATCCGCGAAAACCCAAAGCCACTCTTTGGCTACAGTGACATGACCGCTGTGCAGACGTGGCTTCTTGACCAGACCGGACTGGTCGCCTTTCATGGCCCCATGGTTGCCGCCGATTTCGCAGTCAGCGGCGGTGTGCATGATCTGAGCCTGGATGCCGCCCTGGATGGAGACCTGATCGTTGCTGGCGCAGCCGAGGGGCTGCGTGTGCTCAAGCCGGGACGGGCGCGCGGCGTGATGTATGGCGGTTGCCTAAGCATCCTGACCTCTTGCCTGGGCACACGCTTTGCGCCGCAGACAGAAGGAAAGCTGCTCTTTCTGGAAGATATAGGCGCAAAACCTTACCAGATAGACCGAATGCTGCGGCAGATGGTGCTCGCTGGAAAATTTGATGGCGTCTGCGGGTTCATTTTTGGAGAGATGCTGGATTGCGCATCTCCCGGAGCACCGGCGGACCTGGTGGAACAAGTCATTTTGCGCGTACTTGACTGGTTCGACGGTCCGATAGCAATCGGATTACGCTCGGGCCACGTCTCACACAGCAATGTGACCCTTCCGTTCGGGATTGAGGCTGAATTGGTCCTTGAAGACGCCCCGCTCTTGCGCTACCTCGAACCAGCAGTGCAGTCTGAGTAAAGAAATGCAAAACAAACACATTCATCTCATCGGAATCTGCGGCACGGCGATGGCTTCTTTGGCCGGACTCTTGCAGCTGAAGGGACATCATGTCACTGGATCCGACGATGCAGCCTATCCGCCCATGTCTGACCTGCTCTCCAGTCTGCGGATTCCCGTTGCCGAACCATTCTCAGAGGAAAACCTGAAGCCGCATCCCGATCTGGTCATCATTGGAAACGCAATTTCTCGCGGCAATGTTGAGCTGGAGTATGTGCTGGACCAGCGCATCCCGTTCACCTCTCTCGCCGCGCTGATGCATCACGAATTTCTGCGCGGACGTGAATCGCTTGTCGTTGCCGGGACGCACGGTAAGACGACGACGACTTCCATGCTGGCGTGGATCTATGAGGTCGCTTCGCGCCAGCAGCCGGAGCTTGCTCCGTCGTTTCTGATTGGCGGCGTGGCGGAAAATTTTGGCGCCAGCTTTCAGCTGCGCGAGGGCCGGCCGTTCATCATCGAAGGTGATGAGTATGACACGGCCTTCTTCGACAAAGGCCCAAAATTCATGCACTACTTCCCGGACGCGCTGATTCTTACGCACGTCGAGTTCGATCATGCGGACATTTACCGCGATCTCGACCAGGTAAAGACCGCCTTTAAGCGCCTGGTGAACCTGGTGCCGCGACGGGGGCGCATCGTCGCCTATGATGGTGCTGCGAATGTCTCCGAATGCGTGGCGCGTGCCTTTTGCAAAGTGGAGCGGTATGGTTTTGCACCAGACGCAACTTGGCGCATCACAGACCTTCATTTTGCTGAGGGCCAGACCCGGTGGAAGGTCCAGCATGAAGGCATGCCCTTCGCGGAGCTGGCTCTGAACATGGCTGGCGAACACAATGCGCTGAATGCAACGGCTGCAGCGGCGCTGGCGGCCGGGCAGGGAGTCTCCCTCGCAGCAATTCAGGAGGCCCTGATCACTTTTCAAAGCGTCAAACGAAGACTTGAGGTGCGCGCCGTGGTGGATGGCATCACCATCATTGATGACTTTGCACACCATCCCACGGCTGTCCGTGAGACGCTGCGGGCCTTGCGCACTGCTTATCCTGGATCGCGCCTCTGGGCCGTCCTCGAACCGCGTTCAAATACTCTGCGCCGCAATGTCTTCGAGCGCGAGCTGGTAGAGAGCCTTTCGCTTGCGGACCGCATCGTTTTGTCAGGGGTCTATAGGCAGGAGAGTATTCCCGAACAGGAACGGCTGCATCCGGAAACAGTGGTGGCCGGGCTCAGGCAATCGGGGAAAGAGGCCGTGCTCCTGGCGAATGCCGACGCGATTGTGCAAGCCATCGCTCCAGAGCTTCGCTCCGGCGATGTCGTTGCCATTCTCTCGAATGGCGGGTTTGAAGGAATCTATGACAAACTGCCGCAAGCGCTGGAGAACAAGGCACTGGTCCGTTCATAAGTCATGCTTGCCACCTTTGCTGTTCTGTTTACATATCTTTTCTTTGGAATTCCTGCTGCGGTCGTCGGTCTGCCCTGGACGCTGATGTCCGGGGACATTTCCATGCTTTACCGCTGGGCCATGTGGATCGCCAGGACTGGCCTCCGGGTTGCCGGGATCCAGGTTAAAGCAGAGGGGCTGGAGCGGCTGGATCCCCGGCAGCGGTATATTTTCATGTCCAATCATGTCTCGAACCTTGATCCCCCGGTACTGCTGCCACTCATTCCCGGACGTACGTCTGTCTTTCTGAAGCGGGCATTGATGAAGATCCCGGTCCTGGGATATGCCATGCAGCTCGGCAACTTCGTTCCCGTAGACCGCGACGGGCGCGTGGAGAGCGCAAAGCAAAGCGTGGAAAAGGGAAGAGAAGTGCTTGCCTCAGGGTTACATATGACCACCTTTGTCGAGGGGACGCGCTCTCCGGATGGCCGCTTGCTTCCTTTCAAGAAAGGGCCGTTCTATCTTGCCATGGAGGCGGGTGTTCCCGTAGTGCCGGTTTCGATTTCCGGAACAGAAAGCATGATGAAAAAGGGAAGCATCCGCATCACTCCGGGGACAGCGCGAGTGGTCTTTCATCCGCCACTCTGGCCGAAGGAATATACCTCGCGTGAAGATTTGATGGCCGCCGTTCGAGCAGCCATTGCCTCCGGACTGCCGGAATGGATGCGCTAGGGCGGCGGGGGCGGTGTGGTCCGGGCCACAATTTTTTGATTTGGGTTGGGCCACGCTAGGTCCGACGAATAGGTGATGAGATTCTGTGCAGGAGTGTCAGGCCTTAGCAGCCAAACCCTGCGTCCGGGAAAGGCTTGGATCAGCTTTCTGTCATTGTCAGGATCCATGCTGCGCGCCCAGAGGATGCGCTGGCTGTTCAGGTCAGCGCCGTTATAGACCCATTCCTGCACACCAGGATGGTCGAGTGAATACTGCACCAGACACAAATGCTTGCCCGGGTAGTGCTGCAAAAGATGTTCCACCTTCTGCCTTTCCATCGAGGCATAGCGAGGTTCCGCAGGCAGCGGGCTTTTCATCCAGTTTTCGTAGAAGATGTTGGCAGTGAGCAGAAGCTGGGCCAGCACCCATCCCCGTACAAGGTCAGTGCCATGCCAGCAACGGACCTGGATTCTACGCAAAGTAAACAACCCTAGTGCAATCAGAGTAAGAAAGACGGCCGCGGCAGGCGCTCCATATTGAGGGTAAGGATACCAGGCCATCAGCGCCAGCACAGTCAGAAAGCCTGCAAAGGAGAATGCAAGCGAGGCGAAGGGCGAGTGCTTACGGACCGCGGCAACAAGGCCCAGCAGCAGCAGGAGACCATTTCCGGCAAAGAAAACGCGGTAATAGGCCTTTACTTTTAACCGCAGAAACTGCATCGGATGGCGGGTGACCATGCGATAGGTGCTCATCTCCCAATGGGTGTAGAAATTTCGCATGGAGTCATGGTGATAGACAGGAACGGGCCGTGGGCGCGAGAAAATGAAGGGTCCTGTGATGTGGTACTGCTCATAGTTCACTACGTAAGGAAAAAGCAGAGGGTGGCCAGTCCCGCGCCAGTTGTAGTAACAGAGCCAGCCAAAGGTGAACAGGAGCATGAGCAATGGTGTTGCGACAAGCCTGATGAGGGCCTTCCATCCTGTGCGGCGGAGCATCCACAGCAGCGGCAGCAAAGCCGGAAGCGAGACCATGCAACCCTCATACGGCCGGGTCAGGAGGAAGGTGCACAGCCCGATGCCGAGCGGAAGCGTAGAAGCAGCCGTGCGGTGGTGATAGATTCGGGGGATACTGCCGATGACGAGCGCCCCGGCAGCCGCCGTCAGTCCGAGGCAAAAATAATTGTCAAACCAGTGGTTCCAGTCCAGGCAAACACTCATTGCGATGAGCGCAGCTGCCAGCCCGTACTGTCGAGGCAGCCATCCGGAGACGGCCCAATCCACTAGAGCGCAAAAAAGCGCAGAGGTGAGCAGCACTGCGATCCATGGGGACCCCAGGAGCTGCCCTACGGCAAGCGCCAGGCCTGTTCCAGGTAGATACATGGACTGATAGGAGGGCCAGACGTTTACATGGAAGGTCTCAAATGCCGCGGGCACCGGCGGTGGAGGATTGGTGAGGCGTCCATGCGCGAAGGTGTCCGCTGCGAGAAGGTAGCTGAATTCATCATGCAGCAAAGGTGTCGGGAGAGGCTCAACCGGCAGCAGTGCCAGACGGACCAGGATGGCTGCGGCAAAAATCATCCAGAAGCAAAGTGCAGGACGCCGGCTGATAGATTTCAGAGCAGTTTCCATTCGGCTGGCAAGACAAAGCCAGGCCTTCCAGCGGGATGCGACCAACGCCATGCCGACGACAAAGGCCTCAAGCAGGAGATAATGCAGGGACGACTGAAACATTAAACAAACATCTCCGGCAAACAGTTCTTGAGGGAGCGAGGAAAATCGCCCTTCCGTGCGCCAGAGCACATGCGTTCGGATGCCGGATGCGCACTTAGAAAAGACGCAAAGACTGCCTGTAGCGTTTAGATGCAGAGAGGTTGCGAAGCACGAAGGGGGAAAAAGAATCGCTGTCAGGAAGCGAGCGCGGTCATCTGAGGCTCGAAAAAGCGCTCGACGGCGGAAAGAATGGCTTCGCCGCTCCGTGACTCGTAGATCGATTTGCGCAGGGAGGCCCCACCTGGAACTCCATGAGTAAACCAGGAGGCGAATTGCTTCATCTTGCCCACTGTTTCCGGATGGCTTTCCTCAAGTAGCATCTGGAAGTAGGTGCGAATCATCCGATAGCGATCAAAGACGGTAGGTACATCGTAGTGCCCGGTTGCTGTGTACTGGGCAATCTGGCGGAAAATCCAGGGGTTGGATGGGGCCGCACGGCCAATCATGACTGCATTGCACCCGGTTTGGGCCACCAGGGCGCAGGCATCTTCCGGAGTGCGGACATCTCCATTGCCAATCACAGGAATACGGACGGCATCCTTGACTTGGGCGATGTATTCCCAGCGGGCCTGTCCGGAGTACCCCTGTTCACGCGTGCGCGCATGGAGGGCCACGGCCTGGAGACCGCATCCTTCGGCCATACGGGCCAGTTCCACGCAAATGATGTTGGAGTCGTTCCATCCCAGGCGGAATTTCACCGTAAATGGGATGGACACAGCGGCGCGAACTGCCGTGAAGATCCTTTCAATCAGGGGAAGATCGCGCAGAAGTCCACTGCCGCCATTGCAGGAAACCACGCGCTTGGCAGGACAGCCCAGGTTCAGATCGACCATGTCAAAACCAGTGTCCTGTACGATACGGGCTGCGTCGGCCAAGGTCTCCGGATTTGAGCCGAACAACTGCGCAGAAATAGGATGTTCGTCCTCGTAAAAAGTCAGATAGCGCTTGCGTTTGGACTCACGCATCCGAGTAAGACCGTCCGCCGAGGTGAACTCGGTCATGATCAGTCCACAGCCTGATTGCTGATTGGTGATCTCGGATTCTACGGACGTCCCCGGGGCGGCCTGAGAGGAAAAGACGCTGGCATTGCGGATGAAGCGGCGAAATACAGTGTCTGTGACGCCAGCCATGGGGGCAAGAACGGTAGCCGGGGCCACCGTAATCGCGCCTATCTGTACAGACGCAGGAACCCGCACGCCTGGCGGCATGGTGTGTTCGCGCGGATTGTCCCAGTGTTTCTGCATAGCAAAGCCTCCGGCAAGCGGAGGCTTTTGTGTCTTGTAAACTCTTCGTTTTGTTTACTTTGCTGAAGTCTCCGCTTTGGCGTACTTGCGGCGGAAGCGCTCCACGCGACCGGCTGTATCCACCAGCTTCTGTTTGCCTGTAAAGAAAGGATGGCAATTGGAGCAGATTTCGAGGTGGATATCTCCCTTATGGGTCGAGCGCGTGGTAAAGCTGTGCCCACAGGCACAAACTACACGGATTTCCTGATAATTTGGATGAATTCCTGGCTTTGGCATGATTCGAAAAACCTTTCCCTGCAAACTCTTATTTTACGGGGAGAACATAAATTCCGCAAATAGGCAAGATCCACACCCCGAGGCGTGGAATCTCTGCCAAAGCCGGGAGTAAAACCATAAGTTCAGGATGCCAGGGCGATCACCTCGGGCTCTTGGGCAGCCATTCGTCCCGCCCGTCGAGGCACAAGATGGATTCCGGTACCCGAGTCTTTTTGAATCACGAAGTGCTCCGAGCAGGTCCCGCAAAGCCAGTAATGTTCCAGGCGCCGCGGTGCATCCGGGGTTTCTTCGGTAACATCAAAAACGAAAATCCGCCCCTCCCGCAGGTAATGAAGCGGCTTTGCGCACTCAGGATTTGCGCAATTGTTGACCATGATTTCATCTCCCCAAACATTCCTGCGCGTCACCGTGCTTGCGCGGGAGCAATTGAGCCTTTGGACTGGCTGGAGAGGTCTTTTCTCCAACGGACTGCAGACTTCTTACAAAAAGTGTGATGCCCGCAGGTTACAGGCGGGTTTGTTCATGGATAAAAATCTGAGAAAATCCGTCCCGGTCCTTCAAAGACAAAGCCCGGAAGCTGGCGCAGGGCCAATTGGATGGCTGTGAGAGAATAGAAAGTTCGTCTGAACGCCAGAAAGATATGCCGATTCTTCGTTCTGCTTTTATTGCTCTTTCCCAGAATGCCTCTCTCAGAAAGTTCGCCGAGCAGTCAGAAATGGGTCGCCGGATGTCCTCGCGTTTTGTTGCAGGCATGGAGATCCAGGACGTTGTGCGTGCCGCCAAGGAATTGGCGGACCTGGGGATCGCTTCCACATTGGACAGCCTGGGGGAAAACGTAACGACCCCGGGGGAGGCGCGGCGCTCGGGTGAGGTGTACCACCGGCTGCTGGACGCCATCGAGAGCCAGAAGCTGAATGCCAATGTGAGCCTGAAACTCACGCAGATGGGAATGGACCTTGATCCCGGGCTGGCGGAAGAAATTGTGGCTGAGCTGGTACAACATGCGGTCGCTGCCAATACCTTTGTCCGGGTGGATATGGAAGGCAGCCAGTACACGCAGGCAACCATCGACATGGTCCGCAGGATCCATGCCCTCCCGGGCAATCGAGGCCATGTGGGAGTCGTGATTCAGGCTTATCTTTACCGCAGCGCGCAGGACATTCGGACGCTGACCGGGGAGGGCATCCGCATCCGCCTTTGTAAAGGGGCCTACAAGGAGCCTGCGAGCCTTGCTTTTCCGGAAAAGAAGGACGTGGATGCAAACTTTGTAAAGCTGATGCAGCTTTTGCTGACCAGCGGGCTGTATCACGGGATCGCCACGCATGATGAGCAGATGATTGCCGCTACAAAGCAGTTTGTCCGCGAGCACGGGCTGGACCCCAGGTCTTTCGAGTTCCAGATGCTGTATGGCATCCGCCGGGACCTGCAGCGGTCGCTGGTGAAGGAAGGCTTTCCGATGCGGGTATACGTTCCTTTCGGTACCGAGTGGTATCCCTATTTCATGCGCCGACTGGCGGAACGTCCTGCAAATGCGCTGTTTATCGCCAAAAATCTGTTCAAGAAATAAAAAGGATCAGGCCTGAACGGAGTCCTTTGCGGAAAGTGGAGCGCGAATCTCTTCCAGCATAGAGATCAGCTCTCCAAGTTTTTCTTTGTTCAAGCCCTGCAGGACCTCTTTCGCATGGTTGCATACCACGGGGTCTAACTCTTCCAGCAGGTCCATCCCCCGCGGCGAGATGCGTGTGTAAATGACCCGACGGTCTTTGGGGTCCCGCTTTCGGCGCACGAGCCGCATTTTCTGCAGGCGAGTCAGCAACCGGGTGATGTCGGGGTCACTGCTAATCAGACGTTCCCCGATGTCTGAACATCGCAGGCCTCCATTTCCGGCACCACGCAGAATACGCAGTACGTTGTATTGCGTAGGAGTAATGCCTAAGGGTTTCAGCGTCTGCTGAAGGTGATACTGGATCCGGTCGGCCGTCCTGAGAATGTTGAGCACCGCTTCTTCTTCCTGGCTGGCGAAGGGGCGGGACTGCTTGATTTCTGCCTGAAGAGTGCTGCCCATACATGCCTTTATAAATCAATGAAGACCAGGGGCGCCCCTAAACCGTGATTTACAGTCCTTGCGCCGACCTGCTGCGGAGTACGACTACCGGAAACTGCGTGAAGATCTCGCGTAAACGCAAGATGTTTTCCTCAGTGTGGACCTCTTCACCGGTAAACACATTGATAAATGCAGCAGGTGTATGATCGGGCAGCCTGATTTGCGCTTTCCCCCACGCATCCTTCAGCGGCAGGCTGCTTCGCATCTGCATCATGGAGCAGGCAAAGCGAGGAACAACAGCAAGAACCGCCTGCTGCGTACTCCTGTCCAGTCGGAGAAAGGCAATCGCATTTTCCTGCCGGTCCAGTTCAATCTCCAGAGGGAGATAGTCTCCACGGCGGAAAAGGGAATGGAGTTCGTTCCTGACAGAGAGGGCGCGGTGCATGGTCCACAGCTTGATACGGCCATCCGGCAAGTTCCGCAATACGTCGGCGCAAACAGCGGCAGGGCCTTCGCTTTCCGCCTGCTGAAGCAATTGCTCCAATGCCTTCATGCGCTGGGCAAAATCGACGGGACGCCGGTTGTCGGGGTCCACAAGAGTAAGGTCCCACAATTCAGAACCCTGGTAGAAGTCCGGAACTCCGGGCGAGCATACTTTCAGGACCACTTGTGCAAGGGAATTCAGTGCGCCAAAGAACTGCACGGGAGGCAGGAAAGACAGGAGCGTGTGAACAAACCGTGTCTCCTGCATACGGCCCTGAGGCAGCAGAATGGTTTCAAGAAACTTATGCACAGCATCCAGATACTCGGGGTCCGGGTTGGTCCAACTGACATTGACCTTGGCTTCGCTGAGGGCCTTGGTGCAGTATTCCTTGATGCGGTCAAGAAATTGCTTTCTGTCCTCGGTGGTTTCCATACGCCAGGGCCATGCACCCACGATCGTCTGGTAAATCAGATACTCTTCGTTTGTGTCGGGAGCCACGCGGCCATCCGGAAGCTTTTGTTTGTGCGCAGCGTTCATGCGCATCCAGCGCCGCACCATCGAGGCCCACTGCGAGGGCATTTCTGACAAGACATTCAGACGGTTGCGCACATCTTCGCTTCGCTTGGTGTCATGCGTAGATGTGGTCAGCATGGAATCAGGGGACTTTTGCAGCCGTTCCAGGTTGGCGGCGTGAAAAAGCTCAGGACTGAGGCCAAAGGCTTTGATGGAGCTGCCAACTTCATTCGAGGAAACAAAGCGCGTATAAACATAAAATGCGGTATCCTCTACTCCTTTGGCCATGACAGGTCCGGTGAGCTGCTGGAACTTCAAAGCAAAGTGCAGCCGCGCCGGATATTTTTCATCTTCATGGTCGCCCAGCCGGAGCGTGCTTTCCAGAAAATCAAAGGCCGACTCTGCCACATCAGGGTTGCGATGTTTGGCGCGTTCGATGGCCTGATGAATGAAGGCGAGGTCGCGCTCTGTATACTGGCCGCGGTCGTCAATGTATGTGCGGTATACCGGGAAACAGGCAATGGTTTCGCGAATGACGCGCTCCAGAATGCTCTCCGTATAATCTCTGGCGCGGCGGTCGCTCGCAGCCAGATGGTCCAGCAGGTTGGTCAGGACATAAATCTCGCTGGAAAGGGAGGTCTGCATGACCTTGAGCTTGCAGCGGTAGATCAGCTCGTCAGGGTCGATTTCTTTGCCCACAATCCTGGCGTAGAGCGTCGTGAATTTGGCTGCGTTGCGCGGTTCGATAAAAACCTGATTGGCAAGGTGGAGAAAGTCGTAACCGGTCGTGCCTCGCACCGGCCATTCCTGCGGGAGGACTTCGCGCGGTTCCAGGATTTTTTCAACGACGGTATAGAGAGGGCCTTGACTGCGCGTCCAGTCATAGCCGCGCAGGGCCTCTCGCAGTTCTACCTCCAGGCCGCTGGCAGTAAGCTCGCCCTGAGGTTCGGGACCGAAACACTGACCGGCAATGCAAAGCAGTTGCAGGCGGATCAGGTACTGACGGGGATTGAACATACCATCGCAATGATCAATCCGCAGGCCCGTGACTTCTCCAGTAGCGATCATGCGTCTCACCAGACGGTGGGTCGCCGCAAAACAGGAGGGGTCTTCCTGGCGAAGACCAACCAGGTCATTGACATCAAAAAAACGGCGGTAATTGATTTCTTCCGACGAGACACGCCAGTAGGCAAGTCGATAGGGCTGCATCTCCAGCAGGGCATGGAGGTGGTCAAAGCTGCGTGGGTCTCCCTCCACGCCATTCACCCGCTCGATGGCGCGCAGGATGACAGGCCGGATTTCATCCGAACCCAGGGCCTTCAAAAGACGGGGCTTGAGCTCGCGTAGCTGCTGCTGCCGCTGTGCGATCAATCCTGCATCTGAGGAGTCATTTGGAGGGATGTGCGCTAGTTCCTGCAAAAGATCGCGAAACCATCCGGGCACGCCGTCCCTTTGGTCTTCCTCTTCAGGAAAAAGTATGGGGATCGAACGTGGAGCAAGAGGAAAAGAATGGTCATAGTAGGTGACCTTGAGGAGTCCATCCTGCATGGCGACCTGTATTTTTTTACTCTCCAGCTCTTCTCCATACTGGTTGCCTAAAACAGGGATCAGAAGCTTTCCGCGCATGTCAGGACGGATGGGGTCCCAGTCAATATCGAAAAAAGTGGCATATTCAGAGGTGCGGCCGTTTTCCAGCACGTCCTGCCACCATGCCGACTCGTTTCCTACGCCCATGTGGTTCGGCACGATGTCCAGCAGCAGCCCCATCCCATACTCCCGCAGAAGGGCGCTCATGCGATGGAAGCCTTCTTCCCCTCCCAGCATCTGGTTGATGCGGTCATGCCGGGTCACATCATAGCCGTGGGTGCTTCCGCTGCGGGCTTCAAAGATGGGTGACGAATACAGATCACTGATGCCCAGATTTTTGAGATAGGGCAGAATGCCTTCGACGTCCTTAAATTGAAAGCCGGAGTGCATCTGGACGCGGTAGGTGGATTTCGGCACGCGCGCGTCCCGATGCACCATATCAAAAATGCAATCCTGTACTTTCGACATAAGTTTTTCTGGGTGTAGCGATGAATACTGCCGTTAGGATGCAGAAAGAGGAAGATGAGTTGATTGATGTTCTCTGATTGCGGCGCACTTTACGAAACTTGTACACTCCGCTCACAATAGAAAGGAAGACTTAAGAAATGAGGAACACCGATGCCCCTTTCCGGAGAAGCCATCCGATTGATGAACTACATTGATGATGTAACGGTTACGCTGCGGCGACTGCTGTCTCTGGCCCAGACGCTTCCTCCGGAGGAGCGCAAACGCGTCGGTGAATACCTGAAAAATGCCCAGCCCAATATCAATACGGTGATTCAGGCCCTGGAAGGAAAGTAGATTTCCCTCGCTTCAAGCGAGGCGAAGATGTTCTCCATAAGACTTTTATTGTGCGGCCGCGGCAGGTTGTGCTTCTACAGCCGGTTGCGGCGGCAGCAGGGAAACTTCTTCTGAGATGCTCATGCCAGCGCGGCGCAATAACTGCGCGACAACGGCCTTGTTCAGGCGTGTAGCATCGTACTCCACACGGATGGTCTTCTGGTCTTCTTTTAACTGGATGCGGCGGATGCCATAGACTTCGCTCATGTTGCCAAGAGCGAACATTGCGGCCTCGGAAGGATGCTGTTCGTAGCGAAAGAGAACGTCAACCGTGGTCATACACTCATGATAGCAGTTAGCACTTTTTGCATTTGGCCAGAATGGCCTTCTGTAAGCGCTGGCGCAGATCGTTGGGGAGCTCGTAGAGTTCGTGGCTGCGGTAGATTTCAATGGTCTTGCGCGTCGTGTTCAGGGTGACCACACAGTGTTCACAACCGCGCAGATGTTCTTCCAGTTCAGCGCGCAACGAAGCCGAGACCCGGTCTTCGATCAGGTCATCCAACATCGCAATAAACTCTGTGCAGGTCACTTTGCACCATCCCTTTTGTTTTTGCGGAAATAACGGCTCAGCCGTTCCCGCAACTGCAACCGCGCCCGCAACAAGCGCGATTTTACCGCCGGGACACTCAGTCCCAGCGTTTCTGCGGTCTCTTCTGTCGAGAGGCCTTCAACGTCTCGTAGCACAAACACCACTCTGAATCCCGGAGGAAGTCCCTGAATGGTCTTGCGCAGAATCTCAGCCAGCTCCGATTGGCTGTATTGCTGCTCCGGGTCTGGTCCCCAGTCGGCCAGATCGCGGGGCATGGACCCTTCGTCTGTTTCTACATCCTCGTCAATGGAAACCATACGTCCGGTGCGCCGCTTGCGCAGACGCATCAGGGCTTCGTTTACAGCAATGCGTACCAGCCACGTATAAAACTTCGAGTTTCCCTGGAACTGGTCCAGTTTCTCGTAGGCCTTTAAAAAGGCGTCCTGCACTACATCTTCGGCGTCCTCGCGGTTCTGGGTGATGTGCTGGGCAATCCGGAAGACCTGGCGGTCATATTGTTTCACCAGCTTCTCGAACGCCTCGACATCTCCTTCCCGCGCCCGGTTGACGAGCAGAACGTCCGGGTGGACCTCTTCGGTCCCTTGTGTTTGGATGTCTGGCATGACAGATGGCTTCAGGAACTTCGACCTTTCCTAACCGGAGCGTTGCGGCAAAGAAGAATGCACAGGCCCCAAGACTCCTTTTCTATAGTAAATGCGTGGAAAGAAAAGGGCCAAAAGCACGGCAGCAAAGCAGCATCATTTGCGAATAAGGAACGCCTTGAATCTCCTTCGATAACACTGCGCAACATTTGCCTCCATTTCGTCTTAGCATGAATACAGGCGGAAGAATGCAGAGGTTCGTGAAAGAGGGAGTTGCAGGCTGGTTGCGGATTGGGATGCTGATGGTCCTTGCTGTTCTGGTGTCCGGAACATGCTGGCCCCAGACGGCTTCATCCTCCACCCATAAGAAACATAAGGCCACGGCAACCGCCCCGCGGTCTGGCAAACACGGTGCGAGCCATGTGGTGCGCAAGACAACAAGCCCCGCGCGGAGCAAACACACTCCACACCGAAGACGGCGGCCTCTCTCTGCGCGGGCCAGGGCCAAGAGCCACAAGCTGCAACAGGCGTTCGTGGCTTCGTCCCAGCTTCGGCCCATGGCACAGCAACTGGCGGTGATGCGCACTCCTGCGGCATATGCTGGTGTAACGGCCTATGCGCGTGCGCACACCGGTGAAGCATCGGCTGCGGCATACATTGCGCTGGGCCATGCTTATCTGCTCGACCACAGATATCCGGAAGCAGTGCAGGCCTTCCGTCAGGCCAATCTCCAGGGCAATGCACTGGATGATTACGCCGATTACCTTGAAGCGCAGGCCGACCTGCAATCCAACAATTTGCCCCAGGCGGAAACGATCCTGAGCGGCTTTGCGCAGAAGCACCCAGACAGTATCTTTGTTCCCAGCATTCCGGTACTTCAAGCGAACCTTTTCCTGCAGGAGGGGGACCCTCAGGCAGCGCTGCGGGTCCTGAACGCTCACCAGAGTGAGGCGATTGCCAATCATGCTGACTATCAACTGGCCCTGGCGAAGGCGTATCAGATGGCGGGCCGGTCTACGGAAGCGGCCCAGATGTTTCGCAGGGTCTTTCTGGGCTTTCCTCTGAGTAACGAAGCAGCCATTGCCAAGACGCAGCTTTCCGCGATGGGTGCGACCTCCTCACTTACGGTGGAGGAGCGCAGCCGCCACGCCGATGCTCTCTACAAGGCTGGCCGCTTCAGCGATGCGGCGGAAGAATATCGCGCCCTGGCCCAGGACCCCGCAGTGACCGACGGCCTGAAGGACGCCCTGCTGGTTGCGGCCGCGCACTGCGACTACAAACTCAAGCGTCTGAATAAGGAAGAGCTGGACCACATACCGGACAGTCAAGACGAAACGGGAGCGCGCCGCATGTATCTGCTGGTGGAGTATGCTCGCGACAAAGACGACGGGGAGACGCAGCGCAACCTCGTTTTGCAGATGGAGCAGCGCTTTCCGCAAAGCCCGTGGCTGGCAGAAGCCCTCTATTCCAGCGGCAATATGTATCTGCTGCGCAAGGACTATCCCACGGCCATTGCATACTATGGCGAGCTGGCACGGCGCTTCCCACGCCATCCTTATGCTCCCAGCGCACACTGGCGTGCGGCCTGGCTCAACTATCGTATCCGACAATATTCTGAAGCTGCGCGGCTGATGGACGAGCAGATTGCGGTCTATCACGGGGGAAAAGAGATTCCTTCGGCCCTTTACTGGCGCGGCCGCATCTACCAAGACCAGGAGCGCCGGCCAGAGATGGCTGCGGCCTATTATCGGACGGTGGCGCGCGTCTATCGCCATTACTATTATGCGACCCTGGCCCAGCAGCGGCTTGAGGAGCTGGGCAGCGTAAAGTCCGCCTCGCTGGCATTTCTGGATGAGATGCACCCGGAGGCCATCCCCGAACTTTCCGATGACGTCCCCGAGGACGATCCGCATGTGGTGCGCGCGCGTCTGCTGGCCAATGCCGGATTGAACGAATATATTGCGCCGGAAATCCAGGCCGCCGATGGTAGCCAAGCATGGGGAGCTTTGGCCGAGGCCAAAATCTACGCCTCCTATGGAGAGACGTGGCGCGCCATGCGGGCGATGAAGCGGGCCGTGCCCTTTTATGCTTCCGCACCCCTGGACGCGCTGCCCATGGAATACTGGCGCATTCTCTTCCCTCAGGCCTACTGGTCTACCATCAAGGCAGAATCAGAGAAGAATGGCCTGGACCCGTATATGGTGGCATCGCTGATCCGGCAAGAGTCAGAGTTCAATCCCAATGCCATCTCGCGCGCCAATGCTTATGGGTTGATGCAGCTTCTGCCTTCGGTGGGTAGAAGCATGGCGAAGGAGGAGGGTATCCGGCATTTCACTGCCAATGATCTGCTGGACCCGGTCCTGAATATCCGCCTGGGGACCCGCTATTTACGGCAGGTACTGGACAAGTTCCATGACCAGCCGGAATACACCTTTGCTGCCTACAACGCCGGGGAAAATCGCGTGACCGACTGGCAGAGCATGGGCAGCTATAGCGGAATGGATGAATTTGTCGAATCCATTCCCTTCACAGAAACACGCGAATATGTGCAGGCCATTCTGCGTAATGAGGAAATCTACCGCGAACTGGACCATGCTATGGCCGCGCAGGCTAAATCCATTTCCAGATAGAAGAGCAGCGCCTCTTCGCCAGAACGGGATATAAGGGAGTGTAGTTGTCATCTGATGTCCATGGCCAAGACGATTCGAACCAAACTCTCAGGGTTCAACCTGCTGAATAATCCGCGCCTGAACAAAGGTACGGCTTTTACGGAACAGGAGCGGGATATCTTCAGCCTCCACGGGTTGCTGCCGCCACACGTCGGCTCGCTGGAAGACCAGATGCAGCGCCGCAAGCAGGTACTGGACGGACTGGCCACAAATTTTGAAAAGTACAGTTACATGCGCGACCTTCAGGACACGAATGAGACCCTTTTCTATGCCCTCCTGTCGCGTTACATTGAAGAGCTGCTGCCGATTGTTTATACACCAACGGTAGGGGAAGGCTGCCAGCGTTTTAGTGAGATCTGGCGCAAGCCGCGCGGACTCTTCCTGAGCTATCCAAACCGGCACCGCATCGAACAGATCCTCTCCCACCCGCGCTATGACTGCATTCGCTGCATCGTTGTGAGTGATGGCGAACGTATCCTTGGCCTCGGCGACCAGGGGGCCGGAGGCATGGGCATTCCTATCGGCAAAATGGCGCTGTACACGGCCCTCGGCGGGATCCATCCTGAGCACTGCCTGCCGGTCCTGCTCGACGTGGGGACTGACAACGAAGAGCGTCTGAAGAATCCGATCTATATCGGCTGGCGCCACCAGCGTATTCGCGGGCAGGAATACGACGATTTTGTGGACGCTTTTGTGTCGGTGGTCCAAAAGCGCTGGCCCCATATCCTGTTGCAGTGGGAAGATTTTGCCGGGGCGAATGCTGCCCGTCTTCTTGCGCGCTATCGCGACCAGATCTGCACCTTCAATGACGATATTCAGGGAACGGCAGCCGTTGCTGCGGCGACGCTTCTTTCTGCAGTGAACGTCACAGGTGTTCCGCTGAAAGACCAGCGGATTGTGATTTTCGGGTTCGGTACTGCGGGGATTGGCATCGCCACTCTGCTGATTGCAGAAATGCGGCAGCAAGGCCTGAGCGCAGAAGAGGCCCTTCAGCATTTGTATGCGATTGATCGAGGAGGCCTGCTGGTGGAAGGTGGCAAGGACATCCGGACCGAGCAGCTTCCCTTTGTACGCAAAAGAGAAGAGGTGCTGGGATGGCGACTGTCCCATGCCAGCGAGATTCGGCTTACAGATGTCATCCGAAATGCAAAGCCCACGGTGTTGATTGGGGTCTCTGGTCAGCAAGGGGCCTTTAGTGAGGATGCGGTCCGCGCCATGGCGAAACATGCAGCACGGCCCATCATCTTTCCTCTGTCAAACCCGACTTCGCGAAGTGAAGCCACTCCGCAGCAATTGTTGGAATGGACCGAGGGCCGCGCCATCGTAGGCACCGGAAGTCCATTTCCTCCTGTGGAATGGAATGGCAGGCGCATCCAGATTGACCAGACGAACAACTCATATATTTTCCCAGGGTTGGCGCTGGGGATCATTGCCTGCGGAGCGCAGCGGGTTTCTGACGGAATGATTATGGCTGCTTCCGCTGCGCTTGCCGGCCTGTCACCTACTCTGCAGGACAAGAACGGAAGATTACTGCCGCCCCTTGCAGAGTCGCGCAGGGTAAGCCGCGTGGTCGCCGAGGCCGTGGGCAGGCAGGCCCTGGCAGAGGGACTGGCGGGCGTAAAAGACGAAGCTGCCTTTCTTACAGCGCTGGAAGCCGAGATCTGGGAGCCCGCTTATCTGCCCTATGAGCGGGAGGTTTGACCCCTGCGAAAGTCAGGACCGTTCCGGGCGCTGAAAGTCTCCGCTTTTGCCGCCGGTTTTCTTTTCCAGCCGGATGTTTTGAATGACGATGCCTTTGTCCAGCGCTTTGCACATATCGTAGATGGTGAGCGCAGCAACGGATGCAGCCGTGAGTGCCTCCATCTCCACCCCGGTCGGCGCTGTTGTGGCAACGCTGCTGCGGATGGAAATTCCATCTGCGGTAGTCTCTGTCTGTACGTCAACAAAAGTCAGCGGCAGCGGATGGCACATGGGGACGAGATCAGCTGTCTTTTTTGCTGCCTGGATACCGGCAAAGCGCGCAACCTCAAGCGGATTCCCCTTGGGATTGTCCGGAAGGGCTGCCAGGACCTTTGGTGAAAGCGCAACAAATGCCGACGCAACGGCCTCACGGCGCGAGGCAGATTTGCTGCTCACGTCCACCATTCGGGCGCTGCCGGAGGAGTCAAAGTGCGAGAGTTTGGCCACGGAAAGATTGTAAATTCCCAGAGAAAGAAGCGCGGCCCTCTGCCTCGCACTTTGCAGAAGTGCCTGGAGGGCCTGCTACCACCGCTCTACTGGCGCTCGAACGGGTCCTTTTTCTGGCGGTTGTAAGGAATGGGTTTGCCTGCTTCCACGCCAGGGCTGGGCCGGGCTTCGCTGTCCTGCTCCGGCTGCAGGCCGTCCGGCCCTGCAGCGGTGGGAGAACCCGGTACCGGAGGCTGCCCGGTAGCGGGAGCAGTGCTGGCCATCTGCGGCTTTCCTGTGGTCGTCTCGTCTGACACGTGCTGCCAGGTAGCATGCAGTTTATTGGTGCGTCCGGTTTCGCAGCCGGAGGCGAGGAGAAGCGTTGCGCCGGCCAGCATGGTTGCGTGAACGAGAGAGAACTTCATCCAGAATGTCCTTTCAGGCAGGGAATTTCGGGCGCAACCAGTGTAATCGTTGCGAGGGACTTCTGGGGAGGTCATGGTTTCGGTCCGGAAAAATCAGGCCAGGGCCGAACGCAGAGGGGCGGCATATTTTTCCGGCAATGGCCGCGTCTCCATCTTTCCATTCACTGCTACATGCGTGGTCTCCGCTTCGGCCAGCAATTGCGGACCTTCTTCTGTTGGCCTGAGGAGGCGATAGGCAAACCGGACCACAGTAGAACGCAGTGCAGAAAGACGTGTTTCCACGGTAAGCAGCTCGTCATAGCGGGCCGGGGACTTGTAGCGGCAGGTCGCCTCCACGACTGGCAGATGACAGTCGTCCACAACTTCCATCTGCTTGTACTCAAACCCTAACTGGCGGAGAAATTCGACGCGGCCCATTTCAAACCAGACGAAATAATTGGCATGATAGACAACGCCCATCTGGTCCGTCTCGGCATAGCGCACCCGAAAAGTCGTGCTGGAGGTATGTGGCATCCGGTCTAACTGCGCCTCCGCGCCACTTCCTGATAGACTTCGATGTACTCACTGCTGGGTTTTGCCCAGGAATAGTCCTGCTTCATACCGTTGCGCATCAGCGTTCGCCAGGCCGTCTTGTCTTTGAAGACGGTCAGAGCACGCTGGACGGCCTGAAGGTAATCATCGGCCGCATAGTTGGCAAATTTAAAGCCGGTCCCGGTGTGCGTCTGTGGGTCCCATTCTTCAATGGTGTCGTCCAGTCCTCCGGTGGCGCGTACCACGGGGACGGTTCCGTACTTCAGGCTGTAAATCTGGTTCAGGCCGCAGGGTTCATACCGCGATGGCATGAGGTAAATATCAGCGCCGGCTTCAATTTTATGGGCCAGCGTTTCATCGTAGGTAATACGAACAGAAATTTTCTCCGGAAAGCGTTCGTGCAGGGAGCGGAAGAGGTTTTCATAATATGGTTCGCCTGTACCCAACACAACCAGAAAGATGTTTTCAAAAGTAAGCCGCTCGATGATCTGGGCGGTAAGGTCAAAACCTTTCTGCGTGGCCAGGCGGGAAACAATCCCCAGCACCGCCGTATCTTCTGACAGGTGGGGCGCGCCAAAGGCATGGAGCAGATCGCGTTTACACTCGGCCTTTCCTTCCAGGTCCTCGATGGAGTAGTGTGCGGCAATCCTGCCATCCGTGGCCGGGTCCCATTTGCTGTAATCCACACCATTGAGAATGCCGCGGAGGTCAGAAGCGCGCTTGTGCAGCACCCCTTCCAGTCCATGGCCAAACTCTGGCGTCTGGATCTCTTCCGCATATTTGTGGCTCACAGTGGTCAGCATGTCTGCATAAACAATGCCGCCCTTGAGGAAATTAAAGGAGTCGTAAAACTCGACTTTTTCCGGGGTAAAGATGTCCCACGGCAAAAGCAGACGTTCCACCGTGACCGGAGGGAAGAGGCCATGGTATCCGGCATTGTGGATGGTAAGCACCGTGCCGACGTTGCGCAGTAGAGGATCGAAGTAATAGACAGTCCGCAGATAGACGGGCAGCAGGGAAGTCTGCCAGTCATGCACGTGAAAGATGTCTGGTATGCCAAGCTGCTTACTGGCTTCGAGTACCGCTCGGCAAAAGAGGCCAAAGCGTTCCCAATTGTCAGGGTAATCGCCCGCTGGAGTAGCATAAGGAGACTCGCGGTCGAAAAGCTCCGGACAATCGATAAAGAAATACTGCACGCCATCGCGCTTTCCGCCATCCACAACGGCCGCAAAGCGGTTGTAATACTGGAAGGGAATTGTGAGGCTGGGCAGGGCAATCTTTTTTTCAGGAAAATGCTCGCGGACCTGACGGTAAAAAGGAAGATAGACGGTGACCTGATGGCCTTTCCGCGCGATTTCGCGTGGCAGAGAGCCGATCACGTCGGCAAGTCCCCCGGTCTTGATAAAAGGCAGGCATTCTGACGCGGCAAAGACAATATGCATGTGTGCGGCGGTCTCCTGTTCGTAGGATCGTTTACATGCCTGATAGCAGTCTAAACTTTTCTAAACAACAACTTTGATAAGATGCCGCAGAAAGCAAAATTAGGGCAGAATTTTCTTACGGACCGCAGCGCGTGCCGGCGCATCGTGGAGGCCTTGGGCGATATTTCCAATGCCACCGTGGTCGAGATCGGTCCTGGTAAGGCTGCCATCACTGAACTGCTTGCGCAGACTGCCGGGGAACTGTTGGCTGTGGAGCTGGATCGCGATCTGGCAGCGAGACTGCGCGGGCAGTTTGCTCAACTGCATCATGTCCAGATCATCGAACAAGACATCCTGGCAGTAGATCTTGCCACTCTGCGACGAGGCGAGGGAAAGCTGGTCGTGGTCGGAAACCTGCCTTATTACATTACATCGGACATTCTGCTGCATCTGTTTCGCCATCATACGACCATTTCACGAGCTGTTGTGATGATGCAGCGCGAGGTAGCAGACCGGGTCGCAGCTGCGCCGGGGTCGCGCGACTATGGGCTGTTATCAGCCACGGCACAGATGTATGGGCAGGTTGAGAGAGTGATGACGCTGCCTCCGGGTGCATTTTCGCCACCTCCGCAGGTCTATTCAAGCGTGCTGCGGTTGACGTTTGCACCGCGTTTTACGGCACTGAATGTAGATGCTGAAGGGTTTCTCCTATTCCTGAGAATGGCCTTTGCACAGAAGCGCAAGACCCTGCTCAATAATCTCCGCGCAGCCGGGTATGAGCAGGCGGAGCTGAGGGGAGCGGCCGAAAAGGCCCGGGTATCGTTGCAGGCACGGGCCGAGGCGGTCGGCCTTAAGGAAATGGCAGAGCTTTATCGCGCATTGCGGCCTTATCAAGCACCTTAGCATCTCATTCTTCCGCGGCTGAATGAATGGCGGTCCACAATTCTTTGATTCCTGCTCCGGTCTTGGCCGAGCACAGCAGCAGATCGTCGATCTGCAGGCCTTCGCGCAAAACAGATTTTGCCTTCGCGCGCCCGTTCCCTGAGAGCCGATCGGCCTTGGTCCCGACGACCAGAAAGCGACGACCCACGTTTCTGAGGAATGCAATCAGTTGTGCATCGCTGTTTTGCGGAGGGACATTGCTGTCCACCAGACACAGACAAAGCGCAAGTGCCGGTCGTGCGGTGAGGTAGGGCTCAATGAATTTCGGCCATCCGGCGGCTATGGATTTTGAAATTCTGGCATAGCCATATCCGGGAAGGTCAGAAAAATACAATTGCGGCTGCTGACGCTGGGGCGAATCGGTGATGGAAAAAAAGTTGATCGCGCGTGTACGTCCCGGGGTGGAGGAGACATGAGCAAGCTTTGTTCCCAGCAGCGCATTCAGCAGGCTGGACTTTCCTACGTTGGAGCGGCCCAGGAAGGCGATTTCCGGCACCGTAGGAGCCGGAAATTGCTCTGGCGAGGTGGCCGAGAGCAGAAATTTTGCGTAAATGCGCTTCATGCAAAGAAAAGTATAAGGGCCCGGCCCGCAGCGTGCAGGACTGAGGACTTCTGGACGGACAGTGTCTCGGGGCTTGCTGGCCAATCCAGCCTTGTCTGTTGAGTCCCTGATATCTTGAGAAAGGATGGACCACCAAAGACGTTTGCGCGCCTTGCGTAAGAAAATGCGGGAACAGAAACTGGACTCTGTTCTGATTACCCACCTTCCGGATGTTCGCTATCTTTGCGGCTTTACAGGGTCCAATGCGGCCCTTGCCGTGACGCAGGAACGGGCCGTGCTGTTCACTGATGGACGCTACACTGCACAGGCAAAGCTTGAAACCACTGGCGCGCGCGTAGTGATTGCGGCAAAATCTGCACTTGGCGAAGCATGCTCCTGGATAGAAAAATCCGGGGCCCGGCGGGCCTTTTATGATCCGCAGAACACAACGGTGGCCGCGCTCGGACTGATGCGCGAAGCAGTCAGCAGGCGCAGGCAGCAGACATTTTTCCAGCCACTCGAAAGACCGCTGACCATGGACTTACGCATGGTCAAGGATGCCGAGGAGCTGCTCGTCATGGAAAAAGCGGCGCTGCTCGGCTGCCATCTTTTTGAAGCCGTATTGCCGCATCTGCAGCCCGGCGTGCCGGAAATCGAAGTTGCCGCGACGCTGGAGTTTTTTGCCCGGAGTCTGGGAGCGGAGGGAATGTCTTTTGAAACAATCGTGGCCTCAGGAAAACGGTCGGCTTTTCCCCACGGCCGGGCGACGGAAAAGAGACTTCCACGCAGAGGATTTGTGACGCTCGATTTCGGTGTTATCCTCAATGGTTATTGCTCAGACATGACGCGGACGGTCTATCTGGGCAGGCCCTCAAAGGCCGAGCAAGACGCCTATGATGCCGTACTTGCGGCACAGGAGGCGGCAGTATCGGCGGTGGGTCCCGGTATTGCCTGCGGCGAAGTGGATGAGGCCGCACGCCAAGTGCTTCGTAATGCGGGCCTGGACCAATACTTTACGCACTCCACCGGACACGGAGTAGGCATAGAAATCCATGAGCTTCCTCGTGTGGCTGCAAAGCAGGACCAGGTGCTGATGCCGGGGATGGTGGTTACAATTGAGCCTGGTATTTATATTGAAGGAAAATTTGGTATCCGTATCGAAGACATGGTGGCGGTAACAAAATCGGGTGCCAGGGTCCTGACTCCTGCACCCAAGGCCATGATCCAATTATGATGCGGTAAAGCTAGCGAGACAGACAAAATGAATGCTGATGAAATGAAGCAACTGAAGGAACTGATTGAGTTCCTGAGAGAGAACAAGATTGGCGAATTTGACATGGAGCGGGGCGACCTGAAGGTGCGCGTGAAGTTCGCACAGGAAGGGGCGCCTGCCAGCCTGGCCAGTCTGGCGCCTTTTTTGGCGGCTGCTCCGGCCACTGCGCCTGTTCCGGCCTCTCTGCCGGCGGTCCAAGCCAGCACTCCGGCGGCACCGGCCCCTGCGGCTGCACCAGCTTCGGTAGCGCAAAGCGAGGATGCTTCGCTGCACGTGGTGAAGTCGCCCATTGTAGGCACGTTCTATGAGTCTCCTTCCCCGGGTGCCTCTGCTTTCGTAAAAATTGGCGACCAGGTAGAGCAGGGGCAGGTCCTATGCATTATTGAAGCCATGAAGTTGATGAACGAAATTGAATCGGATGCAGCGGGCGAAGTGGTAAAGCGATTTGTAGAGAATGGCCAGCCCGTTGAGTATGGTCAGCCGTTGTTTGCGCTGAAGCCAAGATAGGTCCGGATGGTCCGCCAGACTACTACAAAAACAAGCACTTCAACACCACGTTTGAATTGACCTTTTATGTTTCGGAAAGTATTGATCGCCAATCGAGGCGAAATTGCACTGCGCGTCATCTGTGCCTGCAAAGAGATGGGCATTCGCACCGTGGCCGTCTACAGCGAGGCCGACCGCAATTCATTGCACGTGCGTTTTGCTGATGAGGCCATCTGTATCGGCCCCCCGCGCTCTGCAGAAAGCTATCTCAATGTTCCGGCGGTCATCAGCGCTGCGGAGATCGCCGATGTGGATGCGATCCATCCCGGCTATGGGCTGCTGAGCGAAAACGCAAACTTTGCGGAAGTATGCCGCGCGTCGAACATCAAGTTTATCGGCCCTCCGCCGGAAGTGACGCGCCTGATGGGTGAGAAGGAAAAGGCGCGGCAGGCCATGAAAAAGGCCAAAGTGCCCATTCTTCCCGGTTCCGACGGCGTCATCCAGAGCGAGCAGGAGGCCCTGGAGTGGGCCAAGTCGGTCGGGTTTCCCGTGATCTTAAAGGCCTCTGCCGGCGGCGGAGGACGCGGGATGCGTGTTGTGCGCTCGGCCGAGGAGCTGCCCGGTCTCTTTCATGCCGCCCAGACCGAAGCGGCCAATGCCTTTGGCAACGGCGACCTCTACATGGAGAAATTTATTGAGCGCCCGCGTCATATCGAATTTCAGGTCCTGGCCGATGAGCATGGGAATGTAATGTCTCTGGGGGAACGGGAGTGCTCCATCCAACGCCGCCATCAGAAGCTGATTGAAGAGGCGCCCTCCCTTCAAGTCAGCCAGAAACTGCGCGACGAAATTGGCAAAACACTCAAGCGCTCCCTGGAAGCTGTGGGCTACCAGAACGCAGGAACAGTCGAGTTCCTGATGGATGAAGGTGGCAAGTTGTACTTCATTGAGATGAACACGCGCATCCAGGTCGAGCATCCGGTGACGGAAATGATTACCGGTATCGATCTGGTCAAAGCGCAGTTGCGCATCGCTGCCGGGGAGAAGCTGTCCAGTATCGTTCCGGACCCGGTTACCATTCGCGGACACGCGATTGAATGCCGCATTAACGCCGAGCATCCGGAGAAATTTACACCCTCCGCGGGGAAGATTACTGCCTTCAATCTTCCGGGAGGTAACGGTGTTCGCGTCGACACGGCGCAGTATGCCGAAGGCTATGTGCCTCCATACTACGATTCGTTGATTGCCAAACTGATTACCTACGGCAAGGACCGCGAAGAGGCCATGGCGCGGATGCGGCGTGCTCTGGACATGTTTGTGGTCGAGGGGATCCACACGACGGTCCCCTTGCATCGCGGTATCTTTCAGGACCAGGACTTCCGCGAAGGGAAATTTGATACCAAGTTTATGGAGCGGTATTTCGAGCGGAAGAAACAGAGTGGCCATTAAGCATGGACAATCGATCAAGGATTCCACACGGCTGATGGCCGAAGATACGTATGAGTCCTGAGTATACCGTGCTCCATGTGGGTAAGTTCTATCCGCCCCATAACGGGGGCATAGAGACGCATGTGCGGGACCTGGCTGTACGGCAGGCGGGCAGGTTTCGGGTGCGCGTCCTGGTTTCCAACGACGTCCGGCGCACGGAACACGCAGTGCTCGAAGGTGTTTCCGTGACCCGGCTGGCGCGCTGGGGGACCATAGCTTCCATGCCGGTTTGTCCGGGCATGATTCAGGCGATTCGACGTTCCCCGGCAGATCTGGTGCACATCCATGTACCCAATCCTGGCGCGGCGTTCGCCTATCTGCAGAGCGGCCATCGTGGCAAGCTCATCCTGACGCACCATGCAGATACGTTGGGACGCAAATTCCTGCGTAAACTAAGTGACCGCTTTGTACGGACTGCAATGGACCGTGCCGCAGTGATTATCGCTACGTCGCAAAGATATCTGCAGTCTTCTCCGGAATTGGCCCCATACCGGGACAAATGCCGGGTGATTCCCTTAGGAATTGACTTCCGGCAGGTGACTGTCCCCCCGGAACCGGGGACCAAGCCGGAGCCCACGCTGGAAGGTCCGCTGGTTCTGGCGATCGGCCGCCTTGTTCCCTACAAAGGCTTTGATGTTCTCATTCGCGCGATGCAGTCCGTGGATGCGCAATTGATTTTGATCGGAACAGGACCACAGGGGCCCCAGCTGCAATCTCTGATTGACAGCAGGAATCTTGGGCATAAGGTGAAGATGCTGGGGCGCGTCAGCGATTTGAGGCCCTACATGCAGGCTGCCTCCATATTTGTCATGCCATCGGTCACGCGGGCCGAAGCCTTTGGCCTCGTCCAACTGGAGGCGATGGCGGCCGGACTTCCGGTCATCAATACAGAGATTGATTCAGGAGTGCCAGAGGTTTCGCTTCATGGCGAGACCGGACTCACCGTGCCTCCTGGCGACGAATCCTCTCTGGCCGAAGCGATGCAATTGCTATTACACCGGCCGGACCTTCGCGAGCAATACGGCAAGGCCGCAAAGGAGCGCGTTCTTAAGGAGTACTCCGTGGAGAAAATGGCGGAGCGAACGCTCGCGGTTTACGAAGAGGTCCTGGGTCTGCATGCATCAGCCCGATAAGGCCTGCGCCACAGACTCATTGTGGCCCGGTCCAGCCCCTCCGATTTTTTCTCGCAGGAGCCGAAACGACATGGCCAGATCGCACCCAGGCAGACGTGGGGCCTAGCTTAGCTGCTGCAAAAGATCCAGGGTCTTGTTGGCACAACTCCGCCAATTGTACTTGAGCGCCCGTTGCCGAATTTCCTCCCGGTCCAGCGTCCCCCCGGTCAAAGCCTTACGGATCTGGTGGGCGATACTGTGCGGGTCAAGCGGGTCTACGAACAGCGAAATGCCCTCGAAAATCTCTCTGAGAGAACCTTGTCCGGAAACAATCGTGGGACAACGCAGATAGGCAGCCTCCAAAGGAGGAAGGCCGAAGCCCTCGTATTTTGAGGGAAAAACGAAGCAGGCCGCAGAGTGATACAAGGCCTTCAGCTCTTCGTCCTTGACATACCCGATTCTCTTGATATTCCCTTCGACATCGGCCACCTCACCAAACACACCATCTGTGCGGCCTCCAGCCAGGACCAGTGGATAGCGCATGTCTCTCAGGTCCTTCATTGCACTTGCCAGTGCAGACAGGTTTTTATTGGGATTTTGAGAACCTACAGCAAGAACATATCGGTGACGATCGATTCCGTGCCGTGAAAACACGGTTTCATCTGCCTGTAGTCGATCTACATGTTCGCCGCCGAGATAGGTAACGGTAATCTTTTCCGGAGGCACATGGGTCCAGTGGACCAGCTCTGCTTTGGAAAACTCCGATACCGTTAGAATATGTTTCGCCTTTTTTGCGAGCAGTCCGTGCAGGATCCGGTACCAACTTCGGTATGCCAGGGAATAGCCTTCAGGAGCTGCCCATACGGCCGCGTCATGGATCGTGATCACGTGGCGAGGATAGCTGAGCGGGGCGCCTCCGCAAGGAGTGAAGAGCAGATCTCCCTCGCAGAAGCGCGGCAAATCAAGCTGCTCCCACGCATGTCCCCGACGTTGCCCGACTTTACGCATGCGAATGCATTGATAAGGGGGCAAATCTGCGGCATCAGGCGGTACCAGCAGTTCCAAGACGACAGGGGGCTTCGTGCTCTCTGAAAGAATCAGGTCCATTTCTCTCAGTAGTTCACGGGCGTAACGCTGTACTCCAGTTACAGGCGCGGCCAGGAAGCGGCCATTAATTTTGATGGCATTCATGAAGCAGGCCCGCCATTTTCGAGGGAGCTATTCCCGAGGTCAGAATGTCCGGAGGCGAGGCAGAGAGCAGGGCCAGCTTGAATGGATTTACTTGCAAGGTCTCCAGACGGACGTGATGGGTATACGCAAAGAACCAGACCGGCCCACATGACAGGAAATGTGCAATCCGGAACGCCAAAGATCATGGCCAGAATGACTCCAACAACGGACCACCTGGCCCATTGCTTGGACATGGGCGTATTTTTCAGCAGACGGGCAATCATGAAGAAAAACAGCGTAGATCCCACGACGCCGACATTACTAAGAAGCATCGTGAGCAGACTGGATGGCCGGTTACTGCCAAGGCCAACACCCAAACCATGAGTCATGCCTGTCAATTGCAGAGCATAAAGATCAGAGGCAGCCCGAGACACAAACGAAACCGATGCACCCTTATCAACCGTAAAGTGCAGAATTTCCTCGCGAATGGTTGGTACACCGAAGACGGTCAGTACAACCAAAACCACAGGGGCTAGGACGATCAAGACCCTCTTCAGAACGGTCAAGTTAAGATGCCAAGGGAGGCGATAAGGGGGGCGTGCCAAGAGGAGGCACGGAACAACAAGCGCCATAGCGGCCAGCGAACCAGAGGACAAGACAATCATGGTGCCCATGAGACTGACAAAGAACTTCATGTACGAGCGCCCATTCAAAAGTATGTCCGCGAGATACCCCACGGCAAACATGCAAAGAGAAGCGCCAGCCATGGATGGTTCTGAAAACGTCCCTGGGACCCGCAGCGGCCCCGGGGTCATATCGAGGTCTGTCACGTAATAACCAGGATTGTTCCGAATCAGCTTATCAACAAAAAAGTCCACCCCCGCGGATTTAAAGACCGCCTGAACAAAGACATAACTGACCAGGAGATAAAAAGCCAAGTCAAAGGATTGTTCCAATGTGCGATCAGAGCTTTCCTTTGCGGTAACGGCGATATAGACCACGGCCAAGTCAATGATTAAAAAAAACGACTGGACAACATTACTGAACTTGAATGAGAGTGGGGGCCTGACAAAGAGGCCTGCATCAATCCCCTGGGAAGGATCGTAGACTGGGACCCCCGCAAAAAGGTGCGGGAGAATGATTGCGCCCAAGATCGCAACCGCTGCAAACAATGTCATTGTCAATCTGCCTTGAAAGCCCCTTCGTGTTCGGGAGGTCTGGACCCAAGAGAGGAACCTTTGGGCCATGAGCAGGATTCCAATCAAATAGAACGGCTGAAGCCCCCGTTTTCCAAAATTGACCACGGAGCCGGCCCCGAAAATACTTGAAACAATCAGCAGACCGGAAAGCTTCTCTGGTTTCTTCTTGAAGAAGTACAAACCGAGAAAGAGAAAGATGATTCCAAGCAATGTAGGCATCTCATGCCACCTGCCCACAATAGTCGAAAGCACACAGAAGAAATAGCGGATCGAAGCCGGACCGCATGTGCTGCGGGGTCTTTCTAAGGAAGCACAAGCCCGTCATCATCTCCCCCAGTATCCTTCCAGGCGCCCCTTTAGCGTCGCCCAATAGAGAGCGGCTCCCGGGCTACGACGGGCGAGAGCGAGCAGCCATCCGCCAGCGGGACGCGCACACGTATAGAGTGAATAGCTCAAGGGGAGTTTATGCTTGCGCAACAGATGTCCCAATCCTATGCCGTAGCTCCGTGCGCGGCTCCGGGCCGATTCCGAGAAGTCCTGGGTTTTATCGGGGTGATAGATGGTCAACTCCTGTGCAAACCATCCTCTGCTTCCTGCCGCCAGCAATCGAAAGACGCAATCGGACTCCTCGCCTGATCCGAATCGCGTTCCCGCCCCAAGGCCAAGCGACTCGTCAAATCCGTGCACTGCACGCAGGGCATGCGCCCGGAAAAACAGCGTAAAAGAGATGCCGGTACGGAGAACATTCCTTGGCTTGATTTCACAGGAGGCCGGCATCCAGCGGTTCGAGGTGGGTCTTAACTCTTCAGTCCTGGCACACCCAGACAGGAAATCATACTCTGGATGCGACGCGAACCAGATTTTTACTTTGTGCAGCGTATCACTCGGATACCAGCAGTCGTCATCAGGAAAAGCAATCAGCTCCCCCCTGGCAACGGTCAATCCCTTGTTCCGTGCACGAGACAGGCCCGGTTCCGAGCGAAGGTGTTGGATCTCGAAATGCGATTGCCATGTCTCCACAATGGGAGCCAGCCGGTCATCCAGGTTCTGGTCCACAAGGACCACTTCAAAATCCCGGTATGACTGTTCCTTCAGTGTGGCAAAAAGACGGGCCAATTCCTCGGTCCGGTCCTTGGTGGCGACAATCAATGAGAAGTCCGGCATATCCACCTCAGGACAGTGGCACATGGAGGCCGTCCAGCAGCTTCTCCCACAATATTTTCTGGCGCGAATCTGCAATCAAACAAAAAAACCTCACTTGGGTCCAGGTGAAAGCAAAGTCTACCTTCCAAGATAATGGAACACCTTCGCCACCTGCTTCAGATCGGTATCTTCGGGATTATCGGTATAGACAGTGATTTCCGCTGAACGGATCTCGGGAAATGTTCGGCACAGCGTCCGCCACTTGTTTGCCGTCACATCGTTCAGAATTTTACCGGTACAGCGTCCGGAACGATCAAATTCCAGTGTGGTTGCGATGTATCCATCCAGGGCCAGCATCTGCACCACAGCTTCAGCAATGGGTTGCAGGCTGGATGTAGCCAGGTAAATTCTGGATCCGTTTCTTCGCGCTTCCAACAATGCGTCACGGACCGGCACTGAGATCCTCTCGGCCATCGCAGCCTGCACATAAGACTGGGCAGACTTTGTCAACTCTTCGATGGACCAGCCGCGCAAGGATCGGACCAGCTGTTCCCGGGCAAAATCGCGGCCAGCGAGGCGATTCGCCATCTGACCCAGGCGACTGCGTAAAAGTCGGTTGCGGGCGACAAGGTAAGGAGAAAACGGAAGTGACGCGAGATAGCCGTGGGTCGTGTTTTCAAGAATGAGTGTTCCGCACAGATCTGCAATCACAACTTTCATGGAGCGCCCTAGCTCTCTATTTTAACGACAGCAGAAGGCCGGGACGCTGGAGTCTGCCACGGCAACATGGCCAGCATGATGACCAGCAGTACCATGTAGGAAATCAAGGTGGCCCAGCTTGCTCCTAACCCTCCATATCGCGGAATCAGATAGAAATTTGCTCCGATGTTCACCGCTGCAGCGGAGGCGGTGGCAATCAACACACGCCTGGACATACCCCATGCCACCAGGGTCACTCCGCAGAAGGAGGTCACAAAATCCAGAGGCAGGGCCAGAATCAGGATTGCAACCATCGGCGCGCCCTGCGCAAAATTTTGACCATAGATTCCGACGATGATTTTTCGGCTGAAATGCATTACAAGCAAAGCAGGCAGAGTCCCAGCCAAAAAGAGGCCCACCAGGTAGGACCTTAGCTTTTTGCCACTTCGATTTTCCGGAGAGACCTCTGCGATGCGTGGATAGAGGCTCGTGGTCAGCAGATAGTAGACCCCTAGCAATGCTGTGAGCAGGCGGTAGGCGCTGTTGTATAGGCCCACCTGCTGCAGATTGGTCAGCGCGCCCAGCAACAGGGAATCAATATTATTAAAGGCCTGGTTGCATGCGAGCGCTGCACCCAGCACCAGGACCGCTTTCCAGCGAGTATCTGTGACGATGTCCGGGGGCAAAGCTGTTGCCCTGTCAGGACCCTGTTGGAACGTGCGGCCGGTTTGCCATCTGGAGTAGGCAGCACTGCCGGCATATCCGATCCCCGCCGCCACAGGGATGGCCCAGCGGGGGTCGGCCCCAAAGAAGACCGCAAGGACCAGGGCCGCCAGCGACAAGACGCTGATCAGTGCTCTTGACATCGACAAGGATCCATACCGCTTGGCGCCCCAGAGCACCCAATCCAGGGAAAGACAGTACGGGGCCACGGCAAGCGCATAAAGGGACACCATCAGCCGCGCATCCTGCGGTATGGGCCCAGCGATCGCGTAGATCAGTCCGAGAGGGACGGCGATCAGGGCAAGGAGCTTTCGCTTGGCCTGCATCCGTTGCCGGACCGGGGTCACCTTATCCGGCCAGGCTGCAATGAGTCTGGCCCCGATATGACGGGCCCCAGCGTCTATACCCAGCGCAATGTAGATGGCCATGGTTTGCGCAAGGGCCAGACTGCCAAGCGTGGAGACACCAAACTTTCTGCTCACCAGAATCAGCGTGAGCATCGTGCAAATCCGGGCGGACCCTTCGCCGATTGCGAGCAGCGCACTTCCGGCGGCCACACCCATGAGATTTCTGAGTTTCTCTTTCAGCATTCGGAATCTGTATCCACAGGGAACAAGAGGCCTGCATGCGCTGCCGGATTGAAGAAGACAGGCAAAGCCAGCGACTTGAGCCACAGATGAAAGCTGTCGGCCTCTCGCCACGAAATGGCCAACGCAGGAATCAGATATCATTCTAAAATGAGGCCGGCATGGTCACGCCGGGCGCAGCAGTCTGAAGGTCCCATCTTGGAAAAAGAATATGGGTCCTGATGCTTGCCTTGCTGATGGCCCATTCCAACAGAAATGCTTTCTGAAAATCACCGACCGAAACCAAATGAATCTGAATGTTCCGCTTCTTTATACCTACAAAACACGAATGAACAATTATCGCGGACTATTGGGTTACCTGTCGCTGGACCTTGTCCCTCTTCTGCTTGTGGTTGGCATCACATCTTTGCAGGACGTGAGCAACATATTGCTGCTCTTCCTACTTTGGCTGACTCTGTATGAGATTGGTTATCTGTTCAACGACCTGAAAGACCGTCATCGGGCAGGAGAACTGGACCGTACTCCAGGTCCGGTTTCGGGGAACTGGTATTTGCCCGCAATTCCCCGACTCGTCCTGGCTGCGGTGATTGTCTGGGGCGTAGCCCTGAGGATGGGCTGGACAAAGGCGGTTATGGCGGTGGGGCTGAATCTCTTTGTGCTTGCTCTCCTGTTCTGCCATTCCTCCGATTTTGTCAGACGGCATTTTCCGGGCAGGCTGATTACCTTTTTGGCCCTGGCCTTGTTCAAATATTCTCCAGCTTTGGTTCCTGTTACAGGTGCGATCAAAGGCGCGAGCGCGCTTCTGATGATCTTTTTGTTTTATGGAATGGCCCGTGTGCTGAACTACACTCTGCGAAAGTTTGGCAATGAAAATGTGGGGCTGTCACCGCGAGCTCAAACCAAAATGCAGTTAGGGATCCTGACCATCTTTTCTCCATTGGCCTTTTTCCCGTATGCTTCAGCGGATCGTGCCATTCTGCTCCAGGCCAGGGTCCTTTGGATTTACTTTTTCGCCATCACTCTCCTTTCTCTGATGGCTTTTTTCCTGAGGCGTCAACTTGCCGGCAGAAGTTAGCTGACGTGTCCTGAACGAGGCTTTGGTCTGCGCTGATCGTGGCCGCCTTTCCAATTCCACCGGGCGACGAGAGGTGTCCTTTCCAAATGTGGTTTGCGCTGGGTCCGGGGCCGCAGCAAGTCCATTGGGCCAAAGCGGGGACTTGGGCATCGAGACCAATGCAACCAGCGCGCGCTTCACACATTGCCCTGGCGCATCTGTTCGGCCAGATATTCTGAGGCGCGCATGGCCAGGGCCAAGATCGTTAGAGTAGGGTTTTGCCATCCTCCGCTGACGAAGCATCCGCCGTCCACTACGAACAGATTTTTGATGTCATGGCTCTGGTTCCATTTGTTCAGGACGCTGGTTTTCGGATCATCGCCCATACGGCAGGTGCCCAGTTCATGAATGCTGTAGCCGGGCGGGTTGGGCTCATAGTTCTTGGTCAGGACTTCAAAACCTGCGGCCTCGGCCATGGCAACACTGGTGTTCACGGCATCGCGCGCCATGTTGAATTCATTATCGGTATATTTTGTGTCGATATGAAGTGCCGGAATGCCCCAGGCATCGACAACGTGAGGATCGATACTGACGTGGTTCTCATAGCGGGCCAGAACTTCGCCCATGATGGAGGTGGCGAAGCCGCTGCCATGGTAACTCTCCAGCTTTTGCTCCAGCTCTTCTCCATACGCAGCAAAATTGCGGGGATCCATCGGTCCCAGGCTGCTGTAAACGTTCAACGCATAGCCACGAAGAAAATCTGGGGCCTTTGTATCGAGATTCCGGAAGCGCGGGACCAGTGCTGCGCCGCCGATCATTTCCGGAGTGGCCTTCCCATCGCGGGCTTCCGGCACGGAGCAGACAATTCCCGGTCCATATACCTGATCAATCAGGTAATGTCCAAGGACCCCGCTTGAATTGGCCAGTTTTGAATTCAACAGCAGACGGGTGCTCTCCAGTGTTCCCGCGGCCAGCACCACGACGTGTGCCTTTACCGACATCTCCCTCCGTGAATGCCGCTCTACGAAATGGACCTCATTGACCAGGCCGGTGTTTTTGTCTACTCCTAGCTCACGCACCACAACGTTGGGTATGGCTTTTAATTTCCCCGTGGCAAAGGCGTCTGGCAGTAGCAGATTTACAGAACTGGCGAGTCCGTTGACTCCCAGGGACCGCCTTCCCTTGCAGACCGGAACGCCAAGTTTTTTCCCCGCAGCGATGAAACGCTTCATGCACTCCGTCCAGGGAGAATCGTCAGGAACAAAATTACCGTCAGGATACTGAGGCAGACCGTCTTTGGCCCCTGTTACGCGAAAGATCTGCTCGACCCGGGAATAGTATGGGTCCACGTCCGCCAGGCTGATCGGCCAGTCGTCGCCATAGCCGTCATGGGACTTCGCTTTGAATTCGTAATCGCTCAGGCGGAAAGACTGCCGCGACCAGAAGAGCGAGCGTCCTCCAAACAACCGCACGCGGACCCAGTTATAAGGATGCTGAGGGTTGTAGGTGTAGGGCACCTCCTGCTCATCGACCCAGGTATTGGCGTTAAATTCATTCGCCTGAAAGATATGCGGCACTTTGCCAGGCTCTTTAAAGCCGCGATAAGGCAGAGCATAGGCGGGCTTCCATTCAGTATCTTTGGTGGGGTCAGGAATCGGTCCGGCATTGAGCATCAGGCAGGAGATGCCCTTTTCCGTGAGCACCTTCGCCGCCATCCCACCCGAGTGGCCAGAGCCAATAATCAACACATCTACCTTTTCTTCCGCCATTCCATCCTCTCGTGGTTTTCCGGGTACTTCGTGTGCGTATCTTCAGGCATGGTGCCTGGGAGCGGTGTTCTGACAGGCCTTTTCTCCCTCGCGTTTCATGTCCGGATCCACGGGATACCAGTAAACACCCTGGTCGGGAGGCTGTTGGCCCATTGCCTTGGCCGCGGCGGCCCATGCCTGGGAGTTGATAGTGGCCGTGCGGATGTCACTATGGGCCACATTGATAAACCGCTCATAGGGTTCCCTGGGCGGATGGTCGGTCATCCAGGTCCTGAGCCAGGGACGGATCAACTGGTCTGCCTCCTCGGCCGAAGCGGAAGCAAATGGCTTTCCGAAACGGTGACGCGACTCGGTGTCGAGCCTGTCAAGACCGGACTGGTAGATCGACTGCTGCTCACGGGGTGATGCGCCAATCAGAAAATCCAGAAACTCCGGGGCCCCGGCTTCTATGGCGCCGGGATAGCCTTTGCGGGCGGGCATCAGGACCTCACTCAGCCGTCGCAACGTAGCAAATTGAGTGTTTGTGAAAAAACGGGTACTGGTTCCAGCAACAGCGTCGGGAGCAATCTGTCGGATGGCATCAGGCTTAATTTCGGACAGGCCGCGCATCCACGGTACGGGCCCCGGCGCGGTCGGATTCGGCGGTGGAGTGGAAGGCGCTACTGCATTGGTCTGTTGCGCGAGCATGGCCTTTGCGCCCACGGAGGCCGCCATCAGTCCCTTCATGAAATCACGCCGTTGCATTGAGGGTCCTGCTCCTTCTACATGAGTAGTGAAGGTCCGGTCTGCCGGAAAATGTCAGAAAGCTACCTCATGAAATGGAAACCTTACCATTTCTAAACATTTTCCTGTTGATTTCACCTTCGGTTGATGAGGTTATAGCCATTTTGCAGGATTTGCAAGCCATGGGTGTCTGCTTCTTCCGCTGATGATGCGTCTCCCTTGCCTGCGCCTGGAGGATTCCCCCGCTAAACCTCTGCAATTGTCGGGATGTGGGCAGAAATGAGAAACTACAGTACCCGGCTCTACGTCTTTATCTGAAGCTCCTTATTAGATTGGAAATGCATGTCTTTTTTCTCTTCCCGCCGATGGTCTACGCCAGCGGTCTTTCTTTGGATACTCGGAAGCTGCTTCACGTGGGCGGCAGCACAGGACGTTTCGAAAGCTTCCCCATTGCCTGATGCTCCGAGTGTTGTTCCGCAAACAGCCCCGGTGCCAGCGCAGAAATCGCAGCAGGACCAAGCTGCCGATGATCTGAAGCGGGAAGAGAAACAGCGGATTCTGGGTATCATGCCTGAATTCAACATGATGGACAATGCGCAGGCCCCACCGCTGAGCGCCCGGCAGAAGTTCCACCTCTTTTGGAAAAGCTCCACCGATCCCTTCGTATTTCTGATTACGGGGATGGATGCGGGAATCAGCCAGGCCGAAGACGACTTTCCGGAATACGGACAGGGGGCAGAAGGGTATTTCAAGCGCTTTGGGGCATCTTATGCCGATAGTTTCGACGGAAACCTCTGGGGAAATGCCATTCTTCCTGTTTTGCTCCATGAAGACCCGAGGTATTTTCGCATGGGAAGTGGTCCGGTAGGGCGGCGTATTCTGCACGCAGCGCTTTCGACGGTATGGTGCCGCCGGGACAATGGCACCTGGGGGCCGAACTATGCCAATGTTGGAGGGAACATCATCGGCGGGGCCATTGCCAATACCTACTATCCGGAATCGGACCGCGGCCTGGGCCTGACCTTTGGCAGGGCGCTGACGGTGACCGCAGAAGGCGCCATCGGCGCGCAGCTGATCGAGTTCTGGCCTGATATTTCGCGAAAGTATTTTCACAAGCGGAGCCATGCGGACAGCACGGTTGCATCGCAGGACCGGGCTTCTCCACCAGGAAAGAGCAATCCCTGAAGCTCCCTTTCTCGACAGCAGCTCGTCGGGCACGGGCAGAGATTGAGCCGGGTATGATAGCGTTATCATCAGGTCCGAAAACCCATGAAGCTGCGTATCGCGAACTGTGTCTGCTCTCTGTTCTTTTTCATTCTTCCCCTGACTGTCCAAGCGGCGTCCCATACCGTGGTTTTTTATGAAAACGGCTTCCCCGTGGCGGACTCGCCGACGGTCAGCGCATCTGTGCTGCACACTGCTTTCGTCCATGCCGAGTTTGCATCTGCCGCGCAGCTGGATGAGGCCCTGGAAAATCCTGAGACGGACCTTCTTGTGTTGCCTTATGGGTCCGCTTATCCAGAAGCCGCGTGGCCTGCAATTCTGCGATATCTGGACCGCGGCGGAAATCTGCTAGTGCTGGGAGGAAAGCCGTTTACGCAAGCAGCATATTCCACCGCTACAGGATGGAAGCTCCGGGCACCGAGTGTTGCGGCCTCGCTGGAACTCTTGATTCACGATTATCAGGAGACGCCCGGATCGGAGGGACTGCACTTTGAGGCAAATCATGATGTCCAGCCTGAAATCACAGCCTTTGCGTGGAAGCACGCCTTTAGTCCTGTGGTCCGGCTTTCCGTCATCAACAAATACAGCGATGGTGGGACGACAGGGGACAATGATGCCGAGATTACGACACTCGCCTGGGGGGTAAAAGACGGCCACAAACTGGCGGCCCCGGTCTTTGAAGTCGACCACAACCGTTACCGGTTTGCTGGCGGACGCTGGATCTTTGTGGCCTGTGATCCGGATGCTTCCTTCTTTACCGGGACACAGGACCTGCAAATCCTGGCCAAGCTTGCCACGCGTCAGAATGACCGCTTCACGTTGCGTCCGAGGCTGCCATTGTTTTTGCCTGGAGAAGCCTTGGAATTGCAATACGACGGGCCCTCGGCTGGTGACCAGCTACAGATTAAAGTCACAGCGGAGGAAGGCGGCAAACCTGTCATGGTGATCGTGCCTGCCGAAGCTTCGCATCCCATTGTTTTGCCCCCGGATGCGGCTTCAGGCACTGGACTGCATGTGATCGAAGCGACGCTGCTGCGCAATGGCACGCCATTGCGCACCTATCACAGCGGGTTCTGGATGCGCGACTGGAATTATCTGCTTTCGGGTCCGAAGCTGGGTGTGGGCCCCGATTACTTCACGCTCGATGGCAGACCTTTGCCTGTCGTGGGCACAACCTACATGTCCAGCGATGTGCAACGCATGTATCTCATCAAGCCGAATGCGTATGTCTGGGACCGCGATATGGCCCAGATCCACGGCGATGGCCTGAACATGATTCGCACTGGTCTGTGGACCGCCTGGGAGCCGCTGCTGAATTCCAATGGAGAAGTAAGCGAAGCGGCACTGCGGACGATTGAGGCGTTTTTGATGTGCGCACGCCACAATCATCTTCCGGTGCAGTTCAATCTTTTCTCCTTTTATCCGGGAAATTTTGGCGGCCAGAATGGGTATCTGGACCCTGTCGGACTCCACGCGCAGGAGGTCTTCGTGCGATCGCTGGCCGACCGTTTTCATGCCGTCCCGTTTTTGGCCTGGGACTTGATCAACGAGCCGAGCGCGAACGGGAACTTGTGGCGCGAGCTTCCGCAGGGCGATGTTTTTGAACAAAAGGCATGGCGTGAGTGGCTGGCGAAGCGTTATCCCGACCAGGCAGTGTTGCTGGATGATTGGGCCGAGCCCGCGCTGGGCATAGGACGCGACTTGCAGTTGCAGCCGACGACCGCTTCTCCTGAGGTTGCCGCGCAGGACCCGCTGGCGCTGCCGAAGGCCGGAGCCTGGAGCTTTGACCCGGTACGTTCGGGCTATAATCCGCTGAAGGTCTACGACTACTCTCTGTTTACCCAGGATGTGTTTGCGGACTGGGTCAAGCGGATCAGAAAAACCATTCGTGAGAGCGGATCCCAGCAGTTAATCACAGTCGGGCAGGAAGAGAATGGCGTTGCTGGCCGGCTTTCTCCGGCTTTCTACTCATCGCTGATTGACTTCACGTCCGACCACACCTGGTGGGACTTCGATGCGATTCTGTGGGCATCCTTGGCGGCAAAGTTTCCTGGCAAGCCGATGCTGATTCAGGAGACAGGCGAGCAGCGCCGTCTGACGCAGCGGGACCACTTGCGCTTCAGCGCCCAGATTGAGGGCTGGCAACTGGAGCGCAAGATTGCCACGGCCTTTGCCCAGGGCGCGGGAGCACTCGAATGGGTATGGAACGTGAACGCCTACATGGCCAATGACAATGAGATCCCGATTGGTGCCATACGTCCGGATGGGACGGAAAAACCCGAGGCGCGTGTACTGGAAGATTATGCTGCGTTCGTTGCAAAAAGTCCGCAAAGTTTTACGCGTATTGAGCCTCCAGCGGTGACCATTGTGACCTCACAGGCATTGCAGTATAGCGGGCAGGATGAATTGGCGCTCTCCGTACAGACCCATGCCCTGCGCGCTCTCTGTTATTACAACCATACCCCGGCACGGATGCTTCCGGAGGGCCGTCTGGCGGAACTTGGACAGCCGAAGCTGGTCATCCTGCCGGCATCGCAGGTGCTTGCCGATGCTGCGTGGCAGCAATTGCTGGATTATGTCAGCAAAGGTGGTATGCTTCTGGTCTCCGGTCCGGTCTTAAGGAATGAACACTGGCAAAAGGTGGACCGGCTCGGTGCTCTGGGCTTAAAGGCAGATCTCGTGCCGCTTTCCGTGCGCCAGTCTGAATTGCAATTGCCGGGGCAGTCGCCCCTCATCGTGTCTTATCCAGGCCGCGTGCAGCAATCGCCGGTGGAGGTGCTGCGCTTTGCCGATGGGCACTCGGTGCAGATCATTTCCCATGGCCGGGGACAAATTCTTTGGGCCTCAGATCCGGTGGAGATGGGCGAAGGGTATCAGCCGACGGCCGCACTCTATGCATACGCATTGAAGCAGGCCGAAATTCCACCTTCCTTCCGCGGAACGCTTTCGCCCGGAGTGCTGGCCTTTCCTACCGTGTTGGAAGATGCCGTCCTCTATAGTTTTTCCAACGAATCCCTGGAAGACCAGAGCGTCGACATTCAGGACACGGTGAGCGGAGGGCGGTTGAAATTCACATTGGCGGCGCAACGTGGCGGATTAGTGTTGTTAAGCAAGAAGGGAGGCAAAGTGCTCGCTGCTTCCGGAGCGGTCCAGGACCTGAAATAGCCCGTGATTTCATTCCCATGGTCCGCGGTCCTCGCTGCGGTGCTCAGGGGCCAGAGGTTTCATGCGCCGGCCCCGAATTACGCTGGCTGGCTTTGATTTGCTTATAGATGGCCAGCTCACGGTTGGCATCATCTGTGCGGCCAGAGCGCCGATAGGCGGACTGCAATTGGTAATGAATATAGTCAGCCGAAGGATCGAGCTTTTCAGCAGCTTCCAGATGCTCGATTGCTTCAGGAACGCGATTGTTTTCAAGCAGGGTCTTGCCGAGTTCATATTGGGCCTGAAAGTAGTCTGGTTTTTGGGCCACTACTTTTTCGAGCAAGGTAAGTGCTTCGTCGCGTTGGGCAGTTTCAAGAAGCGCATAAGCCAGGTCGTATTCGGTGTCTGGGTCGTTCGGGTTGATTTTTAACTCTTCCCGCAATTCCGGAATCGCATCGGAGGGGTGGCCCAGCCGAATGAGCGTTGCTCCTGTTTCATAGTGGACGCGGGGCATGGCAGGGTTTTCAGCTGAAATTCTGCGGAAACAAGGGACGGCCTGGGCATAGTTCTCTGCTGTTGTGTAGAGCTGGCAGACCAGAAAGCGGATACCGGGCTCCAGATCGCGGGCCGAAAGCGTATCGGCAATCTGGCTGGCGCGGGACTGCTGGCCGGTCCGGGCCAGAGAAAAGGCCCACGCATATGCAGTCCGTGTGTCCTGCAGCGTCAGGTCAGGAATGAGAGAGAACTGTGAGGCTGCATCTGAGAATTTTTCCAAAGAAAACAAAGACATGGCCAGCATGAGGCGGGCCGTCTGGTCGCCGGGGTCGGTCTTCGTGACCTGAGTCAGCGCGCTCATGGCCTTCGAGTAATTTTCAAGGCGAAAGGCAGCAACGCCCAGGTTCCGTAGCAGTCCAGGGACTGCCGGGTCCCATGTTTCTGCTTCTTCAAAGTGCTGGAGTGCCTCTTGGTACCGTTGCTGGCGGGCCTCGGCCGTGCCCCAATCATTGAATCCAGTACTGATTACTTCGCGGAGCTGTTGTTCTCTGGTGCCAAGCTGCTTGTGCTGTGTAGGCGTGAGGTGAGGGTCTTTCAGAGCAGAATGGACCTCCTGCATCTCGCGGAGGGCCTCGTCGGTAAGCCTCTGGGCTGCAACCCCTACCTTGGTCGGGTCTCCTGAGTTTTTCGCCATTTCTTCTGTGCGGAGAAGCTGTTGCAGGTCCGCAGCCTGATACGCGGGCAGGGGAAGCCCGACAAGCAAAAAACCGGTTGCCATGCAGAGAAGCCTCATCGGCTTGCTTCGTACTGTGTAATCCGCAGGTAAGAGCTGTGGCATGGAATTCATTCCGGGCGGCTGGGACAAACCGGGCCCTGTCCGGAAGCTGTCTTCTATTCTGCAATAGCGAGCCTTGGATTGCGATGGTCCATAAAAAATCAATCACTTACGAAACTTTTTTCCAAAAAAGTCGTATCCAACGGGTACGAAAAACTTTGAAGCCCCGAAGAATGAGCACTCATCAAAGAACCAAATCAGGCCAAAGCGCCTGGCAGCCAGCAGAGGTTACAGGTTTTTCGTTACTACATAAGTGATGTACGGATGTCGTGCGGAGTTATATTTGAGTAACCCTGCCGATGTAAATTTTCATTCGAGGATAAGGTTTGAGGCCCGTCGTGGAAAGTAAAAGCACAATCGTTCTTGCAACATTATTTATGGCTTCCCTTCTGACTGCATGCGGCAAGCCTGCCCAGTCCGCCAGTGCGGCAGCACAAGGCGGAGGTCCGCAGGCCCTTCCCGTGCAGACGGAAGTGGTCACGCTCCAGCCGGTGCCGCGTATGGATGAATATGTTTCCACCATCAAATCGCGTCGTTCCGCGACCATCAATCCGCGTGTTTCCGGGAACCTGGTCAGCATCAGCGTGCGTTCTGGCGACCACGTGAAGACCGGGCAGGTGATGATGGTGATTGATCCTGTGCAGCAGGAGGCCACGGTACAGTCGCTGAAGGCCACCGAACAGCAGAAGCTTGCTGTTTACCAGTACAACCAGGTGGAGGTGGAACGCCAGCGCAAGCTTTTTCAGGAAGGCGTGACCAGCCGGGACGCGCTGGACCAGGCAGAGCAGGCATACCGCAATTCCAAGGCCGATTATGAGGCGGCGGTCAATTCGCGTCAGGCCGGGGAGAAGGAACTGGGTTTCTATACCATCCGCGCGCCCTTTGATGGGGTCGTGGGAGACATTCCGGTCCACGTGGGTGATTACGTTTCATCCTCCACGCTCCTCACTACCGTCGATGAAAACCGCGATCTGGAAGCGTATATCTACATTCCCACGGAACGTGCGCATGAGGTACACACAGGGCTGCCTGTAGTGATTGCCGACAACAGCGGAAGAGAAATTGAGCGCACTGCCATTGACTTTGTCTCGCCGCAGGTCGATGACCAGCTTCAGGGAATCCTGGCAAAGGCGCCCGTGCATTCCCCACAGTTGCGTACCGAGCAGCTGGTCAAGGCCCGGGTCATCTGGTCGACTGCGCCTGCTCCGGTCGTGCCGGTGCTTGCGGTGACTCGCATCGGCGGCCAGGCCTTTGTCTATGTGGTTGCCGACCAGGGCGGAAAATATTTCGCCAGGCAGCGTGCCGTAAAACTTGGCGACACTGTCGGCAACAGCTATGCCGTAGAGGGCGGCCTGAACCAGGGGGACAAGGTCATCATCTCAGGAACGCAGTTCCTGGTGGATGGGGCGCCGGTCCAACCCTTGGGATAAGCGGTCCGGTTTCTTCCTGGTATCGTGAGGCGGCTGCAAGGCTGAAGCACGGAGAAATGATGGATATCGTGCGTCACGGCCCCGGGCACGACGTCCGCCCAGCATGACTGGTTTCAAGTGGGGTTTGCGAGGGTTTTCGCGTGGTAGATTTTTTTATTCATCGTCCGGTATTTGCGACCGTTTGCGCGCTGCTGATTATTCTGGCCGGCGCTGCTGTCATTCCGACGTTACCGATTTCCTTGTATCCACAGCTGGCTCCGCCCCAGGTGACGGTAACGAGCAACTATGTAGGTGCCAATGCGCAGGTCGTGGAGTCGGCCGTTACGATTCCACTGGAGCAGCAGATCAATGGCGTCGAGGGGATGCACTATATGACCTCGACCAGCTCCAATGACGGCACCAGCAGTATCAACGTTACGTTTAACACCGGCTACGATCTGAACATCGCTGCGGTGGACGTCCAGAACCGCGTAAACACTGCGCAGGGGCGTTTGCCTCAGGAAATTAAAAATACTGGCATCACCATTACCAAGGCAAATCCTAACTTTGTGTTTGCCGCCGGTTTTTATTCCCCCGATGGGAGCCTTTCGAATCAATACATTTCGAACTATCTGGATGTTTACGTCAAAGATCCGCTGAAGCGCATCAAGGGCGTGGGCGACGTGGTGATTTTCGGTGAGCGCAAATATGCAATGCGCATCTGGCTGGACCCCTCCAAGCTGGCAGCACGCGGGCTCACGGCCACCGATGTCATCAATGCCATCCAGGAGCAGAACATTGAAATACCCTCAGGCCAATTAGGACGTCCGCCTGCTCCCAAGGACCAGGACTTCCAGATTACGCTGCGCGTCGTCGGACGGCTCAGTGATCCTAAGGAATTTGAGCAGATCATTCTGAAGAGCACACCGAATGGACTGGTCCAGCTGAAAGATGTCGGCCATGCCGAGCTGGGAGCGGAGACCTATGACAGCAATCTGGAATATAGCGGACACCAGGCCATCGGTATCGGTGTACAGCAGCTCTCCGATGCGAATGCGCTCGATGTGGACAAGGCAGCCAAGGCCGCCCTGGCAGAGCTGGCCAAGTCCTTCCCTCCGGGAATGAAATACGTCATCGCCTTTGATACGACGACGGTCATCGGCGATTCGATCAAGGAGGTCATCTCGACACTGGAAGAGGCGATTGTCATCGTGATCGCCGTGATCTTCCTCTTCCTTCTGGACTGGCGAGCCACGGTCATCCCTGCCATTACCATCCCTGTCTCTCTGGTAGGGACCTTCGCCTTTATCAAGGCCTTCGGCTTTTCGATCAACTCTCTCACCATGTTTGGCATCATTCTGGCAACCGGCCTGGTGGTCGATGATGCCATCGTCGTGATCGAAAACGTACAGCGGCACATCTCCCTGGAGCATTGCGATCCGCACAAGGCCACCTCCGAGGCCATGGCCGAGGTCACCAGCGCTGTGATTGCCACCTCGCTGGTGCTGATTTCGGTCTTTGTTCCGGTATCGTTCTTCCCCGGCACCACAGGCATTCTTTATAAGCAGTTCGCGATGACGATTGCATTTTCCATCGCGATTTCAGCCTTCAACGCGCTGACACTTTCCCCGGCCCTGGCCGCGCTGTTTTTACGGGGCGAAGAGGAAAAGTACAAAATGCTGGACTGGACCCGCGTTCGTTTTCTTGCAAATGGCTATGCGGCCTTTGTGCGCGGAGTGGAAGGGTTCATCCTGTGGTTGGGCCGGACGTATGCCCGGGTCATTCACGTAACGCTGAAGCTGCGCTACATTGTGCTTCTGCTCTTCTTTGCGGGCATTGCGGCCACGGTCTACATGTATCGAACGGTCCCGACCGGGTTCATTCCGCAGGAAGACCAGAATTATCTGATTTGCGTGGTGCAGACGCCTCCGGGGGCCTCGCTGAACTATACAACGGAGCTTTCACATCGCGCAGAGCAGGTGATTTTGCAGGACCCAGACGTATTCGGAACCTTTGCCGTGCCCGGCTTCAGCTTGTCGGGCGGAAGTGCACCCAACTATGGGCTAATTTTTGTCCCCCTCAAGCCGATTGATGAGCGCCGCGGGAGTTCGCACAGTGCCTCAGCAGTGGCGCAAAGACTTTCGCCGAAACTTTTCGGGGTCCCCGGTGGCATTATCGCGGTCTTTGAGCCTCCTGCAGTGCAGGGCATTGGCAGCTTCGGCGGGTTTGAGTTTCAGCTACAGGACACCGGACGCAACACCCTCCAGGACCTGGACATGGTTGCCCATAAGATTGTGGCTGCAAGCCGCCAGCGCAAAGACCTGACCGGCCTGTTTACCAGCTATACCGCAAACGATCCGCAGCTTTTGCTGCAAATTGATCGTGAAAAGGCCAAGGCCATCGGTGTACCAATCAGCGAGGTCACCAATGCGCTGAACGTTTATATGGGGTCGGAGTACATCAATGACTTTGACTTCAATAACCGGTCCTATCGCGTCTATATTCAGGCCGACCAGCCGTTCCGCATGAAGCCGAGCGATTTGCGGCAGTTTTATGTGCGAGCAAGCAACGGCAGTATGGTGCCTCTGGATAACATCGTCCGTATTTCGCAGACTTCTGGCCCGCAGGTGATTTATCACTTCAACATGTTCCGCTCGGCGGAGATTGATGGTTCTGCGGCCCCCGGCTACAGTTCCAGCCAGGGACTGAAAGCCATGCAGGAGCTGTTTGAGCAAAACAAACTGCAGGGCATGACGTATTCCTGGAGCGGTCTGGCACTCGAAGAAGTCGAATCCCAGGGCAAAGCCATCATTATCTTCGGGCTGGGGATCATCGTCGTATATCTCACACTGGCGGCGCAGTATGAAAGCTTCGCGCTGCCTTTCATCATCATGCTCTCCGTGCCAATGGCCGTGCTCGGCGCTCTGGGCCTGATTTCTTTCCGCGGGTTCCCGAACGATGTCTATGTGCAGATTGGACTTCTGATGCTGGTGGGACTTGCGGCCAAGAACGCCATCCTGATCGTGGAGTTTGCCGAGCAGTTGCGCGAGCACGGACGCTCCATTATGGATGCGGCGATTGAGGCGGCAGAACTGCGACTGCGGCCCATTCTGATGACTTCCATTGCGTTCATTCTCGGGGTACTTCCTCTTTACTTTGCGACCGGTGCAGGCGCCAAAGGAAGAAATTCGGTGGGAACCGTCATCGTGGGTGGCATGGTCGTCTCAACCTTTCTGAATCTGATCTTCATTCCGGTTTTGTATGTCCTGCTCAGCACGCTGCTTAGCAAGATGAAACGTCAGAGGCGGAGACCGGAAGGCTGCGAGGAAGAGACGATCGGCGAGGAGAGCGCCGCCGTATCTTCTTAAAACTTAAAGCCGGGGGAGTGGCGTCTTTTCTGGTCTGCGCCTTGTCTAAGGCGGACGCCCTCCCTGCCTCCACGCAAGAAGTCGCTGCCTGTCCGGGGACGGATTAAGATATACTAGATTCTTGGGAATTCTATCCAGAACGCGCATTGGCGTTCCTTTAAGGCATTTCCCCAAAAAGCAGAACAGGATTGAAAGGAAATTGTACCCGTGCTGATGATTCGTTTAGCGCGATTTGGCGCTCGCAAGCAGCCCTATTATCGTGTAGTCGTGATTGAGAAGGACCGTGCCCGTAATGGGCGTTCGGTGGAAGTCGTGGGGACCTACAACCCACGGACCAACCCTGCAACCGTGGACCTGAAACGCGAGCGGATTGATTACTGGACCAGCAAAGGCGCACAGCTCTCAGAAACCGTTGAGAAGCTTTTGAAGACCGCCGCAGCCTAAAGGTAACTTACTAAAGTAATACCTAAAAGGATGCACCAGAAAGCGCTATCCTCCCCCGCCGCAAACTGTTACTATGAGCCAGCTTAAGACATTGAAAAACATGCACTAAGCGGGGGCAAGGAATGACGCAGGCACAAAAACCAGACAATATGCAGGAATTGGTCACAGAGATCGCGAAGGCTCTGGTGGACGACCCGGGTGCGGTTGTTGTTGAGGCTGTGGAAAAGGAAGAAGGCACGGTGTTGAAGCTCCGTGTTGCTCCTTCCGATGTTGGAAAGGTGATTGGGAAGCAGGGACGCACGGCCCGTTCGATGCGTACGATCCTTGGTGCTGTCAGTATGAAGCACCACCACCGCTACACGCTGGACATCCTTGAAGAGCACAAGCAGCAGGCTGGTCCTGGAGATCGTTCTCAGAATGGCAGCCAGGCCGAGTAGTTCTCTCTGATTTCCCCTTTCAGAGTCATGGACCACCGTCCATCATGGATTGTAGTCGCACACATTGTCCGTCCCCAGGGGCGGCGTGGCGAGGTCCTTGCCGATGTGCATACGGACTTTCCGGAGCGCTTTGGTGAGCGGCAGACGCTGACGCTGGTGAACGCGAAGAATGAAGCGGTGCGTCAGGTGATGTTGACAGCGTTTTGGCTTCATAAGGGGCGGGTGGTCCTGAAGTTTTCGGGAATTGAATCCATCTCTGACGCTGAGGCGTTGCGCGGCCTCGACGTGGCGATTTCCTTTGAGCAGCGCGCTCCTCTGGAAGAGGGTTCTTACTACATTTCTGATCTGATTGGTTGTGAGGTTTGGCACGAGGGCCGGAGCATCGGCAAGATTGTGGCTGTGGACCGTGAAACTACGGATGCGCCATTGCTGGTCCTGAAGCCTGAGAGATCGTTGTCCTCAATGCCGTCGAGGAGCGACGAAGAGCTGCTGGTTCCATTCGCAAAAGCCTATTTGCGCAACGTGGACATCGAAGGCAAGTCCATTGAGATGAAATTGCCAGAAGGTCTGTTGGAGATCAACGCAGAAAACAGGAAATCAGATGGACGGTCTGACCGCGCAGACTCATTTACAAAAATTGATTCAAGATAAACCCATGGAGGTGAAGGCCAGTCGTAAAGTTGATGATGGACGCTCACCTGCCCGGAGAGCGGTCTTCAGAATCGTTTTCCTCTGCGGTCCAGTCTAAATTTCCAGATGCAGTCCCTTTTATTCTGCTTTGAGAGGACCCTACACGATGGCCGAAACGGCGCCGCAATACCGCTGGATCGAAGGACAAGGAAACGCATTTGGAGCGCCGGGGCTGGAGCCTCGATGGACTTCCAGTGCAAAGGACGCGGTGGGGACAGCGTATTCCTCATCCAGCCGCGCCTGGTACACCGTTTCCCATGGCATTCTGAACGAAGTCTATTACCCCACCATTGACCGTCCGCAAATCCGGGACATGCAGTTGCTGGTGACGGACGGGGAGACCTTTTTCCACGAAGAGCGGCGGGACCTTCATCACGAATTTGAATATATAGACGCGGATTCGCTGGCGGTACGTGTTCGGAACCGCGACATCGAAGGGCGTTACTCCATCACGAAAGAAATCATCAACGACCCCCACTACCCCGTAGTATTGACGCGCGTGCGCATGGAAGGCGACGCCAGCCTGTTACGGCGACTCAAGGTGTATGCATTGCTTTCGCCGCATATTGAAGGCGGTGGGATGGGGAACAGTGCCCGCGTGGCTGATGTTGCGGGGAGCCGCGTTCTGATTGCCTGGAAGAACCACACTTCTCTGGTCCTGGCTGCCGATTGCGGGTTTTCGCGCGCCAGTTGTGGCTATGTGGGCGCGAGTGACGGATGGCAGGACCTGAAGCAGAACTTCCGGATGGACTGGGAATTCGGCTCAGCGTTGGATGGGAATGTGGCCGTGATGGGGGAAGTCCACTGCGCTGCGGATGGTCTTAGGGAAGGGGAGCTTGCTTTCACCCTTGCGCTGGGGTTTGGTGATGGGCACCATGCGGCGCTGGCTGTCACGATGGCGGCTTTGGCCAAGCCGTTTGAGGACCACCTGAGGCGCTTTATTGAACAGTGGCACCGGGCAGCCAGTCCCCGCGAATTGGCCGCCAGTGCTGGGGATGGCGGCCGGCTGATGCAGATTAGCCACAATATCATCCTTGCCCATGAAGACAAGACCTATGGCGGAGCATTTATTGCCTCTGCTTCCATTCCCTGGGGATACGCCAAGGGCGATGATGACCTGGGAGGATACCATCTGGTCTGGACGCGGGACATGGTGCAGAGCGCTACGGCGCTGCTGGCCTGCGGCCGCATAGAAACGGCCCGGCGCGCACTGGTTTATCTGGCCTGCACCCAGAAGCCGGATGGCGGCTTTGCGCAAAATTTCTGGATCGACGGCACGCCTTACTGGACGGGTATCCAGCTCGATGAAGTGGCCTTCCCGATCATTCTGGCGTGGCGCTTGTGGAAGCTGGATGGCCTGGGAAAGTTTGACGTGGTTCCGTTTGTGGAGCGTGCAGCGGGTTTTCTGGTGCGATACGCTCCGGTGACCCAGCAGGAGCGATGGGAAGAGGCAGCAGGATATTCGCCTTCAACCCTCGCCGCTGTCATTTCTGCGTTGGTATGCGCGGCAGAGATCGCACGCGCGCACGGTTCCGTGGAACTTGCGCAATTCCTTGAAGAGCACGCGGACTGGCTTGAAAGCCATCTGGAAGACTGGACGGTGACCAACAACGGTGTGCTGCATCCGGAAGTGAAGCGGCATTACATGCGAATTCGTCCGCCGGAATGCGGAGAACCCTATGCGCATGAAGAGTGCGGTACCGAGATGGTCCGCATCGCCAATGGCAAGCCAGGGGAGAATAACGAGTACCAGGCGCGCGAAATTATCGATGCCGGCTTTCTTGAGCTTGTGCGCTATGGCGTCCGCCGGGCCGATGATCCTCTGGTCGTGGATTCATTAAAGGTTGTGGATCATGTGCTAAAAGTAGAGACGCCGAAGGGGCCATGCTGGTACCGCTACAACCATGATGGATATGGCCAGCGTGAAGATGGCGGGCCATTCCTGGGCTTTGGCAAAGGGCGTCCTTGGCCCCTGCTGGTTGGTGAGCGGGCGCATTATGAGCTGGCTGCGGGGGGAGACTTTAAGTCCCTGATTGCCACCATGGAACGCTTTGCTTCTGAAGGAGGCATGCTGCCCGAACAGATATGGGAGGAACCGGACAGATATGGCCTGATTTGCGGAGGACCAGCAGGTTCAGCCATGCCTCTGGTATGGGCCCATGCCGAGTACTTGAAGTTATTGCGTTCGGTCACCGACGGAAGGGTCTTCGACCGCATCTCTATAGTAGAGGCGCGCTACCGGGAAAGGCGCAAAAGCCAGATTGAGGTCTTCAAGCTGCGTCGGCCTCTGCGAAGGATTGCGGCAGGAAAGACGCTGAGGATCACGGCGCAGGAGCGATTTCAGGTGGTGTGGAGTACAGATGGGTGGAAGACGCGGCAGTCCATCCTTAGTTCAACCGTAGGCTATGCCGGATCGTATGCAGACATCCCGACCGCCCAAAAACAGAACGGGACCATTTCATTTACCCTGTTCTGGACAGAGAGGCAGCAGTGGGAAGGCCGGAACTTTGATGTGCAGCTGGAGGAGGGGGCCTGGCCGGCGGGCACGCCTTCTGCTACACGGTAGCCAGCCATCATCAGCGCTAATATGGCGAATAAAAAGCAGTGATTTTCTGTTTTGCGCGGCATGGGTAACAATGGATAAAGAAAAGCGAATTTCCTGTAGCAACAAATCGGGCCGTCATCCTGACATAAGAGAAATTTTTGGGAGCGTGAACAAAGGTCATGAGCGAAATTGATCAACTTTCTATCAATACACTTCGTTTTTTAGCTGTAGATGCCGTAGAAAAGGCGAAAAGCGGGCACCCTGGCGCCCCTCTGGGCGATGCTCCGATGGCATACCTGCTCTTTCACAAGTACATGCGGCACAACCCCGCGAATTCGCACTGGTCCAATCGCGACCGCTTTGTGCTTTCCAACGGACACGCTTCCGCGCTGCTTTATGGCCTGTTGCATCTTTCCGGATACAAGGTCAGTCTGGAGGACCTGCAGCAGTTTCGCCAGTGGGGGTCAAACACCCCGGGGCACCCGGAGAGGGGAGATACAGACGGGGTGGAGGTGACCACCGGTCCCCTGGGACAAGGCTTTGCCATGGGTGTAGGCCTGGCTGCTGCAGAAAAACATCTGGCTGCTGTTTACAACCGTCCCGGATTTGACATCGTCGACCATTACACCTATGGAATCTGTTCCGATGGGGACCTGATGGAGGGGATCTCGCATGAGGCGGCCTCTCTGGCCGGGACTCTGGGGCTGGGCAAGCTGATTTATCTCTATGATGACAACCTGATCTCCCTGGACGGCCCAACCGATCTTTCCTATACAGAGGACGTTTTGAAGCGCTTTGAAGCCTATCACTGGCACGTGCAGATGGTGCAGGATGGCAATGATCTGGAAGCGCTGGGCAAGGCCATAGAAGCGGCGAAGGCGGTGAAGGACAAGCCGTCGTTGATTGCCGTGCGCACCATTATCGGTTACGGAAGCCCCCTGGCCGGAACAAACAAGGTCCACGGCGAAGCGATGGGCGCTGAAAATGTCAAAAAGACCAAAGAGGCGCTGGGCTGGCCTGCGGACAAGACCTTCTATGTGCCGGAAGAGGCCAGGAAGAACTGGCTGACGATTGTCGATCGCGGCAAGAAGGCCGAAGCAGAATGGAATGCGCTCTTTGCTGAGTATAAGAAGCAGTATCCGGAGCTGGCGGCCGAGTTTGAGCGCACACAGGCGGGCAAGCTTCGGGAGGGTTGGGAGAAGACCATTCCCGTGTTTCCTTCCGACAAGCCTGTGGCCACACGCAACGCCGGCAACGTCGTGATGAATGCCATCGCCAAGCAGGTGCCGGAGCTGATTGGTGGCGCGGCCGACCTGACGGCCTCAACCAAGACCATCGTGAAGGACGGCGGAAATTTCCATCTGGATGCGAAGGGTGTGAACATCTGGTATGGTGTGCGCGAGTTCGGAATGTGCGCCATTGTGAACGGAATGGCGGCACACGGCGGCGTCATTCCTTACGGGTCCACTTTCTTTGTCTTTACTGATTACGCCAAACCTGCGCTGCGCATGGCGGCCATCATGCACGTGCACTCGCTTTTCATCTTTACGCATGATTCGATTGCGCTCGGTGAGGACGGACCGACGCACCAGCCCATCGAACACTTGATGGCCTTGCGCGCTGTGCCGCACTTGACGGACTTTCGTCCGGCAGATGCAAATGAGACGGCTGCTGCATGGCGGCTGGCGCTGGAGCGCAACAGCCCGTCCTTTATGGCGCTTTCGCGGCAGGACCTTCCAGTGCTCGATGCCGCGACACACAACATCTATGACGGCGTCAAGCATGGCGCTTATATCGTGGAAAAGGGCGGCGATTCCCCAGATTTGCTGATTGTGGCCACCGGGTCAGAGTTGTGGCCTGCGCTTGAGGCCGCGACTGCGCTGAAAAAGGACGGGATTACCGCGCGTGTTGTGTCCATGCCGAGCTGGAAGCTCTTTGAAGAGCAGAGCGAGGAGTACAAGTCGTCGATCTTCCCCGATCATTTGCCCAAGCTTGCCGTGGAGGCGGGCAGCCCGATTGGCTGGTGGAAGTATGTAGGCCGCCATGGTGACGTGATTGGCCTGGAACGGTTCGGCGCTTCGGCCCCCGGCAAAGTGGTCCTGGAAAAACTTGGGTTCAGCGCGACGAACATTGCTGCTCGCGGCAAGGCCCTGCTGGATCGTGTCCGTAAAACGGAAGCCGCCATGGCAGGAAAGTAAATCTATGAAACTGGTGATTGCAGCCGACCACGCGGGCTTTCCCCTCAAAGAGGAGGTCCGCGGCTATCTGGAGCGCCTGGGGCATGAGGTTGTTGATCTGGGCGCTTACAATACAGAGCCATCGGATTATCCCGATTTTGCTGAGGCCGTGGGCAAGGCGCTGGCAGCAGGACGGGCCGAGCGCGGCATCCTGATCTGCGGTAGCGGTGTTGGTGTCTGTGTCGCGGCCAACAAGATGCCGGGCATCCGTGCGGCGATGTGCCATGATACCTATTCGGCGCATCAGGGAGTAGAGCACGATGATATGAATGTCCTGGTGCTGGGGGCGAGAATTATCGGCCCGGCCCTGGCGTTTGATCTGGTTTCGTCTTACCTGAATGCGCGTTTTCAAAAACAGGAAGAGCGTTTTGTGCGCCGCTTGAACAAGGTCAAGGCCATAGAGGCGCGCTACATGCCGGAGGCGGCGAAGCTGGAGAGTCACGCCGCAAAATAAGTGTTTTTGTCTTCTGGGCGCGGTCAGAACATGAAGTCCTGGCATTCCGTTGTTGGGGTTTGTTGGCCGCTATGCTCCTTAGAGTGAGAAGGCAGAAATACGAGGCCAAAACGAAAGGCAACGCATCACTACGCCGGGAGTGGGGATGGCAACCATCAGCACAATTTTGTGGGATGTGGGCGGGGTCCTGCTGACGAATGGCTGGGACCATCACGAGCGTGCGGCAGTGCTGTCTCATTTTGGAGTGGACCGCGAGGCGTTTGAGCAGCGTCATCCAGAAGCCAACGATGCATGGGAAAAGGGCCTCATTTCGGTTGAGGAGTATTTGAGCCGGACGGTCTTTGATGGTCCGCGTCAGTTCACGCCCGGGGACTTTGTGGAAGCGATGAAGGCGCAGTCGAAGCGGCTTGACGACAGCGCACTCGGAATCCTCGCGGACCTGGCAGCATCAGACACTGTAACGCTGGGAATGCTGAACAATGAGGCGCGCGAGCTGAATGATTTCCGGATCCAGAAGTTTCATTTAACAGATTACTTTGATCTGTTTCTCAGCTCGTGCTACGTAGGTCTTCGCAAGCCGGATGCGCGGATCTTCCGGCTGGCCTGTGACGTATTGCAGCGAAAACCGGAAGAGATGGCTTTTGTCGATGATCGGCCTGCAAATGTGCAGGCAGCAAAAGATATCGGGATGCACGGGATTGTGTATGAAGGCGCAGAGAAATTGAAGTTGGAACTGATGGACCTGGGCCTGTTGCAGTGGGCGTAGGGAAAGGACGCTTGAGGTTTTCGCGTAGAACGGGGAAGTGAAGGTTTTTCTCACTCCGCTGTGCTCCGTTCTGGATGACAAACGTTTCGCTGATTCTGAAGATTGGGAGGATTTTATGGAGCTGGGCATCATTGGTCTGGGAAAAATGGGTGGCAATATGGCAGAGCGTCTGCGTCTGGCTGGCCATAAGGTAGTTGGGTTTGACTTTAACGCCGATGCAGTGAAGAAGCTGACAGATGCTGGCTCCCTGGGGGTTTCGTCTCTGGAAGACCTGGTGAAGAACCTCTCTGCGCCGCGCGCCATCTGGATCATGGTGCCCTCAGGCGACCCGGTAGACCAGACCATTGCCAAGCTTGAGCCGCTGATGCAGAAGGGCGACACGTTCATTGATGGCGGCAATTCCAATTACAAGGATTCCCAGCGTCGTTACGCTGCGCTGAAGGCCAAAGGCTTCAACTTCGTGGATGTCGGCACGTCCGGAGGCGTGTGGGGCCTGAAAGAGGGCTACAGCATGATGATTGGCGGTGACAAGGAGCCAGTCGAGCGGCTGCGTCCGATCTTTGAAGCCCTGGCTCCGGCAAAAGACAAGGGCTGGGGTCATGTTGGTCCCGCCGGCGCCGGCCACTTTGTCAAGATGGTCCACAACGGCATTGAATACGGAATGATGCAGGCCTATGCAGAAGGTTTTTCCATCATGGGCCACAAGAAGGAGCTGAACCTTGATCTGCCGCAAATCGCAGAAATATGGCGCTATGGCAGCGTCGTGCGTTCATGGCTGCTTGATTTGACGGCCGAAGCGCTGGCCAAAAATCCGACCCTCGATGGTCTGGAAGCGTATGTGGCCGATTCGGGTGAGGGACGCTGGACGGTCTTTGAGGCCATTGATCTGAATGTTTCAGCCCCTGTGATCACCGAATCACTCATCCGGCGCATCCGTTCGCGCGAAGAGAACAATTTCACCGACCGTATGCTGGCAATCATGCGCAATGCCTTTGGTGGACACGCGGTCAAGACCGAGAAATAGGAGCAAGTCATGGCGACGGCAACTGAAGTCAGGGTCGCACCTGAAGATGTGCAGGCGGCAGCAAGGCGCAGCGAGCGGATTCCGGACCCGGCAGTAGTGGTCATCTTTGGGGCCTCCGGGGACCTGACCAAGCGTAAGCTTCTGCCCGCTCTCTTTCATCTGGAGCAGCAGGGACTCCTTCCGGCTGAGTTTTCGATTGTGGGCGTGGCCCGCCGCGACCTTAAATCCAGCTTTGCTGCTGATATGAAAGACGGCATCCTGAAATACGGTGGCGGCAAGCCGGACGATAGCACCCTCGACAGTTTCATCGGCAAGGTGGAATACCATGCCATGAATTTTGACGATGACAAGGGTTATATCGAATTAAAGTCGCTGCTTGAAACCATTGACAAAGAGCGCGGGACGCAAGGCAACCGGCTCTTCTATCTTGCCGTTGCGCCTGAATACTTTGCTGACATCATTAATCGTCTGGGCGAACACGGGATGGCGCATCCGGAAAAAGGGTATGCGCGCGTCATTATTGAAAAGCCCTTCGGCCACGACCTGAAATCGGCTAAAGAACTGAATGATGATGTCAACCGCGTCTTTGACGAAGACCAGATCTTCCGCATCGATCACTATCTGGGCAAAGAGACGGTGCAGAACATCCTGGTCTTTCGCTTTGCCAATGGCATTTTCGAGCCCATCTGGAACCGCAATTACATTGACCATGTACAGATTACGGCGGCCGAGAGTATTGGCATCGAAGGCCGCGGGCCGTTTTATGAGAAGGCCGGCGCGCTGCGCGATGTCGTGCAGAACCACATGATGGAGCTGCTCTCATTCGTGGCCATGGAGCCGCCGGTTTCGTTTGAGGCCAATGCGGTGCGGGGAGAAAAGGTCAAGGTATGGCGGGCAATTAAACAGATCCCGATAGAAAACACCGTGCGCGGCCAGTACGCTCTGGGCATGGTGGATGGCCAACAGGTGCAGGGTTACCGCGAGGAAGACCGCGTAGACCCGAACTCCACCACGGAAACATTTGCCGCACTTAAGCTGGAGATTGAAAACTGGCGATGGGCCGGGGTGCCGTTTTACCTGCGCGCGGGCAAGCGATTGGCCAAGCGGGTGACGGAGATCATGATCCAGTTCAAGCAGCCCCCGCTGCTGTTGTTTGACCGCTTGGGTGGCGGCCCGTGCAATGAAATCCAACCCAATATTCTGACCATCCGGATTCAGCCGGATGAAGGTATCTCCTTGCGGTTTGGCGCAAAGGTCCCAGGGCCGGACACGAATGTTTGCCCCGTAGTGATGGATTTTCAATACGCGTCGGCCTTCGGGGTCAATTCTGCAAACGGCTATGAGCGGCTGCTGCTCGATGCCATGCTGGGAGACCAGACACTCTTCGCTCATCGTGATGGCGTGGAGGCGACCTGGGCGCTCTTCACTCCGGTGCTGGAGGCGTGGGCGAAATCGAAGCCGAGGGACTTCCCGAATTACACCAGTGGAACCTGGGGGCCGAAGGCCGCCGACGGGCTGATTGGACGCGACGGTCGGAAATGGCACCAGCTCTGAGCATCCCGCACAAACAGTGACGAAAAAATGCCGAGAAAAATCCTAGTTGAATATCGTGTTTCTGATGGACCAGACCTTCTGGCCCGTGCTGCGGCGGAACATTTTTTGAAAACGGTCCAGGAGGCCGTTGCCGCGCAAGGGAAGGCCCGCATCGCCATCTCCGGCGGCAGCACGCCGAAGCGCACGTTTGAACTGCTGGCAAATCCTGAGGAAAGATTTCTGCAGGCCATGCCGTGGGACAGGCTGGAGCTTTACTGGGTAGATGAGCGTACGGTCCCGCCTACCGATCAAGACAGCAATTACCGCATGACGCGCGAGGCGCTGCTTGAAAAGGTCCCCCTGAAACCAGAGCAGGTCTTTCGCATGGAAGGGGAACTCGATCCGGAAGAAGCCGCGGCGCGATATGAGTCGCTGATCCGTAACAACTTCCGGCTGGAAGGTGCAGAAGTGCCACGGTTTGACCTTGTCCAGCTTGGCATGGGCGATGATGGCCACACCGCATCGCTCTTTCCTCACACGCAGGCGATCCATGAATTGGGGCGGATTGTGGTGGCGAACCACGTTCCGCAAAAAGACACCTGGCGCATTACGCTGACCTGGCCCGTGCTGATTGAAGCAAGCGAAGTCTTCTTCCTGATCGGTGGCAAGGACAAGGCGGAGCCGCTGCACCGTGTGCTGCAGGGGCCTTATGATCCGGAAACATTGCCGTCGCAGCTGGTTCGTCCGAAGAGCGGCAAGCTGCTTCTGCTTCTCGACAAGGATGCGGCAGCGCTGTTGCCCGCGCCCGGCCCAGATGGGCGAGGAACACTGGAGATAGAACGATGATTCTGGCCGGAGACGTGGGCGGGACAAAAGTCCACCTGGCACTTTTTGGTTTTGAAAAGGGTGAGCTGACGCACGTTCGAGACGAAAAATTTCCTGCCCAGGAGTATTCAGGACTCGAAGTCATTGTGCGCCGGTTTCTTGAAGAGAGCAATCATCCTGAAGTCACGGCAGCATGTTTCGGTGTTCCGGGCCCGGTGCGTCAGGGAAGGCTGAAGCTGACCAATCTGCCCTGGGTGCTGGACAGCCGTGAATTATCAAAAGACCTCGATATTCAGCATCTGTTTCTTATCAATGATCTTGAAGCGAACGGCTATGGGATTCCGGAGCTGCATCCGGAGCAGATTTATGTTTTGAGTGAAGGAGACCCATCCGCAGTAGGGAACCGGGGGCTGGTCTCTGCCGGTACCGGACTGGGTGAGGCGATCCTGGTTTGGAATGGGCGGACACACGTGCCGATGGCTTCAGAAGGCGGGCACTGCGATTTTGCTCCGCGCAACGAAATCGAGATTGATCTGTTGCGCTATTTGCAGCGCAAGCTCAAAGGCCGCGTCAGTTATGAGCGGGTTGTTTCCGGCATTGGATTGCAGAACATCTATGCCTTTTTGCGCGACGAAAAGAAGATGGACGAGCCGGCGTGGCTGCGCGAGCGCATGGAACAGGAAGACCCGAATGCAGTGATTGGCGAGCTCGGCGAAAGCGGCGAAAATGAGCTGTGCGCCAGGACACTGGACATTTTTGTTGCTGCATACGGCGCCGAAGCCGGAAACCTGGCGCTGAAGGCCCTGACCATCGGTGGAGTTTATCTCGGTGGCGGCATTGCACCGAAGATTCTGAAGAAAATGAAAGAAGGGGCCTTCCTGAAGGCATTTACGGACAAAGGCCGTCTCAGCGATCTGCTGGTACATACTCCGGTCCGCATCATTCTGGAAAGCCGCGCTGCGCTGATGGGCGCTGCAGCTTATGCCGAAGCCAGGGCTGCTGAGATCAGCGGACAGTCTGTACGAGCTGCCTCTGTTCAGTTTTCCTGAATCCATCCGGGGCGCAGTGCGTCTCTTTATGTGTAGTGAGTTATGAAGACTGGCCACTTTGTTTCGAGACTCGGGATCTTTGCAGCAGTCTTTGCCTCCCTGTTGTTGCTCCCCGGACGTGCTCTGGCCCATGCAGTGCTGGTGTCTTCCTCGCCGTCCGCTCATGCTTCAGTCAAAGGACCCGAGATTGCAATCCATCTCAAATTCAATTCACGCATTGATGGCGCGCACTCGCGTCTGTATCTGGTGGGACCGGATGGCAAGGTGAAGACGCTGGTGCTAGAAGTGCAGTCCGCTCCCGACGCGCTTTCTGCACAGAGCATCAAACTGGGCGCAGGAGAGTACATCATCCGCTGGCAGGCGCTGGCTTCTGACGGTCATATTACGCGCGGGGAAATCCCGTTCACTGTCCAATAGAATTTTGATCTGGCTACTCCGAGACTTCGACCTGCTGTCAGTTCTGTTGCGCGCGGCAACGCTGGCATTGGAATCGCTGACTCTCGGCGGATTTGCGTTTCTGGTTTTTGTCGGCCGGCCATCCGGAATGGACCGTGAACATCTGCGCAGATTGCGGAGGGCAACGGCCTGGTCTGCTTTTGCTCTGGCCTTTGCTGAAATCCTTTCCCTTGCCACCAGCGCGGCCATTCTGACTGGGGGCTCTGGTTTCAGCTTTCGCGATGTTCTGTCAGCAGATTTTTTTCTGCTGGGATTGGTCCTGACGCTCAGCGCTGTGGCGCTGTTCTTTCTGCTGCGGTTGCAATCGGAAAAGGCCCTGTTTGTCGGTGCTGTGCCCGCATTCTTGGTACTGATGGCCTCTGTGGGAATGAGTCACGCGGCAGCGCGGCTGGAGCATCGCGGGCCCCTGCTTGTCCTGACGGCCCTGCACCATGTCGGCACTGCGGCGTGGATTGGCGCGATGCCATATCTGCTTCTCGCGCTGCGAAGGCAAGGCTGCGATCTGGTGGCTGCGCGTTGTACCCGGCGATTTTCAGCCATGGCAATTGTGAGTGTGGCGTTGCTTCTGCTGGGGGGTACCGGCATGGCATGGTTGTATGTTGGTTCGTTGCAGGGCCTGTATGGTACCAGCTACGGCGTCATGCTGATGGCAAAGGTTTATCTACTGTTGGTCATTCTTGGTCTTGGGGCCGGAAATTTCTTTCTGGCGCGTCAGATGGAACGCAGCCCTGCTCCGCTGCTGGTGCGGTTACGGCGCTTCAGTGAGGCAGAGATTGGCCTGGGATTCACGGCGATTCTGACCGCGGCCTCGATGACCTCGCAGCCTCCGGCGGTGGACCTTACGCAGGACCGGCTTACCAGGCACGAGATTGTGGAGCGCATGCGATGGGAGTGGCCGCGTCTGACCAGCCCTCCCCTGAAGGCGCTTGCACCGCCTACGCCGCTGAGTGTCGCAGTGCGGGAATCTACGTTTACTGGCGGCAGCGAGAGCGATGCGAATGATCGCGCATGGAGCGAGTACAACCATCACTGGGCCGGATTGATTGTGCTCGCGGCGGGATTGTTAGCATTCCTGGCGCGATGGCGTCTTCCCGGCGCGCGGCACTGGCCGCTTCTGTTTCTGGGACTGTCGGTTTTTATTCTGCTGCGCGCCGATCCGGAGAACTGGCCGTTGGGGCCGCGTCCGTTCTGGGCCAGCTTTACCGGGCCGGATGTGCTGGAGCACCGCATCTATGCGGTGCTGATTGCAGCCTTTGCCTTTTTTGAGTGGGCGGTGGAGACGGGCAGGCTGAAATCGCAATGGGCCACGTATATTTTCCCTTTGCTCTGCGCTGCGGGAGGCGCCCTTTTACTGACGCACCAGCACGCTCTGGGAAACATCAAGGAAGAGATGCTGGCCGAAATGAGTCATACTCCAATCGCCCTGCTGGGGGCGACGGCTGGGTGGGGGCGCTGGCTGGAATTGCGCCTTCCGGACCGGCGTCAATCCCGCATTGCTTCTTTCGTGTGGCCTATCTGTCTGGTATTGGTGGGGCTGGTCTTGCTTGACTATCGCGAATCCTGAACGGACAATCTTCTGTTGTGTTTGCGATATCGTAAAGAACAGGGCTTTCACGCACTCCGCAAAAGTACAGCTTTGTCTCTAGAAGGAGATCCTATGCCGCGATGTTTTCGTCCGTTTTTTGCCACTGCCTGTCTTGTCTTTGGCACACTCTTTATCCAGACCGCGCATGCGCAGCGTCTTCCTCAAACCGTCCGTCCGGAACACTACAGTCTCACGCTGACTCCTGATCTGAAAAACGCTACATTTACGGGAAAGGAAAAGATCGACGTTGTGATTTCCCAGCCCGTGGATGCAATTACGCTGAATGCGGCTGAGATCAAGTTCCAGAGCGTCAAAACAACACTGAACGGAAAGGTGCTGGAGGCCGCAGTTTCCCAAGATGCTGCAAAGGAGCAGGCGACCTTTGATTTTCACCAGAAGCTGCCCGCGGGCCATCTCACGCTCGACATTGAATACTCCGGCATCCTGAACAACGAGCTGCGCGGTTTTTATCTTTCCAAAACAGCAAAACGCAATTACGCTGTGACGCAGTTTGAGCCTACGGATGCACGCCGCGCCTTTCCATCCTTCGATGAGCCGGCCTTCAAGGCCAAGTTTGACGTAGCGCTGGTTGTCGATAAAGGCGATACGGCAATTTCGAACACCAACATCGTTTCCGATACGCCGGGTCCCGGCGAGGAGAAGCACACTCTCAAATTTGCGACCACGCCCAAGATGTCCACCTACCTGGTGGCCTTTCTTGTCGGCGACTTTCAGTGCACCTCCGGCGAGAGCGATGGCGTACCGATCCGAGGTTGCGCCACTCCGGACAAAGTGGAGCTGACGAAATATGCGGTGAAGGCCGCTGAGTTTGTGCTGCACTATTACGACAACTATTTTGGCATCAAGTATCCCATGCCCAAGCTGGACATGATTGCGCTGCCCGATTTTGAAGCGGGTGCCATGGAAAACTTCGGCGCGATCACCTATCGCGAAACCGACCTGCTGCTGGATGAAAAAAATGCATCGGTTGGCGCGAAAAAGAATGTGGCAGCCGTGGTTGCGCACGAAATGGCCCACCAGTGGTTTGGCGATATGGTCACCATGCAGTGGTGGAACAACCTTTGGCTGAATGAAGGTTTCGCCACGTGGATGGAAAACAAGCCCGTAGCAGCCTGGCACCCGGAGTGGCACATCCCGCAGGACGTGGCCCAGCAGTTGAACAGCACGCTGAACCTGGATGCGCAGCGTACGACACGCACGATTCGGGCCAAGGCTGATACACCGGATGAGATCAACCAGATGTTTGACGGCATTACTTACGGAAAGGCCGGAGCGGTGTTGCTGATGGTCGAGAATTATCTCGGCGAAGAGACCTTTCGTAAAGGCGTGCACAATTATCTGGCAGCACACATGTATGGCAATGCTACGGCAGAGGATTTCTGGAACGCGCAGACCGCGACAAGCCATAAACCTGTGGACAAAATCATGGAAAGCTTTGTCGTCCAGCCCGGTGAGCCGATCCTGACTTTCGGCGCCCCCCAGGGCGGTCAGGTGTCCGTGCAGCAGCAGCGCTTCTTCCTGAATCCCAGCGTGAAAGCAGATCAGGCCCAGTCCTGGACAGTACCGGTCTGCATGAAAACAGAAAGCGGAGAAGGAAGCTGTGAGGTGATTTCCTCTGCCCAGCAGACGCTCAAGGCCCGCAGGCAAAGTTTTTCTTCGCCAATGCTGCAGGAAAGGGATACTACCGCAGCACATATCCCTCGGATGTATACGAAAAGATCGTTTCCAACGTAGAAACGGGACTTACGCCGGAGGAACGCATCACACTGCTGGGCGATGTATGGGCACAGGTGCGCGCCAACAAAATGGCTGTGGGTGACTATCTGAATCTGGCCGCTGCGGTGAAAAACGACAGCAGCGCTTCCGTAGTGGAAACAGCGTTGAGTGCTGTGGGCACGATTGATGACCAGATCGCCTCTACGGAAGAAGAGCACAAGGCGCTGGCTGCTTGGGTGCGGAAGGAGTTTAAGCCGGCCTATGAGAAGCTGGGTGCTGCTTCCGACGCAGACGAGCCGGAAAAGAAAGAGCTGCGTGCGGCGTTGTTTGGGGCGCTTGGCACGATTGGAGAAGATCCTGAAATTATCTCTGAAGCAAAGCAGATTGCTCAGAGGTATCTGACAGATCCTGCTTCCGTTGAGCCGACCCTGGCACAGACGGCAACTGGGATTGCCGCTGAACATGGAGACCAGGCGTTCTTCGACCAGTTGCAGAAAATCTACGAGACCTCCTCAAATCCGCAGGTGCAGGAACATGCGCTGCGTATGCTGGCCATCTTCAAGGACCCTTCTCTTGAGCGGCGGACCCTGGATTACACCGTGTCAGACAAAGTACGGAACCAGGACGCAGCGATTGAGTTTTTGATTATGCTTCACGGACAGCAAACACGCGATGAGGCCTGGCAGTACATCCAGCAGAACTGGGACAAGGTCAAGGCGCAGCTTACAACTTCCATGGGGGCCTATCTGGTGGGAGCCACTGGGAGCTTTTGCAGTGCCCAGGCGCGTGACCAAGTAGTGGATTTCTTCTCCACACATAAGGTCCCCGCGTCGGACAGGTCATTGGCGCGCGCAAAAGACCAGATCAATGACTGCATTGAATTGCGTAGCGAGCAGGGGCCAAAACTGAAAGAGTGGATCGCGGCGCAGAAGTAAGGATGAGCAGCGACCACAATACGTATTGCTTCCCAATGTTAGAAAGCGGGCCGGAGCGCGTCTCCGGCCTCTTCTTTTTGGGTTGCGGTAAAAACGCGGGAAATTCCACGCAGAATCTGCTTTTTGGGGAACTGGCTATCCTCCAGGGCGAAAAAGATCTCGCCTGCGCGTTGTGTTTGTGGACGGTAATACCAACGCTTCAATAGACACAGGTGATCGGAAACGGTCTCACTGGACAACTTGGTTTTGTTGTTTTCCGATTCAAGCAGTGCAATGGCATGGTCCAGGCGTTCCTGTAATCCATCGTGTGAAGTCAATTGCACAGGGGCCGCAAGCGGCACTGCTTCTACAGCTACCGGCGCCAGATAGAGCGATGTAGATCTTGAGCGCTCATGATGCAGCCGCATTCCTGTTACAGGGTAGCGCGCTGGACCGGTGAGCACTCCATTTGAGAGCAGAAAGAGTGCAACACTTTCCGGCTCAGCAGAAGGCTGCAGGATCAATGCCCGCATGTTTGATAATTGCTGCACCGCAGGGGAGACCAGGGATACAACGGCCTCGACTTTTTGCAGCTTTGCATGAAGCTGAGCGGCCCTTTCAAATTCCAGCGCGGCCGATGCGCCATCGCGTTCTGCTAAAAGTTTCTCAATCAGGTTTGCCCCCCGCGTCTTGAGAAAGGCATGGATCCTGGCCGCCTCTTCACCGTACCGTTCGTCTGTACAGCCCTTAAAGCAGGGAGCAAGGCACATCTTCATTTCCGAATAAATGCAGCCAGGAAAGGCGGGGTCGGGGTGCAGGTCTTCATGGCAGCGGCGTAGCAGGAAGAGGTTCAGGGTCTCGTCCATAAATTTCTCCGCGGCCGCGCGAGAGGGAAACGGGCCGAAGAGATTGTCTCTTCCCGCTTTTGTAATTCGATTGGTTACATATAACCGAGGATAAGCGTTTTCCATTGCCATGCGCAGAAAGTATGGCGCCCGCAGGTGCATGCGTTTGCGCACAGTTGCACCAAAGACCTGTGCGGAAACGCGATAGAGCAGCAGCAGAGACTCGAAGTCCGACCCCGTGACCGAGTATTCGATACGCGCAATTTTTTCTGTCAGCCGCAGGCGTTTTGATTGCGTTGGACGCGCATCAAGAAAGCGCGCCAATCGACGGCGCAGGTTAGGCGTGCGGCTTACGTAGGGTTCAGCTCGTTCATCGTCGGCAAAAAGGGCAAAGACTCCGCCCTGAGACGGGACCTGTGCCAGGGCGGACTTCGGTTCTGCCGGATTGAAAGCTATGGAGTTCGCAAACATCGGGTCTGGTTTGATTATTCTCTGGTTGCAATGGCGCCGTCTACAAAGCCTCGTGCAACCAGAGGCGAGGCTGCCCGAGGGTTGGCGGGTTTGGTTCCTCTTCATCATTTCCACAAACTGCCTGGCTTCTGTTTCCTGCTACCATCGCGGCATGAAGAAGCTGATCCTTTTGTCTTTGGTTTTGTTGGTTTCATCCTCGGCCTTTGCGAAAACCCATCACCGGCACCATCGCCATCGGGCGCATCATTCTTATCATCAGGCACAATAGTCCGTAGCACGTCTTCTGTGGTACTGTTCGGCTATGAGTGAAGACATCCGCTACCCCATAGGGGGATTTTCCGGCCCCGTGCAGCAGACACCGGAGCAACGTCGTGCTTCCATTGCGGTGCTGGCAGCATTGCCGGAGAACCTGCGCTCTGCCGTGAGTGGTCTGACTGATGCGCAACTGGATACGCCATATCGCGAAGGGGGCTGGACCGTTCGGCAGCTCGTCCATCATGTGGCGGACAGTCACGTGAACGCCTATGTGCGTATCCGGTTGGCCCTCACAGAGGATTGGCCCGCCATAAAAGTCTATGACCAAAAGCTTTGGGCGAACCTGCCTGATGCCAGGTCGCTTCCGGTCGAGGTCTCTCTGGACCTTCTGGACGCGCTGCACAGGCGCTGGACAACATTGCTGGAATCTTTGACGGACCCGCAATGGGAGCGCGGGTATGTCCATCCCGAGAATGGCCGCCAAAGGATTGCTGAGGTGGTTCAAATGTACGACTGGCACTCGCGCCACCACGTCGCGCACATTACTGAATTACGCAAACGTAACGGCTGGTAATAGAAAAGTGCTTGCCCGGGCCAGGGTGGGGAAGCATAGTGTTGCTCATGCCGACTGCCACAAACCAGATTTCACCGGCGGAGCTCGCCTGCGCAATGGAAGCCTTTCTGGCCGCACATCCATCATCCTCAGTCCTGGAAGAGGGTCGCGTCCTGTTTGACATGCAAACAGCGCGCTACTCGGTTTCTGCAGTCCACGGGCGCTGTGTCATCCAGTTCTGGTCAGAAGAACGCAACATCGTCCGCACGGTGACAGGAATCAGCACACGTAAGGAGATGCTGCGTCTGGAGACCCGGCGTTTCGGCCAGACCCGGTCCCAGATGCTGGAACTGGTTTCCACCTCCGATCGGCGCACGCCAACGGTTCGCGAGACCACGCGCAAACGCTATGTGCGCCTGTTGGAGCGGGTGCTGGTCCGGTCCTTTCCTGACGCCAAGATCGGTGAGATGCGCACTGCGATGGACCTGGAGCACAGCTTTGGCCCAGCCTATGCCCGTGCAACCCTTCTTCTGGGGCAGAAGGCGTGGGCCATCATAGCGGTGAACGGTGAGGAGCCGGAGTCTACCATCGACGGCATCCTCACGGTGGGTATTTTATGGCTTGACTACTGCCGCAGGCATAGCGGAAGCCGTCGCATCTTTCAGGGATTGAAGGTCATTGTTCCTCCGGGCGCGGAACAGGCCACACGCGCGCGCATGGCCTGGATGAATCCAGCACTGGCAACCTGGGAGTTATACACGCTGCAAGAGCATTCAGAGGAGCTTCAGAGCGTCCCTCTGGAGGAAGGCAATCTTGAAACAAGGCTGGTGCAGGCCTTCGATCCGGCGCGCGTGAAAGAGCGGATGCAGGGCGCCATTGATTCTGTGCTAGCTCTGCTGCCATCCTCGATGCGCCAGCGAACGGAAGTATGCGCCATCAGCACTTCTGAGATTAGCTTTCGGCTTCATGGCCTGGAATTTGCCCGGGCCCGCCGCACTCTGGCGGCTGGTTCCTTTCATCATCAGGATGCCATTTCCTTCGGAGCGGGAAGAAATGAGACACCTCTGACTCCGGAATCAGAGGTCCTGTTTGGTGAGCTTATGCAGCGCCTCTGTGAGGGACGCAGTGCAAATGGCAGCGTACTGCATCCACTTTATCGCCTGCAGCCGGAACGTTGGCTGGAGTCTGAATTGAGAAAGAGCATCGGTGAAGTGGAACCTTCTTTACGGGAAGAGGTTGTCTATTCGCAGGTACCTGCGTTTTCCGCCGGTGACCGGGGCATGATTGATCTGTTGGGGATCACCCGGTCTGGCCGCCTGGCCGTGCTTGAGGTCAAGGCCGATGAAGATCTGCACCTGCCCTTGCAGGCTCTCGATTACTGGATACGAGTGCGGAGTGTCCATGCCGATGGAGAGCTGCGCAGGCATGGGTATTTCCCGCAGCTTGAGATTGCGGACCGGCCGCCACTGCTGATCCTTGTCGCCCCGGCCTTGCGGATTCACCCCGCAAATGAAACGGTTTTGCGTTCTCTGAAACCCGAAGTCGAGTGGACTTTGGCGGCCCTGGATGAACACTGGCGGCAGCGACTGAAGGTCATTTTTAGGAGGAAGAGCCATCCGCAGCCATTTCCGGATTGCTGAAAACGGATGAAATTGGACAGAATTTCGATGTATACTCTTGCCAACAGCGGCAAACCGTTGTGAGAGGTGCGTCTTCAGCAGTCGGCGTGTAGCACATCGGCTATCCGGGACTTCGGCGTGGAGAGCAATTGTACGCGTCCTGCGAAGTCCGATGGACGACCTGTGCTGCGCCTTGTTTCCCGCCTCCTGCCGCCTCTGTGGTGATCCTCTTACGCAATTTTCCCGCCTGCCTGTTTGTCATTCCTGTTGGAACCAGCTCCCGCAACAATATGGAAACCTTTGTGCTGTCTGTGGTGAGGCCCTTGGTGCCCAGGGATTTGACTCCTCTGCCAGGGACCTTTTGTGCCGGCTGTGCCGAATGGAGCAGCCCGCCTTTGTAAAGGCAGTGGCGCATGGTCTGTATCAAGGGCGGTTGCGGGAATTGATCCATCTCTTGAAGTATGAGGGGATGCGTCCGGTGGCCGAGAGGCTGGGCGCTTTGATTGCCTTGCAGGTAATGCTTTTGGAAAATCTGCCCCAGCAGATGACGGTCGTGCCCGTGCCGCTTTTCGCAGCCAAGCGCAGACAACGGCGTTTTAATCAGGCCGAGCTGCTGGCCCATTCCGCTGTAAGGGTTTTAAAGCAACAACGTTCTGACGTGCACTGGACCATAGCTGCCGGCTTGCTGGAAAGGCGGCGAGCCACAGAAAGCCAGGCGGGGCTGACCCCGCACCAGCGTCGTGCCAACGTGCGCGGCGCTTTTTTTGTTGCGCAACCGGAAAAAGTAAAGGAGAAAGACGTTCTTCTGCTGGACGACATTTACACCACCGGGGCCACGGCACGGGCCTGTGCTCAGACTTTACGCCGTGCTGGGGCACGAAGTGTCTGGGTGGCCACAGTGGCCCGCGCACAGCGGCAAGAGATGGTGGAAGTCCCCATGCAGCAAGATGTGGCGTTCTGGAGTTCAGGTTTTGTTCCTGCGGCCCGCAGTGCCTAGCACATCGGGCTGTCCTCATTTCATCTCTGGATTGACGGAGGAGAGAAATGTCTTTGGGAAAGGCCATGATTCACGCGCGTAAACAGAAGCACGTCACTGTTCCACGTGAGGAGGTGCGGGTCCATGCCAGCAAGGTGATGCAGTCACCGGTACTGGTGCTGAACGCATCCTATGAGCCCATTAACATTTGCGGCGCGCGCCGGGCGCTGGTACTGGTCCTCAAGGGCGTTGCCAAAACGGAAGAAGAGCAGGGTGCCACGCTTCATGCAGCGCGTGTGCGTATGCCTCTGCCTTCGGTCATCCGTCTGCTCGAATACCGTCGCATTCCGCACCAGACCAGAGCGCTGTCGCGAAAAAATATTCTTCTGCGTGACCGGAACACCTGCCAGTATTGCGGCATTGTGCTGCCTGCCTCTGAGCTTACGCTGGACCATGTCATTCCGCGTTCGCGCGGCGGAACATCTACCTGGGAAAACCTGGTTGCATGCTGCCATGCCTGTAACCGCAAAAAGGGAAATCTGCTGCTGCATGAGCTAGACGATATGAAGCTGCTGCGCGAGCCGCGCCCATTTACCTTGCACACAAGCAGACATATTATGCGGATGATCGGGCACAGCGATCTGAAGTGGAGAAAGTATCTCTACTACTAGACCAGCGGCGATATTGAGATTCGCCTGTGAAAGGACCGTCATCCGCAGCGTCCGTCATTTCCCGGAGGCTTTACGGATCTCGTTTTTTATCTGCTCGGAAACATCCGCGGGTAGATCTGGCATGGCCCCGGGTTGCGAGGCGACCCATGCTCCCCAGCGGTTCCCCGCTTCGTTCAGAACCTGCAAAGGAGCACCCTGAAGGAAGTAATGTACCAGGGCTGCCGTGAATGCATCCCCTGCACCAACGGTGTCCCTTACATTTGCGGGAAGGCCGAAATGACGGTCATGTCCGTCGCGGGTCACCAGCAGGCTTCCTTCCGCGCCCATCGTAATGCAGACAAGCTGGAGCGGGAAATGGTTGAGTAGCAGCAGCGCTCCCCGGTGCAGGGAAGATTCGTCTGTACCGCTCTCAGCGGCAAGCCCCAGCAGAGACAGCACCTGCGGCATTTCTGCATCATTCAGCTTTACACAGGTCGCCTTTTCGAGCGAGCGGGCGATGACGGCTCCATCAAAAAAAGGTCTCCGCAGATTGACGTCAAAAATGCGCACGCACGTCGGCATCGTGGCATCAAGAAAGGCGTGAATGGTTTCCCGTGAGACAGGACTGCGCTGGGCCAGCGTACCAAAACACACTGCATGAACACGCCGGGCCAATGCACTCCACTCCGGAGTCCATTGCAGGTAGTCCCATGCGACGGGTTGGTGAATTACGTACTCCGGCTGTCCCTCGCGCAAAGCTACAGAGACAGTTCCGGTCGGATGGTCGGCATCGGTCTGCAGGTAGCTGGTATCAGCGGACAATGCTGCCAGACGCGACAAGGCCTCCTGTCCTGCTTCATCTGGGCCAATACTGCTGGCGATAATGCCGTGATTGCCAAGTCGTGCTGCCATCACGGCGAAATTTGCTGGCGCTCCGCCAAGCTGCCTCCCAGTCGGCAGCAGGTCCCATAGCAGCTCGCCTAGGCCTGCAATGCAATACTGCTGACTCACTGCTTTTCTCCCGTAGAGGCAAGCAACTGCTGCATTTTCAGATATACCGCGTTGGTCCAGCCAAAACCGACCTGATTGCCTTTATAGCCTGTAGCAATGCTCATTTCCGAGGAGCCATGCACAACGTCATATTTTTCGCGCAGCGTGTGATCGCGGGCAAAATTTTCCAGAATCGTGCGGCTGAATTTTTCTGAGATGCGTCGGGCATCGGAGATGTCTCCCACCTTCTCCAGTCCGGCAATCGCAATCCATGTAGGAGGCGCCCAGCCATAGGGCAGGTCCCACTGCGTGCCGGAATCATACGTGCTCATGGCCAGGCCTCCGGACTGCTCAAACCAGTGCAGCGCCTTCTCTACCCCCTGTTGCTGGGTGGCGTCTGCCACTCCTGCCCATAGCGGATAAAAGGTCGTCAGATAGCGGTAAGTCGATTGCTGATGGGTTTCGAAATCGTAATCAAAATACATGCCCTCTTTCGCGTTCCAAAGGTATTTGTTCATGGCCGTCCTACGCCTCTCGGCCTGTGCATTCCATCGCTTGGCTTCGACGGGGTTGCCCAGCTTTTGCGCCATCCAGGCCAGGTCGCGCTCGTATTTATAAAGCAGGCTGTTGAGGCAGACAGGCGCATAGTGATGTGTGGCGCCGCTGAACGGACCAAAGCGAAAGCTCGGATCATATCCAGATTCGCGCATGGCGCGGTCCCCTTTGTAAAAGTCTTTGGAGAGCCAGTGCCCCTCGACGTGGGCCCGCGCGCAAACCACTGACGCTTGCACATCGCAGCTGATGGCCGCAAGTTTCGCCTTCTCAGCAGCATCCGGGTGGTCCGGTGCTTCCACCAGAAAGTCGGTATGTATCTCGGGATGCGCCAGGAGCCAGCGAATCACGTCGGGATAATAGGTGGAGTCATCTTCCTGTTCGGGCACCGGGCCTTCGCCGAGATCATCATAGCGGGCCAGGCCAGTATCTCCTGCGCGATGGAAGTCTTCAAGCCACAGGTCGTGGTCGCGCACAGCATAGGAGTATGCTCGTGCCAGCCATGTATCCCGTTGTTTTCCGGCCCTGTCCGCCTCGTAGACATCGCGAACCATGGAGGAGAGAAACGGTGGCTGGGAGCGCGTGAGATAGTATGTGCGGTTTGCATTCAGAATGCTTCCGTAATGCTCGATCTCGTAAAAAAAGTTTTCTACCATGCCTCGGGCCAGGTCCACACGATGGTCGTGCAGCAGTCCCAGCAGAATGAAGTAGCTGTCCCACCCATACATCTCATTGAATCGTCCGCCGGGGACGACATAGGGGTTCGGCAGATACAGAAGTCCTGGCGTCCGGATCGAACGCGGATCAATTTCTCCGATATGGGTAATTCGCTTTGGCAGACGTTCCACATCGACGTTGCATTGTGTGTGAAGCGCTGCTACCTGGGCAGGCATCGGCACATCCTGAGGCAGGTACAATACCGGTGCCGCCTTTACTTTTGGATCAACCAGAGAGTGGCAATCCAGCATCGAGCGGGTCAGTGTGTCCCACGTGTGCGCAATATAATCCTGGATCTGGGCGGCCTGCTGCTCAGGTTTCTCTTCCGTTAACTGTGCTGACAGGGGCGACAAGCAGAACAGCACCACAAACAGCAAAGTTCCCAGGCGCCTGGCAACGCATCCAACACCGGGCCCAAAAGATGCCTCTAAGCATTGCGTGGACTGAAACAGTCGTGGAAAGGCCTTTACGTGCAAGATCAAAACTCCTCTTACAATTCTGTCCGGACAACAAAAAAGCATAGCCGCTCGCGGCGCATCTTGCTATGGTCCGGGATCATTTTTTTTCTCCTGCTTCTTTGTGCCGGCGTCGTCATTGAAGTCCTTCTTCACCGTTCTGGACCGGTTTTACGTCAGCGCGTGATCGAAACACTCAGCGCCCGTTTCGACAGCCGCGTTGAACTGGAGCAGTTTCATGTCTACTTTCTGAATGGGTTTCAGGTCCGCGGATCAGGGTTAAAACTCTGGCCTAATCAAGTCCCTGCAGACCAGCCGCTTTTTGCAGTGGAGGAATTCAGCTTCCATACCGGATGGACTGGGCTTTTCCATTCTCCAATGACGATTGGGCTGGTACACCTGAAAGGGCTTTCCATCCATCTTCCGCCCAAACAGGAAAGACACAACCTGCCCCGGATGTCCGGAGAAAACGCCAGTAAGACCAAAATTTTCGTGGAGAAAATCCAGGTAGACCGTGCCAGGCTTGTGCTGGGTACAAACAAGCCCGGCAAGGTCCCTCTTGATTTCGACATTCGGGACCTGCAATTGCTGTCCGTCGGTGCGGGACAACCGATGCACTTCCATGCGGTCCTGACGAACCCTAAACCGATCGGCGACATTGATTCCAGTGGGCATTTCGGCCCATTTCATGCGGACGACCCCGGCGATTCTCCGGTAGATGGCATTTATAGTTTTACTCACGCTGATCTGAACTCGATAAAAGGTATTGGCGGCATTTTGTCGTCGCATGGAAAATACGCCGGTACTCTCGACAACATCGTCGTAGATGGTGAGACCGACACACCCGATTTTGAAGTAGACAGCGGAAATCACCCCATGCCCCTGCACACGAAATTTCATGCCATTGTGGATGGGACCAACGGGGACACGTATCTACAACCCGTGGATGCGATGCTGGTCCGCACGCATATCCTTGCCCGCGGAGAGGTCGTAAAGGCCCCCCAGGGTGGTCACAATATCAGGCTCGACGTAGCCGTAGGCCCCGCGCACATGGAGGACGTCCTCAAGCTTGCAGTCAGCACCCTGCCTCCGTTGATGAGCGGTGATCTGAAGATGAAGACAAAATTCTTTCTGCCTCCTGGCCCTGACTCAGTGACACAAAAACTTCAGTTGAATGGGAACTTCTCAGTGTCCAATGTTACTTTTGCCAGCGACAAAGTACAGTCGAAAGTGGACGAACTGAGTTTGCGGAGCCAGGGCCGCGCAAAAGAAGCAAAGCAGGTCAGCAGTAACGGGCCTGAATCCATTCAGTCGCAGTTAAGTGGGCAGTTTCAACTTGCAAATGGCAAAGCCATCTTTCCCAGCCTGAATTTCAATGTTCCCGGGGCCGCCATCAACCTTCAGGGACTGTATACGATGGATGGCAAAGAGTATGACTTTCACGGGAAAGCGCGGCTGACTGCGAAGGTCTCACAGCTCACTACAGGCTGGAAGTCCATCCTGCTCAAACCCGTAGATCCCTTCTTTTCAAAAAATGGAGCAGGCACGGAGGTGCCCATCCGAATTACCGGTACGCGAAATTCTCCCAAGTTCAGCCTGGATTTTGGACACAAAGAGAAGCATTGAAAGTTGGCAAGAAAGGATAAATGCATTTTCTGTTCGGAATGGACAGAACAAATTGCAACCGTCACCGGACCGATGAACCGTGGAGCTGGATACAAAGTAGAATGATGTTTCTCAGCCAATGTAGCTGAGAAAGTAGAAATCTTTATTTTCGGGAGAGCCAGATGGAACGTGTTACGAAAAAGATTCTGGGCCTGCTCATTGTTCTTGCATTGAGTACGGGCCTTCAGGGGCAGACTTCATCCCCCAACCATACCCCATGGTGGAAAGGTGCAGTCTTCTATGAGATTTATCCACGCAGCTTCCAGGATTCGAACAATGATGGCATCGGTGATCTGAATGGAATCACGGAACGCCTGGATTATCTGAAGTCTCTAGGAGTGGATGCCATCTGGCTAACACCCATCTATCCTTCTCCGCAGGTAGATTTTGGATATGACATCTCCAACTATGAAGATATTGATCCTCAATATGGCACTCTGAAGGACTTTGACCATTTGGTTGCAGAGGCGAAAAAGCGGAATATCCGCATCATCATGGACCTGGTGCTGAACCACACATCCGACAAGCATCCCTGGTTTATCGAGTCGAGCAGCTCAAAGACAAACCCGAAACGAGACTGGTATGTTTGGCGCGACGGTAAGGGTCCGGGAGAGCCGCCGAACAACTGGGAATCGCTGTTTGGCCACTCGGCATGGCAATATGATCCGAAAACCGGGCAGTATTATTACCACAAATTTTACATTCAGCAGCCAGACCTGAACTGGAACAATCCAGAAGTACGCAAAGCCATGTATGACGTCGAGCGGTTTTGGATCAATCGTGGAGTTGCCGGCTTCCGACTGGATGCTATTACTACTTTGTTTGAAGACCCACAGCTTCGCGATGAACAGGTCATCAAGGGTGCCGACGGCAGACCTGTGATCAACGCCTATGGTGATCCCGAGCTGGATGACGCCCGCACTAATAATCTTCCTGAGGTCCACGATGTTCTGCGCGAGCTTCGTGAGGTGGCTGACAGTTACAAAGGCCGTGATGTTGTACTCATCGGAGAAACGTATCTTCGCAGTGTAGACGACCTGCGGAAAATGTACGGCACGCATCATGATGAGTTGCAGCTTCCGATGGACATGCAGATTGGCTTTATCAATAAGTTCGATGTTGCGCTGTTTCGTCAGCGCATCAATGAAGCGCAGAACGACATCGACGGGAACGAGCCGCTGATTGTTTTCGATAATCATGACAACCCACGCTGGGACCGCTACGGAGACGGCAAGTATCACGATGATATTGGCCGCGTCATCGCGACGGTGCTTTTTGCCACGCGGGGCAGCGCCATGTTCTATTACGGTGACGAAATCGGCATGGTCACGACTCCTCCTACACGGAAAGAGGACGTCAAGGACCCCATCGGCATCACCGGATGGCCGAAGGAAAAGGGCCGCGATGGCGAGCGTACCCCCATGCAGTGGACGGACGGGCCGAACGCTGGATTCACCGGTGCAGACGTAAAACCCTGGCTGCCGATTCCGCCGAGTTACAAGACGGTGAATGTACAGGCCGAGTCAAAAGACCCAAATTCGATGCTGAACTGGTACAAGAAGATGATCGAGCTGCGGCGTACAGTTCCGGCACTGCGCTATGGCAACAACATCATGCTCAATCCCAGTGACAATCAGGTGCTCTCCTGGTTGCGAGTTGCACCGGGCCAGGCGCCGGTGGTCGTTGCGTGCAACTTTACGCCTAAGCCACAAAAGGTCCATTTCGACCTGACGGCACAGGGCATTGCGGGCAAACACGCAAAGACCCTCATCAAAACACCAGCAGCGGCCGATCCTTCTTCGCTGGACGACGTGGAATTACCGCCCTTCGGGGTCTATGTTGGAGAAGTCGAATAGGGCCAGGCAGCTGATTTCTTCTTAGCTTGTCGAGGATGCGCGTGGTGCGCGAATCATGCGGCTGTCATCGTGAGATGGCAGCCGTTGTTTCTTTGGGACGTCTCCCGTCAAGGACCTCCAAAAAAATTTGACAAGAACTAGACAGCAACTTAACGCCAGGCCTGCATACGGATGCGTACCTTTGCTTGCGTAGGGAGGAAACACCATGCAGCCGATGACAAAAATGCTGGTCCTCGCGGCGGCTCTGGTCAGTACGAGCGCTGCTTTCGCATCCACGAACACAACTGTCAATATTCCCTTCAGCTTTGAGACACATGGCAGGACCTATCCGGCCGGCAAATATGAGGTCAGGCTTGATCTGAACCAGAATGTCATCACGCTCAGCAGCCGCACGGACACGAAATCCTCGTTGATGTGGACGGCTTCTCCCGCAGATTTTGGTCCGCAGATGCCCCTGTTGTCACTAAAGTTCGACAACAACGACGATGGCACACATGCACTGCAGCGCATCCGTTTGGGTTCGCGGACCACACCGGTACTGGACGCACGTGAGCATCACTCTGCCCAGCGCGAAGTGTCGATCACTGGCGGACGGTAGTAGCAACCACCCCTTCCAGGAAAGGGCCTGTGTCTTCATGCTCCGATGCAGGCCCTCTTTTTTTGCCTACAGGCCCCGCACCCTGGGAGCAAGATACTCCGGCCCTGCCGGATCCAAAACACATTCCCGAACGATGTCCTCTATCGCTGCCATGGCGGCATCATCCAGCTTCCATCCCAGTACCTCCCGCACGGGCGACAGTTGTTCTGGACGCTTGGCGCCCCAAAGTGCTGCGCTGATTCCAGGACGGTCAAGCACCCAGCGCATGGCCAGGTGCAGCACGCGTTTGCCGTAATTTTCCTGAGCAAATTTGTCCAGGAGCGCCACAGCGTTCAGATACTGCTCGTAGCGCGGCTGCTGGAACTTCGGGTCTACCCTGCGAATATCTCCTACGGGAAATTCTGTGGATGCTGTAAGCCGCCCGGCAAGCAGGCTGCGACAAAGTGGACTGTAGACGATCAGAGCAACAGTATGCTCCCGGCACCAGGGCACAACCGTATGTTCGATTTCGCGCTCAAAAATGTTGTAGGGCGGCTGATTGGAGTGCAGCGGGGCGGCCTCGCTGAAGACCCGCATCTGTGCCGCTGAAAAATTACTGACGCCGATTGCGCGGATCTTTCCCTCCTCGTAGAACTCGCGCATCACTGCGGCTGGTTCTTCAACTGGCACCAGCGTGTCTGGCCAGTGAATCTGGTACAGATCAATGTAGTCGGTCCTCAGGCGGCGAAGTGAATCTTCCAGTTCCCTCCGCAGCCGCGCCGGTGTTGCATTGGCATAGACCCCGCTCTCGTTCCACTCCAGACCTGCTTTGGTGGCAACGTAGAATGTGTCGCGTTTTCCGTGCTGCCGTATGGCCTTGCCCACAATTTCTTCTGCGCGGCCGTGTCCATAAATGGGCGCCGTATCGATCAGGCGGATACCGCAGTCCAATGCGGTAAGACAAGTAGCGATTGCATCTTTCTCCGGGACATCACCCCACTCGCTGCCGCCAATCGCCCATGTGCCCAATCCGATGCGCGAAACTGGCTGGTTGTTCAGAAGGAACTGTTCCATAAGCAAACAGATTACAATGCCGTCGGGCGCGAAAACGCCTTCATCGAAGGAGGATATGTGCAGGAGATCTCACGGCGGTCGTTTCTCAAGGCCGGTTGCGCAGCAGCGGCTGCGTTTGGAATGGGTGGGGCACGGGTATTTGCCAACCCGCTTGGATTGCCCATTGGGCTACAACTTTACAGTGTGCGCGCTCTGCTTCCCAAAGATTACCTGGGAACGCTCAAGCAGCTTGCCGCCATCGGATACAAAGAAGTGGAAGCTGCGGGATTCTTTGATCATCGTGCTTTGGACGTAAAAAAGGCCATGGCCGATGCAGGACTGCGCTGCGTCAGCGCACATTACCCCATGCCGGTGCTGCAAAAAGACCCGGAGGGCACTCTGCACTACGCAAAGACACTGGGCCTTGAATATATTGTTTGTTCTTCGCCTTCTGTTGCAGATCCATCTGCCGGCAGGCATGAACTTACGGCCGACGACTGGCGCTGGAACGCTGAACAGCTTAACCGCTTTGGAAGACAATTCAAGGCAGAGGGCATTCGCATGGGATATCACAACCATACCCCTGAGTTCCGCGACCTTGGCGGGGGAAGGGTTGGTTACGATGTGCTGCTCAAGGACACCGACCCTGCTCTGGTGACATTTGAAATGGACTGCGCATGGGTCGTAGCTGGCGGAAGAAATCCAGTGGACTACCTGCATCAATATCCCGACCGCATTTCCATGCTGCATATCAAGGACTTGAAGCCCGTCATCGGAGATCCTATGCAGCGCACCTCGACCGTCCTGGGGAAGGGGACCATTGATTACAAACCCATCTTTGCCGCCGCGAAAAAAGCGAACATCAAGCATTATTTTGTGGAGCAGGAGGAGTTTGACGGCGATCCGCTCGACGAGCTTCGCCAGGACTATCGGTATCTGCACGATTTACACTAAAACGAAAGCATCTTTTGCAAGGAGATTTCATCAGGTGTCCCAACGCACCTTCAGCATCATCAAGCCAGACGCGGTCCGCAAGGGCCATTCCGGGGCCATCCTCGCCGAGATTGAAAAGGCGGGGTTCAAGCTCATTGCCATTAAAAAGCTTTCCATCTCAAAGACCCAGGCGGAAGGCTTCTATTATGTCCACAAGGAACGCCCATTCTTTGGCTCCTTGACGGACTTCATGTCTTCAGGACCGATTTTCGTCATGGTGCTGGAGAAGGACAACGCCATCGCCGACCTGCGCAAACTGATGGGCGCAACCAACCCGGCGAACGCCGAGGAAGGGACCATCCGCAAAAAGTTCGCGGCTTCGATTGAAGAAAACGCCATCCATGGGTCAGACGGAGAAGACACGGCCAAGTTTGAAATTGGCTACTTTTTTGCTGGTTACGAACTCGTCTGAAAAGAGACAGCCTTCCTGCGTCCCACATCTCGATGAGGTGTGGGACGTACTCTATTCCACGGGCTTGTTAAAAAACATTGCGGCCTGTTCCGCACGCGGCGGCCGGGTAAAAGCGCTTACCAGGACCAGGCACAACACAGCCGCAATCAGGGCAGGAAAGATGGCATCGCGCTCGGCCAGGACTGCGGGCAGGTGATGGTGCACGAAGCCAGTGTCCCAGAAGACAGTGATAAAGGTTCCGGCAAAAATTGCGCTCACCGCTCCGGCAGCATTTGCTCTTTTGGAATAGAAGGCCGCCAGGATCACCGGCGTGAGCGCGGCTGAATAGACCGTATAAGCGTAAAGCGTCTTTTGCAGGACAGATCCGGTATGCAGCGCCTGGTACAGCGCCCAGATTCCAAGAAACACCACCATCAGCCGCGAGATAATCAAAATGCGTTTGTTTGAGGCGTCCGGCGCAATGTAGCGCACAAAAATATCATTCACAAGGTTTGTTGCCGGGGAAAAAAGAAAATTGTTTGCCGTGGAGATGATTTTGGCAAAGATTGCGCCCATCAGCAGTGCACCCAGCAGCCCGGGCAGACTGTGCAGAGCAGTAAAGGCCAGGATTGCACGAGGAAAGGGCGAAGCATGGTTTTTGATGGCCATCACATGGCCGAGCATGGCCAGCAGAACGATGACGGTTTCAAGGACCACTGTCCCGATGACCCATCCAACCACTGCAACTCGCGCATCCTTCTCTGACTTGGCCGAGAAAAATTTCTGATACATGGCCTGGTTTCCCAGCATCAGCAAGCAGGTTGGCAGAAACAACTCCATGGCGCGGAGAAAAGACCCGGAACCCAGAGGCCGGAAATGGGAGGCAGGCAGCGCGGTATGGAAGCCGCTCCACCCTCCAGCCATATGCAGCAGAACAGGAAATGCCATCAACAGGGTTACGGTCGCAAGCAGACCGATGACGACGTCCATATATGCCACAGAAGACATTCCGGCAATTGCGGTAAACACAATGACAAAAATGGCAATGATGTATTTGCCCAGGTCCGGCGTAATGACTGTCGGGAAGATAAGGCTCAGGATATCTCCGCCGCCGATCAGCTGATAGCTGGTAATGGCGGTGTAGGCAAATAGTACGGCGATGACTCCGAGCACACGGGCCAGCTGGTTGTAGCGGGCCTCCAGCAGGTCGGGAATGGTGAACTGGGCCGACCTCCGCGCACGAGGCGCAATGAAATAAATCAGCAGCAGTCCGGCCCATCCGCCGGCGCCCTGCCATAGCGCCACAATCCCGTTGTTATAGGCATTCTCCGCGCCGCCCAGCAGGGAACCAGACCCGATCCATGACGATAGCAGCGTGAAGATCAGCACAAATGCGGGCAGCGAGCGCCCGGCAACCAGATAATCAGCCTTTGTCTTCACTTTTCCCAGGCGCGTTAGCGAGACAACAAGCAGGGTAAGAATGATGGCGCCGACAATCGCGGCGTACAGATGACTCATGGTCTTCCTTTTTCAGGCGTAAGCGACAGTGTACGGGGAAATCCCGGGAAGAGGAAGCGAGGTGGATGGCAGAGGGCCTGTCCGGAGCAGAAAAGCTGCCGGCGCAGTTCTTTGCTGTACCATGTTGCGAGGATGGAAACGCAGAAGGAAGATTGGTTTGCCCGTTATCCCAGTCTGCGTGGCAGGACGGTTCTTGTTACCGGCGGTGGCTCTGGCATTGGGGCTTCGATTGTGGAGCATTTTGCGTATCAGGGGGCCAGGACGGTTTTTCTCGATGTGGCCGAGCAGGCAGCGAAATCCTTGGCAGCTGCGCTGGCAACACGTGTAGAATACGCCCCGGTCTTCCTGCACTGTGATCTCACGAACATCCAGGCCTTGCAGGCGGCAATCAAGAAGGCCGAAGAACTAGTGGGCCCGATCGAGGTCCTGGTCAACAATGCAGCGAATGATGAACGCCACAAGTGGGACGAGGTGACTCCCGCATACTGGGACAGAATGATGGACGTAAATCTCCGGCATCAGTTCTTCACCATGCAGGCAGTAGCGCCGGGCATGAAGTCGCACGGAAAGGGGTCCATGATTAATTTAAGTTCCATATCGTGGATGGTTCCCAGCACGGGCCTGCCCGTATATGTCACGGCGAAAGCAGGCATCGTGGGACTTACGAGGACGATGTCGCGCGAACTCGGTCCTTTCGGAATTCGGGTGAACTGCGTGCTGCCGGGCGCGATTCTCACCGAAAAACAGGTCCGTCTCTGGTGGACCTCGGAATACAGGGAGAAAATCATGACCAGCCAAAGCATCAGGCGTCAACTTATGCCCGCAGATGTGGCCCGGCTTGTCCTTTTCCTGGCCTCGGACGACTCTTCGGCCATCACCGGTCAGAGCCACATTGTAGACGGCGGCTGGGTCTGACCGGTATGGATCTGGCTGGTTTCAGTTGAAGGTCTATTTTTCTGTCCTCTGTGCAAATTCCTCACGCGAAGAGAACTTGCGCACCAGCAGCGGCATGACGAACAGAATCGCAAAGACTGTTGTGAGCATTCCGCCCACCACCACACGGGCCAGAGGCTGTTGCGCCTGTGCTCCGATACCATTGGAGACGGCAGCGGGCAGAAGCCCAAGGCCGGCCGCCATGCACGCCATGACCACCGGACGCATCTCGTCCAGGCAGCCCTTTTCAAGGCCGTGGTCAAAGCCTTCTTCTCTCTGGGCGCGGCGGATTCCGGAAAGAAACACAACGGCTCCCAATGTGGCCACGCCAGTCAGAGACGTAAAACCAACGGCAGCCGAGATGCTGAATGAGGTGCGGGTAAGGAAGAGCGCAAGGATCCCTCCGATGGCCGCGAAGGGCAAAGTCGCCACCACGATGAAGGCATCGCGCCAGGTACGAAACTGGATGTAAAGCAGCACCAGAATCACGCCCAGGCTGACCGGAATGATGTAAGCGAGGCGGCGCTGTTCCTTTTGCAGGCTGTCAAATTCGCCCGCCCAGGTGTAGTTATATCCGCTGGGCAGCTTTACCTTGTCGGCAAGCTGCTGTTTCAGGTCCTGCATCGTGCTGGCCAGGTCACGGCCGCGGACGCTGAATTTAATTGGGATATAGCGTCGTCCGCCTTCGTGATAGATCATAAAAGCGCCATTCCGGATGCTGACATCGGCAATCATTCCAAGCTGCACCTGGCTTCCATCCGGCGTAGGCAAAAGGATCTTGCTGATGGCTTCTGGCGTATCGCGGAACTGCGGAGAGTATCGTACTGCGAAGTCGAAGCGGCGGTCGCCATCAATGATCTGTGTTACCGGAGCACCGCCGACCGCGGCTTGCACCACATTGTTCACATCCTGCGCCTGAAGCCCATATCGCGCTGCCTTGCTGCGATCGATCGAAACCATCAGGCTGGGCTGGCCAGTGACCTTGAAGACGCCGATGTCGGTCACTCCCTGCACATGACTCATCACGTCTTCAATCTGGTTTGCAAGGCGTGTCAGTTCGTCAAAATCATTGCCAAAGAGCTTGAGTGAGTTCTCTCCCTTTACCCCGGACATCGCCTCTTCCACATTGTCCTGGATGTTCTGAGAGAAGTTGAAATCCACCCCCGGATACTGCTCAAAGTCATGCCCGATGGCTGCTATCAGTTTTTCTTTGTCCCCATGAAACTGCGGACGCCACGCATCGGTAGGTTTCAGACTGGCGAGAAATTCAATATTGTTAAAGGTGCTTACGTCTGTTCCATCATCGGGGCGGCCCATCTGAGAAACCACCTGGGTCACTTCAGGATAAGAACGCAGCGTGGCCCGGATCTTGTCAGCCAGCTTTTCTGACTGCTGAAAGGAGATGTCCTGTTGCAGCGTGGCGCGGATCCACAGATTGCCTTCTTCCAGAGCGGGCATAAACTCACCGCCGACAAATTTGAAGAGAACAACGGCTGCAAGCAGTGATCCCAGAGCGACCATCCAGGCTGTCCTGCTGAATTTCAGAGCACGCCTCAGACCATGGTCATAATGCCGACGGAAGAACCCGCTGAGCCATGTTTCCTCCTTGGCATCGATTCTGGCCTCTTTCGGGACTGCAAAGGACCCGAGCACTGGGGCAAACACCAGTGCAAAAATCAGTGCTCCTGTCAGTGCAAAACCGTAGGTAACAGACATCGGGGCGAAGATCTTGCCGGGAACGCCCTGCATGGTAAAGAGCGGAATAAACGCAACAAGGATGATGAGCGTGGCAAAGAGGACCGGCTTGGCCGCATCCTCCACACCTTCCATGATGAGTTCGCCTGCTTCTTCTCCCGGTACCCGGCGTGAAATCTTGCGATAGACGCTCTCCAGCACGACGATCGATGCGTCGACCAGAATGCCGAAGTCAATGGCGCCAATCGAGATCAGGTTTGCCGAGTGGTCGGTGAGCACCATCATGGCGAAAGAAAAGAGCACCGCAAAGGGGATGGTGATGGCGGCAATCGCCGTGATGCGAAGGTCCCCCAGCATACTCAGGAGCACCAGGGTCACCAAAATCAATCCCGTGATGATGACGTGACGGACGGTCCTGGTTGTCGTGTTGATGAGGTTCGTTCGGTCGTAGATGGTCTGGATCTTCATGCCCGGAGGCAGAAGGTTCCCCGTATTCAGCTCCTTGATCTTTTCCCGCAGCCCGGCCAATGCTGGAAGGGACTTTTCCCCTTTCTGGAGAAGAACAATGCCTTCTACGATGTCCGGCTGTTCGTCAAAGCCAACCTTGCCGAGGCGGGGCTGGTGCCCCTCCTCCACATTGGCAACATCTTTTAACAGGACGGGCACTCCGTTTCGTTCGGCGATGACGATGTTCTCCATATCGGCAATGGAGTGCAGCAGTCCTATGCCGCGCACGTTGACGCTCTGGCTGCCTAGGGTGAGGTAATTGCCGCCGGCATTCGCATTGCTGTTCTGGATGGCGTTGAGGACCTGGGTCATCGTCACGCCGTAAGCCAGCAGTTTGTTCGGGTCGACTTCCGCCTGGTATTGGCGAGTCGTGCCGCCAAACGTGGCCACGTCAATGATGCCCGGCACCTGCTTGATTTCGCGCACCACAAACCAGTCCTGTACGGCCTTTAGCTCATTGAGCGTATAACCAGGGCCTGTAAGCTGATAGCGATAAATCTCGCCAATGGGCGACTCGGGTGAAAGCTGGGGCTGCAGGTTGTTCGGCAGGTTTACAGATTGCAGCCGGTTTAGCGCCTCCTGGCGGTCTGTAAAGTAATCGCTGTCAAAGGTGAAATAGAGTTTTACATCGCTCAGGCCGAAAATGCTGATGGAGCGTATCTGTTCAAGATGCGGCGTGCCATTCAGTCCTGCTTCAATAGGAATGGTGACCTGCTGCTCCATTTCTTCCGCAGACCAAGACGGGTTCTGCGTAATAAACTCGACCATGGGCGGCGAAGGGTCCGGGTAGGCCTCAATATCGAGATGCAGAAACGCGATCGTTCCACCTGCCAGCGAGGTAATGAAGACGATAAGGACGATGTTGCGGTAACGCAGTAGAGTCCGGATAAGCCCCTGCATCTTATTGCACTCCCGCTTCGCGCAGAAGTTCTGCGCCTGTGCTTACCACCATTTCGCCGTCTTGCAGGCCATGGGTTACTTCCACATCGTTCTGGTGCGTCTCGCCCAGTTCCACATCGCGCCGGGCATACTTGTGGTCTGGCGTGGCCACAAAGACATAGTTCTTTACCCCATCACGGATGACCGCCGTTGAGGGGACTACGATGGCTTCGCGTTTCAGGTTAGCAACGGAAATCGTTGCATACATCTGCGGTTTGTATTTGTGCCCCGGATTGGACAGCACGACCCGTACCTTCAAGGTAAGAGTTGTGGGGTCTACTGAATCGGAAATGTTGTCAATCACTCCGGTGCGCACCTCTCCCGGATATCCATTGACGCGCACTTCCACAGGCTGGCCACGGCGCACCGCATCCACGTCGCGCGGATAAAGATCGCCGACCACCCAGATCGAATCAATGTTGGCAATGGTTGCGATGGCCGTGGCATTGTCCAGCGAACGCTGCATCTCTCCCGGAGCAGTGTCCACATCCAGCACAACGCCGCTGATCGGCGAGCGCAGCGGAAGGTCTGACGAGGTGTCATTTTCTGAAAAGCCAAGGTTATGCAGGGCTTGCCGTGTGCGCTCCAGCTCAGCATGGTCGGCATCATCCAGCGCCTTCATATCGTCATAGTCCTTCTGTGCCAGCACTTCGTGTTGGAGCAGCTCTTTGGCCCGTTGCAATTGCAGGTCGGCCCGGGCAGCTTCAATCCTGGCCTTTTCATAGTCGGAGCGCGCCTGCGCTGCGTCGCTGCTCTGGATGGTTCCGATTGGCTGACCTTTGCTGACTTCCTGCCCGGGCAGTACTTTCAGGCTCAGAATGCGTCCACTCACCGGCGGATACACATGCACTACATTGGTCGGGTTTGCCATCAGGCGGGCCGGCAGGTCCAGCCGGTCCGTGACCTGCTCCATATGGACCGTCACCGTGTTGACGACATCTTTGCTCGGAGCAGGCGCAGGTCCCTGGGCCTCATCGGGATGCCTGCAGCCGGCAAGCGAAAGCGAGCAGAACAGCAAAAAGCAGATATTCTTTTTCATGGAACAATCTCCGTAGCGGCGGCAAAGCTGAGTTGGTGCACGGCAAGCCACACCTGCACATTGGCATTCAATGCATCCAGGTGGACCTGCCGGTAGTCGCGCAGTGCATCCAGATAATCGAGCAAAGTGGCGCCTCCATGGCGGTAGCTGTATTCCAGGTTGTCGCGTACTCGCTCGGATTCCTGCACATAATGGCCGTTGTAACGCTGCGCTACATGCAAGGCCGCCTCATATGCGGCCCATGCCTGGTCCACATCGTTGATGACCTGGTTCCGCGCCGCAACCTCAGCAAAGCGGCTGGACTGTGCCTCATAGCGCGTGCGCTGCTTTTCTCCCTGATTTCGGTCGAAAATGCGCAGCGGAATACTCACCTGAAATCCGGCGCTGTTATAGGTGCCGGACCTTTCATATTCACCCCCCAGCGTTGGGTCAGTCGTTGCCATGGCATCCGCAAGTTTCACATTGGCATCGGCCAGGTGTACGGACTGTTCCGCCGCCAGGTAATCTGGCCTGGACTGGAGCGCCTCCTGTTCAATCTGGGAGAGCGGCACAGTGATGGCCGGCGGGTCCAGCGTACCCGTGATGTCGAAGGTATCGGTGGGCTTGTCTGCTCCCAGCAGTAGCTGGAGCTGGTCGCTCGCCTGGGTCAGATTGAGGCGGGCATTGTCATCATCGGCTTCAAACTCGGCCAGTTGTAAATCAATACGGTCAAAATCCGTTGCGCTGATGTCGCCTGCCTGCAGGCGCGCCCGGCTCAGCTCGACCGTTTTGCGATAGCTGTCCAGATTGTCTTCAGCAATTTTGTAGGCTGCTTTGGCTGCCAGCATCTGCGTAAAGGCCTGCTTGACGGCAAGAATGGTCTGCCGCTCCGCGTCCCGGTACTGGCTTTGGGTCACCTCGGTCGTGGAGCGGGCCACGTCCAGCCGCCAGCGCCTCTTCTCGCCGCGCTCAAAAAGGCGGCTGACGTTTGCTGCATAGGAGTACGGACTGGCTGGATTACTCGCCGGCAGGCTCACGTCAGCGCCAGAAAGGGTAAAGCTAGGGTTCTGCCGCAGGCCGGCGGTAATTTCGCTGGCTTTGGTTGCCATCACATGCTGCTGTCCGGAAAGCAGAGTCGGATTTTTGGTGCGCGCAATGTCAATCGCCTGCTGTAAGGTCAAAGGCGCCGTCGGAGTCTGTGCCATCAGCAGCGTAGTCCATAGAAAAATCGCACTGCTGCCTAGAGATCGTTTCATGCATACACCTGTTTGCCTGGATCGAATGCAACTTTCGTGAAGCTGAGGGAAGAAAGGTATCAGTAAGAGATAAGGAAATCAGAAAGAGGACGGCGGAGGACGGTTGGCCATCTCGCGCAGGTTTCCATCAAGCGGCCGTGCCTCGGCATCGACTGGCCTGAGCCACGCCAAAATTCGTTGATGGGGAAAAGTATGGAGGTCCTGAAGCTGGATCAGCAGCAGGGCAAATTCCGCTGGCTGGTCGTGCATCGGCAGAATCTCTGTCCGTCTGCCCGTGTGCTCGATCTCAGACGATACCATCATCGCCTGCAAGTCGTCGGAGAGAGAAACAACCGGCAGCAAGACCAGGATAAGCATGCCCAGCGCGACACACTGAACGCGCAGACTAGGCATCCTGCACGAAGGGTGGCGTTTGCGGCTTCCCTTCAGCCACAGGAGCAGCAGCGCCATGGAGATGGCCATCCACGCCAGATTGAAAAAGATTTCCACGCGGCTAGCGTCATTCTACCTGAAGCTGTCCCTGCCTGCTGCAAATCCACCGGGAAGTAAAGTGTGCGACCTTCCCGCAAATCCGCATATCGGAGAAGGTATGTCGCAGGACGAAGACCACAAAAAAGTGAAGGCCCCCGGACTTCAGGGGCCTTCGTACAGTAGAGTCAACCCTGTGCGGTAGGGGATTAGTACATATCACCCATTCCGCCGCCGTGTCCGGCAGGAGCCGGAGTCTTCGGCTCAGGGATCTCCGAGACCATGGCCTCTGTGGTCAGCATCAGTCCCGCAATGGAGGCCGCATTCTGCAGAGCAGTGCGGGTCACCTTGGTCGGGTCAATGACGCCGGCCTTGACCAGGTCTTCGTAAACACCGGTTCCAGCGTTGTAGCCGAAGTTCGGGTCTTTGTTTTCGCTGATTTTGCCTACCACTACAGCGCCTTCTTCGCCAGCGTTGCCAACAATCTGGCGCAGCGGCTCCTCAATGGCGCGGCGAACGATCTGGGCGCCGATCTTCTCATCGCCTTCGAGCTTCGCAATCAGCTCATCGACGTCCTTTGCGCAGCGGACCAGTGCGACACCGCCGCCCGGAACAATGCCCTCTTCCACGGCAGCGCGGGTAGCGTGCATCGCGTCCTCCACGCGGGCCTTTTTCTCCTTCATCTCGGTCTCAGTGGCTGCACCGACCTTGATGACGGCAACGCCGCCGACCAGCTTCGCAAGCCGCTCCTGGAGCTTCTCGCGGTCATAGTCTGAGGTCGTCTTCTCAATCTGGCTGCGGATTTCCTTCACACGGCCTTCGATTGCCTTGGAATCTCCGCGGCCTTCGACGATCGTGGTGTTGTCCTTGTCAATCGTGACGCGCTTGGCGCGGCCAAGGTCCTCAATCTTGATGTTCTCAAGCTTGATCCCCAGGTCTTCGGTGATGGCTTTGCCACCAGTCAGGATGGCAATGTCACCCAACATGGCCTTGCGGCGGTCGCCAAAGCCGGGGGCCTTCACGGCGGCCACATTCAGCGTCCCACGCAGTTTGTTCACCACCAGGGTCGCCAGCGCCTCGCCTTCCACATCCTCGGCAATAATCACGAGCGGCTTGCCGTTGCGGGCAACCTGCTCCAGAAGAGGCAGAAGGTCCTTCATCGAGCTGATCTTTTTCTCATAGATCAGAATGTAAGGATCTTCGAGGACGGCCTCCATGCGGTCCGGGTCGGTGACGAAGTAGGGGCTGAGGTAGCCGCGGTCAAACTGCATACCTTCGACCACTTCAAGCTGGGTCTCCATCGTCTTCGACTCTTCCACGGTGATGACGCCGTCTTTGCCGACCTTCTTCATGGCCTCGGCGATGATGGTGCCAATCGTGGCATCGCTGTTGGCCGAGATGGTGCCCACCTGGGCAATCATGTCTCCGGAAACCGGCTTGGAGAGCTTGGAGAGCGCGCCGCCCGTAACGTTGCCATTCTCATCGCGCTTGCCGACAATGGCTTCCACAGCTTTATCAATGCCGCGCTTCAGCGCCATCGGGTTTGCTCCGGCCGCAACCGTTTTTACGCCCTCGCGATAAATGGCCTGGGCCAGTACGGTCGCCGTAGTGGTGCCGTCACCGGCAACATCGGAGGTCTTGGATGCAACCTCGCGGACCATCTGCGCGCCCATGTTTTCGAGGGGGTCCTTCAGCTCGATTTCCTTGGCCACGGTCACGCCGTCTTTGGTGATGGTCGGCGAACCAAATTTCTTTTCGATGACGACGTTGCGGCCCTTCGGACCGAGCGTCACCTTGACTGCGTCGGCCAGAGTGTTCACGCCGCGCAGAATCGCCTGACGCGAATCTTCTCCATGCAGGATCTGCTTTGCCATTTTTCAATTCTCCTTACAACTGGGAGCTGAGGCTCCGTTGAATTCACACATGTCGGGTCCAGGGGTGCGATGAAAACCGCCTCCTCCTGAACAGGGCATTCCTACTTCTTGAGGATGCCGAGGACTTCGTCCTCACGCATGATCAGGAACTCCTCACCGTCAATCTTGATCTCGGTGCCGGAGTATTTGCCGAAGAGAACGCGGTCGCCTGGTTTTACATCCAGCGGGAAGAGCTTCCCTTCTTCGTTCTGCTTGCCCTTGCCCACAGCGATGACCTCGCCTTCCTGGGGCTTTTCTTTCGCTGTGTCCGGGATGATGATGCCGCCCCTTACGGTCTCGGACTCTTCCACGCGCCGGACCAGGATGCGGTCATGCAGCGGAGTAAAGGTCGTGGCTACGCTAGCTGTTGCTGTTGCCATTGCGGTGCTTCTCCTTTGCGCGAGGTTCGAATGCTCGCGGTTTTTTGAATGCTGAAATGACGTAATTCTTGAGAGTGGGCGATGTGCTGGCTGAAGTTTTAGCACTATCACTCTCCGACTGCTAATGTAGAGAAGGAGCCGGTTGTTTGTCAAGGCGGCTTGATTAAAATATGAGTCAATTTCGCTCACATAATCTTCAAAAAGACGGCTGCCGCCCTGCTTGCCGATCACAACGCCACCTCCCATGCACCTCCCATGTCCGACCATAGGGGTGACTTCCGCGTGATTTTCGTAACATCGGCTCGTGATTTCTATTGATTTTTGGATAAAAAATTCTTAAAATAAGAGAGTTTTGTGACTTCCCGGCGGGTCTGCTGGTAGCACGCTGTTCCTGCCTTCGCCGGAGATTCTGCACGTCACCTTACTTGCTAGGGGTAAAAATTAGAAATGGCAAAACGTCGTGGCAATCCAAACTGGGGCAAACCAGAGCCCATCGGTCCGGTTGTGCCTACTGTGACTTCCTTCGAACAGATTGTGAAGGAATACAAGCTCACTCCAGACCAGTATGTTCGCTCGACTCGCCTGCGCGAGTGGGCGCGCCGCAACCGCAACTCGAAGTATATTCCTGAGGCGCTCCTGGAAGCCTGGGGTTTTGAGATCGAGTCTTCCTTGTAAGTCTGGAACCCAAAATATCTGGAAACGCCGCCCAACTGGGGCGGCGTTTCTCATTTCTGCCTGGGTTTCTTTTGCAGATTCAAAGCATACTCCATGGCCCAAATGGCCCCGGGACGCATATACATGCTTGCCCGGTACATGCCATCTTCATCGTAGGCCTCTGGCGTGCGGAAAAAGTATCCCCGGTCGCGCCACACCACATCGTATACTCCCTGGGCGGTTTTGAAGGCCTCGTCCCTCATACCTTCTGTAATCATGTGGGAGGCAAGGCCAAAGGTCGTGCCCGTCCAAACTTCGCTGACCTGAGGATTACTCTTCAGCATCTCGCCATTTGCGCCAATCCCATTCACTGCTCCCATCTGTCCATTCCCGAAGAGCATGACGTTGTAGTTATACACACGTCTTAGCGCAGAGAGCCGCATCTTTTTGGGCACCAGGTCGCCCAGCCCCGTCAGGTTGGCGTACCATTGCCCGGCGAGCTGTTCTGCCATGATGTCGGTGTGATATTCACTGTTGGTGTCGTAGTTGAAATAAGTTCCGTTCCAGAGTTTCTTGATGTAGGCCGTCTGGGCCTTCTTAAACATTGCGTTGTATTGGGCTGCGCTTCCGGGGTCTCCTACTCTCTGCGCAATCTCGGCGGTCGCGCGCAGAGCGGCCAGATAGAGTCCGCCGCTATAGGCGCTTTCGCCGTTGGCAATCCAGTCGTCATAGGTCTGGTCCGGGAAGCCACCATTTTCAATCAGACCATCCCCGTCCTTGTCGTATTGCTGCAGGTGCTCCATGGCCTGCTGGATGGAACTCCATGCATACTGCAGCAAGGCCAGGTCCTTGCTGCCGGTCAGCACATAATCGCGCCAGAGCAGCAGCACGTACTTGCTGTTCAGGTCCCTCCAATTGGAAACGTCCTGGTAGTTGTATTGGTTGACGTTCACAAAAGGATCTTCCTGTGGCGCCCCAAGATCATGCGGGGCCGCTCCAGCGGTCTTTCGTTCCATGGTGACAAATTTGTGCTCATGTTGCGCCTTCCATGCCCATAGGTACTTTTGCGGATTGCTTTCAGCGATCGTATCGGTGTATTCCCGCATGACCTGTTTCTCAATCTCCGGCCAGAACAGGATCAGAGGAAAAGACCCGTAGAACCGGACATCGAGTGTGCCATAAAACACGTAATCAAAGCACTCAAGAAAGCTGAAAGTGTCTTCATCTTTGGTGGCCGTGTGTGCCGGATTTCCGATGCCATCCAGTTCATGGGCCCAGACCGTCCCTCCGTCGGCGAGGATATACATTTCGTTGAAAAGTTCGCCGCGGTACCAGAGCGGTGTGGATTCGTCTTCCACATAGGGTTTTTGCCAGGCGTCAATGGCACGGCTCCAGTTTTCATCTTCGGCGAGGGCGGTTTTGGCAATCTGCCAGGCATGCGTGCCCTCTGCGCCAAAGAACTTGGTGTAATGCCGCACCCATTTCCGGCCTCCGCCAAACTGGACCAAGGGAAGGTCCCAGGCCACAGCCATCGGTACGATCTTTTTCTCCCCGGGAGCAAGCGTAAAGCGGACCGCAATGGCCCCGGCAATCTCTTCGCCGCTCGATGCCACGTCCGGAGCTGCATTTGGGAGGCGTCCGTCTTCTGAAAAAGGCCGCCAGACCTCGGCCCCCGGACTCTGCGGGTAAAAGGTGGTCAGATAGGTCACTTCCATGTCGGGAGTGGTTTTTGCTGCAATGGCAAATTGTCCGTCCCACTCGTCGCGTACCGCCCCGCTGCGGATACGGTCAAAAACGATGCCTTCCACCGAACCCCCGGAGACATCTTCTGAGACATAGCGGTTTTTGTCTTGGTTGCTGAGTGCTCCGCTGAAGCCACCGGATACATCGCGGAACCAGCCCACCATGTTGGTCCAGGAAAAGAGCAGAGAGACAGTGACCGGCTTTTCCGAAGGGTTCTCGGCATACCAGTTGTAGAGGGCCACCGGATAACTGGATTCCTTGTAGTTGTTGGGAAGCAAGGGGGAAAACTGCTCGACGGTCAGCTGGATGCCCAGCTCTTTCGGATCATAGGTAAACCATGATTTCGGGTAGAGGGCTGCATATTCTCCCGCTCCAGCCGGATAGGACCAGTTCCAGGAGGAAAGCTCTCCGTGAAGCGGCTTCCCGGTAGAGAGGACGATGGCTTTTCCCGTCTCGCCTTCTGGTTGGACAAAGACAGCAAACTGGTCTGCCGGCACATTTTCGTATTTATGGACCCCGGCTTTCACGTGCCATCGCTCGAAGTTGCCGCGATAACTACGGGAAAAGGTCCCGGCACCAAAGCCGCCCACTGGGGCCCCCTGCCAGTAACCGTCGTCAATCAGTGTGGGCAATGAGGGCTTTCTTCCACCGGGATTGGGAGGCGGCACACCGATGCCAATTTTCCAAGCGGCCTTTGGGACATGATCGTCTGCCTGCAAAGACAAACAGGTGACCAGGGCAAAAAATATCGTCCAGATAAAACGTTTGACTGACATGGTTCTGCTGTTTCCGATGCCGCCATCTTACAGGTTGTTTCCATGCCGGAGCCAGCCTGTGCACGGGCGCATGTGGATTAGGTGTCTCATATCGGGGCCGCAGCACGCAAGCTAATGAGAGAATTGTTTACGAATGCTGTTCCGTTTTGTGACATTTGCAATCTGTTGCACATTCGTTGCCGGCTGCGGCTATCACACCCCGCAATCGGCCGCGCACCTCCCTTCCTCAGTCCATACTCTGGCTGTCCCCACGTTCGCCAATCATACGCAGTCCTTTCACACGGAAATTGCGTTTACGAACGCAGTGGTTCGGGAATGGACCAGCCGCACCTCATACCGCGTGCTGGCCACGGACAAGCCAGACGCCGGGGATGCGATTCTGGAGGGCGCCATTAACGATTTTCAGGTTGTTCCCCTCACTTATAATATTCAGACGGGCCAGTCATCCAGCTACCTGATTACCATCCGCGCCAGCGTAAAGCTCCTGGACCGCAACAAGCGCGTCCTCTATCAAAACAACCATTACACCTTTCGCCAGCAGTACCAGACCACGCAGGACCTGGTCAGTTTTATCCAGGAAGACCCCGCCGCCATCCAGCGTCTTGCGCGGGACTTTGCGCAGTCTCTGGTCTCGGATATTCTGGAGTCCTTCTGACATGGGTGCAGGCTTCGCTTCCACGGACCGCTTTCTCGCCGAAGTACGGAGCAACAAACTCCGCGCTGGATATGTGCTGATTGGCGATGAAATCTTCCTTTATGAGCGCTGTCGCCGCGCCGTGCTGAAGGCCTTTGTTCCGCCAGAGTTACGCGATTTCTGCCTCTCAGAGATAGACCTCGGCGAGACGACGGTCTTTGCTGCTCTTGACCGCGCACAGACCCCCTCACTGATGGCCCCCTTTCAGGTGCTTTTTGTCCGTAACCTGAAGCAGCTCTACACGAGGGGGGCAAAAAAAGAGGAGTTTGCCGCGTTGGACGCCTATTTTCGCTCCCCCAATCCTCAGGCGGTACTCCTTTTTGTGGCCGACCACATCCGCATCCCCTCGGACCCGCGCCGCATGGACATGGAAGACAAAAATCGATACGAGCGTATTCGAGAAACGCTGGGAGAGCATTGCGGCATGGTCGAATTGGCGCGGGTGGATGAGGCCGATGCCCTGCGCTGGCTCTTGTCAGAAGCCGCAAGCCAGCAGATCCATCTGGAACAGGACGCGGCCCGCGAACTGGTAGACGCGCTTGGTGCGGACATGATGCTGATTGCCAATGAGTTTGAGAAGCTCGCGTTATATGTAGGTCTGAAAAAGCAGATCACGCTGGGTGACGTGGAGACCATGGTGCTTGCCGCCAAGCAGCGGTCCCTTTACGAGTTGACCGATGCTATTTCCGCCAAGGACAAAAACCGGGCGTTGGCGTTGCTTGAAGGGTTGCTGAATGCATCCGATGGAGGGGAAGAATCAGCGATTGGGCATCTTTATATGCTGGCGCGGACCTTCCGTCAGATGCTGGTCATTCTGGAAAAGAACGTCCGCGACCCGCGCGCCATCTGGCAGGCCCTGTGGCAGGGCTTCCGCATTCCGCCCTTTGCGGCGGAAGAACTTATCCGGCAGGCCCGCCGCTACAAATCCAAACGCGAACTGACTCGCGCCCTGCGCCTGATAGCCCGGGCGGATCTGGAGCTGCGCTCTCAGCCTCCAGACAAGAAGCTGGTGCTGGAAAGGCTGGTGATGGACCTGGCAAGTGCGTCGAAGGAGGCCTCTCCTGATGCGGCCTCCATCCAGTACGCCATGGACTTCTGAAGTGTTCAGTGTCCCATCGCCTCGCCTGGAGGCTTCCTCATCGCAGGTGGTTTGCGCATGATGAAGGGCAGCGGAACCAGACAGGCAATGATGATACTGAGTCCCCAGAAGGCATTCACGTAGCTGAGCATGGACGACTGCTGGACCAGCATCTGATAGGCGTGTCCCAAGGCAGCCTGTGTGGCCTGGTCGGAATTTTGCCCCAGTCGCATCAGGGACTGTTTTGTCGTTTCCAGGAAATCCAGATAGCGCGGGCTGCCCGCGACTACATTGGCCCCCAACGCCGACTGGTGCACCTGCTGCGTCCGCTGGAGAAATGTCGTCAGCAGCGCCGTGCCCACGCTTCCGCCCAGGTTCCTCGCGAAGTTGGAGAAGCTCGAAATCTGGTTGTTCTTATTGAACGGTACTCCAACATAGTTCAATGTGCTGATGGGAATGAACACAAAGGCAAGCCCGCTCACTTGAAACATACGCCACAAAATGATCGTGCCAAAGCTGGTTTCAAGGTCCAGTCGCGTAAGGTTGTAAAGCCCTAGGGCCGTAATGGCGTAACCGATGGAGACAAGCAGGCGGGCGTCCATTTTGCTGACCAGTCGTCCGGCAATCGGCATCATGACCATCATGACGAGCGCTGCCGGGGAGAGTGCCATCCCGGCCAGCTCGGCCGTATAGCCCATCAGCACCTGCAGAAACTGCGGAATCAGTACCGTAGTTCCAAAAAGCACCATTCCCAGGATGAACTGCAAAAAGATTGCGGTGCCGAAGTTACGGACCTTCAGCAGTTTCAGATCGACAACCGGGTCTTCATGGTTCCATTCCCAGACGGCAAACGTGATCAGCGCACAGAGAGCAATGATGAAGAAAACCGTGATTTTCGTATCGCCAAACCAGTCCTTTTCCTGGCCCTTGTCAAGAACGAACTCCAGGCAACCGACTCCCAGGCAGATGAGGCCGAGTCCGACCGAATCCACTTTTCTGATTTTCTTTTGTTCTTCCTTAAGATACGGCGGATCTTCCACCATGCGCTGGCTCAGAAAAAGGGAAAGGGCGCCGAAGGGGATATTGATAAAGAAGATCCAGTGCCAATTGAAGTTGTCGGTGATCCATCCTCCCAGGGTCGGGCCGATGGCCGGCGCCACCACGACAGCCATCCCATAAACGGCAAAGGCCTGTCCCCGTTTGCTGACCGGAAAGGTGTCTGCCAGAATGGCCTGCTCGCTGGGAGCGAGTCCTCCACCTCCTGCGCCCTGCAGGACCCGGGCCAGAATCAGCATCGGGAGCGACTGGGCAATACCGCACAGGAAGGAACAGATCGTAAACAGCAGCACGCAGGCCATGTAAAAGCGCTTGCGTCCAAAGCGTGTGGCCAGCCAGCCAGAGATGGGCAGCACCACGGCACTCGAAACCAGATAACTGGTAAGCACCCATGTCGCCTCCTCCTGGCTTGCACCCAGCGAACCAGCCATGTGCGGCAGCGCCACATTGGCAATGGAGGTGTCGAGCACCTCCATAAAAGTGGCAATCGTAACGGTGAGTGCTACCAGCCAGGGGTTATGCTTCGGCTTCCAGTTGTGATAGTCAATCTGGTGGTCAGACACGCAGGAACCGCCATCTCCTCATGGAATGAATGCTCTTGGAGATTACACATAGACTAACAGGAGCCACCCTTGCCCCGTCTATGGCTGCGGGCCAAAGCAAAAGTCTGAAGGCCCGGACTCCCCGGGCCTTCGTCACTCCGCACTTTCCCTCCAGTTATGTCGTCGGACGCGGCTGGACCGCGATGAACTGGGCAGGAACATAAGTCGTTGAGCTGCACAGGTTGGTTCGCGTGCAGGAGGGCAATTGGGGATTGATCGTCTGCCCGGTGTCAGCCGGGGAGGACGTGGAGGTGTCCACAAAATGCACCAGGTTGTCGCCGGAGGTGCTCACGAAGAACGTCGAGCCGTCCGGACTGAAGGCCCCCGCAATCGGGGCCTGCGCTCCGCTTGCCAGCTGGATCTTCTGGACAGTTCCGGCCGATCCCGGAGTGCTCGGGATCTCATAAGCCGGTAGAATCCCGCTGGCATTGCTTGCGCTGTAGGTCACAAAAGCCAGCGAGGAATCCTGAGAGGGTACGATGCCCGTGATTTCGGTGGGAGTAATACCCAGCGCTGCCTGCATCCATGTTGTGTTGAACTTCAGCGGTGCACCGGTAGTGGCATCCGGACACGCTCCCGTCGGCGGGCCGGGCGGTACTGAAGCGCTTCCCGATGCAGGGAACTGGATGTCTGTGATCTGCCCGGTGGAGGCCGCCGCGCCCAATACATGACTACCGTTATACGTGGAAGCCAGGTGGTCTGTGGCCGCAGCTACATTGTCTGCCGGCGGATAATAAGGCGCCTGTCCGTCCGTCGTATTTTTGTTGTAGCAGAAACTCCGCGCCGTGGTGGCGGAAACCCCTGTCATATAAAAGCCCACGCTTGGAACTGTTACGGCAACATCCGGTGAACAGAAAGGGTCATAGCTTCCGCTGCCGTTGTTATTGTTCAGATTGCAATTGCCTCCCTGGCCGGAGGAAAGCGTGTAAGTGTGCCATCCGGTCTGGGTGTTGTAAATGTAAAGGTTGTTCGGCCCTACCAGGTACAGGTTCTTTCCATCTGGAGAATATTTGGCCTTGGTCGCCAGACCCTGCGTGCTGGTAAAGGAGCTGCCGCTGCTGCTGTATTTATACAGATAAATGATCTGGTTGATCTGGTCGTTGATGACCACCGTTGAGCTGTCGGGAGAAACAGCCAGCACGACGCCAGGAACATTGGGATCTTCTTTTGTCAGCGAGCTGGTTGTAGCGCTGACAATCATCAGTTCGTGATAACTGCCGAAGTACAGGTTTTGTCCATTCTGGTCCAGGACCATGGAGTTCGGGATGTAAGGCAGCTTCACCGGGGCTGGCGTTCCTGTGGCCACCAGGTCGACGGGGGTGAAGTATTGTGACTGCGAAGAAGCCAGCCAGAGTTTTGAACTGCTTCGTCCCGGGGTTTTCACAAACACAGGATTGCTCGTGACCGGCAGGCCTGTGCCAAGCTGGCCAATGATGTTAATGGGTGCCGGGTTGCAGGTTCCGGGCTGGCAGATGGCCGTGACCGTTGCCGTAGCCGGATAGCTGGGGGTAATTCCGCCTGCGCTGCTTACGCTGATGTCTTTGGGCTGTGTCGAGGCGAAATCCAGGGAAAGCCCTCCGATGGTCGCACCGGTTGTGTCCGTGATGGTTGTGCTGAGCGTCGGAACAGAGCTGGCGCTGACGCTCACAGGAGTGGGGTATCCCGTGGACCCATTCAGCGCGAGGGAGATGTTTTTGGGCGGGCAGGTGAAGAAGTATCCGGCTGCCGAGGTCACGCTCGAAAGCGTCGCGTTGATGACGGTTGATCCGGGCAGGTGCGCTGTGGCCACGCCGTTGACCGTGCCTGCGGCGGAAGTGTCGCTGATGTTGGTAATCGAGACGATCGTCGAATCCACCGGAGTGTAAGTGACGGTCCCCACGTAACTGGAGTTGATTGGGTTGCCCTCACTGTCGTAAACCACAGTGCTGCTCGTCAGCGGCTCAGCCAGAGTGTTGTTCTGCGAAACGCAGGAGGTCTGTGATCCGATCGTGATAGCAGAAATCGGTGGGTGGACATAGACGTAGACCGGGTTGCTGGTCACAGCGGACGCGCTGGCAGTCACCTGGGCCACTCCCGGTTGTGTCGCCGGCGTGCAGATGGTGAAGTCCGGAATACCAGAGGGACTGTGGCGGTTCCAGGTGCCGGCGCAAAGCTGGCCTGTGCTCGGATTGATGTCCACAAGGTTGAGATTTGTGGACCCATAAACATAGTGGGCAACACTGACCGTCCCGCCGTTGCAGTTATATCCGGTCGGAGAGTTTACCTGACCAATCTGTCCGTAGGAGAGCGAAATGCCAGTCGTGGCCGGTCCCAGGATGATATGGTCCAGGTCCGTGACCTTCTCACCGTATCCGTGTCCATTCTTGACGCAATAGTTGTTGGGATTCGTGCCACCACAGCCTGCAATGGAGATGCCGACAGGAACAGAAAAGACGATGACTGCAATCAGGGCGAAAAACCGCTGCATGAAACCTCCCCGTCTGTATATGGACTTGCCAGCCAGACGGTTGTCACTGCCGGAAGCTGACGCCTCCGGCAGCCCTCTTATGAAAGATAAAATCCTGAAGTTTGAGTGTAAAAGCTGGCAGGAAGATGAGCAAGCGGCAGAATCATGAAGAAGCAAGAGGCAATACCATCCGTACCACCGTGCCCTGGGCGATCCGGCTGCGTACCCGGAGCCAACCCCGGTGCCGGTCCACGATCTCTTTTGAGATCCAAAGCCCTAGTCCTGTGCCTACGTCTTTCTTGGTTGTAAAGAACGGCTCAAAGATTTTCTTCAGTACCTCCCGCGTCATGCCCTGGCCGCTGTCGGCGACCAGGACGGACACGCCATCTTCGCGGCTTCCGTTCCTGAAAAAAGCATTCTGCTTTACCCGGATCCGAATCTCCCCGCCAGGTTTTGAGGCATCGGCCGAATTCATAATCAGGTTCGAAAGCACTTGCCGGATCTCGCCTGGAACTCCATTGATTTGAACGGGTTGCAGCTTCAAGGTGACGGAAAGGCCGCGGTTCCTCAAGTGGGGCGTTAAGATCGAGACCACCTGCTCCACCTCGGCCGCCAGGTCAAACTGCTGCGGCGAGAGAGGCGCGCGATAAAAATTCAGGGTCTGACGCGCAATATGGGCCACGCGCTGCAATTCCTGGTCTGCCCCGCTCAGCAGTTGTGCCAGCTCTCCGGTGGCCTGGCTCCGGGCAAGAAAAACCAGATTCGTCAACGCTTCCAGTGGATTATTAATTTCATGCGCTATCGTTGCCGCCAGTCTCCCCGCTGCTGCCAGCTTTTCGGTGCGCCGCAGCAGTTCTTCACTGCGCTTCTGGGTTGTCAGATCGGCCAGAAATACCGCCATCTGATAGTCTTCCGTCCGTCCATGCGGGTTCAGGACCGTGATGCCTGCGAGCACCTCAACCGTGGACCCGTCTTTTTTCGTGCAGGTGGTTTCAAACAGTTCGCGCTGCAGCGTGTGTTGCTGCAGGCCGGCGTGGGCCTTGCTGAGTGGCGGACAGATCGTCTGCAGTGTGCGCTTTTCTGATGCTAGGAGACCTGCCTCAAATCCCAGCATGTGCTCGGCCGCCTCATTGGCATAGAGGACCTGTCCCTGGACGTCACAAAGGAACAGTCCCATCGGCATGGCCTCTACCAGCCGGTCAAACCGCTGTTTGCTGGTGCGCAGGGCCTCTTCCATGGCCCGCTGAGAGCGGCGTGTTGCCGCTTCACAGATCTCGCGCTGGATGGCAGGCACCAGTCTGGCGAGGTTCTGTTTGCTCACATAATCATTTGCGCCAGCACGCATGGCCTCCACCGCCGTCTCTTCTGAGATGACGCCGGACATCATGATGAAGGGGATGTCCTGGTCCAGAGAACGCAGCAGTTTCAGGGCCTCCGGGCCGCTGAAGCTGGGAAGCTTGTAGTCTGCTAAGACGATGTCCGGCGGAGAAGACTGGCGCAGCAGCTCTTCCATCTCCTGTGCCGTGTCTACCCTCCGCAACCTTACGCTCAGGCCCTCTCGCTTCAGATGCCTTTCGAGAAGGAAAGCATCATCCGGGTTGTCCTCGACCAGCAGAATTGAAATGGGTCTCTGGTTTAACTCAGTGGCGGACATTCGTTCAGCACCAACCAATACATTCCCAGCTGCTGGGTCGCCTGGGCAAAATCTGCAAAATTTACGGGTTTGCGGATGTAACTGTTCACGCCGAGCTGATAGCTGCGCACTACGTCCCGCTCTTCATCCGAGGAGGTCAGCACGACCACTGGAAGCATGCGTGTTGTGTCGCTTTCTCGGATCCGCCGGAGGACCTCCAGACCGTCTACCTTCGGCAGTTTCAGATCAAGCAGCACGACCTGCGGACGGACAGCGTCCTCTCCGAGCAGGACCTCGATGGCCTCTTCTCCATCGCGGGCCACCCGGATTTCGTTGGCAATATTGGCCTTCTTCAGGGCGCGGATCGTCAACAACTCATGATCGGGGTCATCTTCAACAAGCAGAATGGTTCGCATATTTGATGGCATAACGATTGTTTACCTGTTCGTCCGGGAATTGGGCAGATAGCACTCAGGATAAGCTAAACCAGAAGGTCGCGCCACGGCCCACCTCCCCATGCGCGCGCATGTGTCCGTGATGGCGGCGGATGACGCGGGCGACCGTAGCCAGTCCAATACCGGAGCCTTTAAAGTCCTTGTCGCCATGAAGGCGGTTAAAGGCGCCAAAGAGACGGTCTGCATATTGCATGTCAAAACCGGCGCCATTGTCGCGGACAAACCAGGCTTGTTCCTGCTCGTCCCATCCGAACCGGATCTCTGCCACCGGGATCTTCGATGTAAATTTAACGGCATTGTCAAAAAGGTTCTCCAGGGCCACACGTACCAGTCGCGGATCTCCCTCGGCGGTCTTGCCTTCTTCGATGAAGAAATGTATCTCCCGGTTTGGATGCGCCTGCTGGAGGGTCTCAGCAATGGAATTTGCCATGGCGCTGATATCAAAGGGCTCGCGTACCAGCTCTGCGCGGGTCACCCGGGAAAGCTGGAGCAGGGCATCAATCAACTGGCCCATCCGCTGGACGCCCGTGCGTACGCGCCGGATATAGTCCCGCCCCACGTCGTCCACGATTCCGGCATAGTCTTCTTCGAGCGCCAGGCTAAACCCATCGATGGTGCGCAGAGGAGCGCGCAGGTCATGGGAGACTGAGTAGCTGAACGCTTCCAGCTCGCGGTTGATGGTCTCTAGTTCGGCCGTACGGATTCTTACCCGCTCCTCCAGCGTCTCGTTCAGGCGCTGGATTTCCTCCGCCCGCTGCTCGCTCTCGCGGCGCGCCAGCGCTGCTTCCTCTGCCGCTGCTTCCGTCTGGATGCGCAGGTCCCGCTCCCGCGCAATATAACGGTACAGTACGAGGGCCAGCAGAAGGTCCAGCAGGGAGGTGAAAGCAAAGCTCAGCCGCGCGCTCAGGATCGACCGTTGCCCCGAGGAAAGACGGTTGGCCAGCAAATGCTCTTCCTCGGCCAGCATGGCTTCAGAAAGCCGTCGAAACTTCCCCATGACCCTGGAGTCTGAAGCCAGAAAACTCTGTACTTCTTTCTCGCTGAGAGGGTGCGATTGGCGGGCAGAGATCATCGCCCCATAGGCCGCATTCATCTCATCGACAATGCCGCGCATCGCGGCCACATTTTGCTGCTGGACTGGGTTGTCGGCGGTAAATTCCTCGACCGTGGCCATCCCGTCAGGCAGGTCTTCCAGTGCGGAATGATAGGTTTGTACATAGCGCTGGTCTCCAGAAAGCAGGTATCCGCGCACGGATGTCTGCACTTCATTCGCATCGGCCGAAAGTTTCTCCACCTGGCTGATGACCTGCCGCGTGTGCTGGATCCATGACTGGCTCCGCACGACGACGTTCATCGAATAAAAGGCGATCCACGTGTTAAAGGCGATGATTGCAATGGCGGTAAATCCAATCGCGGGCGCTAAAACTCGGTTGGTCGGTTTTTTCTTCATGCGTAGGTTTCATTGTAGGGGTATGGAGATGCAGAAAAAACGGGTGACGGACACGCATCACGTCACCCGCATGTTGTGCTACAGACTTACTTGGCTGCGGCAGCCGCGTTAATAAATGACAGTCCTTTGGGTATGCCCAGCCCAGTCACGTTGTCCCATCCCTGGGTGACCATCAGGGAGGTGTCTGTGCCAAAGCTCAGATCCACGATTTCTCCGGTCCCCTCCAGGTTCCACGCGGCACTGTAATACTGCGTGGTTGCATAGAGCGGCGCCAGAAGGGAGTCGGAAGAGTAGTAGGTGGCTCCCTGCGAATTAAAGATGATTCCCGCAACGTTTGTGGGGCTTGCGACGGGAACGATGTCCTGGATCGCCGACGAGGGCAGATGGTAGAGAAGAGGCGCCGCTTGTCCCAGCGACTTGCCCGCCTTCTGCTCTGCTATGGCCCAGATGGCGGAAAAGATAGGACAGGCAAGACTGGTACCGCCAATTCCGGCCTGCGCCTGTCCATTTTCTACAAACACCACACCGGTATAAGGATCGGCCAGCGCAGAGATGTCCGGTTCCTGCCGCCCTGTTCCGGAGAAAGACTTCTGCCACCAGGGTTTGCTGATGAAAGTGCTTTCGCCTCCGCCTGCTCCTCCTAAAAAGCCGTAAATCAGAGGCGGATCAAAAACGCTGTCCAGTGCCGCGGAGAGGATCGCGGCATTGTTTCCCCACCCGACTTCCGCGCCAGTCGTGCTTCCGTTGGGAATGCCGATGCTGGTGCCTCCGATGGCTGTCACGTATTCTGAGGTGGCCGGATACGACTGTCCACCCCCGCTCGGCGATCCGGTGCCTTCATCGCCCCCATCGCCGCTTGAAAAATTCACGGCAATTCCGGCAGCTGCCGCCGCTTTCAGGACCTGCTCAAACCCTGCAACGGTATGTGCACCGAAAAGCGCTTCAGGATACCCATAGCTGTTGGAAATGATGTTGCCCAGCTTGTGCGTCCGTGCATAGTCAATTCCATATTCGAGTTCCTCCCAGTCCTGCGTAGGCATGATTTCAATGATGATGTTTGCCTCAGGAGCGATGGAGTGCACCCATTCCACGTCCAGCGAAGCCTCACCCTGCCAGTTCTCGTACAACAGGGCCAGTTGCGTCGGCTTGCCGTCCGGATACACCACCTTAAAGTTCGATGAGGTGATCGCCGGCAGGCCGCTGAGCTGCGAGAACATCTTCAGGTCGCTGGTCAGCAGATTTCCGTCTGTCGGGCCGTCCACGATAACGATGGTTTGACCTTTGCCGGTGAGGCCGGCTTTGTAGGCGGCAGTGAGTCCGTAGTGCTGTTGCAGCTGCGATGGCGTCCAGCTGCAAATCAACCCATTCTGGGCGTACAGGTTGCCATAATACTGGCCCACGGGCAGGGACGCCCCCTTCGTCGTGAGCGTAATGGGAGCAGGATTTTGGAAGCAGTTGTTGGTGGCAATTGCAGCAAAGCCTCCCGTGCTGGCTTGTAAGGCTGCCATTCGTCTGGCTGGGAGCGTCCTTGCATTTCCCGTTCTGGGGTCGGTCTGAAATTTCACAAAAGGCCGCATGGGAAAGCCTGTCAGCCCGGTAATGCCCTCAATCAGGGCGCCAGCCGGACCTTGCAGCTGCGCCGAAGTCATATTGGCATGAAAGACCTGTCCCTGCCGCTCCAGCTCGTGGATCTGTGTGTGAAATGCACTCTCCACGCTCGATGCAGGGCCATGCACGCGAATGGAAAGATTGTCCGGACTGATGGAGAGAATGGACAACCCCTGGGCCTTTAATTCTTTGGTCACAGTTTCCACATCTGCCGCAGAGGGGCCGTACTTTGCAATGTCGCTGTTGCTCAGCCATTGATGATAAGTGGGAGAGCCAGGCGTGTAGAGTCCCCGTAGCACTTGATCAAATGCGCCCTGGTTGCGCATCTTCAAATGCACGGTAAAAGTCAGAGGTTGTGTCGGTTGGACAGGGCCATGGTCGGAAGAAACGCGGACCACCTGTGGACGTTCGATGACGGCTTGTGAGTGGATCACTGGAGCAGACAGAACGGCGCTGCCAGCCAGCAGCACCCACGTGGGGAGGTGTGCTTTCTGCAACATAATGAGGTTCATCTCCTGTGTAGATAGGGGACAGGCAATTACGTCTGCAAACGTGCATCGCCAGACGCAGGAAGAACAGGAAGAACGATTTTCGGAACCTTGAGAATCGGCAGAAGGCCGGAAAGTACGACAACGAGAGACGTTGAAATTTCGTTTCTATCTCATTACAGCAGTGTGTATCACTCTGGCATAGCTATCGACAGGTCGTCAACTCTTCGGCGAGAAAGTGATGTGGTCTCCAACAGGGCCAAAAGATGGAGATAAGAAAAAGGTCTCAACCCCACGTTCAGCCCCTGAGAATCGGGACCATCCTGGCCCAGTCCGACAATAAGGCCAGTCCCTGACAATCGCCCCCCGTCTTGATTACTGCGCCGGCATGTATTTCTCAAACCATGCCAACGCGCGTTCAAGGACGTCAATTCTGTGTTCGCGTGAGACGAAGCCGTGGCCTTCATTGGGATAAACCACCAGCTCCGTCGGTACGTGCTCATCGCGCAGGGCGTGCCAGAACTCGAAGGACTGCGGCGCTGGGCATTCGCCATCGCGGTCCCCGACCACGACCAGCGTCGGCGTCTTTACCTTCTTGATGAAGTTAATGGCTGAGCTTTTGGCATAGACGGCCGGGTCGTCATAGACAGAGGCTCCAAAAAAGGGAATCATCCACTGATCAATGGAGTTCTCGCCATAATAGCTCTGCCAGTTCGAGATGCCTGCCCCGGCAACGGCCGCCTGGAAGCGGTCTGTCTGCGTGACAGCGAACATGGTCATGAATCCGCCATAGCTCCATCCGGTAATGCCAACGCGGTGGGGATCAATCGAATATTTCTTTGTGACGGTGTCCACTCCGGCAAGGATGTCGCGCAGATCGCCATAGCCGAAGTCCTTGCGGTTGGCCTGGGTAAACTTCTCACCCTGTCCATAGCTGCCCCGCGGATTCGGCATGAGCACAAAGTATCCCAGCGCAGAAAAAGGAGCTCCGCCAAAGCCTGCTCCAGGCCAGCGCGGGACCACTGCCGAGGAGGGCCCGCCGTGGACCATGACCACCAGAGGGTATTTCTTGCCTGGGTCGTAATTCGCAGGCTCAATCAGCCAGCCCTGGATGTGGTAGCCCTCGTTGTCCCACTCCACGGAATCGGCCTTGCCCCACGCTGGTTTAAGGCCGTCATTGTAATGGGTGATCTGCTTCAGATTGTCCAGTGTGCCGGCCCACACCTCTGGTGGGTGTGAAAATGAGCTGCGTATCAGGGCGATGGGGTGGTCTTCTGTATCAGCGATAGAGAGGCTCATCATCTGCTGCCCGGAGCCGATGCCATCTGGAAGCGTCAGGCTGTGGTCTTCCATGACCTGTTGCGAGTCCACATCATACGCAAAAAGATGCGAGGCCCCTCCGGTAATTTCTGTTACCCCCAGAATATTTCCCTGCACCCACTGGATCCATACCGGAGTCGCTTTGCGGTCCGGAGTCACATCTTTGGGCTCTCCTCCAGTTGAGGAAACAACATAAATGTCTCCACCTGTCACGCCCTGGTCGGACATCAGGCCGCTGATGAATGCGATCTGTGAGCCATCCGGCGACCAACGCGGAACGGCAATCTGCAGACCGTGAATTGGGCTGGAGGCCTTGTCAGGGTCCACAAGGATGCTGGGGTCAAAGCCGGCACGGCCCCCTGCGACCGGACTGCTCCCGGGCATGAAAGGCTGGGTATAAAGCTTAGCTACCCACCAGTTGTTTTCTCCCGGAGGAGGCGCTGCAACATACGCCAGCCTCTTTGTGTCTGGAGACCAGTCAAACTCATAGACGTGCAGGTTGGCCGGGGTCACCTGCGAAAGCTCTCCGTTCTGGGCGTCCACGGCCGCCACACGCTGGATTTCAAGCCCCTCTACCCCAATCACCCCCGAAGGCGGTTTCATGGCCGCCAGCGCACCGGCTGGCCGAGTTGCTCCCTCTACATAAAGCAGGCTGACATACTTGCCATCCGGTGACCATTGAAGATCATGGGCGAATCCATGAAGTGAAGCCAGCAGGTGCGCCGGAGTATTGGATCCTGGCTCGGCTAGATAGAGGCCTTCCTGATGCTCGCTGTTGCAATTAGAGAGAAATGCCAGTTTCTTTGAGTCCGGAGACCAGGCAATGTCGTTTTCGCTGCCTTTCTGGCCGCCAGCACATGCCGTAATGCGATGGACAGCTTCTGGATTGGAGAGCGGGGCGAAGTCTACCTCTGAGCCGCCTTCTTTGCTGCTGACCGTCCAGGCGATCCATTGGCCGTCAGGAGAAATGGCGGTCTGGCGTGGAGAGCGGACTGCCTCCAGCTGCGTGATGAGTTCCGTGATCCGCGGGTCCTGGGCCGGGGAACCCGGGGTCTTCTGGGCAAAAACTGTGGCTGAGGAGAGCAATACAAAGGCGGAAATCCACTTGCAAAAGGCCATGATGCGGAATGGTAGCAGAATCTGCCAGTCAGGGAGATAGAGCCAGGTCAGCAGGACAGTGAAATTGCGTTAATCTGAGCGTCCATCTGAGGGAGACAAGCGGTCCCCTGCCAGGATTTCTGCTCCAGAAAGAGGCCAGAGACCGAAGGTCGATCAGAAGAATGGGAAATCCGCTGAAAAATTCACATGTTTGTTGACGCCGCATTGGGGAATTGATACTCTAAGGAGGTTCTGTGAGTGTGTTTTCCAGTGCAGGTTGCCTGGAAAGCGCAAAGAAGCGATCCACCAGTTTTGCAGAGTTGGGGCCGCCAAAGGAAAGACAGGCCTGAGGTAAGATCTGCAGACCCCATCGAACTCACAGGGATGGGCGAATCGCATCGGCGCCTGCGACACCTTTCGCCTTGAAAGGCCATGCGGGCCGGAACCAGCGAAACGGAATCGGCTTTCTTTCAGGGAACGTGCGGTCACCGTCGCGGTTCTTGTCTGGGACGAACTAGAGCGGACGCGAAAACAGCAGCTTTGGGTCTGCGCGCGATGGGATGCGGGCTTTTCTTGCCCGAAGACAGGCATGCGCGCGGGGTTGTTGTGCGTCTGAAGGAAAGTTTTTTTGAGTTGGTAAGGAGTCTGGATTGCCTACATTCAGTCAGCTCGTGAGGAAAGGGCGCACTGCCCCGAAATATAAGACGGCCTCGCCGGCCCTGCAGGCCTGCCCGCAGCGGCGCGGCGTCTGCACCCGCGTTTATACGCAGACGCCCAAGAAGCCGAACTCGGCACTGCGCAAGGTGGCGCGTGTCCGCCTGACGAACGGCATCGAAGTGACCTCGTATATCCCCGGTGAGGGCCACAACCTGCAGGAGCACTCGATTGTGCTCATCCGTGGTGGCCGTGTGAAGGACCTGCCGGGTGTGCGTTATCACATCATCCGCGGCACGCTTGACTCTGTCGGCGTGGCCAAGCGTACGCAGTCGCGCTCCAAGTATGGGGCCAAGCGCGCCAAGGGCGGCGCTGCTGCAGGCGGCAAGAAGTAGGTCGGTCGCCCGGGCAGGTGCGCCTGGGGCGCAAGGGTTCAGTATGGATTTTCCCGGACGCCTGGCGTCAAGGGGTTTCCTGAAAGCGAAGAAGGTTAAAAGGTTTTATGCCGAGAAAAGGTCACATTGCGAAGCGTGAGGTAGCGGCCGACCCGGTCTACAGCTCAACGCTGGTTACAAAATTCATCAACTCGATGATGTGGGACGGCAAGAAGTCCACGGCGCAGACGATTTTCTATACCGCCATGAAGAACCTGGAGCAAAAGGGTGGCGATGAGGCCCTCAAGCTCTTCAAGAAGGCGGTAGAAAACTGCAAGCCTGTTCTGGAAGTGAAGACCCGCCGCGTGGGCGGCGCAAACTATCAGGTCCCGGTAGAGGTCAATCCGGACCGGCGTACTTCGCTGGCCATCCGCTGGCTGATTACCTATGGGCGTCAGCGCGGTGAAAAGGGCATGATCGACAAGCTGACCAATGAGTTGCTTGATGCTGCCAACGGACGTGGCGGCGCAATCAAGAAGAAGGAAGATGTGCACCGTATGGCCGAGGCCAACAAGGCCTTTGCTCACTACCGCTGGTGAGCGGCTGTTCGCGCTGTGCTGTGGCGCCTCTGGCGCATGAGGACGGGAGTCAAAGACGGCTCCCGGGAAAGAAATCTGAACCTCGGACCGCTTAGGGTCCGGGAGAACTAGAGAGAATTTACTGTGGCTCGCCAAGTACCGTTAACTCGTTGCCGGAACATCGGAATCATGGCGCATATTGACGCCGGAAAGACAACGACGACCGAGCGCATTCTGTTTTACACGGGCATTACGCACCGCATCGGCGAAGTGCATGAAGGCACGGCGACGATGGACTATATGGAGCAGGAGCAGGAGCGCGGAATCACCATTACTTCTGCCGCCACCACCTGCTTCTGGAACAACTACCGTATCAATATTATTGATACGCCCGGACACGTGGACTTTACTGCCGAGGTGGAGCGGTCCCTGCGTGTGCTGGATGGTGCAGTCGCCCTGTTTGACTCGGTTTCCGGTGTCCAGCCCCAGACGGAAACGGTATGGCGCCAGGGTGATAAATACAAGGTCCCGCGGCTGTGTTTTGTCAATAAAATGGACAAGGCCGGCGCCGACTTTGAGCATGTGATTGAGACCATCCGCAAGCGTCTCGGGGCCCGTCCGGTGGCGATTCAGATCCCGATTGGCGCAGAGTCGAACTTTAAAGGTGTAGTGGACCTCATCGAGATGCGCGCCATTCTCTGGCACGATGAGACGATGGGCGCGAAATACTCAGTGGAACCGGTCCCTGCCGATCTTCAAAAGAAGGCCGAGGCCTTCCGCATGCAGTTGATTGAGACTGTCGCCGAGAATGATGACGACATGCTGCATAAGTTCCTTGAGGGAGAGACCCCGACCCCTGAGGAGCTGAAGAAGGCGCTGCGCAAGGCCACGATTGACATGAAGGTCTTCCCGGTCCTTTGCGGTTCGGCCTTTAAGAACAAAGGCGTGCAGACCCTGCTCGATGCTGTGGTGGATTATCTGCCCAGTCCGCTCGATATTCCGCCGGTCCAGGGCGTAGACCCGCATGATACATCGGTGGTGTTGACCCGCGAGACCAGCGACGATGCTCCGTTTGCCGCGTTGGCCTTCAAGCTGATAAACGATCCATTCGGCAAGCTGAGCTTTATTCGTGTCTACTCGGGTTCGTTGAAGACCGGAGACACGGTCCTCAACCCGCGCACGGGCAAGACCGAGCGCGTGGGGCGTTTGGTGAAGATGCATGCCAACAAGCGCGAGGACATTACGGAGATCCTGGCTGGCGATATCTGCGCCTGTGTTGGTCTGAAGGAGATCAAGACGGGTGACACGCTCTGCGTGCCTTCTGCTCCAATTGCGCTTGGTGCCATTGATTTTCCTGAGCCGGTGATTTCCGTTGCCATCGAGCCGAAGACCAAGGGCGACCAGGAGAAGATGGCTCTGGCGCTGGCCAAGCTGGCTGACGAAGACCCGACCTTCAAGGTCCGCACCGATCAGGAGTCGGGCCAGACCATCATCAGCGGTATGGGCGAGTTGCACCTGGAGATTCTGGTGGACCGCCTGAAGCGCGAGCATAAGGTGGAAGCCAATGTGGGCGAGCCGAAGGTCGCCTTCCGTGAGACCATCCGCAAGTCGGCTGAGGCTGAAGGGAAATACATTCGTCAGACCGGTGGCTCGGGCAACTACGGACACGTCAAGATCCGTATTGAGCCGAACGAGCCGGGCAAGGGCTACGAATTCATCGATGAAATTAAAGGCGGTGTTGTTCCCCGCGAGTATATCAAGCCGGTCGACCAGGGCATTCGCGAGGCCGCGCAGGGTGGTGTGCTGGCCGGTTATGAAATGGTGGACTTTAAGGTGACGCTGTTTGACGGCAGCTACCACGAAGTGGACTCCAACGAAATGGCCTTCAAAATTGCCGGATCAATGGCCTTTAAAGAGGCGGCCAAGAAGGCAAACCCGGTGCTGCTTGAGCCGGTCATGGCCGTCGAGGTCACGGTCCCGGAAGAGCATATGGGGACCATCATCGGCGACATCAACTCGCGGCGTGGCCGGATTGAGGGGATGGAACACGTAGGCGGATCGCAGGTCATCAAGGCCATGGTGCCGCTCAAGGAGATGTTCGGATACGTGAACGACATTCGCTCTTCGACGCAGGGCCGCGCTTCATACACCATGCAGTTTGCCCGCTATGAAGAGGCGCCACGCATGATTTCCGAGGAGATCATCGGGCGGAACCAGGGCAAGTAGGTTTAAATTTCAGGCCGGACTGCATTTCGGGTCCGGTGAATTTTTGAGAAATCAGAGTCATACGAGAGAGGACGAAGGGACATGGCGAAGGAGAAATTTGACCGGTCGAAGCCGCACGTAAATGTAGGGACGATCGGGCACATTGATCATGGGAAGACGACGTTGACGGCGGCGATCACGAAGGTGTTGTCGAAGCACAACCCGAACATCAAGTTCCGCTCGTTTGACACGATTGACAATGCTCCTGAGGAGCGGGAGCGAGGGATCACGATTGCGACGGCGCACGTGGAATATGAGACGCCGAACCGGCACTATGCGCACGTGGACTGCCCTGGTCACGCGGACTACATCAAGAATATGATCACGGGTGCGGCGCAGATGGACGGTGCGATTCTGGTGGTGGCGGCGACCGACGGTCCGATGCCGCAGACCAAGGAGCACGTGCTGTTGGCGCGGCAGGTGGGTGTTCCGTACATTGTGGTGTTTCTGAACAAGTGCGATGCGGTAGAAGACCCGGAGCTGATTGATCTGGTGGAGATGGAAGTCCGGGAGCTGCTGAACAAGTACAACTTTCCTGGGGACGATGTACCGGTGATCCGTGGCTCGGCATTGGGTGCATTGAATGGGGAAGAGAAGTGGGAGAAGTCGATCGATGAGCTGATGGAGGCGGTGGACAAGAATGTGCCGCTGCCGCAGCGAGCGGTGGACCAGCCGTTTCTGATGCCGATAGAAGACATTTTTTCGATTTCTGGGCGTGGGACGGTAGTGACTGGAAGGATCGAGCGCGGGAAGGTGAAGGTAGGCGAGGAAGTGGAGATTGTGGGCTTCCGGGAGACGCGCAAGACGGTGGTGACGGGCGTAGAGATGTTCAAGAAGCAGCTGGATGAGGGGCTGGCTGGGGACAACGCTGGGTTGCTGCTGCGTGGCACGGCGAAGGACGAGGTGGAGCGAGGGATGGTGCTGGCCAAGCCGGGATCGATCACACCGCACACGAAGTTCAAGGCCGAGGTGTATGTGCTGTCGAAGGAAGAGGGAGGGCGGCACACGCCGTTCTTCAACGGGTATCGGCCGCAGTTTTACTTCCGGACGACGGACGTGACGGGGGTGGCGCATCTGCCAGCAGGGACCGAGATGGTGATGCCTGGGGACAATATCGCGCTGGAGATTGAGCTGATTACGCCGGTGGCGATGGAGAAGGGCCTGCGGTTTGCGATCCGTGAAGGTGGACGCACGGTCGGTGCCGGCACCATCACCGAGATCCTCCAGTAAATTTGCTCCTGCGGTTCTAAGACGGAAAATGAAGCAGAGTGAGTCGGCGAAGAGGACCTCTTCGCCGGCTCAGAAAGATTGAAGCGAAAATGGTTGGACAGAGAATACGCATTCGGCTGAAGGCCTATGACTACCGGGTGCTCGATACCTCGACGGGCGAGATTGTAGACACCGCGAAGCGTACGGGTGCACAGGTGGCCGGGCCGATTCCCTTGCCGACGATCAAGAACAAGTATTGCGTGCTGCGTTCGCCGCACGTGGACAAGAAGTCACGCGAAGCCTTTGAGATCCGCACCCACAAGCGGCTGATTGACATTCTGGAGCCGACCCAGCAGACGGTAGATGCTCTGATGAAGCTGGACCTGCCTGCCGGTGTGGATGTAGAGATCAAGGCGTTCGAAAAGTAAGGACTGGCCGTCCGGACGGCTGCCGGTCTGTAGCGCAGTTGGTGGACGAGTAAAAATGCCTTCAGTGGCTGCGCCTTTGCGCAGACATGATGGGGAGAGAAGACAATGGCAGTTACAGGAATCATTGGCAAAAAGATCGGAATGACACAGGTCTTCGACGAGAAGGGCGAGGTCCATCCGATCACGGTTTTGCAGGCCGGTCCCTGCGTCATTACGCAGTTGAAGACGGCCGCCAGGGACGGATACGACGCGGCACAGATTGGCCTGGTGGAGTTTGTGAAGGCTTCCCGGGTAACCAAGCCGATGCAGGGGCACTTTGCGAAGAACAATGTTCCTCCGGTCAAGATCGTGAAAGAGGTCCCGGTGGAGTTGGCGGCCGCAAAGAAAGCCGAAGACGGCCAGGAGGGCGCCAACGGACCCAAGGCTGGCGACAAGGTCCTGGTGGACATCTTCGCAGACGAAAAGTATGTCGACGTGGTGGGGACCAGCAAAGGGCGAGGGTTTGCCGGTGTCGTTCGGCGGCATCACTTTGGGGGAGGCCCCAAGTCGCACGGGCACATGTTCCAGGTGCAGGGTTCCATCGGTGCGTCTTCATTTCCATCTCGGGTTTTCCCCGGCCAGCGTATGCCTGGGCATATGGGAGTGGACCGCGTGACGGTGCGCAATCTGCGCATTCGCGGGATTGACCTTGACGAAAACCTGATTATGGTTGAGGGCGCCGTGCCCGGGCCCCGCGATGGATACGTGGTGATTACCAAGGCCAAGGCCCCGCCGCGCGAGCGCCGTGGATTTGCCGGCTCGGGTACCGTGGATCCGCTGAAGGCGTCCAAGAAGGCTTCGGCAAAGAAGAAATAGCACTGGCCGTCGCTTAAGATGCGGCCCGCAGGTCGTATTTTGAGGACAGGCGCTAGCACCGGACCAGATGTCCGGGCTTGAAAGAGAAGACGATGGCAAACATTGATGTTTTCGATCTCGGTGGACAGAAAGTTGGCTCTCTGGAGCTGGCCGACGAAGTCTTTGCGCCGAGCAATGTAAATGAGGCGCTTCTATGGGAAGCGGTGAAGCATTATCGTGCTTCGCTGCGCCAGGGCACCCATGCGACGAAAAACCGCAAGCTCGTCTCGGGCTCAGGGAAAAAGCTCTGGAAGCAAAAAGGCACTGGCCGTGCGCGGATCGGTTCGATTCGTTCGCCTCTGTGGCGGCATGGCGGGACCGTGCATGGTCCGCAGCCCCGTTCCTACGACTACGCTTTCCCGAAGAAGAAGCTGCTGGGGGCCCTGCGCGCTGCGCTGGCGGCCAAGCTGCAGGATGGTCAGATTACAGTCGTCGAAAGCCTAGACCTCAAGGAGCCAAAAGCAAAGCTTTATCGCCAGGCCCTGAACAAGCTTGAGGCGAAGAAAACAGCGCTTCTGGTGGAGAACAGCAAAGAGCTCAGCCCGAACACGATTCTGGGCTCCCGGAATCTCAAGGGCGTGGAACTGGTGCTCAACAACGAAGTGCATCCCTATGATCTGCTTCGGTACGAACGGGCCATCTTTTCCCGGACTGCTCTTGAACAGTTGCAGGATGCGCTGAAAAAGACGGTCTCCCGGCGCAGAAAGGCGGAGGTAGCCTAATGCCGACAACTTATACAGTGATTCGCCGTCCGTTGATTACCGAGCGGGCGCTGGGCGCCAAAGAGACCGAAGACACTCTGGTCTTTGAAGTCGCGCCTAAGGCAACCAAGAACCAGATCAAGCAGGCTGTCGAGGCGCTTTTTAAGGTGAAGGTCTCTACAGTCAGAACGGCCAACTATCCGGGCAAGGAGCGCCGTCGTGGGCGGTTTGCCGGATATCGTCCGGACTGGAAGAAGGCATATGTTCGCCTCCAGGCCGGCGAGAAAATGCCAGAGTACATTGACAACCTGTAAGAAAAGGCCGCCAGCTTGGAGCTTCTGGCTTTTCGCTGGTGCGCGGCCCATCAAAAATTTGAGTAGTTAGCAAGAAGAACGAGCTGCTGTCTCCGGATATTGGAGACCGGCAGCTAGAAGCTAAGAGCTTAAAGATGCCGATCAAGACATACAGACCGATCACACCGACGCTGCGGTTCCAGACCACGCTGGTGAATGATGACATCACCGCGGAGAAGCCATATAAACCGCTGGTCGTCATTCGCAAGCGCACTGGCGGGCGTCGCAATTCGGGCGACATCACCATTCGTCATCATGGCGGAGGTCACAAGCGCAAGCTGCGCCTGATTGACTTCAAGCGCGACAAGTTTGGTGTTCCCGGCAAAGTGGCCACGATCGAATACGACCCCAACCGTTCCGCCCGCATTGCTCTGATTAGCTATGCAGACGGTGAGAAGCGCTACATCTTGCAGCCGGTCGGCCTCAAGGTCGGCCAGACCGTCATGAGCGGACCGGATGCCGACATCCTGGTGGGAAATGCTTTGCCTTTGCGTCATATCCCCGCCGGCACCACGGTACATAATATTGAGCTCCGCCCCGGCAAAGGCGCGCAGATGGCGCGTTCGGCCGGAGCGCAGGCCCAGCTGGTGGCCAAGGAAGGGGACTACGCCCTGTTGAAGCTGCCTTCGGGGGAGACCCGGCGGGTGCTGGTGGATTGCATGGCCACCATCGGCCAGGTGGGCAATACGGACCACGAGAACGTCTCGATCGGCAAAGCGGGAAGGAATCGCTGGAAGGGGATCCGTCCGACCAACCGGGGTGTCTCGATGAACCCAGTAGACCACCCGCACGGCGGCGGCGAGGGCAAGACCTCCGGCGGACGTCATCCTGTGACGCCGTGGGGCCAGCCGACCCGTGGCTACAAGACCCGCAATAACAAGCGGACCGACGCGTTTATCGTCAGCCGCCGCAGCAAGTAAGGTTTCCAAGAGGACTTCAAATGGCACGGTCAACGAAAAAAGGCCCGTTTGCAGACGGGCACCTGGTGGAAAAGATCGAAGCGATGAACCGGGCAAATGACAAAAAGGTCATTCGCACCTGGTCGCGCCGTTCAACGATCCATCCTGAGTTTGTGGGGCACACCATTGCAGTGCACAACGGGAAAAAGTTCGTCCCGGTTTATGTGACGGAGAACATGGTGGGACATAAGCTGGGTGAGTTTGCGGCCACACGCACGTTCAAAGGCCACTCGGCAAAGGCTGCAGAAACGGCAGCCAAGGCGAAGTAACTGAAGAAGGTTTGAGGCAAGCCAATGCAATTGGACACACGGGAATTCCGGGCTGAAGCGCGCTTCCAGCGGGTATCGCCGCAAAAGGCGCGCCTGGTGCTCGATCTGATTAAGGGCCGTGGCGTCGAAGAGGCGCTGAATACGGTGGCCTTTACCAAGAAGGCTGTGGCTCCCATGGTGGAGAAGGTGCTGCGTTCGGCCATCCAGAACGCCAACTATCTGAGCCAGGAGCAGGGGCTTGATGTAGATGTCGATCATCTCTACGTCAAGCAGGCGATTGCGAACGAAGGTCCCCGCATGAAGCGGATCCGCCCGGCCCCCATGGGTCGCGCCTACCGCTATCAGCGGCGCCTGTCGCACATCATCATCTCTGTGGCGGAACGCAGGCAGGACGGCCTTGTGCAGACCGTAGAGGCCGAAGCCGCTCCGGCCGCTCCTGTGAAGAAAAAAGCGGCCAAGAAGTCCCCGGCCAAGAAGGCGGCCGCGAAGAAGGCTGTGACCAAAAAGGCTGCGGCAAAGAAAAAGGCGGAGTAGGGGGCGAGAGGGAATTATGGGACAGAAAGTCCATCCTTACGGATTTCGGATCGGCATTAACAAGCCGTGGCGTTCACGCTGGTTTGTCGAGCGTGACTATGACAAGCTGCTCGTCGAAGATGTCCAGCTCAAAAAGGAGCTGAAGGAAAAGCTCAAGGCAGCGGGCGTCAGCTCCGTTGAGATCGAGCGTCCGGGCAACAAGCTGCGCATCATGATCCGCACCGCGCGGCCCGGCATCATCATCGGGCGCAAGGGTGCTGAGATCGAAAAGCTCAAGGTGGACCTGCAGAAGCGGACCAATCGTGAGGTCTTCATCGACATCCTTGAGGTGAACAAGCCTGAGCTGGACGCGCAATTGGTGGCTGAAAGCATTGCTCTTCAGCTGGAGAAACGCGTCGGCTTCCGCCGCGCCATGCGCAAGGCCGTGGATTCGGCGCTGCGCTTTGGCTGCAAGGGGATCAAGGTCCGCGTCTCTGGCCGCCTGAATGGCGCAGAAATCGCCCGCTCCGAGTGGTACCTGCAGGGCCGTCTGCCGCTGCACACCCTGCGCGCTGATATTGATTATGGATTTGCCGAGGCGCGCACGACTTATGGTGTGATCGGCGTGAAGACATGGATTTATCGCGGCGACATCTATCAGCAGAGAAGGCGCGAACCGCAGGCGGTCGTGGGGACGTCGGTATTTTAAAAGGCAGCTTTTCGCCCCTGGCTTTTAGCTGGACGTGGCCGGAAGGCTGATAGAAGCAGTGGAAGGAAAAGATCAGCTGATAGAGCTAGAAGCTAGCGGCTAACAGCGAATCGCTATCTGAGGGTTTCATTATGTTGATGCCAAAGAAGGTCAAGTATCGCAAGCAGCAGAAGGGCAAGATGCGTGGTAAGGCATGGCGTGGCTCCGAGCTGTCATTTGGGGACTATGGCCTGAAGGTGCTGGAGTGCGGTTACATTACCGACCGCCAGATTGAAGCAAGTCGTATTGCGATGACGCGCTTTATTAAGCGCGGCGGCAAGGTCTGGATCCGTATTTTCCCGGACAAGCCGATTACCAAGAAGCCGGCCGAAGTCCGAATGGGGTCCGGCAAAGGCCCACTCGACCACTGGGTAGCAGTCGTGCGTCCCGGGAAAATCCTGTTTGAGATGGAAGGGGTTGCGCCCGACGTGGCCGCTGAGGCCATGCGCCTGGCCGCCAACAAGCTGCCGCTGAAGACCCGTTTTGTGCAACGCCATTCGGTGCAGGCTGTAGTAGCGGCAAAGTAAAGATTTTGGGGAGACGCGGCCTGCAGGGGCCGTTGTCCCGGAGAGAAGACGAAGAAGATGGAACTCGAAAAGATTCGCAACCTGAGCGACAGCGAGCTGCGCGTCGAGGAGCAGAAGGCGGCCGAACAGCTGTTCCGCCTGCGCTTTCAGATGAAGCTCGGCCAGAACGAAGGCGTGAAGAAGCTGCGCGAACTGAAGAAAGACATTGCGCGCATCAAGACCATCGCCCGCGAGCGGGAGCTGGGCCTGCATGGCGCTGCTCCAAAGGCCGAGTCCAGTGCACCTGCCAAGCCGGCGAAAAAGAAGTCTACAAAGAAGGAGGCCCGCTAAGTCATGGCCACAGTCACCACACAGAGCGAGCCCCGCAGGGAATCACGCCGTCAGGAGAAGGTCGGCACAGTGGTTTCGACCAAGATGCAGAAGACGATTGTCGTCGAAGTGGAAGTGCGCAAGGCGCACCCAAAATATAAGCGCATCGTCCGGCTCAGCAAAAAGTTCTATGCGCATGATGAGCAGAACTCGGCGCGCGTGGGCGATCTGGTCCGCATTCGCGAAACACGCCCGCTGAGCAAGTTGAAGCGCTGGCAGTTGGAAGAGATCATCCGGCGCTCCGCGCTGGCACAAGTTGAAGAGGAAGTCCCGGTCGCTGAGTAAGCGCCGCCACCAGGAAGTAAGGAGAGAACATCATGGCAGTGCAGATGAGGACCATGCTTGAGGTCGCCGACAATTCCGGCGCGCGCAAGCTGCAAATGATCCTGCCGCTCGGCGGCTCGACCGGCAGCAAGGCCGGACTCGGTGATGTAATCACTGCGGCCGTCAAAGAGGCTTCGCCTGATGGACAGGTGAAAAAAGGTAAAGTAGTAAAGGCCGTGATCGTGCGCACGCGCAAAGAGACGCGCCGCCGCGACGGGACCTACATCCGCTTTGATTCCAATGCCGCTGTGCTGATTAATGAAGCAGGCGAGCCTGTGGGAACGCGCGTCTTTGGCCCTGTGGCCCGCGAGCTGCGCGAAAAGAAATTTCTGAAGATTGTTTCGCTTGCCCCCGAAGTTCTTTGATCCGGGGCAGATGAGATAAAGAGGACCTTTATGAGTTTGAACATTCAACGCAATGACACGGTCGAAGTGATCGCGGGCAGCGACAAGGGAAAGCGCGGCCGCGTGCTGCGTGTCTTCCCGGACAAAGACCGCATTCTGGTGGAGCATGTGCGTGTGGTGAAGAAGAACGTGCGTCCCAACCCGCAGCGGAACATCAAGGGCGGGATTGCTGAGCAGGAAGCCCCCATCCACATCTCCAATGTGCTTTTGGTCTGTCCCGGCTGCGGCCCCACCCGTGTCGGGCACAAGTTTGAAGGCGAAACCAAAGTCCGGATCTGCCGCAAGTGCGGTCAGACGCTGGCGGTAAAAAAGAAGTAAGGCTTACCATTTCGGCAAAGCGCCCTGCGGGGCAATTGACTACCCTCCGTAACGGTATACGGCTGATGCCACTCCGAGACCGGAGAAGAAAGAGAAGAAGCAAACATGGCAGCAAGATTGAAAGAAAAGTACCAGAAGGAAATTAAGCCCGCCCTCCAGAAAGAGCTCGGGCTTGAAAACCCGATGGCGGTCCCGAAGATTGAAAAGATCGTCCTGAATATGGGACTGGGCGAGGCCACCCAGAACAACAAGCTGCTCGACCCGCTGGTTGCTGATCTGGCGGCCATCACCGGACAGAAACCGGTGCTGACCAGGGCGAAAAAGTCCATTGCCGCCTTCAAAGTCCGCTCGGGTATGGCCATAGGGGCCATGGTGACCCTGCGTGGCGATGCGATGTACGAATTTCTGGACCGTTTGATTACTGTCGCTCTGCCCCGTGTGCGCGACTTCCGCGGCGTCTCCACCCGCAGCTTTGATGGACGTGGCAATTACACGCTCGGCCTGCGCGACCAGTTGATCTTTGCTGAGATTGACTATGCGAAAGTAGAGAAGTTGAAAGGCATGAACGTCACCATCGTCACCACGGCGAAGGACGACAACTCGGCGCGCGCACTGCTGCGGCAGTTCGGGATGCCGTTCCGCCAGACGGCGTAAGAGAGTGAGGACCTAAGATTATGGCAACGACCGCAAAGAGAGTCAAAGACGCGCGCAAGCCGAAGTTTTCTTCCCGCAAGCACAATCGTTGTAAGTTGTGCGGGCGTCCGCGGGCCTACCTGCGCAAGTTCGGGATGTGCCGTCTGTGCTTCCGTCAGCTTGCGCTCAAGGGAGAGATCCCCGGCGTCGTGAAGTCAAGCTGGTAAGGACGACGCGCCCTGCGCGATGCGTCTGCGACGTAAACAAATTCTGACTGGTTGACGAAGAAGTCAACGGTCACAAACCATTCCCGCAGGTTCTCTGGGAATCCGGAGCGAACGGGGGATGAAGGAGAAACGATGAGTTTTACCGATCCGGTAGCAGATTTTCTGACGCGTCTGCGCAATGCGATTCATGCGCGTCATCAGAAGCTGGATGTTCCGGCCTCAAAGCTGAAGACGGAGATTGCCCGCATCCTTAAGGAAGAGGGCTATATCGCCAACTACAAGACCTCGGAGGAAAATGGCCGGGCTGTTCTGCGCGTGTACCTGAAGTATGGGGCAAACAACGAGGCTGCCATCCGGGACCTCACCCGTGTTTCCCGTCCGGGTTGCCGTGTCTATGTTGGCCGGGATGAGATCAAGCGTGTCCAGGGTGGTCTTGGCATCAACATTCTCACCACTCCTCGGGGGGTGATGACCGGCAAGCAGGCCCGCAAGGAAGGCGTGGGCGGCGAAATTCTCTGCGAAGTCTGGTGATTCTTGCCGGGACTGCGCACAACGCGCCAGAGTCACGCTTGGGCGCACTTCGGCCGGCTGCATCGGATGCTTGCAGAGGAATCGGTGCAGGATGCGCGGAGTGAAAGCCGCGCGTGGAACGGGTAAAAGCACTGGACTTTTCGTCCGGTGATGAAGGTAGAGAGGGCTTTGGCCCCTAAGGCGGGCATGACCCGCCGGAGCTGCAGTGGAACGGATGGGCCAATCTCATCCGGGACTCGCAAGCCATAAGGATTCAAAAATGTCACGTATTGGAAAAAAGCCGATTCCATTGCCCCAGGGAGTCAAGTACTCCGTTCAGGGCAATGTTGTGGTTGTGGAGGGCCCCAAGGGGAGGCTCGAACAGCGGATTCCGGAAGGGATCAAGCTGCTGACCAAGGACGGTCACATCGTCGCAGAGCGCGAAAGTGAGGCGCAGGCAGCCATTCACGGACTTACCCGTGCCCTGGTCGCCAACGCGGTCGAAGGTGTGACCAAAGGATGGTCCAAAGACCTCGATATTGTCGGCATCGGTTACCGCGTCGAGATGAAGGGCAAGGACACGGTGGTCTTCACGCTGGGGTATTCGCACCCGATCGAGTTCCCGCTGCCATCAGGCATCACCGCTGCCATTGATCCAAAGCAGACCCGCATTACCATCAGCGGCATTGACCGTCAGAAGGTCGGCCAGGTGGCCGCCGACATGCGTGCACTGCGCAAGCCTGACCCGTACAAAAACAAGGGTGTGCGCTATGCGGATGAGAAACTGAAGAAGAAGGCCGGAAAGGCCGGAGCGAAGTAGCAGCTGACCGCCCGCTTCGGGCCGTGAACACGGCCTCGAAGCCAAAGGCCGGTGGCTGATTCAACCGAACGTGGCCGCAGGGCGGCCCCGCTTTTAGGAAGGACGAAAGACCATGATTTCGCAAAAGAACAGGGACGAGATTCGTCGGCGCATCCATGCCCGCATCCGTGAGAAGGTGGCCGGTACGCCGGAGCGCCCTCGCCTCAGCGTTTACCGCTCGCTCAATCATATTTATGCTCAGGTCATTGATGACACCCAGGGTGTTACGGTGGCCTCGGCATCCAGCAAGGCGGCAAAGCTGAAGACCGGCGGCAATGTGGCTGCGGCCAAAGAAGTCGGGAAACTGGTGGCCGAACGCGCCCAGGAAAAAGGGATTAAAAAGGTTGTTTTTGACCGTGGCGGCTATCTCTATCACGGCCGCATCAAGGCGCTGGCGGATGCAGCGCGCGAGGCAGGGCTGGAGTTCTAAGGGGATACAGGTTCCTCGACTCCGCTCCGCTCGGGCAGCATGCAAGACAGCGCCCGGGATGACAGGGATTACAGGAAGGAAATCAGGAAGCGAATGGCAACACTGAGAAAAAAATTGGATGCCGGGCAGTACAACCTGAAAGACCAGGTGGTCGCCATTAACCGTGTGACCAAAGTGGTCAAGGGCGGTAAGAACATGTCTTTTGCTGCTCTGGTTGTCGTGGGTGACCCCGCCTCCGGCGTCGTGGGATACGGGTCCGGCAAAGCAAAGGAAGTGCCGCAGGCGATCCGCAAAGGCATTGAGTCGGCAAAGAAAAACCTGATCCGCGTCAACCTGACCGAGACCACGATCCCGCACCAGGTGCTGGGGCGCTTCGGCTCCGGACAGGTGCTGCTCAAGCCTGCCCCGGAAGGTACCGGCGTGATTGCAGGAGGTGCGGTGCGCGCGGTGATGACTTCGGCTGGCGTGCAGAATGTGCTGACCAAGAGCCTGGGTACGGCAAACCCGCACAACGTGATCAAGGCCACCTTTGACGCTCTGGCACAACTGCGCGACCGCCAGGAAGTGGCCCAGGTCCGCGGCAAGCAGGTTGAGGAGTTATAGTCATGGCAGAGACCAAGGCAAAGATCAAAATTCAGTACTACCGGTCGTCCATTCAGGCGCCTGTGAAGCATAAGAAGGTCGTCAAGGGCCTCGGCTTCACCCGCCTTCATCAGATTGTGGAGCGCGAGGACACGCCTTCCATTCGGGGGATGGTCAAAGCGGTGCCGCATCTGGTACGAATCGTACAGAACTAGCCGTCCAGGCTAAAGATGCCTTCGGGCAAAAAACAAATCCTTCGTAAGCACCCAGAACGGTATCCCGATGGAGTTGCGGAGGAAATACAATGCGAGTCGGTGCGAGGGCACACCTCCCCGGCGTATAGCGAGGACACAGATGAATCTTTCCAATCTCAGGGCGCCGAAGAAGGCGAACCGAAATCGCAAGCGTGTGGGGCGTGGTATGGGCTCCGGACATGGCAAGACCTCTACCCGCGGACACAAAGGCCAGGGCTCCCGTTCCGGTTCGAGCCTGATGCGTGGTTTTGAAGGCGGCCAGATGCCGCTCCACCGCCGTCTGCCCAAGCGCGGCTTTACCAACATCTTCCGTATCGAATACAACACGCTGAATTTGGACCGTCTGGTTGAGCTGGGCGAGACTGAGCTGACGCTGGAGTTTTTTGAGAAGAAGGGACTGATTAAGAAAAAGAATGGTCTGCTCAAAATCCTGGGTAACGGCGAGCTGACCGGCCCGATTACCGTGCACGCCCATAAGTTCTCAAAATCTGCTCAGGAAAAGATTGAGAAAGCAGGCGGTAAGGCCATTCTGGTAGCCTAAAGAGCTGAGGGCCGGGTCCGGCCCTCCGGGTGTCTGTATTCATGCTTGAAAAATTCGCCAACATCTTCCGCATCCCTGACCTGCGCAAGCGAGTTCTGTTTACCATGGCCATGCTTGCCGTCTACCGCCTGGGATCGTTTATTCCTACGCCGGGTGTCAATACCACAGCGCTCGAGCAGTTCTTCGATCTGCAAGGGGGAAGCGCACTCGGCCTGGTCAACCTGTTCAGCGGCGGAAACCTGCGCCGCCTCACGGTCTTTGCCCTGGGCATCATGCCTTACATCACGGCCTCCATCATCTTCCAGCTGCTGACCGTGGTCTACGAGCCGCTGGCCCGCCTTCAGAAGGAAGGCGAGCTGGGCCGTCGCAAAATCACCCAGTGGACGCGCTATATGACTGTGGGGCTGGGCATTGTCCAGTCGCTCGCCATTGCGCTCACACTGTCGCACGGTGCTGGAGGATTGCAGCTGGTGCTCAATCCTGGCCCGGGGTTCGTTTTGATGACCGTCATTACCTTGACCACAGGCACTACCTTCATCATGTGGCTGGGTGAGCAGATTACCGACCGCGGCATCGGCAATGGGATGAGTCTGCTGATTTTTGCCGGTATCGTCGTCGGTCTCCCGCGTGGGATTCAAGAGCTGGTTGAGACGGCGCGCTCAGAAAAGTTTGGTCCCTTTACTGTGCCGGCGCTCGTTCTTCTGGTTGCGGCCATGGTCGCCGTTGTGGTCTTCATCGTTTTTGTAGAGCGCAGTGAGCGCCGCATCCCAGTGCAATATGCCAAGCGCATTGTCGGGCGCAGGATGATGGGTGGCCAGTCCACGCATTTGCCGCTGCGGGTCAACTCCGGTGGAGTGATGCCGATCATTTTTGCCGCATCCGTACTCTCGGCCCCGCTGCTCTTTGCTCAGTCCTCGTTCGTTCGTAACAGCGCGGTGTTGACGCGTATCTTTGATGCCCTCCATGCAGGCGAGCCCTGGTATGAGTTTCTCTACATGGTCGCCATCATCTTCTTTGCATATTTTTATATTTCCATTGTCTTTCGTCCGGATGACATTGCGGACAACATGCGAAAGTATGGGGGCTTTATTCCCGGAATTCGTCCCGGCAAGCGCACCTCGGATTTCATCAACGATATTCTTACCCGCATCACCCTGGTCGGCGCCCTTTACCTCATCGTGGTTGCAATCATTCCGCAGATCCTGATTAGCGGAATTCATCTCAACCACTTGTGGCTGGTCGGTCCGCTCTTCGAGCATATGCCGCTCTGGGTGACGAATGGCCTTGGCTTCAACTTCTATTTTGGCGGCACCTCGCTGCTGATCGTCGTCGGCGTTGCCATGGACACCGTCAATCAGGTGGAATCCCAGCTCATCATGCGCCACTACGAAGGCTTCACGCCGCGCAGCGGACGGATTCGCGGAAGGCGGGCCTGGTAAGTGGCGGTAGCCGTGGGTGAAAAGCACAGAGAAGTTGGAAAGTCGGGGACCGTCGTTCCCGGTCCTGTCCTGCTTCTTGGCGCACCGGGTGTTGGTAAGGGAACACAGGCCCAGGCCATCATGGCGGCCTGGGGCATTCCGCAGATTTCCACTGGCGATATCCTTCGGTCGAACGTGTCCGGGGGCACCGAGCTGGGCAAAAAGGCCCGGGCCCTCATGGATCGCGGAGAGCTTGTTCCCGACGACCTGGTCAACCAAATGGTTGCCGACCGCCTGCAGCTCCCCGACACGGCGAAGGGCTATATTCTGGATGGTTTCCCGCGCACGCTGGGCCAGGCAGAGTGGCTTGACAGTTATCTGGCGGAACGGTCCGGCGGACTGCCCGTGGTTGCTGTCAGTATCAAAGTAGGTTATACTCAGTTATTGCGCCGTATTACCGGAAGGCGCAACTGTCCAGTCTGCAAGAGCATTTATAACATCTACTTGCAGCCGCCCAAAGTGGATACGCTGTGCGATCTCGATGGCACGCCGCTGGCGCGGCGCTCGGATGACACTGAAGAGGTATTTGAGGAGCGGATGCGCACCTACGAGTCGCTGACTGCTCCGGTCATCGAGCACTATCGTGCCTGCGGGCGTTTTCAGGAAGTGGACGGAGAATTGCCGGTGGACGCAGTGACGGCCGCAGTCATGGCTGCTGTTCTGCGCTTAAGAGGGGCAGCCAGCTGATGGCCATCGTGATTAAGACTCCACAGGAAGTGGAGAAGATGCGGCGTGCAGGTGCAGTGGTCCGGGAGGTCCTGGAGTATGTCCGGGGTTTTGTGAAGCCTGGTGCTACCACGATGGATCTGGAGGGTGCGGCCGTCCGGAAGATGGAAGAGCTGGGCGTAAAGCCTGCTTTTAAGGGGTATCACGGATATCCCTGCGTGCTCTGCACCTCGGTCAATAGTGAGGTGGTCCACGGGATTCCCTCGGCCAAGCGGGTCTTGCGCGAAGGCGACATTGTTTCGATTGATACCGGGGTGGTTCTGGACGGCTACTATGGCGATTCCGCAATCACGGTTCCGGTGGGTGAAAAGATTGCTCCCCGTGCCCAGCGCCTTCTGGATGTGACCAGGACTTCGCTGGAGAGCGGGATTCAGGCAGTCAGGCCGGGGGCGACGCTGGGCGACATTGGCGCTGCGGTGCAGCAAGTGGTAGAGGCCGGTGGATTCAGCGTGGTGCGTGAATTTGTTGGCCACGGCATCGGCACCTCGCTTCACGAAGACCCCCAGGTGCCAAACTTTGGCCGCCGTGGGCAGGGTCTGAAGCTGCGGGAGGGGATGGTTCTTTGTATTGAACCGATGGTCAACTCCGGCAGTCCGGATGTGCAGGTGCTCGAAGACGGATGGACGGCGGTGACGCAGGACGGCAGTTTGAGCGCACATTTTGAGCACACAGTGGCGGTCACCAGTGATGGTGCTGTGGTGCTGACAGAGTAGGGATTCTTAGGTGCTGGCGAAAGGCCGGCAGAGGCGGGATTAAGGATTGTCCAAGGAAGACGCGATTGAGGTCATGGCAACCGTCCTTGAGACGTTGCCCAATGCGATGTTCAAGGTGGAGCTTGAAAACAAGCATCAGGTTCTGGCGCATGTCTCCGGCCGCATGAGAAAAAACTTTATTCGCATCCTTCCCGGAGACAGGGTGGCGGTAGAGTTGAGCCCCTACGACCTGACGCGTGGGCGTATTGTCTATCGATATAAATAGCTTGAGGCCGTGGGCTTCTGGCCATTGGCCGGAGCAGGCGGCAGGAAGAAAATCAGGCCAAGTACTGAGAGCTGGGAGCTGGATTTATGAAGGTTCGTGCATCCGTAAAGAAGATTTGTGACAAGTGCAAGATTATTCATCGCCGTGGCGTCGTGCGCGTGATTTGCGAAAACTCAAAGCACAAGCAGCGCCAGGGTTGAAGGGAAATACGCCTCCCAGCCAGGGAAAGCTGAGGGCTGGAGGCAAACGCCAGGCAGGACCAGGAAGTGGTGGGGCTAGTTAGCCGGGAAAGGCTTGCGATGAACCCCATGGTCCATTCATGCCTGGAACCACTGCCGTGCTCGAAGAGGGCGGCATAACTGCTCCGGAGCAGTCGGGAGCATTTCTTAAAGAAGGGAACCATGGCACGTATTGCAGGCGTTGATCTGCCCCGCCAAAAGCAGGCCAGGATCGCGCTCACTTACATCTACGGCATCGGGAACCCTCGCGCGCTGAGAATTCTGGAAAAGGCGAACGTGGATCCGTTCAAGAAAATCCAGGACCTCGGCGAAGACGAGGTCAACCGCATCCGCCAGGTCATCGAAGACGAAGGCGCGGTCGAAGGCGACCTGCGCAAAGATGTCGCGATGCACATCAAGCGGTTGATTGACATTCAGTCCTATCGCGGACTGCGGCACCGCCGCAGCCTCCCGGTGCGCGGACAGCGCACACATACCAATGCCCGCACCCGTAAGGGGCCGCGTAAGGGCACGATAGCGAACAAGAAGAAAGCGACGGCGAAGACCTAATGGCAAAAGCACAGCAGGGCGCCGGAAAGGCCGCCAAGAACAAGAAATTCAAGAAGCGCGAACGCAAGAATGTGCCCTATGGTGTGGTGCACATTCAGGCTTCGTTCAACAATACCATCGTTACCATTACCGACCAGCAGGGCAATACGCTCTCCTGGAAGAGCTCCGGTTCGCTGGGTTTTCGAGGGTCGCGTAAGGGCACGCCGTTTGCGGCCCAGCAGGCGGCCATCAACGCGGCCAATCAGGCCCGGGAACACGGCCTCCGTGCGGCCGATGTGCGCGTTGCCGGCCCCGGTTCTGGCCGGGAATCGGCCATTCGTGCGTTGGCAGCAGCAGGAATTGAGGTGCGCTCCATCCGCGACGTCACCCCGATTCCGCACAACGGCTGCCGTCCGCCCAAGCGCCGCAGAGTGTAAGCAGATCAACGCTGCGGACCCTGCAGCTACGATAAAATCCGGGCATGGGGACAAAACATCCTCATGCCTGCAAACCAGCAGGCAGGCGATCCAGGCAAATGCCGATCGCGGCCTGTGGACTGGGACGAAGCGCCTGCCAGCGCGTAAACCAGTCGGCCCCGAAATGGAAGGAGAAAAGAATTGGCACGTTATACCGGTGCAGTTTGCCGCCTTTGCCGCCGCGAAGGCATGAAACTTTTTCTGAAGGGCACCAAGTGCACTTCAGACAAGTGTCCGATTGAAAAGCGCAATTTCGCCCCCGGCCAGCATGGCCGTGACCGCAAGGCGAAGGTCGTAGGCTACGGCCTCCAGCTTCGTGAAAAGCAGAAGGCCAAGCGGATCTACTTCACGCTTGAGGGACAGTTCCGTAAGTACTATGAGAAGGCCGCCCGCTCCCAGGGCGTCACCGGCGAACTGCTTTTGCAGCAGTTGGAGCGTCGTCTGGACAATGTTGCCTTCCGTCTTGGTTTTGCTGCTTCGCGCCGTCAGGCCCGCCAGCTTGTCCGTCACGGGCACATCGAGGTCAATGGCCGCAAGGTGAATATTCCGTCATTTCAGGTAAACGTGGGTGACGAAATCAAGGTGCGCCCCAACAGCCAGAAGCTGACAGTGGTGGAAACCTCGCGTGAGTTTGCCAGCCATCAGCCTGCTCCGGCTTGGCTCTCGGTCGACCACGCCAACCTTTCCGGAAAAGTACTGGCCCTGCCCAAACGGGAAGACATTCAGCTGCCGGTCAATGAACAGTTGATTGTGGAGTTGTATAGCAAGTAAAAGTAACAGGACCTTGTGCGTTCGTCTCTGCTGGAAGCAGCCTCATCCATCGGGGACAAACGACTGAAACAAACACTCTTGAAGGAGAGAAAACAGACGTAGACATTGCAGAGTGCTTCGCAGGTCACGTCAGGAAGAAGCGAAACGATATGCTTTGGAGAGGATTTCAAAAGCCGAAACGGTTGGCGGTGGATACAGACACCCTGACCAACACCTATGGGAAGTTCAGCGCCCAGCCTTTTGAGCGGGGCTTCGGGACCACCATTGGCAATGCTCTGCGCCGGACCCTGCTTTCCTCGATTGAAGGCGCAGCCGTTACCGCCGTCAAAATTGAAGGCGTCCTGCACGAGTTCCAGTCCATTACCGGAGTCGTCGAGGATGCGACCGACATCATTCTGAACCTGAAGCAGATTCCCTTCAAGCTCAACGGCGAAGGCCCGAAGGCGCTTTATCTGCGCGCCGACCAGCCCGGGGTCGTTACTTCAGGCATGATTGAGGCCGACGGCGACGTGGAAATCCTCGATAAAGATATCTACATCGCGACGGTGAGCGAAGGCGGCAAGCTGGACATGGAAATGCGCCTGAAGCGTGGGCGCGGCTATGTCTCTGCCGACAAAAACTTTGACTCCGACCTTGGCATTGGATTTATCCCGGTCGACTCGGTCCACTCTCCTGTGCGCAAGGTCAACTTTACCGTGGATGCGGCGCGTCTCGGCCAGATTACGGATTACGACAAGCTCACCCTGGAAGTCTGGACGAACGGCACTGTCCTTCCCGCCGATGCCATCGGCCTTGCAGCCAAGCTGCTCAAGGACCACATGAGCATCTTCATCAACTTTGAGGAAGAGATCGAGGCCGAGCAGCAGGCCGAAGAGGGCCGCGTGCAGTTGCGGAATGACAATCTGAACCGCTCGGTTGAAGAGCTGGAGCTGAGCGTGCGCAGCTACAACTGCCTGAAGAACGCCAATATCCAGACCATCGGCGAGCTGGTGCAGAAGACCGAGGCCGAAATGCTGAAGACCAAGAACTTCGGCCGCAAATCTCTGAATGAGATCAAGGAAATCCTGGCTCAGATGGGACTTTCCCTTGGTATGAAGATTGACGAGCACGGGAACGCAGTACCGGGACCAACCAGTGTGTTGCCTTCCGCACAGCTTGCCGCCAGCCGCTACAACCGCTTTGACGAAGAAGAAGGGCTGGACGAGGCGGACATTCCGCTCCAGTCCGAACCCGAAAACTTTTAGTAGTTTTATCGTTTGCCCCCGGTCTGCCTTTTAAGGGCCGGGGACAAACTCTCAGAACGAATCACTGGATTTAGAGAGACAGCCATGCGCCATCGCAATGCAGGATTTAAACTCGGACGCAATACCAGCCATCGCCGCGCCCTTCTGCGCAACCTGGCTACGTCCGTCATTCTCGAAGACCGTGTAGAGACCACCGTAGCCAAGGCGAAGGCCGTGCGTCCACACGTCGAAAGACTCATTACTCTGGGCAAGAAGGGAGACCTGCACGCACGGCGTCAGGCCCTCGCTTATCTCCAGACCCGCGACGCGGTGACGCGTCTTTTTGACACTGTGGCTCCTCGCTACGGCGACCGTAACGGTGGCTATCTGCGCATTGTCCGCCGTGGCTTCCAGCGGGGTGATGGTGCAGAAAAGGCCTTCATCGAGCTTCTCGGCGCTGAAGCCGTTCTCGATGAAAAGCGCCAGAAGCGCGCCGAAGCCCGCCAGAAGCGCCGCGAAGAGCTGCAAAAGGCCATGGAGGCCGAGCAGCAGCAGTCCGAAGGCGGCGAGCAGGCATAAACATCTCCTTCCTTCCGGAAGGTCCACACCCAACGCGCCCTCAAAAAAGGGCGCGTTTTTTGTTCTGCTTGATGGTTGCTGACAGGCTTGTTCTAGACCGATACGGTTGCAAGCGATGCAATGACGCAGTTCCGCCCCCGGTGTTTGGCCGTATACAGGGCACGGTCTGCATTCCTTAGCAGGTCGACCAGAGAGGTGCCATTTTCGGGGTAGATCGCAATGCCAATCGAGACGGTAGTCTCCCGCAGGTTCTCTCCTCGGAAGCGCAGTTGCTGGTTCTGGACCCGCCGGCGGATCTGTTCCGCACGTTCCCGGGCCGCTTCGGCCCCGGTTTCCGGAAGAATAATGACAAACTCCTCGCCCCCATAGCGGCAGATAATGTCCTCCGCACGGACCGAGTTCCGGAAGATCTCCGCTGTTTCCCGCAGCACGTAATCTCCGGCATCGTGCCCATAGGTGTCATTAAAGTGTTTGAAGTGGTCCACATCAATCATCAGGACGGCCAGTTCGGTCCGGCTCCTTGCGGCCCGGCGGATCTCCCGGTCCAGCGAGATTTCCATGAAATGACGGTTGAAAAGATTGGTCAGCCCATCGCGCACCGACTGGTGTTCCAGTCTGGCGCGCAGGGCGAGGCTGGCGAAGTAGAGCGCCGAGACCTTGGCGATACTTTTGAGCGCCTCCATGCGGGACTCCATCAGGCCCTCGTAGTCCTCGGAGACAGGTTCGACATAAAGGACGCCCAGCGTGTCTCCATGTGCCGCCAGCGGCATACAGAGATAGCTCTTCGGGGGTGGGCCGGCAAAGTGCTCGCATTCGATTTGTGAATGGGCATGACGCCGCCAGCGGTCTTGTCCGCTGCGCAGTCCGCAACAGGCGTTGGGTGGAAAACCTTCTAGGATATGGCCGGTTTCTCCTGAAGTTGCAGCCACCTCTACCAGTTGCCGGGAATTATTGATCATCAGCAGGGCAATTTTCGCCGAGGGCAGAAGCTGAGAACACCAGCGCACGGCCACCTGATAGGCTTGCGTCAGATTGGTGCAGAGTTGCAGCTCTTCCCGCGCGGAAGCCAGAAGGCCTGCTTCGCGGGCACTTTGTTCCATCAGCCGTATGGTTGCAGACAACCGTGCATTGGTCTCGGAAATTTCCGCTTCGTACCGTAAGCGCTGCAAAGCATCGCGGATGAGCAGCAGAAAAAGCATCAGGACCACAACCAGAGAAACCAAAAGCAGCACCGCTCCCGCGCTCAGACTACGATACGCTCCCCGCTGGAAGTCGTCTCTCCTTTGTCGCAGCAGGGTGTTTTCATCCGCCTGCATCCGGACCATGGAGTCCCGGCAACTCAACAATTGGTCCTCTTCAGCCTTGCTTTGTGCCTCACTCGGGTCGGCTGGCAGGTCTTCAACAAGCTTTTTCAGATCTTCCGTACAGCGATGCAGCTCCCGGGCGCGCGCAGTTTGGGCCGGATTGTCCGCCACCAGGTCTTCCAGGTGGCCGGTTCCCGCCTCCAGCAGCCCGGCGGCGGCCTGTGCACCATGCAGGTTTGACTCATCTTTTGTGGCGAAATACAGCCTGCTCAGCAACTCCACCCGGTCCAGACGTTGTGCATTTCCCTGCAGTACTGAGAGCACTTCATGCGAATGCTCTTCCCAGTCGCGCGCAGCCAGAAGATGCTTGGAGGTAAGATAGGCAATTAACGCTGCCGCGCACAGGAAAAGAATGGCCCCCACTGCTCCCAGAATGAGCAGGATCATGGTCCGTCCTTTCGAGGAAAAGGGGAGACGTTGCAAGGTCCAATCAATCCTGGCACAAGTTTATAGCACCTGACGCAGGCCAATACAGGAAATTTGGCCGTTTCCATCGGACGCAAGGGCCGAATCGGGAAGTGTGTCCGGGCCCGATTTCAGTCTGGGAGGCAAAGGCCTCTTTGTACCCGGTGTTACACTGGAACGTTTTCCTTATGGCCAAATCCGCATCTCTTCCGTCCGCCGGTCCCTTACGTGTTGCCGATGACATTACAAAGCTCATGGGGCAGACTCCCGTCCTGCGCCTGCGCCGCATGGCCACACCGGAAACCGCCGACCTTTTTGCCAAACTGGAGTTTCTCAATCCAGGCGGCAGCGTCAAAGACCGCGCCGCGCTGGGGATGATTCTCGATGCTGAGGCCCGCGGCGTCCTCAAACCCGGGGCCACCATTGTTGAGGCAACGGCCGGAAACACCGGCGTAGGCCTGGCGCTGGTGGGTGTAAATCGCGGGTATAAGGTCATCTTGTTTGTCCCTGAAGGATACGCGGAAGAAAAATGTATGCTCATGCGCGGATTTGGTGCGACGGTGGTCCGTACCCCGGAGGCTGAAGGGATGAGTGGGGCCATCCGTCAGGCCCTGGCCCTGGCCCGCTCCCATCCGGACGTCTTTCCTGCCCTGCAGTTTGAGAATGAAGCCAACCCGCGCTTTCACTACGAAACAACTGCCCGCGAACTTTGGGAGCAGATGGAGGGCCGGATTGATGCCTTTGTTGCTGGCGTCGGCACCGGGGGCACGTTCTCCGGGATTGCGCGCTATCTCAAAGAGAAGGACCCTGAAATCTATACCGTTGCGGTCGAAACGGAAGGCTCCGTCCTGCAGGGCGGCGAACCAGGCCCCCATAAAGTAGAAGGAATCGGGGTCTCATTTGTGCCAAAGACCTTTGACCGTAGTGTTGCCGACGAAATTGTCCGTGTCATGGATGCAGAGGCATTCGCCATGGTAAGGCGGCTGGCCGCAGAAGAGGGCGTGCTTGCAGGATCAAGCGCGGGAGCAAACGTCCATGCTGCTCTTCATGTGGCGCGTCGGATGGGTCCGGGCAAGCGCGTGATCACCATCGTGCCGGATTCGGCCGAGCGCTATCTTTCCAAAAAGATATTTGACGTTTAACCATTCTGGATTCCGGCCTCTCTCGCCCCGGATGTGCGGTGTTTAAATGGGAGAAGGGCTGGCCTATCATTCCCCGCAGCGGGAAGAGACAGCGGGAATCAGGCGTCCAAAGGAAACGCAACCTACAATGACAAAACGGAATTTTGGATTTTCTACACGGGCCGTTCACGATGGACAGGCACCCGATCCTCAGACCGGGGCCGTCAACGTACCACTCTATCTCACTTCCACCTACGCGCAGGAGGAGGTCGGCAAGCATAAAGGCTGGGACTACTCCCGGGCCGGCAATCCCACACGCGATGCTTTGGAGGCCAGCCTGGCGTCTCTCGAAGGCGGAGCGAATGCGTGTGTCTTCGGTAGCGGCATGGCTGCCATCATGGCGCTGGTGACTCTGCTCCGCACCGGAGACCATGTTGTTTGTGGAGAAAATGTCTATGGCGGCACTACCCGGCTTTTCAACCAGATTGTCGTCAACTACGGGATTGAATTCACTTATGTGGACACCTCCGACCCTGAGAATGTGCGCCGCGCCATTCGTCCCACGACAAAGCTCGTGCACATTGAAACGCCCACCAATCCGCTGATGACTCTGACCGATATCCGGGCCGTTGCGGACATCTGCCATGAGCACGGCATCGACATGAGCGTCGACAACACCTTCATGTCGCCCTTTTTGCAGCGGCCGATTGAGCTTGGCGCCGATATCGTAATGCACTCAACGACCAAGTTCCTCAATGGGCACAGTGATGGGCTGGGAGGGGTCCTGGTGGGCACCCGTCCTGAGCATAAGGAGAAGTTTGGTTTCGTGCAGAAGTCTACGGGGGGAATTCTCTCTCCCTTCGAGTGCTGGCTGGTCCTCCGCGGAGTCAAGACCCTGGCCGTGCGGATGAAGCAGCACGATGAGAACGGACGCAAAGTCGCCGCCTTTCTGGCGCAGCACAAAAAGGTAAAAAAGGTCTTCTATCCCGGACTGCCTCAGCATCCGCAGCATGAGCTGGCCAAACGCCAGTCGTATGGATTTGGCTCCATGATGTCCTTTGAGCTGGAGTCCTTTGAGGCAGCCAAGGAATTGCTCCGCAGTGTGCGCCTGTGCATCCTGGGCGAATCCCTTGGCGGGGTGGAGACCCTGATCTCCCACCCTGCAACCATGACCCACGCCGCCACTGGGGCTGCAATGCGCGCCAGACTGGGCATTACCGATGGCCTTGTGCGTCTTTCCGTCGGAATTGAAGATGCAGACGATCTGATTGCCGACCTGGACCAGGCCCTGGCAAAGCTGTGAAGAAGGCCCTCATCTCCTGGAGCAGCGGCAAGGACAGTGCCTGGACGCTGCATGTCCTGCGGCAGTCAAGGGAGTATCAAGCCGTCGGCCTGCTCACCACGCTGAACGCCGCATTCGACCGCGTGGCCATGCACAGTACCCGCCGCGCCGTTCTTGAGGCCCAGGCCGCGGCGGCCGGTCTGCCTCTCTGGACGGTTCCGCTGCCCTGGCCCTGCTCGAACGAGCAATACGAACTGGCCATGCAAAATGCCTGTGCCAGGGCCGTGTCCGAAGGCATCGAAGTCATGGCCTTTGGCGACCTATTTCTTGAAGACGTCCGCCGCTATCGGGAAGAGCGGCTTGCCGGCACAGGTCTGACGCCGATATTTCCTCTGTGGGGCGAAAATACACATCAACTGGCTGAAGCCATGGTTTCTGCCGGCCTCAGGGCCCGCGTCGTCTGCCTCGACCCACGCAAGCTGCCCCGCCGTTATGCCGGGCGTGATTATGATGCCGCGTTGCTTCGCGATCTTCCTGCCGATGTTGACCCTTGCGGAGAAAACGGCGAATTCCATACCTGCGTCTATGCCGGACCGTTCTTTCAGAAGGAAATCAAAATAGGGACTGGAGAAGTCGTCGAGAGAGAGGGGTTTGTGTTCGCAGATGTGGTCCTGGACCGCTGATCCTGCCCCATCCTTCTCTGTAGGGCAGAGAAGGATGGGCATACGGTGAGACGGGACCTACCTGTCCCAGTCATCATCGTCATGGTGTTTGTACCAGCCATAATGATGGCCGTGGTCATGCGGATACCAGCCTCGGTCCTCTCGGTCATCGCCATAAGGACGGTCATAGCGCGGTACCCAATGGCCGCGGTAGACCCAGTGTCCGGGCACCCAGACCGCGCCTGCATCATATCCCGGTACCCAGAGATACCCGGGCCCAGGGCAGGGAGGAGCATATGCCGGAACCGCAACCACCGGAGCGCCTATCTGCACTGAGATACCTACCTGTGCCTGTGTCTGAACATCTGAAAACAGAACAAAGGCCACAGCCAGGATCCATGTACCAGCAATTCGTTTCATCTTCAACCTCCTCATCTTCCTGCATAGGGATAAGACAGACGATTTTCAAAGAAGTTGCGGAGATTCGGTTTTCAAACAAGCTGCGTATTTTTCCCATCGATGGTCCACAAAACAAAATTTTGGGACAGCATCTTTTGCGCTCCTGTCTGCATCGCGCCAGGCAAATCCTGTATACAAAAATTCTGCGGAAATTAGACTGGAAGAAAAGCAAACAAACCATCAGGAGCCGTATTCTGTCCACACAGTTGCAACCCCAGACGGTCGCCCCTTCACGCCCTCTCTGCGTGGATTTGGACGGGACCCTGGTCAAAAGTGACACTCTGGCCGATTCTTTGTTACTGCTTCTTCGGACGCATCCTTTGCTTTTTCTGCGGGCCTTCGGCTGGGCCTTCAAAGGGAAAGCGGCGCTCAAGGCCCAGGTCAGCCGATATGTCTCTCTGGATGCTTCCCGCCTGCCCTACAACCGGCCGCTGCTCGCATTTCTTGAACAGGAACATGGCCGGGGACGCAGCATTTTTCTTGTCACGGGTGCCGACGGCAGGCTCGCGGACCAAATCACGGCCTATCTTCCGCTCTTTCACGGGGTGCTCGCCAGTGACGGGCATACGAACCTCACAGGGGTCCGGAAACTTGCCCGACTGCGCCAGCAGTTTGCCCAAGATGGGTTTGATTACGTGGGGAATGCCTGGTCAGACCTTCCCGTCCTCAGCCATGCCGGCGAGGCCATGCTGGCCAACCCGCATCCCGGACTTGCTGCCCGCCTGCGTTCGCGCAATATTCGTGTGGGCCGGGTGTTTCGCGACCGGCCATCCTTGGCAAGCGCTTTGTTCCGCGCCCTCCGCCCCCATCAGTGGGCCAAAAATGTTCTCGTGATTGTTCCGCTTCTGCTGGCGCATACCCTGCATCCGGTCCTGGTATTCCGCGCGCTGCTTGCCTTCACATGCTTCTGTTGCTGCGCTTCGGCCAGCTACATCATCAATGATCTGCTGGACCTGGAAGCCGACCGGCACCATGCCACCAAACGCTATCGCCCCTTTGCGGCCGGGGACCTCCAGGCCTCTACCGGCATTGTCATCGCCATGGTCCTTTTACTGGCTTCTTTTCTCTCGGCTGCGCGGCTGCTTCCGGGGGCATTTGCTGCATGGCTTGCCCTGTATCTGATGGCCACCCTGGGTTATTCGCTTGCGCTCAAGCGGGTCGCACTGGTGGATGTCGTGCTGCTTGCCGGGCTTTATACGCTGCGTCTGGTGGCGGGCGGCGCGGCAACAGAGACTCCCGTTTCCGCATGGCTGGCTGCCTTCTCCGTATTTTTCTTTTTCAGTCTTGCCCTGGTCAAACGATTCAGTGAGCTCGAAAATCTGCGCGAGCAGGGCCGCAGCATCGCCCATGGACGCGGCTATCTGGTCTCGGATGCCTTCCAGTTGCGCAGCTTTGGCACATCCAGCGGATACGCCGCGCTGGTCGTTTTTGCCCTCTACATCAATGGAAGCAAAGTGGCCTCCCTGTACCGGCATCCGGCGCGCATGTGGTGGATTCTGCCTCTGCTTCTGTTCTGGATCAGCCGCGTCTGGCTGCTGGCCTCGCGCGGGGAAATGCATGAAGACCCCGTGATCTTTGCGCTCACTGACCGGATGAGCCTGCTGATTGGCCTCGCCGTGCTGCTCATTGCCGTCATGGCTGCGCTCTGATGTGGTCAGACCACTTATTTTTGAATCGACCCGGGTTCGCCCGCATCTAAAAGTTTTATAGTCCTGCAAGGCTGAATGGTTCGGCCTTTCTTTGATGTCGGCCGTCTCCATTTAGAATGGAAGGTTGTTTGACCGTCTGGGCCGGCTCGGGCCAATGCAATGTCATAGTTTCGAGTAGGTTTTCATTCAAGAGGATTACTATCTACTTTTTTGAAGAGATGATCAGGTCCGGAAAAGCTGACAGCGGCGAAGTTGAGGTTGTGCACAGGCTGCCAGCCGGACCAGAGTCTTAGCGCCTCGGGACGGTAGGGTGTTTGCACACCCGTACTGGCGGGCCGCAGGAGAGATGAAGGGACTATGTGGATTGTTCGCCTCGCGCTGCGACGGCCTTATACATTTGCTGTCTTTGCCCTGCTCTTGATGATTCTGGGTCCGGTGGCCATTCTGCGCACACCCACGGACATCTTTCCCAATATTGATATCCCTGTGGTGGCCATGGTCTGGAACTACACCGGACTTTCTCCAGAACAGATGGCCCAGCGCATCGTCTACCAGAGCGAGCGCACGCTGACGACCACGGTCAATGACATTGAGCACATCGAATCGCAATCGCTCAATGGAATGGGCATCATCAAGATCTACTTTCAGCCTAAAGTCAACATCGCCATGGCCGTGGCCCAGGTCACTGCCATCGGTCAGACACAGTTGCGCCAGTTGCCGCAGGGCACCACTCCTCCGCTCATCCTGCAATACAGCGCTTCCAGTGTTCCCATTCTCCAGCTCGGCATTTCTGGCGAAGGGCTTTCCGAGCAGCAACTGAATGACTATGCATTGAACTTCATCCGGACCCAGCTGGTCACTGTGGATGGTGCCGGAATCCCGTATCCGTATGGCGGCAAGCAGCGGCAGATCCAGGTGGACATTGATGCGCAGAAGCTTCAGGCAAAAGGGCTCTCCCCTGCGGACATCACCAGCACCATCGCCAATCAGAACCTGATTCTTCCCTCCGGTACTACCAAAATCGGGATGTTTGAATATCAGGTGGAGACCAACAGCGCCCCGAAAACCGTGCAGGAGCTGAATGATCTTCCCATCCGCGCCGTCAACGGTGGCATCGTATATATCCGCGACGTTGCCCATGTTCGCGATGGCTTTCCTCCCCAGACCAACATTGTCCGTGTGGACGGCCAGCGCTCCTCGCTTTTGAGCATCATTAAGACCGGCGATGCTTCCACCCTGGACATCGTCAAGGGCATCCGGGCCAAGATTCCCATCATCAAGTCACAGCTTCCCCCTCAGCTCAGGATTGTTCCGCTCGCCGACCAGTCCATTTTTGTGCGCGCTGCCATCAGCGGGGTCGTCCGGGAGGCGCTGATTGCTGCCTGCCTGACGGCCATCATGATCCTGGTCTTTCTGGGCAGTTGGCGAAGCACGCTGATTATTGCCGTCTCCATCCCGCTCTCCATCCTTACCTCGATCATCGTTTTAAGCGCCCTGGGTGAAACGATTAACATCATGACGCTGGGAGGACTGGCGCTGGCGGTCGGCATCCTGGTCGACGATGCTACGGTCGAGATTGAGAACATCAACCGGAACCTGGAGCAGGGGAAGGCCATCGAGCAGGCCATCCTCGATGGTGCCGCGCAGATTGCCCTTCCCGCCTTTGTGGCGACCATCTCCATCTGTATCGTCTTTGTTCCGATGTTCTTTCTCACCGGCGTGGCGCGGTATCTTTTCGTGCCGCTGGCAGAAGCCGTCATCTTTGCCATGCTGGCCTCTTATCTGCTCTCCCGCACCGTCGTTCCCACGATGGCCAAGTATCTGCTGCGTGAGCATGATGATGACGAGATGGAGCGCCGTCAGAACAGCAGAAACCCCTTTGTCCGGTTTCAGATGGCCTTTGAGCGCGGCTTTGAGAAATTCCGTCACGGCTACTATGCAATTCTGCAGATGTGCGTGGCGCATGCCGGACTGTTCCTGGCCGGATTCCTCCTCTTTGCTCTTGCCTCGGCGGCCCTGCTTTTCCCGTTCCTGGGGCAGGACTTCTTCCCCAAAGTCGATGCGGGGCAGTTCAAAATCCACCTTCGCGCCCACACCGGCACCCGGATTGAGGAAACAGCCCGGCTCTGCGATGAGGTGGACCGCACGATCCGCGAAGTCATTCCCAAGGACGAGCTGGTCACCATCATTGATAACATTGGACTGCCCTACAGCGGCATCAACACCACCTACAGCAACTCTGCCACCATCGGCCCTGCCGACGCCGACATCCAGGTCTCTCTGGCCGAACATCATCATCCCACTGATGCGTATGTGCAGAAGCTTCGCGCTGTTCTGGCCGAACGCTTTCCCGGGGTCATTTTTTATGAGCTGCCCACGGACATGGTCACCCAGATCCTCAACTTCGGCCTGCCAGCGCCGATTGATATCCAGATCGTTGGGCCGGACCTGCAGGGCAATCGCGCCTTCGCCGAGCAGATGCTGAACCGCATCAAATATGTTCCCGGCACCGCAGACATGCGCATCCAGCAGCCCTTCAATAATCCCAATCTGAATGTTGATGTGGACCGCACCAAGGCCGGGCAGATCGGCCTCACCCAGTCCAACGTGGCCCAGAGCCTGCTGGTGGCCACCAGTGGAAGCTTCCAGACTTCGCCCAATTTCTGGCTGAACCCCAAGACGGGCGTCAGCTACAGCATCGCCGTCCAGGCCCCGCAGTACACTCTGGACACGATGCAGGACCTGCGCAATATCCCGATTACTCCCAACGGAGCCGACAGCACCACTGCGCAGACGGCGCAGAGTAACGGGGCCGGCAGTCCGCCCGTGGCCACTCCGTCCCCGATGGGGGCAAAGCCGATACAGATTCTGGGCAACCTGGCTGACATTACCCCGGGTTCAGAGTTGGGGACCGAATCACACTACAACATTGCCCCTGTCATTGATATCTATGGCAACGTCGTCAACAGCGATCTTGCCAGCGTCAATAAGCAGATCGAGCAGATCATTGCTCAGATGAAAAGCAAGCTGCCCCGCGGATCGCAGGTGATTGTGCGTGGTCAGGTCCAGACCATGCGCAGTTCTTTTATCGGGCTTCTCGGTGGCCTGGTCTTCTCCATTCTGCTGGTGTACCTGCTGATTGTGGTCAACTTCCAGTCCTGGCTGGACCCGCTGATTGTTATCTCGGCCCTGCCTGCCGCGCTGTCCGGCATCGTCTGGTTTCTTTTCATCACGCATACGCGCATCAGCGTACCGGCGCTCACCGGGGCCATCATGTGTATGGGGGTGGCCACATCCAACTCCATCCTGGTCATCAGCTTTGCTCGTGAGCGTCTGGAAGAGAATGTCGGGGACGCTCCGGCCGCTGCGCTGGCTGCTGGTTTCACCCGCTTCCGTCCCGTCATCATGACGGCCCTGGCCATGATTATCGGTATGGGACCCATGGCCCTGGGGCTAGGCGATGGCGGTGAGCAGAACGCCCCTCTGGGACGTGCTGTGATCGGGGGACTCCTGTTCGCAACCGTTTCAACCCTGTTCTTCGTGCCCACCTTCTTCAGCGCCATTCATGGCTGGCTGGAGGGCCGGAGGCGCAAAAAACAAAAGACAGCGGAAGGAAAGCACTATGAGTAACACGTCGCAAGAGCAGCAGGCACGGCCTCTTTCCCGAGGCAAAGCGGGCATCCTGCTGTTTGTGTTTCTTGCTGTCGCGGTCGGTATCGCCATTGCGGGCATTCTTCCTCGCCTGCGTGACCGCAAAGAATTGCGCCAGCAGACCAGTGAGCTGGCCGCGCCCACGGTCTTGGTGGCCGCTCCCCAGTTGGGTGCGCCTTCTGAGGAGGTCGTGCTGCCCGGCAATATCTTTGCCTACGTGGATTCCCCCATCTATGCGCGCACCAGCGGCTATCTGCGCAAGTGGTATTTTGACATCGGCGCGCACGTGCGAAAAGGCCAGCTTCTGGCGGAAATCGAAAGCCCGGAAGTCGACCAGCAGCTGGCGCAGGCCAGGGCCGACCTGCTTACGGCCGAGGCCAATGCAAAATATGCCCAGATGACGGCTTCGCGCTATCAGGACCTGGTGAAGAGCAATGCCGTTTCCCGTCAGGACACGGAAAACTTTACCACCCAGGCCGCTGCCACCAATACCCAGGTCAAATCGGCACTCGCCAATGTTCAGCGCCTTGAGCAGTTGGTCTCCTTTGAAAAAATCTATGCCCCATTTGACGGTGTAGTGACCGCGCGTGGCGTGGACATTGGCCAGCTCATTGATGCAGGCGCCAACAAGGAGCTCTTTCATCTTTCCGATGAACACATCCTTCGCGTCTATGTGAACGTGCCCCAGCTCTACTCGCTGGCCTGCAAACCAGGGGTTACGGCCGACCTCACGTTTGTGGAGTATCCTGGCCGTACCTTCCAGGGAAGGATCGTGCGTACTGCCAAGGCCATTGATCCCACCTCCCGCACGCTGCTCGTTGAAGTAGATGTGGACAATCGCAGCGGGGACCTGGTCCCTGGGGCCTACGCGCAGGTCCACTTCAAGCTGCAAAGCCCCGTCCGCTCCCTCATCGTTCCCGTGCCCGCTCTGCTCTTCCGTTCAGAAGGACTGCGCGTGGCCATTGTGCAGGACAATAAGGCCCGACTGGTGCCCATTACCATTGGCCGTGACGATGGCCGCGTCGTCGAAGTCACAGCTGGACTGCATCCCGAGGACCAGGTCATCCAGGACCCGCCCGATTCCATTGTGGATGGTGAGCCGGTCCGCATCGTGCAGCCCGGTCAGCAGCAAAAGAGCGGAGGCGAGTAGGCATGGGGCCTTGCTGGTCTTTCCAAAAGTTGTCCTTGCGTCCAGGCAGCCTGGCAGCTTGGCTCACGGCCGTTCTTCTTCCTCTGGCCGGGTGCACCGTCGGACCGAACTATAAGCGTCCTGCTCCGCTTGCGCCTCCGCCTCCGGCGTTTAAGGAGGCCGTGCCGCCCCCGGGTATCCCCAATGGAGGATGGAAACAGGCGCAGCCCAATGACCAGTCTTTGCGCGGCAAGTGGTGGGAGATCTACAACGACCCGCAACTGAATGCTCTGGAAGAGAAAGTAGCCGTCTCCAACCAGACGCTCCGTGCCGCCATGGAGCAGTATTTTGCTGCTCGTGCCGCGGTGCAGACCTATCGCGCCAGTTATTTCCCCACTCTCAGCGCCGGACCATCCATCACCCGGCAACACCTTTCCAGCAACCGTCCTACCGCGGTCCCAGGCGCTGTCAGCCAGTACAACGATTTCGCGCTTTCCGGCCAGGCAAGCTGGGAGCCAGACCTCTGGGGACAGGTCCGGCGCAGCGTGGAATCGGCGCGCGCCACGGCCCAGGCCTCTGCCGCCGATCTTGCCAATGTGGAGTTGAGCCTCCGCTCTGAGCTGGCGCTCGATTACTTTGAGATGCGCGGCCTCGACCTGCAAAAGCAGTTGCTCGATCACACCGTTGCTTCCTACGAAGACTATCTCAAGCTCACCCAGATCCGCTTCCAGGGAGGCGTCGCCACAGAGGCGGATGTTGCCCTGGCCCGGACGCAGCTGGAAACCACCCGCGCACAGGACATCGACGTAGGGGTGGCCCGCGCACAGTATGAGCATGCCATCGCCACCCTCATCGGGCAGACCGCATCCAGCTTCAGCCTGCCTCCGTTACCCCTGGATCGAACGCTTCCACAAGTGCCTCTGATTGTGCCCTCGGAGCTGCTGGAGCGCCGCCCGGATATCGCCGCGGCTGAACGCCGTGCCGATGCCGCCAATGCGCAGATTGGCATTGCCATCTCTGCCTACTATCCAACCATCACCCTCTCCGGAGCCGGAGGCTTTGAGAGCCGCAGTCCGGGCACCTGGATCCAGGGTCCCAGTGCGCTCTGGTCTCTGGGCGCCTCAGCTTCCGAACTCCTCTTTGATGCGGGCCGTCGCCATGCGCTTACAGAAGAGGCACGCGCCAACTATGAGGTCACTGTCGCCAATTACCGTCAGAGTGTCCTCAATGCCTTCCAGGAAGTTGAAGACAATCTTGCCGCCCTGCGCATCCTCAATCAGGAGGCCGCGACTCAGGCCGCCGCTGTTCAGGCCGCCCAGCGCTCCCTGGAACTCAGCACTCGTCGCTACAAGCAGGGGCTGGTAGATTATCTGGAAGTCATCACCGCGCAGGCTGCACTTCTGGCGAATCAGCGTACCCAGGCCGACATCACCACGCGCCAGTTTGCCGCCAGTGCGCAACTGATTAAGGCCCTCGGCGGAGGCTGGAACACCTCCCAGCTTCCGAATCCATAAGCGCTTTCCGTCCAGGCTGTTATGAACGGCCTGGACGGGACGGAATGACTTTCTTCTCTGCTCCTTCGTCCATTAAGGTAGAAATCCATGCGGCCACTTTTCACGCTTCGGCTGTCTTCCCTTCTGGTCCTGTCTCTTTTGCCCTCTGTCTTCGCACAGCAGCCAAGTACGCCGGTCCGCGTCTTTGAATCACCTGAGGGCCAAACCGCTCCCGCCACGGCCCCTGCCACGGTCCAGGTGCGGCCCGGGATCGAGCTCATACAGGCACGTCCTCTGGATACCCAGGCGCTTTCCTCCCGCAAAAGCTCCTACACATTCACCGTGCAGCCCGGAGACTGGATGGACACCGGCGTCGAGGTCGTACCCGGTGACCATCTGGACTTTTCTGCTTCCGGCACCCTCACGCTCTCGGATCAGCGCTCTTCAGCACCCGATGGCGTGGCCCGCGGCTGGAAGGACCTCTTGCGGCAATTTCCTCTCAACAGCGCGAATGCCGGCGCTCTCATCGGACGCATCAGCAGCAATGCGGCCTCTGTGCCTTTTCTCATCGGCGCGCGCAAACAGATGGACGTCACGATGAGCGGGAAGCTCTATCTCAGCGCAAATCTCAGCAGCGACCTTTCCGCCGACGGAAGCTATTCGGTCAAAATCAAACTCTCGAAATCACAGGCGGCCGCCACTCCCGCCGCTTCCGTGGACCTGGGGCAGCTTCTCTCCCCGGACCTCTTCAGCCAGATTCCGCGCCGCGTGCAGGATGAGCAGGGCCACCCCGGCGACATGGTGAACTTTGCCATCATCGGAACCAAAGACCAGGTACAAAAGGCCTTTCAGGCCGCTGGATGGACCGCCGTGGACAAGACCACACAGGACGCCATTTTGCACGGTCTTCTGGCCACCCTTTCGCATGAGGCATATCTGCAAATGCCGATGAGCACCCTTTACCTCTTCGGACGCCCGCAGGACCTCTCCTATGCCCGTGCGGATCCGATTGCTGTCGCTGCCGACCGCCACCACCTCCGCGTCTGGCAGAGTACAGAAACTGTGGATGGCAGGCCCCTCTGGGTTGGCTCGGCGACCCACGATCATGGCTTTGAGAAAGACCAGCGCAACGGCGGCATCACGCACCATATTGACCCGAATATTGATGCTGAGCGCGACTTCATCCAGCAGAGTTTTGCCGCTGCCGGAGTATTGGCTGGCGCCGCCTACGTCACCCCCTCCGATCCGCTGAAGGAAGCACGCACGGCCACCGGCGGCAGCTTCCATTCCGACGGCCGCATCGTGGTCATGATGCTGCGCTGAAAAAAGCGAAAGGGCGACTTCTCTTGCGAGTCATCGCCCTTTCTTTCCGATTTTTCAGAGATCTGGTACGGCCCCCAGTTCACAGCTCCCTGTCATCACTTCAGTACGACCGGAGCCACAGGTCTTTCGGCCTGCACTTTCCATGGTCCCTCTGATGTAATGCCGCTGCGTAAGCCCCAGGCGTCCCAAAAACCAGTCAGTCTCCTGACAGTTTCGGCTGGGCCCGTTTCCGGTCCCAGCGTGGATGGCCTGTCTGCCTTCTCCTTTACTGGAAGATCTCTCTTCCGGTGATTTGAAGCATACTCCCGTTCTGGACGAATACAAGGGGGATCGAAAATTTTCTGCTGTGGAAATAGAGTCCTTTCTGTGGAGAACTGCTCCTGTACACGCCATGCTGCAAACTAAATCCCGTGACAGATGGGAGAGCCTTTCCCGATCCAGAAGCAGCAAAACTCATTGTGACAGCACCAGAACCACTGGCACCCCTCGCCCATCATGTGAGGACGCGGTTTCCCTTCCTCGGGGAAGGGAAAAGGAGCAGGCTCTTTCAACGCGTCCTGCTGGGTGGAAATGGCATACTGCTCGCCGCTGGTTGTATTGGCCAGCGCCACCACCTGGTCGCCCTCGATCACAAGAAAGGAACTTGCCACAGAATCCGGTTTCTTCATCGCAGGGTCCGCTGCTTCGCAGGTTTTCAGAGGTGCTGTATCCTGGTGGGCAGCCAGGGCCGCCTTTACTGCCGTCAGGCACGAGCGTAGATAAATTTTTATCGGTGATCGGACACTCTGTTTTGCTTCCAGTTCCTGAGTACTGGAAGTTTCGGCGCGTAGCACTGGAGAGACAAAACAGAAAAGCAGCAACAGAGAAAACAACTTTTTTTGAGACATGTTCCTCCTCAGATGTGACACCGCTTGTCACGGCGATATAGTGAGGAGCAAGGGCGGTACGTAACAAATTTCCTGCACCCTATGGCCACAGAAAAATGTCATAAAGTACAGAAGTAAAGTACAGAAGCAGGAGGTTGCACCCAGATGAGCACAGCAAAGCTGCTGCTACTCGCAGGAGATTACGTGGAGGACTACGAGATCATGGTGCCTTTCCAGGCCCTTCAGATGGTTGGACACACAGTCCATGCTGTCTGTCCGGACAAGAAAGCGGGCCAGACCGTGCGCACCGCCATCCATGACTTTGAAGGTGACCAGACATATTCTGAAAAGCGCGGACACAACTTTGCCCTGAATGCGACGTTCTCTGAGGTCCGGGCCGAAGACTACGACGGGCTGGTCATCCCCGGTGGCCGCGCGCCCGAATATCTGCGCCTGAACAAACGTGTGCTGGAGATCGTCCGCCACTTCGCAGAGGCAGGGAAGCCCATCGCCGCCATCTGCCACGGGGCGCAGTTGTTGGCTGCCGCAGGAGTCATCAAAGGCAAACAAGTGAGCGCCTACCCGGCATGTTCGCCTGAAGTGCGGCTGGCCGGCGGAGAATACGTGGACCTCTCCATGACCGATGCCATCGCTGATGGCAATCTGGTGACGGCGCCAGCCTGGCCTGCGCATCCAGAATGGCTCAAAAAGTTTCACGCCGTGCTTAAGGCCCATCTGGCTTCCAAGGAGCAACCGGTAGGGGCAAAGAAGTAGCTCCTGCCGTTTCCGTGCAAGAGATCGCTGCCCGCAGCAGGATCCGCGGCCTGTTCTGCGGTCGCTGTTTCCTGAAAGCAGAAGGCCCGCTCCGGAGAGAGCGGGCCTTGGCTCTGGAGGGTCCTTCTTTCAGAGCGAACTCATGTTCTGCAGGAACTCGGCATTGTTGCGTGCCTTGCCCAGCTTGTCTACCAGCAGTTCCATCGCTTCCACTGGAGACAGCGGGTTCAGCACCTTGCGCAGTACCCAGATACGTTGCAGGTCTTCTTTGGGAATCAGCAGCTCTTCCTTACGGGTGCCGGAGCGCTGGATATCAATGGCTGGGAAGACGCGCTTGTCTACGAGCTTGCGGTCGAGGATGATTTCCATGTTGCCTGTGCCCTTGAATTCTTCAAAGATCACTTCATCCATACGCGAACCCGTGTCCACCAGGGCCGTAGCGATGATGGTCAGCGAGCCGCCTTCCTCAATGTTGCGCGCTGCACCAAAGAAGCGCTTCGGCCGCTGGAGGGCGTTGGAGTCCACACCGCCGGAAAGCACCTTGCCCGAGGGCGGGACAATGGTGTTGTAGGCGCGCGCAAGCCGCGTAATCGAGTCCAGCAGGATGACGACATCACGCTTGTGCTCGACCAGTCGCTTGGCCTTTTCAATCACCATTTCCGCGACCTGTACGTGGCGCGCCGCCGGTTCATCGAAGGTCGAGCTGATGACTTCGCCCTTCACCGAGCGCTGCATGTCGGTCACTTCCTCAGGCCGCTCGTCAATGAGCAGCACAATCAGCACGACTTCCGGATGGTTCGCGGTGATGGAGTTGGCGATGGACTGCAGCAGCATCGTTTTGCCGGTGCGCGGCGGGGCAACAATCAGTCCGCGCTGCCCTTTGCCGATCGGAGTGAGCAGGTCCATGACCCGCCCGCTGATGTTGTCGCGGACAGTCTCCATCTTGATCCGCTCTTCTGGGTAGAGCGGCGTCAGATTATCGAAGAGGATCTTGTTGCGTGTTTCCTCGGGCGATTCAAAGTTGATGGCCTCGATCTTGACCAGTGCAAAGTACTTTTCGCCCTCATGCGGAGGACGGACGTTGCCGCTGATCGTGTCGCCGGTCTTCAGATCAAATTTGCGGATCTGGGACGGCGATACGTAAATATCGTCAGGACCAGGCAGATAGTTATAGTCCGGGGAGCGGAGAAAGCCATAGCCGTCAGGCAGAATTTCCAGCACGCCCTCGGCGAAGATGTGCCCTTCTTTTTCGCTCTGTGCCTGAAGGATCTTGAAGATCAGGTCCTGTTTGCGCAGGCCGCTGGCACCCGGAATCTCAAGCTGGCGGGCAATCTTGCTCAGCTCTGTTATGTTTTTTTCTTTCAGTTCGGAGATGGTCATTGTCACCTACGGAGGGTCAGATGGTATTGGGAAGGTTGTTTACCGGAAGGAATTCATGTTGACGTTGCAGAATCTATGAAAACACAAAAAGCCAGCAGGGTGCGGCTTATGCCGCACGACGCTGCTGGGCCGGTGTTTTCTGGTCCGCTGCCACAACGGAGGCCACAGGGTTCTCATGCCGAAAGCGGACCATGACATCGTTCATGGTGTCCTGTACACGCGTATTCGGCTTGTGCAGCTTGCGGGTGGCCTTAGAAGCCAGCTGGCAGAGCTGATAACGGTTGGAAACATGGGTCAAAGCCCCAAAAACCAGTTCAGAACGCATGGTATTTCTCCCTTTATATGAAGCAGATGCTACGGTCCGGGCTTCAAATCGTAAGCAGTGGACCGCCGGGCGGAAACGCGCAGCAATTGCGGCTGGTTTTCGTTTCGCTGTCCCGGAAACTCTAACAAATTAGACGCGCCAGCAAGCGTCTTTGGTCACAAAAATTATTTCTTTCACTCCGGCCCCTTCTCAGTGGCCGGACGCAACCCGGCATGCGTCAAGTTAGGGCCAAGTCACGGTTTGTGCTGCTTTTGTAAACCAGGGCCCGTTTGTTCTTCTTTGAGAAGGTCCCTGTCATGGCGGACTGGTCTGGCCTTGCTTGCCCAGTCGCTCAGATGCATGAACGGCACTTTTCAACTTAAATCGCATCGGGCAGCAGGTCAATACTTTTTTTATTGGCCATATATATTTTTCTTCCGGAAATGGAAATCTTTCCATCCCTGCAGACCAGGCTTCCCGATCGAATGCATCTCTTTCAGATTCAATTGCTTAGCAGGAAACCATGACCCATGCATACGAATCGCGTCTTTCCGGTCTTGGGAGCAAAATGTTCCACGTGGAACACTTTTTGCATTGGGGACGCTGCTGGGCCGGCCCTGCTGCCCGTCCGGGCCAAATCCGGTATACTGGCGCGTTCGCTTATGAAGATTCTGGTTTGCATCAAACAGGTGCCGCAAAAGGACGCTCCGCTGAAGCTCAACGAGGCGGGGACATGGATTCGGGAAGATGTTTCCTATGAGGTCAATGAGCCGGATGCCTATGCGCTCGAAGAGGCCCTCCGCCAGAAGGAAAAGCACGGCGGCGAAGTCGTTGTCATCACCGCAGGCCCCGCGCGGGCGCAGCAGGTGCTGCGGGAGGCCTTGGCCAAGGGCGCTGACCGTGCCATTCATCTGGAAGACGACAGATTTGTTCACCTGGATTCCGTCAACACGGCGCGCGCCATTGCCGCGGCCATTGCCGAGGAGAACTTCGATCTGATCGTGACCGGCCTGCAATCGGACGATTTCGGAGCGGCACAAACCGGCGTCCTGTTGGCCGAAGTCCTCGGACTTCCGCACGCTACCATCATCATCGGCATTGAAAAGACCGACTCCGGACTGCGCCTGAAGCGTGAGCTGGAGGCCGGGCACTACCAGTGGATTGATATGCCAATGCCGGCGGTGCTCACGATCCAGAGCGGCATCAACAAGCTGCGTTATGCCTCGCTCATCGGCATCAAGCAGGCCAAAACCAAGCCTCTGCGCAAGGTCACATGGGTTGAAGTCGAACCGAAGCTCGGCCAAAACCTCCAGCAAATTGAGCGTCTCTATGTTCCGGTAAAGCAGAAAAAGACGGAGATGGTCGAAGGGCCTCCGGCGGAAGCAGCCCGCAAGGTCGTGGAATATCTCAAAAACACAGCAAGGGTACTCTAGTTCATGCTTTAATGTTGTGCATAGTTATTTTCAAGGAATTTTGAGTCGTTTATGGCCAATCTGAACATTCCTGAAGAAGAACGCAATCTTACTCCGGCGGAGATTGAGGCGCTTGATAAGCGCCGCCAGTGGGGACTGACCCTGCAAGTCATCGGCGGACAGTTCGCCTTTTTTGCCGTGCTGCTCACCTTGTGGTCCGGGCAGGATGCAACCTACTCGCCTGCCGGAATCCATCCGATGGTCTACTATGACATCTTTGCTGCCGTCATGGCCGTGGTCTTTGGCCTGTGGGGCACGCTCCTCAAGCGCGGACGCCAGGAGTTTGCAAGCTATTAGCGGTCGGTAGAAAACCGGTCAGCACGCCCTCGGCGTATGGGCAAAAGCGGTCAGCAATCCAAGGGGGAGCTCCGGCTCCCCTTAAGGCGCGTATGGCAGACACAATTCTTGTCGTCGCAGAGCAGCGGGAAAGCAAACTCAACCGCGTCTCGTTTGAGACCATTGCCGCCGCGCAGTCCATCTCCAGAGAAACTGGATGGGGCGTTGAAGTGGTGCTGACCGGAAGCGGCATCGCATCACTTGCGCAGGAGCTTGCGCAGAAGTCCGTTGCGCGTGTTTATGTGCTGGAGGCCGCCTCACTGGCCGCTTACACCTCCGATGCATATGTCTTTGCACTGAAGCAGTTCATTCAGCAAAAGCAGCCGAAGCTGGTGCTCTTTCCGCACACCTATCAGGTGCGCGATTTCGCGCCGCGTCTGGCGCTGGCTCTGGACCGCGCGCTGGTCTCCGACACCATCGGCTACAAGTATGAAAATGGCAAACTGCTCTTTACCCGGCAGATGTTTCAGGGGAAGTTTGCTGCTGATGTTTCCTTTGCCGGAGACGCGCCCTGGCTGGCCACCATCCAGATTGGGGCCTTTCGTGGCGACCAGGCTGTGGCCGGCACGGCCCCGGTAGAACATGTTGCTGCTGCGGAAACCACACCTCGCGTCACCCCGCATGAGGTCTTTCAGGAGGCCAAACAGGCCGTGGACCTCTCGCAGGCCGAGGTCATCGTCGCCGTCGGACGCGGCATCAAGGAGCAGAAAAACCTTGCCCTGGCCGAAGAGCTGGCCAAAACGCTAGGCGGAGAGGTGGCCGCCTCACGCCCCATCTGCGACAACGGCTGGCTCCCGCTGGAGCGGCAAATAGGCTCGTCGGGCCAGACAGTTGCACCCAAGCTTTACTTTGCCCTTGGCATCAGCGGCGCGATTCAGCACATTGTCGGGATGAAAGGCTCACGCACGATTGTCGCCGTCAACAAAGACCCTGAAGCGCCCATCTTTGAAATTGCCGATGTCGGGGTCGTCGGGAACCTTTTCGAGATTGTTCCTGCATTGACTGAAGAGATCAAGAAGACCAAAGCGTAGTGCTTCTTTTTCCCATGGTCTCCATGCCGCTGCAAGCCCAGGGCCTGAAGGGGGCCGAAACAGAAACAGGCAAGGCCGTGCATGGGCCCGAAGCCGGGCGAAGAAAACATGGGAGAGGTCCTGGAGACCCCTCAAGAGAAGGCCCGGTGCAGGCGATTGCTCAAAGCCGATTGCTTCAAGTACAACGATCAGTCCGGGCCCTGCGCACAGCGCATGTCCCGGGACGGGCAGTCTTATGATTACCTTTCGCAAACCTCTCGAAGGCATAGAGCGTCCGCAGATGGAGGCCGATGTGGTCATCATCGGCGGAGGTCCGGCCGGAATGGCCTGTGCGCTGCGTCTTGCGCAGCTCATCGATGAGCACAACGCGCACCATCCTGACGCGCAGCTCTCCAAAGACAACATCTACGTGCTGGAGAAGGCGCGCGAGGTGGGCCAGCACTGCCTCTCCGGTGCGCTGCTGGATCCGCGCTCGATGCGCGAGCTGCTGCCCGGCTTCGAGAGTGAAGCGCCGCTCGACGCTGAGGTCACCAAGGAATCAGTCTATTTCTTCAGCAAAGACAAGGCGCGCAAGCTGCCCATCGTCCCTCCACCTCTGCGCGACCATGGGAACTACGTCATTTCGCTCAACAAATTCGTCAAGTGGATGGGCCAGAAGGTCGAAGAAGCTGGCATTACCGTCTTTACCGGATTCGCTGGCTCCGCGCTTCTGTTTGAAGATGACAGTCGGGACCCGGAGCTGGCGCGTGTCATCGGCGTGCGCACGGACGATAAGGGCGTAGACAAGCATGGCCAGCCGAAAGCAAATTTTGAGCCGGGATATGACCTTCGCGCCAAAGTTACGGTCCTTGCTGAGGGAACACGCGGCAACTGCGCCAGGCAGCTGATTGAGCGCCTCGGTCTTGAAGATCCCGAGCACGCGCAAACCTACGGCCTTGGCGTCAAAGAGCTCTGGGAGGTCCCCGCAGGGCGCGTCGCCAAAGGCGAGGTCATTTACACGCTCGGCTGGCCGCTGACGACAAAAGAATATGGCGGCGCCTGGATCTACGGCGTCAGCGACACGCAAATCTCGCTTGGCCACGTCACCGGACTCGATTACGAAGATCCGCGTGTGGACCCTCATCACGCCCTCCAGTCCTTCAAGGAGCACCCGTTGATGCGCCGCCTTCTGGAAGGCGGAAAGATGCTGCGTTACGGCGCGAAGTCTCTTCCTTATGGCGGATGGCTGACCATTCCGCGCATCTACGGCAATGGATGGATGCTGTTGGGCGACTCGGCCAGCTTTCTGAATTCGCAGCGGCTCAAGGGCATCCATCTCGCCATCAAGACTGGGATGCTCGCCGCAGAGACCGCCTTCGACGCACTGGTGTCCGGCGACAGCTCTGCCGATACGCTGAGTGAATACAAAGCATCCCTGGATGCAAGCTGGGTACGCGACGAGCTATACCCGGTCCGCAACTTCCATCAGGCCTTCGAGCACGGGCGTGTGGAGGGCATCCTCAAGGCCGGAATCCAGTTTGTATTGCGCGGCAGCAATCTTGGCCCCGATTCAAAGAATGAAGCAGGCCATCTGCGTCTGAGACCGCTCGATGAACTGGGCAGCTGGCCCGGCGATCGCGCGCCAATTCTCTACAATGCAAAGGGTGACGGCAAGCTGACCTTTGATCGGCTCACCGATGTCTACCACTCCGGCACGCGCCATGAGGATGACCAGCCCACGCATCTTGTCGTCGCTGACCTGAACATCTGTAACACGCGCTGTATCGAGGAATATGGCAGCCCCTGCCAGTATTTTTGCCCGGCGGCCGTCTATGAGATGGTCGAGTCATCGGAATCGCCTTCGGGCAAGGAACTGCACATTAACTTTGCCAACTGCGTCCATTGCAAGACCTGCGACATCATGGACCCCTACCAGATCATTTACTGGGTCCCTCCCGAGGGAGGCGGCGGCCCAAATTATGATGGGATGTAACACCGGCGGCGGGCCAGAGTCGCTTCACGGAATTGTATGCCTTCGATCCTCATTCGCGTTGCAACCAACAACGACGTTCCTGCGCTCACAGATCTGATTGAGCGCTCGGTGCGTGAGCTGCAGGCAGGCTGGTACTCTCCGGAGCAGATCGAGGCCGCCGTACATTCTGTTTTCGGTGTGGACACGCAGCTCATTGCTGACCGTACCTACTATGTTGCCGAGATGGATGAGGAGATGGCCGGATGTGGAGGCTGGAGTCAACGCGGCACCCTCTGTGGGGCAAGCCACTTTGGCCATTTTCGAAACGATGTTCTGCTTGACCCAGCACGCGATCCTGCGCGTATCCGGGCCTTCTTTACCCATCCCGGCTTTGCGCGCAGGGGCGTGGGTAGTGCGTTGCTCAAACATTGCGAAAAGGCCGCACGTCAGGCCGGATTCAAGACCCTGGAGATGGCCGCGACGCTGCCCGGTGTTCCGCTCTATGCGGCCCATGGCTATCAGGTGCTGGACTGCTTCGAGGTCCCGCTGCCCGGTGGTCTGAGCATTTCCGTGAAAAGGATGGCAAAAAAGATCATGGTGCCGGACCAAGTGCCGGATTGATTTTTTATCGGACCCGGTTTCGGGCGCGCCACAAGGCCCCCATCACAGGGTCCACAGCTTCCGGCAGCATCTGGACCATGGGCAGACTCTGATGAATTGCGGCAATCATGCTTTCCCGCACAAAGCCCACACTTTTCAGAATGCCACCGACATAGGCCACACGGGGCATGGGCGCATCTGGATCGAGGGCGCGCAGCCGGCGGACAGCATGAGTGGCGCATTCGCCCAGAATGCGTCCGCCCAGGTCCAGCACTTCCAGCGCCACCGCATCGCCCGCCTCCGCACATGCAACCACCAAAGGCGCGAGCTGAGAAAAGTCCGGCGTAGGCGTGCTGTGGGCCTTATTGACGATGTCGCCCAGGGTCGAGGCACCCCAGAAATGCATCACACGCTCCAGGATCATCGTAGGCCGCTCAAAGTCGTGCGCGCGGCAGGCGGCCCTGAGCGCCTCCAGCCCAATCCAGTAGCCGGACCCTTCATCGCCCAGGACCGGGCCCCATCCGCCTACATTAAAGGTTTCTCCTGTGCTTGTCCGCCCCAGAATGTTTGATCCCGTGCCGCCGATGACCAGCACGCCCGCCTGTCCGGGAAAGGCAGCATCGAGTGCCGTGGCCTCATCGCCGCAGACCAGGATCTCTCCCCCGGCATATTTTGAGATGAGCTGCTGCATCCATTCCCGGGTCTGCGGCAGACGGACTCCGGCCGTCCCCACGCAGGAGACAGCAATCTCTTTCAGGTTGATGCCGCTCTGGCGCGCGATCTCCCGCAACAGGGCGCGCATGTTGGCTTCCGCCTGTTCCGCCGAGACGCGCAGCGGTTTGATGCTTCCGGCTTGCGCGCGGGCCAGGATGCGGTTCTCATCGGCGAGGGCGCAGTCGGTCTTCGTGCCGCCTGCGTCGAATCCTAAATAATAGGCCATCGTTTTCGAGTGTTTCTTTATTGCAGGGCCGCTTCTGTGAGGGCGGTGGAAAGTATGTTCAGGCTGCCGTCCGTTGGGGGCGCCGTCAGCCGCAGAATTTTTGCGATAAATGGATAGACATTCACATTTTCAAAAGGCTTCAGCGTGACTCCGGGACGAATGTCGGGGCCGCTGGCATAAAAGATGGCTTTCATCTCGGGCATCTCGCGCGGATCATATCCGTGCACACCCAGGTTGGGAGCATGGTCCTCTGCGCCCGCAGGGGGGCCGTGTGCACGGATGGCATACGGTCCTTCGGCAACTACCACCGGGTCTCCGATGCGCGGATTGTCATTGTAGTGCAGCCATGCGGGCACATGCGCGCGCCGGTAGACCATGAATTTTCCATCTGCGGCCTTCAGCTTCTGGTAGACCCGCTCGGCGTCTGAGTCCGCATTGGCATAGAGCAGGGAACCAACTGTAATCAGATGAGAGAGGTCCGCATACTGGTCCAAGGTGATCCAGTCGCCTTCACGCTTGGCCATGCCGTGGTCGCTCACAACAATGAGGTCAATCGGAAGGTGCAGCGCCTCCAGCCCCTCGTGCAGCTTTCCTACCATCTCGTCCACATGTTTGACCGCATCGGCCACCTGTGGAGAGTCCGGGCCGTATTGGTGTCCGGCATGGTCTACGTTTGAAAAATAAAGGGTGATGAAGTGGGGCCGCTGGTCTTCTGGCAATTTGAGCCACGCCAGCACCTGTGCGATTCGCTTGTCATCAGGGAACCGGTCATCGAAGTGCAGATAATATGTGGGGCGCACGCCTCCGATGGCCGCCTCCGAGCCCGGCCAGAAGAAGCAGGCTGCGCGCATCCCCTGCTGCTCGGCCAGCACCCACAGCGGAGTGCCTCCGTACCAGGAGCCATCTGTGCTGCTTTTGGGGTCGTTGTAGGCATAGCGCTCCTGCCGCTGCGGGTCGTAAAAGCTCATGGCGACAATGCCATGATGCTCCGGATAAAGCCCCGTCACCAGCGTGTAATGATTGGGAAAAGTCAACGAAGGATACGATGGGAGCATTCCGTCCGGCGCGCTGGCCCCGTGCCGGGCCAGATCGAGCAGGTGCACAGCACCATATTTCTTCGCATAGTCGTAGCGGAAGCCATCCAGCGAAACCAGCACCACGTAATGTTTTTGTTCCTGGACCAGTGCATTCGGGCCGTGGTCTACCGTGATGACCGGGGCAATCTGCTGCGCGGCCGCAGGGAGCGCCAGAACAAGGAAAGAGAGCAACAGCCGGAGGTGTTTCATGGGCTTCGTCTACTCCCATAAGAGTAATGGATGGCGGCCCCTGTTATCATCCCTGTTACAGGTTTTCAGCAGTTTGCGCACTGAGAGGGAGGGCGCACATCGATGCCTAAAAGCCATTTCCGTACTTTAGGAGTTTTTCTTATGGCTGCTTCCACCATGACCGGCATTTCAGAAACCGCGAAATTGAAGGTGCCGGAGATCCGCTACGAAAGCTACACCTTACCCAATGGCCTCCAGGTCATCCTTTCTGAGGACCATCGCCTGCCCATTGTTGGAGTGGACATCTGGTATCACGTAGGCCCCATGAATGAGCGCGCCGGCCGTACTGGCTTTGCCCACCTCTTTGAACACATGATGTTTGAAGGCTCGAAACATGTCGGCGAGAAGGCGCACTTCAAATATCTTGAGGCCGCTGGTGCCTCTGACATCAACGGCACCACTTCCTTTGACCGCACCAACTACTTTGAGACCCTGCCTTCCAATCAACTGGAGCTGGCCTTGTGGCTGGAAAGCGACCGCATGGGCTTTCTTCTGGATACGCTCGACCGCGAGAAGCTGACCAATCAGCGCGATGTGGTCCGCAATGAGCGCCGCCAGAGCATCGAAAACCAGCCTTACGGTCTGGTGGACGAGGCCCTGATGCACGCGCTGTTTCCCGCCGACCATCCTTATCACGCCGATGTCATTGGTTCGCATGCCGACATTGAGGCCGCGCGCCTGGAAGACGTCCGCGAGTTCTTCAAGCTTTACTATGCGCCCAACAATGCCACCATTGCCATTGCGGGCGATTTCGACCCGGCAAAGACGAAGGCGCTGATTGAGAAATATTTCGGCCCCATTCCCAAAGGTCCGGACGTGCCAAAGGTCCAGGTGACCACGCCACCCATCACCGCAGAAAAGCGCCTCACGGTCACCGACAAGGTGCAGTTGCCCAAGGTCCTGTTTGCGTGGCTCACGCCTCCGGCCTTTGCGCCCGGGGATGCTGAAGGAGATGCCGCCGCCTACGTCCTTGGCGGAGGGAAGACCAGCCGGCTTTATCAGAAGCTGGTCTATCAGCAGCAGATTGCCCAGTCCGTGGCCTGCTACAACCAGTCCCAGGCGCTCCAGTCCTGGACGACCTGCGAGCTGGTGGCCCGCCCCGGCGTGACTCCGGAGCAGCTGGAAAAGGCAGCCAACGAAGTCATCGAGGAGTTCCTGCAGAACGGCCCCACACAGGCGGAAATCGAGCGCGCCCGGATTGTCACCCAGTCGGGCCGGATCCGCGGCCTCCAGCGCGTGGGTGGCTTTGGCGGTATCGCCGATACCCTCAATTACTACAACCAATACACGGGTGATCCCGGCTACCTGCCTAAAGATCTGGCCCGCTACGATGCCCTGACGCCGCAAAGCGTGCAGCAGTTCGCGCAGGCGCATCTGAAGCAGGACCAGCGCGTCACCGTCTATGGGGTCCCCGGCCCGAAAGTCGTACAGGACGTCCCTCGCAGCCCCGCGGATACAGATGCAAATGTAAAGATCACGCCGGAATATTCGCCGGAGTTTGAGGCCGCCCAGGCATGGCGCAAGACGCCGCCCCAGCCCGGTCCGCTGCCAAGGCCCACCCTGCCTGAGCCGAAGGTCTTCGCTCTTTCCAATGGCCTGAAAGTCTATCTTGTTGAGTCGCACAACCTGCCGGTCTTCAGCGCGTCCCTGGTGACGCTGGGCGGCAGTGAAGGAGACTCGGTACAAAAGCCGGGCGTGGCTGCCTTCGCCAACGCCATGCTGACGGAAGGTACGGCCAGCCGCAGTTCCACAAAAATTGCAGACGATGCCGATCAGATTGGGGCCAGGCTTGCCAAGAACGCCTCCAGTGACCTTGCCTATGTGCAGATTAGCGCCCTGAGCAACGTCACCGGTCCGGCGCTCGACCTGCTCTCTGACGTGGTCCTGCATCCGGCCTTCAGCGATGAAGAGATTGAGCGCATCCGCAAGCAGCGCCTCACCTCGCTTTTGCAGATGAAGGACCAACCCGTCCAGATTGCCTTTTCCGTGGCCAACCGGGCCATCTACGGCAGCGACAGCCCCTATGGGTATCGCAGCATCGGCACGGAAGCCTCGCTGAAGGCCATTACCCGAGACGATCTGGCCAGCTTCTGGAAGGCGCGTTATGCGCCGTCGGACTCCGCCCTGGTCTTTGCCGGAGACCTGACCGAGAAGCAGGCCCGTGACCTGGCCGAGAAATACTTCGGCTCCTGGTCGGCGAAGGGCGCGGCTGCCCAGCCGCCTGCGGCCCCGGCTCCTCCACAGCGTCACGTGATTCTGGTGGACATGCCTGGCGCTCCGCAGACCGCCATTTGGGCCGCCGGGGTCGGAGCTCCCCGCTCGACGCCGGACTATGCGCCGCTGAATGTCGTCAACACCATGCTGGGCGGACTCTTCTCCAGCCGCATCAATATGAACCTGCGGGAGGAGCATGGATATACCTATGGCGCCTTCAGCATGTTCCAGTTCCTGCGCGGTCCCGGGCCTTTCCTCGCCGGGGCCTCGGTGCGCACCGATGTGACCGGGCCTGCCCTCCATGAGCTGGCTTCTGAGCTGGAGCGCATCCGCACCACGCCGCTCTCAGCAGAGGAGCTGAAGATGTCCCGGGACTACCTGATCCGTTCTGTGCCCGGTGACTTCGAGACCGTAGAAGAGACCGCAGGTAGAATGGCGGACATCTTTACCTACAACCTGCCGCTCGATTATTACCGTACGTATCCGGCCAGGATCGAAGCCGTCACTTCCGAACAGGCCGCTGCGGCCGCGCTCAAATATATCCACCCAGAGAACATGGTCTTTGTGGCCGTAGGCGACAAGGACAAGATCCGGCCCCAGATTGAAAAACTCAACCTGGGCCCGATTGAAGAGTGGACCACCGATGTTGAGCTGGTAAAAAAGTAGAATTTCCTCCCCTGAGGCCGCACGGCTCTCAGGGGAGAGATCTTCAGCGTTCAGAAAGTTCGATCTGGATCCGCGTGTCTTTCGGAAAGGTAAGTTCGCTTCCGCGCGCAATCCAGCGCTTGTAAACAGACTTTGCCAGCGCATAGCAGGCAAAGCCCATAGAAACCTGCTTATTGGCTGCCGCCATGCCGGCAACGCGGGCCATCAGGCCAAAGCCATTGCCGGTCACTCCGTTTTTTACCACGTTGTCATTGTCCCCCTCCGCCACGCTGGCTGCCAGCAGCCCCAGCACCAGGGGAGCAACGTATTTGTCCGGGCCGCCGGTGGCCTTGGCGCCGCCTTCGGAGTCAATCTGGACATTTTGTCTGCGGTCGGTCTCTGAGCTGATCATGCGGCCGTGGACCACCTGGTCAGTCCCAGCAGACGCCGTTCCGCTTTGGGGGGATTCAAGCCGGGGTCCAGGCTTCGGCACAGGCGCAGCCGCCGTCTGCGGCAGCTCCACACGGCGGAAGGTGAAGCGCAGCTTGCCATTACGCGCAAATCGGCGCGCTGGTCTGGCTTGCAATACCACCCCTTCCAGATGTGTTCCCTCCGGCAACAGTACCTGCTTTTTCGTGCTGTCGAGCAGGGGCCTGGTCAGCACGGCGTCAATCGGCTGGCCCTGCCGGGCCGTCGCCGAGCTCAGGTCCTGCGTCAGTCGTGCTTCAATTAGCCCCGTCAAAGGTTTCTTCCCGGGCGGCTGCACCGGCAGCGGAGTATAAGGGGCCTTTTGCGGAATGCGCAGCGGAGCAGTCAGATCGGCATCAAACTGGGTGCCGGGCCAGATGCGCTGCGGATGGTAAGGAAGCTGGGAGAAGAGAATCCGCAACAGGCGGTCGGTCTTTCCCGGCTGCCGCACCTGGTCCAGTGCCTCCTGCTCCTGCTGTTTTACTGCCTCCTCTGCCTGCTGCTTCAGGGACTTCTTGCCGGCCTTCATCTTCACCACCGTTCCGTCCCGCTGCGTCACCTGGGTCGCGATGGGGAGCGTTTCGCCATCAGGCAGCGTAATCGCGTCAAAGCGCAGCTCAGGTTTCCGTAATGGAGTGAAGTCTCCATTCAGCAGCGCGTCTGCCCGCTCCTTGCCCCGGACCGGCTGGGTTGCGATGACCGATCCGCTGACTTTCGTGTTGACTGGCAGGACCTCGCGGTCTACAAGGTAAACGGGTGCAATCAAATGGCCTTCGACTTTTGTGCCCGTATCGATAAGATAGCGCCGGTCCACCTGAATGCGCAGCGGGACACCCGCGGGGACGATAGCGTCCTGCGCGCGGCAGCAGAAGGCCCCGCCGCAGGCGAGCAAAGACAAGACGAGGGAACAGGACAGTTTGGAAGGCATCTGCTCTTTGGACGAACCAGAGCCTGAATATAGAGCGCCAAGCTTAAATCGAGATGAACGAAGTGGGACGTGCCCACCCCGACCGCCGCTGGAAAGTCATCCAGGCAGCAGAAAGGCGCTCGCGCTGATGAGGACCCCGATGGCCCCGAAGATCATCCCAGCAAACCAGAACAGCCGCTGGCGGGTCAGCAGTGTGATGGAGGTGATGACCAGAGCAACCTCCAGCAGCACTTCGCCCAGATCAAAGCGGCCCCCGCGCCGTTCTGCTCGCCGCACCTCGGATTCCAGTTCATGGGCCTTGTCCTGTTCTTCGCCCAGGTCACCGGCCCATTTGCTCATGTGTTGCTTGTAATTTTCGATGAGCTTTTCTGCATTTTGGTCATGCGTTGCCAGCGTGGCAAGCAGGTCGGCGGTCAGTTGTGTCTCATTCTGACGGATCTTCTTTGCCTGGTATTCGTTCCACTGGTCGCTGGCTTTGGCCTGCGCCAGGATCGCTTCTGAGTGTGTCCGGTGGCCAAGCACCGTTGCCACGGCGACAAGCACCGCCAGCAGACTCATGGTAAAGGTCACAGGGCGCAGGCTGCGGTCTTTTTCTGCCTGCTCATGATGTTCGTGCAATTCGTGTACTTCGTCCGGTTCCATAGGGTCCTTGCAGAAAGTAAAAATCGCTGCTTTGCGGCTGGGGCGGAATCAGGAGGCCGTTCTGCGCAGCGCCGCTCGCAGCAGGCCCAGCTTTTGCGCCTGCTCCGGATCAGCCTTCATGCGTGCCAGTGCCTCCTGGACCAGCGCGATGAAAATCCCGAGAAAAAGCCCAGCCAGGGCAGCAAGAAGCGTAATCAGGCCGCGCTTGGGAAAGGATTTATAGTCCGGGACCGTCGCCGGGTCCACGACCTGGATCAGTGCGCCCTCACGGGCCTCGTCCAGCTTGGCCAGCTCGTACTGCCGCGCCAGGATATCAAAGATGGTTTCGTAATACTTTACATCTCGATACTTGCGTACGTATTCCAGACCGGCCTCTGGCACCTTCCCCTTGGGAACAATCAGGCCGGCGCTTCCCGCATCCGTGTTGCCGCCCAGCTGGGCCAGTTGCGCTCGCAGCGCGTCCAGCTCCTTTTGCGTCTGGACCAGTTCGGCATTCTGGTCGGTGGCATAGCTCTTCATGGCCTGCAGCTGGACTTCTTTGGCCGCAATCTGCGCGCGGAGTGACGCCGCAGACTCAATCAACGCGCGCGCCTGGCTGTCCATCTGGATCATGCCCGTCTTCTGCTGTGTTTCCTTCAGGGCTTCTTCTGCATTGGCAAGGTTGTCCTTGGCCTGTTCCAGTTGCTGCTCAAAAAAGAGCCTGCGCTGCGCCGCCTCTCCGATGGCCAGGTGCTGGGACAGCCGCCTGTACTCATCGACATATGCATTGGCCATCTCTGCAGCACGCCTGGGGTCATGGTCCTCAACGGAGATCGTAATCAGATTGTCTTTTGTGTCCGCTTCCACTTTGGCATGACTTTCAAAGGCCTTGCGCGCGGCTGAAAGATATTTCTCGTGGTACTCCTGCATCAGATGGAAGCGATCAATCATGGCATCTTCCACGGTGCGGCTCTTGAACATCGCCACATACATCTCATTGGGGTCTCTCAGTCCCATGCTGGAGCCGGCGAAGGCGCCCAGAGAACCAAGTGATCCAAGCTGGGACATAAAAGAAGAAGCCAGCGAGGAATTCTGCTGCGGAGGCAATACCACCGTCTTGGCCGTGTAGCTTTTGGGAAGAAAAAGGCAGACGATGAAGGCAAGGAGCGCAAGGCCTACAGTGGTCTTTACGATCGTCCACTTCCGCCTGGCCAGAACGATGAGCAAATCAAGAAGGGACATCGTCTCATCCTGGGAAGGATGTATCTGGGGCCGTTGACGATGGCTGGCTGCTGCTCCTGCCTGACTTCTTCGGTGGTCGTGTTCATTCGCTGCCAGTCGGGGACCGTATCTTTCTCAGGCTACCAGAAACTGGATGGCAGGCAAGACGCCAGCAGGCGGTTTATACGTCTTTGCCCGGATGTCCGGTGACGTCGCCCATGCCGTCTGTGTCCGCGGTGTGCCCGTGCGTCGCCCAAAGGATCGCAGCCAGAAACACCAGAGCGAAAAGAAGGAGGACTCCCACTGTGTTGGGCATAAACATACCTCCTGCATCCATAAGAGATCTCCAAAGCTCCGCTGGGTTATCCTTATGCGTGATTTCATTTCCATGCCATGACATTTCCGCTTTTTCCTGCCGGTAATGCATGTCCGCAAAAGGAGAGATTGGCCCCCGGGGCCGTCTTTCTGCACGGATTTGCCCTCCGAGAGGAGACCTCCATCCTCACGGCCCTCAGGCAAATTACTGCCGAGGCCCCATTCCGGCACATGCTTACCCCCGGAGGTCGCCGCATGTCCGTGGCCATGACAAACTGTGGCCCCCTTGGCTGGATCTCAGACCGGTCCGGCTATCGCTATGGCCCCGTCGATCCGGAAAGCGGAAAAAGATGGCCCGCCATGCCGGAGGCGTTTCTTCGCCTCGCCATCGATGCCGCGAACGAGGCGGGCTTTCCTTCATTTCGGCCCGATGCCTGCCTGGTCAACCGCTATGAGGCAGGAACAAAACTCTCTCTGCACCAGGACAGGGACGAGCGTGACTTCTCCCAGCCTATCGTCTCTGTTTCTCTCGGGATCCCCGCGGTTTTTCTCTTTGGTGGAGAGAAGCGCGCCGACAAAGCAGAACGCATCCCGGTCGCGCATGGCGATGTGATTGTCTGGGGCGGCCCTGCTCGCCTGCGTTTTCATGGTGTTCTTCCCCTGAAGGCCGCGGTCCATCCGGTCTGCGGTCCGTACCGCATTAACCTCACCTTTCGCAAAGCAGGATAAAGCGTGGCAGAATGCTGTTCATGAAGGTCCATCAAGGTGTTCTTGCTGCATTGCTTCTGCTGCTCCCCGGTCCTGTGCTCCGTGCGCAGGATGCTTCCGTCAGCATCCGCAAGGTGCTCGCCGCCCAGGTAGCGGCCTGGAATCGTGGCGATCTTCCTGCTTTCATGCAGGGTTATAAAAATGCGCCGGACACTACCTTTATCGGCCGGAGCATTCAGTATGGATGGCAGCAGGTCCTGGACCGCTATCAGCGTAGTTACCCAACAAAAGAGAACATGGGAACGCTGGATTTTTCTGAGATTCAGGTCCGTCCGCTCGGGCCGGACTACGCCGTGGTTACGGGCAAATATCATCTGGCCCGCAGCGCCGCAGGCGGAGGAGAGGCAAGTGGTATTTTTTCGCTGGTCTGGGAAAAAACCGCGCAAGGATGGAAGATCATCCTGGACCACACCAGTTAGCCGGTCTGGATTACTGGTTTTTTACCGCATTCTTTGCCAATACCCGCTCCACCATGCTCTCCACATCGTGCAGGAAGCCTGTACGCTCCTCCTGGGGCTCTTCCTGGGGATGGAGGGCAAGGGCCAGATCATTCCAGCGCATCAGGGTCTTCATGGGAGAATGAGAAAACTCCCGGGCCGCCTCCGGCAATAGGAAATAAACCATCAATGTCAGCAGGGACAAGAAGGTGGCCACGTCTCCGATGAGGAAAATCGCCGGGGTGGCATTGTCTGGTCCGGGGGAAAAGTACGCGATATCGGCCAGCGCCAGCATCACCAGCCCCACACAGGTCCCGAAGATGCGGCTGCGCAGCGAAAATCCCAGAGCATGGGCGGCCAGCAGCAGGAATGCCAGCAGGCAAAGCTCCAGGGCGCACCATCCGGTCGCAATCTGAAGCAGGATGGAGTCCAGATGGTTGCTGTGCGAATGGAAAAAGGAGGGCAGCACGACCGCACAGGAGAGAAGAAGAGAGACCAGCAGGACCCAACGGAAAACGATATTGCCCACGTGAGTCAGACCGGGCAGGGGCGCGATGATATGTTGGAAAATCTCGCGCAGGGCGAAAAGCAGGGCCCCAAAGCCCAGCAGAGCTGCGGTCCAGCGAACATCGTAAAAAGTTGCGGTAAGAGAAGTGGCCCAAGCCGGATGATGGAAAGAAATGGCCACGCTGATGGCCGCCGCCAGCGTGCGGATGCCCAGCAAGATGCCCAGGGACAAGGAGAGCAGGCGGCCCCTGGCCCGGAAATATCCAGCCAGGACCAGCAGCCAGAGACAGAATTCCAGGCTATTGGCCAACTGGTCTGGCGAGCTTTGGGCCAAAAACGTCATCTTTTCGAACGGTCCATCTCTCGTGCTCTTTTTGCCGCCAAATATTACTCTGACTCACTAGAGTAATAGGGAAGTCCAGCAGAGACAAGGACGTCAATCAGCCAGATCTTCCTTAAGTAATTGCACCCCCTTACTAAGGGGACCCTTACTCTGCGAGAGAGGAAATCTCGACCCCGGTGAGTGCTATAATTTAGTAAGAAATTACGGGCAGAAACCTCTTCGCTATCAATCTGTTACCTGAGTCTGGCCGGGTCTGGCCGCGAGGGGCTGCTCACCGGAGTTCCATGTCCACCAAAGAGCTTGCCGTTTCAACGACTTCCCTGAATGATCTGGAGCCGTCTTCCTCCCCAGCCAATGGCCACAAGGCGGCCAATGGTCAGGAAAAGAACTACACAGGAGAGAACATCAAGGTCCTTGAGGGGCTGGAAGCGGTCCGCCTGCGCCCGGCCATGTATATCGGTTCTACCGGTGAAATGGGCCTGCATCACCTTGTGTATGAGGTCGTGGACAACTCTGTGGATGAGGCGCTGGCCGGGTATGCGAAGAAGATTGACGTCATCATCCATGTAGACAACTCGATTACGGTCATTGACGATGGCCGCGGCATACCCGTGGATGAGATGACTTTGCCAAATGGCGAAAAGATGCCCGCCGTGCAGGTGGTGCTTACCAAATTGCATGCTGGCGGAAAATTTGACTCTTCTACGTATAAAGTTTCCGGCGGCTTGCATGGCGTGGGCGTCTCCTGCGTCAATGCCCTCAGCGAAGAGTTTGATGTCGAGATCTGGCGCGACGGCCACACCTACGAGCAGGACTACGAACGCGGTCTGCCTGTGTCACCGCTGCGGCAGACTGGTACGTCAAAGAAGCGGGGCACGAAAGTACATTTCCTGCCCGACAAGACCATTTTCACCACCACAGAGTATAACTACGACACTCTGGCCCAGCGGCTGCGCGAACTGGCCTTTCTGAACAAGGGGCTGGAGATTACGCTGACCGATGAACGGACTACCGATCCCAAGACCGGCGAGGCAAAGCGGGCCGAGTTCAAATACGTGGGCGGCATTGCCGAGTTTGTGAAGCACCTGAATAAGGGCAAGCAGGTGCTGCATGATAAGCCGATTGTGATGGAGGCGCTGCGCGACGGCGTGGACATGGAAATCGCGCTCCAATACAACGATGGCTACTCGGAGACGGTCTTTTCCTTTGCCAATAACATCAACACCGTGGATGGCGGCACGCATCTTTCCGGCTTCCGTACAGCGCTGACGCGCACCATTAATGCCATCGGCCAGCAGATGGGCCTGTTCAAGGACGTGAAGGAGAACCTCTCTGGAGACGATGTACGCGAAGGGCTGGTGGCCGTCATCAGCGTAAAACTGCCGCAGCCGCAGTTTGAAGGGCAGACCAAAGGCAAGCTCAATTCTGATATTGCCGGGACCGTCCAGGCCCTGGTGAACGAGAAACTGGGCATGTTCCTGGAACAGAATCCGCCCATTGCCCGCCGCATCATCAATAAAGCCATTGAAGCTGCCCGCGCCCGCGAAGCGGCCCGGAAGGCCCGCGATCTGACCCGTCGCAAAGGCGCGCTCGACTCCGGCGGTCTTCCTGGCAAGCTGGCCGATTGCAGTGAACGCCAGCCCGAGCGCTGCGAGCTATACCTGGTCGAGGGTGAATCCGCAGGCGGGACCGCTAAACAGGGCCGCGACCGCCGCTTCCAGGCCATCCTGCCGCTCAAGGGAAAAATTCTCAACGTGGAAAAGGCCCGCTATGACAAGATGCTGGGCCATGAGGAAATCCGCGCCATGATCACGGCGCTGGGCACAGGGATCGGCAAGGACGATTTTGACGCCTCCAAGCTGCGTTACGGCAAGATTATTCTGATGACCGACGCCGACGTGGACGGATCGCATATCCGCACGCTGCTGCTCACCTTCTTCTTCCGCCACATGAACGAGCTGATTAAGCGCGGGCATGTTTACATTGCGCAGCCGCCGCTCTATCGCATCAAGAAAGGCAAGTTCGAGCAGTATATTAAGGACGACCGCGAATTTGTCCGGGTTATGGTCAAGCGCGCCTCAGACGGAATGATTGTCCGTCACGGTGAAAACGCCACCAGGCTGGAAGGTGCGGCGCTGACGAAGTTTATTGGCCAGTTGAATGAGTATCTGGGCTTCTTTGATAAGGTCAATAAGCGGATCCGTAACGAAGAAGTGACCGGGCTCTTTGCCAGGCTTTTTGCCCATGAAGGGAAAGAGCCGGTCCGGCGCAGCGACTTTGAGGGCGATGCAAAGGTCGCACCGCCCAAGCTGGCCCAGTTGTATGACGAGTTGAAGAAGATAGAGAAAAAATATCAGTTTAAGTCGCTGGACAGGCCCGCTTATGATGAGGAACACCAGACCTGGTCGCTCATCTTCCATGATGCGCAGGGGGCCGAGCGCAGAATGGACTGGGCCTTTGCCTCTGCACCGGAAACGCGCCAGATGCTCGCCAAATATGCGCAGATCAAGGACGCGATGGAGCCGCCTTTTCTCATCGAATATGCGGGCAAAGCTGCACAGGCTGAACCGGACCCGGAAGAAAGCGAAGGTGAAACCACCGGCGAGGCCGAGGCGGGCAGACCCGCACCCAAACGTGCCGGACGCGCTTCGCATGATCCGGTGGAGAAGCAGACCCCGCGGGAGCTGTTTGAGTACGTGATTGAGCAGGGCCGCCGCGACTACCAGGTCCAGCGATACAAAGGGCTGGGCGAGATGACGGCCGAGCAGTTGTGGGAAACCACGATGGACCCCGAACGCCGCACTCTGCTCAAGGTCAAGCTCGAAGACATTGCCGAGACGGAGACCATCTTTGCCACGCTCATGGGTGAAGACGTCGAAGCCCGCCGCAAGTTTATTGAGGACAACGCTCTGGATGTAAAAAACCTGGACATCTGAGAAACGTCACCGGCAGCGGCCTCGGGAGAGACTGGGCATGATCAAGAACACTCTCTGCGCCGGCATTCTTCTTGCGAGCGTGGCTTGTCTTGTTTTTGTCCGTGTGCCGATGGCGGCCCAGTCCTCCCCCGACCCCGAGTTTGAAACCGGAGTGGCCCTCATCCATCAGGGGAGGCTGGCCGAGGCCGTCCCCCACTTGCAGCGTGCTCCGGGACTTGCAGCGCGCTTCAACCTGGCGCTCTGCTATGTTGGACTCGGCGAGTACGACCAGGCCATCGGCCTGCTGGAAGCTATGCAGTCTTCCGGATATGGCGGTGCGCGACTCAAAAATCTGCTGGCGCAGGCCTATCTCGGAGAAGGGAAGACGGAGCAGGCGCTGGAGGCATTTCATGGTGCCGTAGCGCTGGCCCCCAAAGACGAAAAGCTCTACGCCTTCCTCGCCGATGCCTGCACGGACCAGAAGAATTTTTCTCTTGGCTTGCAGGTAGTCAGCGAAGGACTCAAGAACCTTCCCGAATCGGCCCGTCTGCATTATGAAAAGGCAATGTTTCTGGCCCAGACCGGAAATGATGTGGAATCGCAGGCGGAATTTTCCCGGGCGGCCGGACTCGCTCCCGGAACAAGTCTTGCGTATCTTGCCCTGACGCAGAAAAACCTCTTTGCCGGCAGCGTCCCCGAAGCCATTCGTACAGCCCGCGCGGGCATCCGTGCCGGAAATAACGACCCCGTGTTGCTTGATCTGTTGGCCGAGGTGCTGATCCACGCAGGAGCGGTCCCCGGGCAGCCCGAGTTTGATGAAGCACAGACGCTGCTTGAACGTGCTGTCGCGCTGAAGCCGGGCTACTCGACGGCACAGATTGCTCTGGGCAAACTGTATTTGATGGAAGACCGGCCGCGGGACGCGGTCACCCACCTTGAGATTGGCCGTCGCCTGGAGCCGCGCAACCGGGCCGTGTATACGAGTTTGGCCGAAGCCTACCGCAAGCTCGGAGACAGAGAAAAGTCCCGGCAGATGATGGATGCACTGGGCCGGTTGATGGCCGGTCAGAGATAAACGGAGGGCGCGCCCTACAATCCAGCCCGCAGCCAGCTTTCGGCTAGACGACGACGGCGGCGTTCTGTAGCGCCGCAACCACCTCGCTGATGGCTACCTCTTCGCTGGATGCCGTGGCCCGGGTCACAAGTTCTACCTTGCCTTCGGCGGTCTTTTTCCCAACATTGATGCGATAGGGGACGCCAATGAGGTCGGCGTCCTTGAACTTGACTCCGGCGCGTTCATCGCGATCATCCAGCAGCACATCAAATCCGGCTGCCTCCAGCTCGGTGGCAATCCGTTCGCCTGTTGCCAGCAGGGTTGCATCTGCCGCGTTGGTGATGGTTACAACTACGTCAAACGGAGCAATGGAGCGCGGCAGCCAGAAGCCGTTGGCGTCGTGGTTCTGCTCCACGCAGGCGGTCAGAATGCGTTCAATGCCGATGCCATAGCTGCCCATGATGGGCGTGACTTCCTTGCCGTTTTGGTCGAGTACACGCGCGCCCATGCTCTCGGAATATCTGTAACCCAGCTTGAAGATGTGTCCGATTTCGACCGCCTTGGCCACCTTCAGCGGCTGGCCGCAGCGGGGGCAGCCTTCGCCCTCGGCCACGTTGCGTACATCGGCAGCCAGGGTCCATCGGAAGTCGCGGCCTGGGGTGACATTGCGGTAGTGGTAATCGAGCTTGTTGGCTCCGCAGACCATGTTCTGGCGGCCTTCGAGCGCATGGTCCAGAATGACGGCGAGGCCCTCCTCATCCAGGGACTGCGCCGGTGTCAGACCGATCGGGCCCAGAAATCCTGCCGGCCCGTGCAGGTATTGTTCCAGTTCTTCGGCCTGCATCGGGCGCAGGTCAGAAGCCTGGACAAGAGCGAGCAGCTTGGTTTCGTTCACCTGGTGGTCGCCGCGCAGAAAGACCGCCACCGGGCGCCAAGCCGGTTCGCCCTGGGTGCTCTTCCTCTCGGCCATATAGGCGACGCACTTGATGTCCTGCGCCTCGGAAATGCCGAAGAATTTTGCTACATCGGCCACGGCTGCAATGCCCGGAGTATGGACCAGTTCCGGTTTGCCGTCGCCGACCGGGGCAAGCTCTGTGACGGGAGCAAGGCGCGAGGTGGCCTTTTCCAGATTGGCAGCGTAATGGCATTTTGCGCAGCTCGCAATCAGGTCTTCGCCAGCGTCGGTGTAGACCATGAACTCCTGCGACTGCGATCCACCCATCGCGCCGGAGTCGGCCTCAACGGCGACAAAGCCCAGGCCGCAGCGCGTAAAGATGGTGCGATAGGCCTGGTCGTGCAGGTCGTAGCTTTTGTCCAGACCGGCGGCGTCGAGGTCGAAGGAGTAGCTGTCCTTCATGATGAACTGTCGCACGCGCAGCAGGCCGGATTTCGGACGCGGTTCATCGCGGAATTTGGTCTGGATCTGATACCAGATCTGCGGAAGCTGCTTATAGCTGCGCAGCTCATTGCGGGCGATGGCGGTCATGACCTCTTCATGCGTCATGCCCAGGCAGAGCCATGCTCCCTTGCGGTCCTGGAGCCGGAACATGTTCTGCCCCATGCCCGTCCAGCGTCCGCTTTCCTGCCACAGCTCGGCCGGATGCAGCGTGGGCAACAGAAACTCCTGCCCGATCTTGTCCATCTCCTCGCGCACGATGCCGATGATCTTTTGAATGGAGCGGTGCCCAAGAAAAAGATACGAATAGATGCCTGCCCCAAGCTGGCGGATGTATCCGGCGCGGACAAGGAACCTGTGGCTGGGGACCTCGGCATCTGCCGGAGCTTCCCGGAGAGTAGGAACAAAAAGCCTGGACCAACGGTGCATGATGTGCGCTTTCTGGATGTGAGGGTAAAGTTTTATTCTAACCGGCATCGCGGCGCGTTGATAGCTTCCGGCCGCCGCAGGCGCATTCTCTCCATGCGACAATAGAGTTGGAACCGCCATGAAATCCCAAACGTCTTCTGTGGCCCCCCAGGCTGCCACTGTTACGCCGGAGCTGCTGGCCCAGCACAGCATCACTCCGGAAGAATATGACCGCATTGTGGCCGCCCTGGGACGCACTCCCAGCCTGACCGAGCTTGGTATTTACTCGGTGATGTGGAGCGAGCATTGTTCGTACAAGTCGTCGCGCGTGCACCTGAAGCGTCTGCCTACCAAAAGCGACCGCGTCGTGCAGGGCCCGGGCGAGAATGCCGGGATCATTGACGTGGGCGATGGCTGGGCGTGCGCCTTCAAGATCGAGTCGCATAACCATCCTTCCTATATTGAGCCGTATCAGGGCGCGGCCACCGGGGTGGGAGGTATCCTGCGCGACATCTTTACCATGGGCGCGCGCCCGCTGGCCGTCATGGATTCGCTGCGCTTTGGGCCCCTCCGCGACGATGGCAAAACCCCGCGCGAGACCATCCACAAAAACCATTCCATCCTGGAAGGCGTGGTCCACGGCATCGCTGGATACGGCAACTGCTTCGGCGTGCCCAATCTTGGCGGCGAGACGCGCTTTGAGGAGTGCTATTCGGGCAATCCGCTGGTCAATGCCTTCGCCCTGGGTCTGGTCCGGCGCGATGAGATTTTCTATGCCAAAGCGACCGGTATCGGGAATCCTGTGATTTACGTGGGGGCCAAGACCGGGCGCGATGGCATTCACGGGGCAACGATGGCCAGCGAGGAGTTCAAGGAAGGCTCCGAGCAGAAGCGGCCCAACGTACAGGTTGGCGACCCGTTCATGGAAAAGCTGCTGCTGGAGGCCTGCCTGGAAGCCATGAAAACAGGCGCCATCGTCGGCATTCAGGACATGGGCGCAGCCGGTCTTACCTGTTCCACCTGCGAGATGGGAGCGCGTGGCGGCGTAGGCCTGGAAGTCGAACTCGACCACGTGCCGCAGCGCGAAACGGGCATGACGGCCTACGAGATCATGCTGAGCGAATCGCAGGAGCGCATGTTGCTGGTGGCCGACAAGGGCCGCGAACAGGAAGTGCTCGATGTCTTTGCCAAATGGGGACTCGACGCCACCATCGTCGGCACCGTGATTGCTGAGCCGCGCCTGCGCATCCTGCATCATGGCGAACTGGTCGCAGACATTCCGAACCAGTCGCTGACCGATGACGCTCCGGTATACCACCGTCCAGTGGGAACATGGAAAGCGCCCGTTCCACAAGGGCCGACGAAAAGCGCGTTTGAGAAGCTCGGTTACGAAGACAAGGTTTCATCGCGGGACTATACCGCAGACCTGCGCACGCTGCTTGCCTCAGCGAACATCTGCTCCAAGCGTTGGGTGCATGAGCAGTACGACTCGATGGTACAGACCAACACGGTGCAAGGCCCCGGCGGAGAGGCCGGCGTCATGCGCATCAAGGGCACAAAGCGCGGTCTGGCTATGGCGCTCGATGGCAACGGGCGCTGGTGTTATCTCAATCCGACGCTCGGCGCAAAGCACGCCGTTGCGGAAGCCGCCCGCAAAGTCGCCTGTACCGGGGCGACTCCGATTGCAGCCACGAATTGCCTGAACTTTGGCAATCCGGAAAAGCCGGAGATCATGGCCCAGCTTTCTGCTGCGATTGACGGCATCGCGGAGGCCTGTACTGCGCTGGGGACGCCCATTACCGGAGGCAACGTCTCGCTATACAACGAGACGCGCGGCGAAGGCATTTATCCGACCCCTGTGCTGGGCATCGTTGGCCTGATCGAAGACATTACCAAGACCGTTTCTGCTTCATGGAAGCAAGCAGGCGATGCCGTGCTGTGGATTACAGGGGCGAAGCTGCCCCCCAGCGAAGAGCGCCTGCGCGAGTTTGGCTCATCTGAGTATGCCAAGACGGTTCTCGGCGAAGTCTGGGGAACGCCGCCATCGCTGGATCTGGCTGCGGAAGCCGCCCTGCATCAGTGCCTCGCTGAACTGGCCCATGCTGGTTTGCTGCATTCAGCCAGCGACATCTCTGACGGCGGCATCGCTGTCGCGCTCGCAGAAGCCGGATTCGGCAATGGCGTCGGCGTGCATGTAGAGCTTACGCAGGCTCCGGACCTTCCGCTTGCCTGGACCTTATTTCATGAGACGGCAACACAGGTGATTGTTTCCTGTGCGCAGGTTTCCGTCGAGAAAGTCAAGGCAGTCGTCGGAAAATACCCTGAATTGCTGGTTGCAAATCTTGGGGAAACCGTGAAAGATAGCTTCCGCATCCAGGTCCAGGGAATGACAGTGATTGACGAACGTATTTCCGGGTTGCAGCATGTCTGGTCTCATGCACTGGAATCTGCCTTGCACGAAGAGGTGTTGGCGTGAAACACCTCATGGTCGAAGGCATTCCGGGGGAAATCATGCGGCCCGCAGTAAGGGGCGGTGAGGTTGCGTCTTGCCGTGCCCGCGGCACTGACAAGCTGCGCGAAGAGTGCGGCGTCGTCGCCATCCATGGGCATCCTGACGCAGCGCGTCAGGCATATCTTGGCCTTTACGCGCTCCAGCATCGCGGGCAGGAATCTGCCGGAATCGCCACGGCGGACGGCACCAATCTCTTCAATATTAAGGGCATGGGGCTGGTGGCGGACATATTCACGGAAGAAGTCCTCTCCAAGCTCACCGGAGAGATGGCCATTGGCCACACGCGCTACTCTACCACCGGCGACTCGGCGCTGCTGAATGCGCAGCCCATCCGCGTGGACTCCACCAGGGGCCTCATTGCCATTGCGCACAATGGCAATCTGGTGAACCTGGGCAATGTGCGTGCAAAGCTGGAGCGCGAAGGCGCATTCTTCCAGACCACCAGTGATTCGGAAATCATTGTCCAGCTCATCGCGCATTCCAAAGCCAGCACGCTGGTCGAGGCCATCGCCGACTCGTTGCGTCAGGTCGACGGCGCCTTCTCCATCGTGATGATGACGCGCGACCGCATCTTTGCCGCCCGCGATCCGCGCGGTTTCCGCCCGCTTTCGATGGGCCGCATCGAGAACCCGGACGGGCCGGACACGATTGTCTTTGCCTCCGAGACCTGCGCCTTCGACCTGCTGCGCGCAAAGTTTGAGCGCGACGTGAAGCCAGGCGAGCTGGTCATGGTCACAAAAGACGGCGTGACTTCCGTCCAGTATGCCAGCGGAATTCCGCAGTCAAGCTGCATCTTTGAGCACGTCTACTTTGCGCGACCGGACAGCAAAATCTACAACCGCTGGGTGCAGGAGAGCCGCGAAGAGATGGGCCGCCAGCTGGCGCGCGAATCACACGTAGAGGCCGACCTGGTCGTTCCCGTTCCGGACAGCGGTGTGACTGCGGCCATCGGCTATGCGGCCGAAAGCGGCATCCCGTTTCGCTTCGGGCTGATTCGCAACCACTACGTCGGGCGTACCTTTATCGAGCCTGAGCAGCGCGTGCGCGACTTCGGCGTAAAGCTCAAGCTGAATCCGGTGCGCAATTTGCTTGAGGGCAAGCGCATCATCCTGATTGATGACTCCATCATTCGCGGCACCACCAGCCGCAAAATCGTGCGTATGGTGCGTGCGGCGGGTGCAAAGGAAGTCCATATGCGCATCAGTTGTCCGCCGACCACCTCGCCCTGTTTTTATGGCGTAGACACTCCGCGCAAAAAAGAGCTGATTGCAGCCAACAACTCCATCGAAGAGATCCGCCAGTTTATTGAGGCCGACTCGCTTGCCTATTTGTCGCTGCCTGGGTTACAAAAGGCCTGCGATGGCGGCGAGGGCAACCGCTTCTGCGTTGCCTGTTATACCGGCGAATATCCAACAAGCTGGGTGGATGTCCAGGAGGTCCTGCCGGCGGCAGCGTCCAGATAACGCTGCCCGGCCGCGCAACCTTTGTTCGCTTCCTGCCTTCCCACACACTTGGAGGTGCATGGGATGCCAGCAAAAAAGAAGTCCGGCAGCAGAAAGTACAGTCCGGCGGCCTCAAGATCGGTCGAGCGTGAGATGCGCGCCATGAAAGAGGGCAAGCTGAAGAGCGGCCGCAGCGGAAAGAAAGTCACTGACCCCAAACAGGCCATTGCCATCGGTCTTTCTGAAGCGAGGAAGAAGGGGGCCAAGGTGCCCGCCCCGGCCAAAAAGGCAAGCACAAAGAAGGGCCCCTCAAAGAAGAACTCCAGCGCCAAGAAGAAATCTGCGCAAAAATAGTCTCCTCAGCAAGAAGAGAGAAAGAAGCGGTGCACCCGCACTCTGTGTCCGGCAGGTGCACATGGAGGGTCTTTAATCGTTCTTTGTCGAGGGCGCCGTCGAGGAGGTACTCTTTTCAGACCCGGCCGCCGCAGGCTTCTCTGCAGAAGCACTGCTGTCCGTTGTATTTGTATTGGAGCGCTTGCCGCTTCCATTTTTTCCGGCGTAGTCGGTCACATACCATCCGGAGCCTTTAAACTGCACGGCCGGGGCAGAGAGCAGACGTTCCACTTGCCCCTTGCACACCGGGCATTCTTTTTCCTCGGGATCGCTGAAGCTCTTGATTTTCTCAAAAACATGCCCGCAGGCATTGCATTGATATTCATACAAAGGCACGTTTCTTACTCCTCACACAATCGTCCGTAATGTATTTTGATGCGCGAATGAAGCAGGACCTGTTTGGTTGCCCCATTCAGCAAACTCGGGTGCCTCTTTCGTCCATTTTGCGAAAGGGCAAATAGAATCTCACTTCCCGCCGGAATGGCGTGTAGCGGCTTCGTTTTTCGTTTCAGCCAGCGCCTGGTCAATCAGCTCATACAAGCGGCTGCGGTCGACGACCTCCACAAATGGAGTGCCGCTGGTCTTATTGGTCACAATCCAGATCGTTGGCGTGTGCTGGATGCCGATGCTTTGGCCGAGATCATAGTCGGCCTTGACCAGCGCGGCCAGTTTGCCCTGGGGGTCTACGGCAAAAGGAAACGCCAGATTGTGCTGCTGCGCGAATTTCTGGGCGAAGTTGCGCAGGTCGTCCTGCGTAGTAATGCTTGGCTGATTGGCAAAGACCGCATCCCGGAATTCATCACCCAGCTTCTTCGACTTCGTGTCAAACCAGCGCGCATCAACGGCGGCATCAAAGCTCCAGGTGTGGAAGGGCAGCGGAAAGTCATGCCGCACCCAGGGGATGTGGTATTTCGCCGCGGCCTCCTTCAACAGCGGGTTCGCGCGTGCGCAATCCGGACACTCCATGTCCTCAAATTCATAGATCGCCACCCTCGCCCCTGCGGGCGGACGCAGCGCCTTTGCATTGTGCACCGGCGTTGTTTCCGTCTGTGGATTGGAGAACTGCGCTCTGGCCGGAACAATGGCCAGAAGCGCCGCAAACAGAGCGGCCCATGTTCTGTGTCTGAATCGCATAAAAGAAGCCTGTACCCTCTATTTTAACGGAGACGCCATACGCTTCTCCGCCTGCGCTATTCTGTGGGCATGGATTGCATCTTCTGCCAGATTGTCGCCGGGGCCGTCCCCTCAAAGAAGGCGTATGAGGATGAGCAGATTTACGCCTTTGCCGATATTGATCCGCGCGCCCCGGTCCACCTTCTGCTTGTGCCCAAAAAGCACATCCCATCGCTGGCGCAGACGACGGAGGCCGACGCGTCGCTGCTGGGGCATCTTCAGGCCACAGCGGCCCGGCTCGCCCAGGAACATGGTCTGGACAAAGGTTATCGCACGGTCATGAATACCGGCCCGGAAGGCGGGCAGACCGTCTCCCACCTACATCTGCATCTACTTGGCGGTCGCCAGATGCACTGGCCCCCGGGCTAGCCAGAAGTCCTACCGCCGGCCCAGGTTGATATTGAGCTGCATCGCGCGTCCGCCGGCCGTATTCACTGCCGAGAGCGAGAAGAGGCTGGCTTCGCGCGACCGGTGTCGAAAGACGTAGTCGCCAATCAGATATCCGAAGGTGCTCCCAACAATCACGTCTGAAGGGAAGTGTTCGCGCGCGAGCACGCGTGAGGCCGAGACCGCCGTAGCCAATGAGTAAACGGCGATTTTCGTGGCTGGCGTGTTGTACTGCCCGGCCACAATCCGGGCAAAGGACCATGCCACCATGCAGTGGTTTGAGGGCATGGACTGTCCGTCGGGCCAGGTGCGCGTTCCATGCGGCCAGAAGCGCCCGGTGCCATCGCCCTGGTTGGGCCGCTCACGGTCGATGGCGTACTTCAGTCCCTCGTTCAGCAGGACCGCGTCCAGGGTGGCCTCGCCGGCCAAAACAGACGACTCCTGCAGGTAGTCATTGTGCGTTCCCGCACCTACAAAATATCCAATCACGGGCGCCGCTGTCGGCCCGTAAAGGCCCGCAACGTCAGAAAACTTCTTGAATTTGTCCTCGCGGTCCGGATGCACGCCCAGCTCCCGCATCATGTGCGCGTCATAGTCGATCGAAAGCCCGGTTGCCATCCCGAAGGGCGCAATCCATAGCAGGTCTGCACGGTCCATGCGGAAAGGACTGGTCACGATGCCCAGTTCGTCCTGCGCCACATGGACCACGCATGGTTTCAGATGGTGCAGAGAGCAGTCATCGCCCTGCTGCTGGGCAAGCAGAGCGCTTGCCCAGCCCAGGCCGGCAAGCAGCGCGAAAATCCTGAAATTCATAGAAAATTTGAGAGTATCACGGGGCGGGTTTGACCCCCCGGATTTCCCGCTGGTAGACTTCATGTATCTACGCAGGCAGCCCTTTCTCTGCGATTGCCTGCGATGTTTCCTGCCCAGAAGGATTTCTTAAGGACCGAGTGGATACACAGACACGTCACGCGCTCAAACAGGACAGTTTCGTACAGGCAACCGCTACCAGCCTTTCCTGGCTGGAAGAGCACCGTGCCACCGTCATCCGGACCTCCATCGTGGTGGTGGTCCTTGTGGGCCTCTTTTTTGCCGGTCTGGTGCTTTACAATCACCGCTCGGAGCGTGCGCAACTGCTATTTGGGCAGGCCATGGACATCTATACCACTCCACTGGCCCAACCCGGACAGCCCGCCGAACCCGGCGTCAAGACCTATGCTTCCGCTGCGGAAAGAGCAAAGGCGGCCTATCCTCTTTTTGAGCAAGTGGCCAACCAGTATGGATGGTTTGCCGTCGGCGCCAATGCCCGCTACCTGGCCGGAATGGCGGCCCTGGACATGGGTCAGTCCTCGACCGGCGAGGAGGAGCTGAAAAAAGCTGCTGCTTCCCATGACGCCAACGTGGCCTCTCTGGCCCGGCTCGCTCTGGCGGGCATTGATCACCAGACGGGACGCGATGCTGAGGCCATCCAGTTGTATCAGCAGTTGATCGCAAAGCCGACTACCGTGGTCCCGGCCAGCCTTGCCAAGCTCCAGCTTGCCGCCCTCTATGAGTCCACCCGGCCGGAAGAGGCAAAGAAGCTCTATGCGGAGATCAAGGACCAGGACAAGGGCACGGCCGCCGGGCAAATCGCGGCACAGAAGCTCCAGGGCGCCGTGGCCGTACCTCAGCAATGACCGGGTCTGTCTCTGCTCCGTTCCGTTTTTGAGCGCAGGCCTGTCCTGCCGCGTCTTCTTACATAGAAGAAGATGAGTACGCTTGAGGCACAGGCCGCTGTCTGGTTTTACACTCAACCTGTATTGAATACTCAGGAAGATACAGGAGCAGTCATCACCTCGCTCGTCGCAGAATATGCGACGATGCTCTATCGTGTGGCCTTTTCTGTTACGCGCAATGCGGCGGAAGCCGAAGACATTGTGCAGGACACCTTCCTGCGTGTACTCAGGCACCAGGAAAAGGTCCGGGAAATCCGTGACCCGCGTGTCTGGCTTGTGCGGATTGCCTGGAACCTGGCCCTGGACCGTAAGCGCCGCGCCAAAACACGTCCGGAAACCGAAGACCTTGACGATCACGCGCGGCAGCTGACGGCAACCGAGCGCCTCGCCGAAGATGAGGTCATTTCCTCGCAGGAGTGTGCCCGGATCCTGGACCTGATTGACCGTCTTCCGGACAAAGAGCGTCAGGCGCTGCTGCTCTCCGCTGTGGAAGAGTTGTCCACTGCGGAAATTGCATCCATCTGCTCCACAACGGAATCTTCCATCCGTTCCCGGATCTTTCGCGCTCGCAAGGAACTGGCTTTGCTTCTGGCCAGAGAAAGAGGTGGCCAATGAAATCGGACCTGGAAAAAAAACTGGATGCGGCGCTTTGCCGCGTTACCCGTGTACAGCCGCCACCGGGCCTGGAAGACCGTGTCCGCGTCCGCCTGGAGCTTGAATCCATGCGGATGAAGAAAAGACCCTCGTTCCGTCTGCGCCAATTTTTTCGGGTCCCCGGCCGGTCTTTGCTGCCTTGGCCGCTGTGGCCGGATGTGCCCTGATCGTGGCAGGAAGCGTGCAGCATTCGCGCCAGCGGGCGCTGGAAGGCGCGGTGCCTCCGGCGGGAATTCATCTGGCTGCGCCGGACACTGGCATGGGAGCCGCCTCCGGTGCCCGGATCTCTCCCCAGCCGATCGTAGCCCCCGGCAACAACCGTGCCCGTTCGGAACGCAAGGTAGGCAGCGGAAGGGCACTCGTCCGTAAGGATGCCCACAAACCCGCTGGCGTCCTGGTTCCGGAATCGCCGGGACACCGGCCCTGAGGTCTTCGGCACACTAGTTCGACAGGGCCTCGAAGATCATGTGCAGTACGGCCAGTGCGGCTGCGCCGATGAATGCTGCTCCAAAGCTGTTCACCTGGAAGCCCGGAACCACGGCGCTGGCCATCTTCAGAATCAACGCATTGATGACCAGAAAGAACAGCCCCAGCGTAAGGATCCCCAGCGGCAGTGTAATGAGCTTCAGAAAAAATCCCAGAGTGACATTCAGAAGGCCAATCACAATCACCGCAATCAGCGCGGAGGGCAGATTCAGCACCCTGAAGCCGGGCACCAGCCAGGCCACAATCAGCAGACACAAAGCATCAAGAAACCATCTCAGCAACAAATGCAGCATTCCAGTGTACTTCCCTCTGGCCGAAGTGGCCTGTATCAGCGTAGCCTGCGGAGGCCTTCCCAGAAAAGCCGTGCAGGACTGATACAGAGGATGCAAAACCGGGGCTAAACGATGTGTTTTCCGCTGCGGTGTCGTTTGTCCGTGTACATGGCCTGGTCCGCGCGGTTCAGAAGGTCCTCTAGAGAAGTACGCTCATCGGTTTCACAAATTGCGGTACCCGTGCTCAGGGAAAGATGGATGCTTCCGTTGCCAGCGGCACTGTATTGATCCAGTGCAGTGCGGATCCTCTGCTGGATCTCGTCCGGGCCTTGCTCCCCGGTCCCAAAAATAGCAAATTCATCGCCTCCAATGCGCGCGACCACATCGGATTCGCGGGCGACCTCGCGCAGCACCTGGGCCGCGGTCCATAGCAGGCGGTCTCCAGCGTCATGGCCAAAAGCATCATTGGTCTGCTTCAGATTATCGAGGTCCGCATACAGGACCCAGGAGAAACTTCTGGATCGCCGCGCGACGGAAAGCAGCTTCGTTGCCAGGACCATGAATCCACGCCGGTTGTACAGCCCGGTCAGATCATCAATCAGCAGAAGCTGCTGGATCTTTTCATTGGCTGTTCTCAGCTCCGCCGTGCGCTCCAAGACTTGTTTTTCCAGGCTGGAGTAGATCCGTACATTTTCAAGGGCCACGGCCGTCGTGTCGGCCAGCGCCTGCAAGACCCTGACCTGGCCTTCGGAGGGTCTGTAAGGTTGCGCCCAGTATGCGCCGATCGCACCCAGAGGGTCCAGAGTGCGAATCGGGACCATGGCCAGACTGCGCACAAACGTAGGGCGATAGGCCTCCTGGGGAATGCGGGGGTCCTCAAAGATGTCAGGAACGATGACGGCTTGGCGCTTCAGCATCACCCATCCACTGATGCAGGCGCTCATCGGAAATCGCGACCCCTTCCATAGAGGACCAATGGCCTCTTCGTCGACATAGTGGCACTGGTCTCCTTCGCGGAACACAAAGGTTGCCCCATCGGCCCCCGTGAGCTTGCGGGCCGCCTGCCGTACAATCTCCAGAATTCGGTCCAGGTCGCGGGCCAGGGAAAGCTGTTGAATCACATCCACCAGTTGCTCCATGGCCTGGGTATAGTTGAATTGCTCGTTGAGGCCTTGGGCCTGCATGGAGAGATACTGCTCCTCAGGAATCAATCGTGCGCCGGGGGATGCTCTATAAGGGTATCGCGCCTGAGGCAAAAGAAAAACAGCTATTTTGTGGCCTGTTGGATCCGCAAGGTGCGCACACAGGTGGCTCGGCCACCCGGTTTCCTTACTTGTCGGACTTCAGCTCCACAGAAACCAGGTTGCGGACCGACCGCGCAGGACGCCTGTCTTCGGAGACCACTAGACGGAATGGGCCAATCTTTGCGTCCAGAGGTTTTCCGTCCATCGTATCGGCCACAATCACATCGCCGGGATGAAAATCAGGCTCAGCTTCGGCCAGCGCCAGGATTGCCTTGTAGCCGTCCGATCCCGTTGCCACCACATATTGCGAAAGCACCTTGCCCCGCACCTCGTGCCCTGTCGGGGCGCCCACCTGCTTCAATAGCTCTATCAGCGGCACGCCGGAGTACGTTTCGTCCTGGTTCGTATGGGGATCGTGCACGGTGACCGTTTGATGAGGAAGAGATTGCAGCGATTCCCTGGAAAAAGACGCCTGCTGGCTGCCATTCTGCACTCTGAGCGTTTGCGCGCAGAGTGAAAGGGAAACCACGCTGATCCAGAGCAGAAGCAAAGGTGTTCGCATCAGGGCCATCCTGGGGCAGGAAATCGACAACTAGAATCATAAACGAGTCTTGTACCAGTCTCCTTGCTTTTGCCGGCACTCCCAAGGACTTTCTCTGCCGCTTTTTCGTGCAGCGCTTTTCCGGTCGCCGCTGCTTGGCTCTATACTAGAAGCATGTCCATCGTGCGCAACATCGCGGCCATCAGCAAGGGAATGAGCATCACCTTTAAGGAGATGTTCCAGCCGACCGAGGTAGAAAACTACCCCGACGGCCCCGGCCCCACGCGCGGCGCTGTCCTGCAGGACCGCTTCCGCGGAGCGCATGTGCTCCAGCGCGACGAAAACGGCCTGGAAAAGTGCGTCGCCTGTTTTCTCTGCGCGGCCGCCTGCCCCTCCAACTGTATCTACATTGAGGCCGCCGAGAACACCGCCGAAAACCGCATCTCCAGCTCCGAGCGCTACGCCAAGGTCTACAACATTGATTACAACCGCTGTATCTTTTGCGGATACTGCGTCGAGGCCTGCCCCACCGACGCCATCACCCACGGACACGGCTTTGAGTTGGCCAGCCTGAACGCCACCAACCTCGTCATGCGGAAAGAGGACATGCTGGTGCCGGCCGTCGGTATGCCCGGCGAGCTGGCTGCCCACTCGGATTCGGTGAAGTAAAGCGCCATTCCGCCCCCCAAAATGCCGCTTGCCTGAAGACGGCTCCTCTTCTCCGTTCCCGAGCCATTAACATGGATGCGGGCCTTCAGGGCCCCGTTTTGAAAGAAGACCGGGGAACCAGACGGCAAAAGGTCCGGACAAGAAACCGTCCGGTATGACAACGCACAGCGAACATGGCCACTTTTCTTGACATCCTGAAAGAGCGCGTCATCGTCTACGACGGCGCCATGGGCACCAACATCCAGGCCCATGCGCCCACCGTAGACGACTACTGGGGTAAAGAGGGCTGCAATGAGCTGCTCGTCCTCAGCCGTCCGGACATCATCCGCAGCATCCATGCCAGTTTTTTTGAGGTGGGCTGCGATGTGGTTGAGACCGACAGCTTCGGCTCCACGCGCATCGTCCTGGCCGAGTACGATCTTCAGGACAAGACCCGCGAGCTGAACATTGCCGCCGCAAAACTGGCCAAAGAAGTCGCCCTGCAGTTTACTACCCCGGAAAAGCCGCGTTTCGTTGCCGGCTCCATCGGTCCTACCACCAAGCTGCCATCGCTCGGCCACATCACTTACGACGATATGGCCGAAGCCTATCGCGAGCAGGCCGAGGCGCTCATTGAAGGTGGCGTGGACATCCTGCTGATTGAAACCAGTCAGGACCTCCTCCAGGCCAAGATCGCGCTTGCCGCCTGCCAGGACGCCCAGCGCAAGATGGGCAGGGAGCTGCCCATCCAGATGCAGGTGACGCTCGAAGCCACGGGCACCATGCTTCTCGGCTCGGAGATTGGTGCGGCGCTGGCGGTCCTTGAATGCTTTGACCCGGCCATCATCGGCCTGAACTGCGCCACCGGTCCGGCCGAGATGAACGATGCTGTGCGCTTCCTCTGCCAGAATGCTACCCGGCCCATCAGCGTGCTGCCCAATGCAGGTCTGCCGCAGAACGAGGGCGGACGTGCCGTCTACAAGCTCACTCCCGAAGAGCTGGCCGCTTACCACAAGCGCTTTGTCACCGAATACGGCGTACAGGTTGTCGGCGGGTGCTGCGGCACCACTCCGGCGCACCTGAGGGCAGTCGTCGAAGCAGTGGAGCATGCCGCGCCGGCCCCCAGAAGTGTAAGGCCCCAGGCCGTCGCCGCCAGCGCCTTCTCCGCCGTTCCGCTGGAAGTGGACGGCCAGCCCGTCATTGTGGCGGAGGAGATGAACACCACCACACGCATGGCACACTTCCGTGACATGGTGCGGGCCGGCGACTACGACGGCATCCTGGCCTTGGCCAAGCGCCTGGCTGCTGAGGGGTCCCAGATGCTCGACCTCTGCTGCGCCATCGTGGGCGAAGATGAAAAAGGCTACATGAACGCGGTGCTTGAGAAGATCGCCACCCGCGTCCCCGCTCCGATTGTGGTGGACTCGACCGAGGCCGACGTCATTGAGGAGGCCCTGAAGCGCATCCCCGGCAAGCCCGTCATTAACTCCATCAATCTTGAGGACGGGGAAAAGCGCACCAGCAAGGTGCTGCCTATGGCGCGCCGCTATGGAGCGGCCGTGGTGGCGCTCACCATTGATGAGGAGGGCATGGCGCTCACCGCCGACAAGAAGGTCGCCATCGCCAAACGCATCTATGACCTGGCCACAAAGAAATACGGCCTGCGCGGCATTGACCTGATCTTTGATCCACTCACCCTGCCCATCTCCACCGGGCAGGAAGAGTACCGCACCGCCGGAATGGAGACGCTTGAGGCCGTGCGCCGCATCAAGCAGGAGCTGCCCGAGGCCAAGACCATCCTTGGCGTCAGCAACATCAGCTTCGGCCTCAGTGCCTACGCCCGACGTGTGCTCAACAGCGTCTTTCTCAAGGAGGCCGTAGACCGCGGACTCGACGCTGCCATCGTCAACTACTCGAAGATTTACCCTCTCTACAAGATCCCCGAGCGCGAGGTTGAACTTGCCCGCAGGTTGATCTTCCGCGATGAATCCGAGGGTGACCCGCTTCAGGTCTACATGGCCCACTTCAGCGGACTCGACAAGAGCGCTGCCGCCAGCGAAGAGGTCGCCATCGAGTCCCTCAGCACGGAAGAAAAGCTCAAGCAGCTGATCATTCGCGGCGAGCGCTCTATCGGCCAGGGCAGCGCCAAGCAGACGCTCGAAGAGGTGCTTGAAAAAGCGCTGGAAACCTATACGCCATTGGACCTCATCAACACCGTCCTGCTGGATGGCATGAAGACCGTCGGCGACCTCTTCGGTGCACGCAAGATGCAGCTTCCTTCAGTGCTCGATTCGGCCGCCACCATGAAGGCCGCTGTCGCCTATCTTGAGCCGAAGATGGAAAAGATGGAAGGTGCGCAGAAAGGGACCATCGTCCTTGCCACCGTCAAGGGCGACGTCCACGACATCGGCAAGAACCTTGTGGACATCATTCTCTCCAATAACGGCTTTAAGGTCGTCAACCTGGGCATCAAGCAGCCGGCCGACGCCATCATCAAGGCCGCGCAGGAGCATCATGCCGACGCCATCGGACTCAGCGGCCTGCTCGTCAAGTCCACTCTGGAGATGAAGTACGTCATCCAGGACCTGGAACGCCTTGCCATGGAAACGCCCGTCATCTGCGGAGGTGCCGCCCTCACCCGTAAGTATGTTGAGGACGACCTGCGCCGCGAATACTCCTCCGCCGTTTTCTATGCAGAGGACGCCTTCGCCGGACTGCACGTCATGACCGACCTCACCACCGAAGACGAAGAGGCCCGCAAAAAGCGCCTGGAAGACGGCAAGACCGTCAAGGTCTTCACGAAAGTTACCGTGACGGAGGAGGCGGCCGCACCGGCGGAGGTCAGCACAGCGCGCTCCACCTGGGTCAGCGATGCTCCCGACGTGCCCACGCCGCCCTTCTATGGTGTGCGCGTCAAAAAAGACTTCTGCCTCGATGAAGTCTTCGCCTACATCAATGAAACTGCGCTCTTCAAAAACCAGTGGCAGCTCAAGACGGCCTCCGCCACGGATTACATCCGTCTGGTTGAGGAAAAGTACCGCCCCATCCTGGAAGACTTAAAGAAGGAGATCAAGTCCAAAGACTGGTTCCATCCAAAACTCGTCTACGGTTTCTTCCCCGCCCAGGCCGATGGCAACGATCTCGTCGTCTATGCCCCGGTGGACCCCACCACCAGTACGCCCAAAGAGCGCCTGCGCATCACCTTTCCGCGCCAGCGTGATGGCCGCAAGCTGTCCATTGCCGACTTCTTCCTGCCCAAGGATTCGGGCCGTTTCGATGTCGTCGGCTTCTCCGTAGTCACCATCGGCGACCGCGCCAGCCAGGTCACCAAAGAGCTGTTTGAAGCCGGCGACTTCACCCGTTACCTTTATGTCCACGGCCTGAGCGTGGAAACCGCCGAGGCCTTGGCCGAACTGGCCCACAAGCTCATCCGCCAGGAGCTTGGCATTGCCGGCGAGGACTCCCCGAAGATCAAAGACCTCTTCCACCAGAAATATCGCGGATCGCGCTACTCTTTCGGGTACCCGGCCTGCCCCAACCTCGAAGACCAGACCAAAATCTTCGACCTTCTTGAGCCGGAAAAGAACATCGGCGTCCGCCTCACCGAAGGCTTCCACCTCGAACCGGAGCAGAGCACCAACGCCATCATCGTCCATCATCCGCAGGCCAAATACTTCGTCGTCTAGCATGGTCAGGGAGCTTTGGGTGCTCCACTCCAAGCTTCCGCTGCCGATCTGCTTGGCGAAAGCAAGCTCCTTTGCATGAAGGTGCCGTGCCCGGTCCTTTGCGTCTCCATGCCTTCAGTGGGGGAGTGCTGATGAGGTCGGATCATCCAGGGTGAAGTGCCAAAACGTTCATCCAGCCCAGCTATTGGATACCCACAGAGCAACGATTCTGCTATCCTCACGCCAGTATGGCCCCCCTCAGGATCCTGCACGTTTGTAGCCGCGACCTCATCCGCGAGTTGCGCGATGAAATCCTTCAACTGCATGGCTATCAGGTCGTCTCCACCCTTTCCGTGCAGGAGGCAGAATCCCTCTACCGGCAGTCCCCGTTCGACCTTGTCCTCGTGGATGTAGAAGGGGATGGGCGCATTCCGATTGCCGAAAAACTCTGCGAAGATGTCCGCAGGATCCATCCCGACCAGAAAGTGGCTTTCGTCTGCAATTATCGCGTGGCAGACAGCAGCGACTGTCCCGACGAGATCATCCGCAGCGAATTCAACCCTCAGGCCCTGGTCGAAGGGGTCAAAACAGTACTCGGTTAAAAAATTCTGATTTCAACAGAAAAAGTGCCGAGAATTACCCCTGATTTTGAAACAATAGAAATAGAGAGAGTTTTCTCGAAAGAGGGGACCTTCCATCTCGTTTGCATTGCCAATCCGTTAGGCGAGCTTCGCTAACCTCTTTCTTAAGAGGAATTTAGAAAAAATCATCGAACGATTCGCCGGCGAGAGGCCATCAGGCCCCGCCGTTTTTGTTTTTCGGTCGGCATTGGGTTTCAGGCGACCCCTCGCACCCAGGAGGTGGAGATTCGATCATCGCTAACTCTTTTCTTAAGAGGAATTTAGAAAAAATCATCGAACGATTCGCTGGCGGGAGCCCATCAGGCCCCGCCGTTTTTGTTTTTGGAGGAAAAGCATGACCATGCAGGAAGCATTTCTTCAGAAGGCCTGTCAGGCTGCAAGGGCCGCCGGGCACATCTTCCCCGAGTATGCCGCTTGTGAAGCCGCTCTTGAGTCCGGGTGGGGACTCTCTCTTCTTGCCACGGAGGCAAATAACCTCTTCGGCCAGAAACAGGCGCATCCGCCGCTTCCCGGCACAGAAACCATTGCTCTGCCCACGCGGGAATACCTTCATGGCACATGGAGCACTGTCCAGGCTTACTGGGTGAAATTTCCTGACTGGCAGGCCTGTTTCGCAGAGCGGATGCGTCGATTACGGACCCTCGCTTCGGGCTGGCCCCATTATGCGGCGGCGCTGTCTGCCCGGACCGGGGAGGAATTTATTCAGGAGGTTTCAAAGAGCTGGTCCACGGACCCGCACCGGGCAGGCAAGGTCCTGTCGGTTTATGACCACCACGGGGCAGTGTTTCAAAAGGCTTAGTCCTTGCGGGCCTGGATGCGGTCGCGAACCAGGGACAGATAAGCCACAGCTCCCAGAAACGTTACCCCCGAGCAGGTCTTCAGCGCGAGATGGAATGAATGGGTCTTGTCCAGAAGCCATCCTGTCAACCATGGCGCAGCCGAGGCAAACAGAAAACTTGCGAAATTCTGTGCCGCCCCCACCCTGGCTACCAGATGTGCAGGCGTGGCGGTCTGCACCAGTCCCCAGGCTGACGTCCCGGCAAAATGGATAAAGAAGAGCGCCATCCCGATGACGGCCGCTGCCCCCCAAGCAGTGGCCGCGTGCGGGACCAGCAGGGTGCATGTGGCCGAGCAGAGCATCCCTGCAACAATCAGGCCTTTGCGGCTGTGCAAGGGATCGCGCCCTCGCCCCACCAGCGTGTCGGCCACTGCTCCATTCACCAGCATCCCGGCCGAGCCCATTAGGAAAGGCAGTGCCGCCAGCCATCCCGCGGCTTTCAGGCTTACTTGATGGGCCGCCTCAAGATAGCCCGGTACCCATGTCAGATAGAGCCATGCCGTGTAATTGATTCCGCTGAATCCCAGCATCATTCCCCAGAGGGTGCGCTGTCGCAGCAGCCCCCAGACGTCCCGAGCCAGAGAAGCCCTCTCCTGAAAGCGAGTGCCATCATCCTGGGGAGATTTCGCAGGATAGACGGGCCACCAAACCAGCGCCACCACGACCCCCAGGGCTCCGATTCCCAAGAACATGCTGCGCCACCCGGAAGTCAACAGAAGCAGCGTCAAGACTGGAGGGGCCACTGCCTGTCCCAGCGTGGTCGAAGCGTTCAGGACGCCCATCGGCAGCCCACGCTCTGGCTCCGCATACCAGTCGCGAATGACTTTGACGCCTCCGGGCAGAAACGGTGCTTCGCCCGCTCCCAACCCGATGCGGGTGCCCGCCAGTGTCGCAAAGCCGGAGACGGTTCCGGTCGCCATCTGCGCTGCCGACCACAACAGCATACTCAGGCCCAGGACCGGCCGCGGGCCGGAGCGGTCCAGCAACCAGCCCGCCGGAAGCTGTGCCAGACCATAGGCAATAGAAAACGCAGAAAACAGCGCCCCGATCTGCGTTGCAGAAAGATGGAGCTCTCCCCGTAGCGTCGTATTGGCGACAGAAAGCGCACTGCGGTCCAGAAAATTGACGATTCCGCCCAGAACAAGCAGAGCCAGGATGGCCGCGCGCAGGGGGTGAGATCGCTGCATTCTAGATGAAGATAGCAGGTAGGCCCCGTTCTCTTTTGCGCGCGGAGAAGGAGGAAGGGCCAGAAATCAATCGCACGGAGGTCTCCCAAACTAAGGCGGCCGAAACCATGTCTCCTCGACGGCCATTGCTGGCCGACGGTCCAGCCTCTGCCGTCGATCAGGATTGCGTGTGGTCTAAAATAGATGGAGCGGGCAGCCGGGCGGTCGCTGCCGTCATGCACATGCGTGACGGGAGAGGAAAGTCCGAACTCCGCAGGGCAGTGTGCCGGATAACGTCCGGGATTCAGGCGTCAAGGCCTGAAGACGGCCAGTGCCACAGAAAACATACCGCCTGCGCCGCAAGGCACAGGTAAGGGTGAAAAGGTGCGGTAAGAGCGCACCGCTTCGACGGTAACGCCGAAGGCAGGGTAAACCCCACACGGAGCAAGACCAAATAGGGAGGGATGCGCGGCAAGACCCGTTCCGCCGCGCGGCGTTTCGGCCCGGAGCGCCAGCGAGGGTCATCCAGACTGGCGGCCATGTGCCGCTAAGTGGAGCGGAAACCTCCGGGTAGGTCGCTTGAGCGCCGCAGCAATGCGTCGCCTAGAGGAATGACCGTCCTTGACAGAATTCGGCTTACAGGCTGCTTGCAAATACGGCCCTGCTTCTCCTGACCGAGAGCAGGGCCTTCCCGTGCTGAGGCGTATGCTGTGCTGGAGCCGTCTTTTTGGCTCCGCCCAGTTGCGCCAACCCGGTCGAATCAGTTGAAATACCTCTGACATGAACCAAAAAAAGCTGGTCTTTCTTTTTCCCGGACAAGGATCGCAGACCGTCGGCATGGGTCGCGATCTTTACGAGAAGTTTGCCATCGCGAAACAGACCTTTGAGGAGGCCGACGACGCCCTGAGGTTTTCGCTCTCCAAGCTCTGCTTTGAGGGGCCTGAAGAGCAGCTTCGCCTGACCGAGTTCACACAGCCGGCCATCTTCACCGTCTCAATTGCCGCACAGCGCGTCCTGGCTGAGAAGGGTATTCTGCCAAGTTTTGCCGCAGGCCATTCACTCGGCGAGTACTCGGCCAATGTTGCAGCGGGCGTGCTCTCGTTTGCTGACGCAGTAAAGACTCTGCGCAACCGCGGACGCTACATGCAGGAAGCCGTGCCGGCCGGGCAGGGCGCCATGGCAGCAGTTCTTGGTCTTGGCGCAGAAGCGGTCGTTGAGGTCTGCGCCAGGGCCGCCAGGGAGACCGCAGCCATCGTCTCGGCAGCCAACCTGAACTCGCCGGAGCAGACGGTCATCTCCGGCGCCGTTGCTGCCGTGGAGCGGGCCGCGGCTCTTGCCAAGGAGGCCGGGGCCAAGCGTGCTGTGATGCTTCCAGTGAGCGCGCCCTTCCACTGTGCGCTCATGCAGCCCGCGCAGGACCGCCTCGCCGAGGACCTGCGCCGTCTGAACTTTTCTGCGCCCAAAGTGCCCATTGTCACCAACGTAGATGCAGCGCTCGTCACGGAAGCTGGCCCGCTGTGCGATGCGCTGGTCCGCCAGGTGACCGGCTCTGTGCGCTGGGTCGAGTCGGTCCGCCTGCTGACAGAACAGAAGCCGACGCATTTCCTTGAAGTAGGCCCGGGGAAGGTCCTCTGCGGGCTGCTACGCCAGATAGACCGCAGCCAGACGGCCCTGAATGTGGAAGATACGGCAAGCCTGGAAAAGGCCCTCGCTGCTCTGGAAGCCTGAGCACCCCCTCAGAGGATGGCAACAGGAAAAGGCCCATCCCATGCGGCTTGCGGACAGGGCCTTTGGAGCAAGACGTTTTTACTTGACGGTCAGGGCAAGTTGCAGGTTGTGTGTGGTGACCTGCCCGCCATTATTTGAGTAAGCAGTCACCGTAAGCGTGTAAGATCCGGCCGGAGTACCGGCATTTGCTGCTGGGGGATGGTTCAGGTATCCCCAGCGCGCATTACATGCTGAAAGCCCCGAGGCGCAGACCAGCAGAAGCAGAGGAAGCGCCAGCATCCGCAGCCCGGAGCGGCGCAGCCGCAGAAGCAGCCACGCTCCCGGCAGGGCCAGTGCATATGCGATCTGAGAAGCCCTTTCGCCCAGCGGAAGACCCTGGTTTCGGGCCCCCGAATAAGCGGAGGTCTGGATCTGGAGTGTACTCAGGGCGGAGGCGCCGTTCAAAGGCGTCACGATCTGTGGCGTAAATGTTGCTGAAGAACCATTCGGCAGTCCGGAGATCGAGAGCGTCACGGACTGGGTGAAGGACGCGCTGCTCGGCGTGATTGTGAGGACCACCGTGCCATAATCGCCAGGATTCAGAGAGAGGGAAGTGGGGCTTGCGGTTATGGAGAAATCCGGCAATGTGCCCGTGTCTTCCGCGTGCAGGTTTGCTCCTGCAGAGGCGGAGGCGGCATGGCTGCTGTCGCCCGAATAGACGGCGGTGATCTGCTTTACGCTGGCAGGAGGCGCGTCTACGGTCAGATCTGCCGTACCATCTTCTTTCAGAAACACAGAACCCAGAGATGTGGTCCCGCTCACAAAGCTAACGGTGCCGCCGGAAACCGCGCTCCCGGTCGGGTCCTGGACCTTGACCGAAAGCGTCGTTTTTCCTCCATCTTTTGCTACGGAAAGACTGGTGCGTGTTGCAATGGTCTGACCGTGGCCGTGCGGAAGCACCAGTACAAGCGCCAGCAAAGCAAACATGGCGGCCGGAAACTTCCTGAAAATGTTACGTGACTGCAAACTCATTCGTCCGGTTCTCTACCCTTTTGAGCGGAAATCTTGTAATACCCAATTGTATCTGTGCGGCGCAAAAACGGCGATGCCCGCAGCCCGGCATTTGTTAGACGCTGAGGGCAGAATTTGGCGATGACCGGTATCTGGGAAGCGCCGGAATACTATAGACTGCGGTCAGACAATGGATGCATCTCTGGAACAGCTCTTTCATCTTCAGCACGTAGACCTGGAAATCTCGCAGTTGCAAAAGGCCATCGCTGCCTTGCCGCGGCATCTGGCCGCTCTGGAAGAACGGTTGCGTGTGCAGAAGTCGGCCGTGGAGGAAGCAGGCAGGGCCATCCAGGCCGAAGAGGCAAAGCGACGGCGCATGGAAAGCGACATTCAGGACCAGCAGCAGAAAATCGCAAAATTCCGCGAGCAGTCCGGCAGCGTCAAGACCAACGAGCAGTTTCACGCTCTCCAGCATGAGATTTCCTTTGCAGAGAATGAAATTCGCCGTCTGGAAGACGCCGAACTGGAGAGTATGGAGCAGTCGGAGCGTCTGGAAGCGGTGCTGCGGGAGGCGAAGCAGGAACTGGAGCGGCAGACGGCATTGATTGAGCAGGAAAAAGAATCGGCCCGTGCGGAAATTACCCAGAAACAGCAACGGCTGGAAGCCTTGCAACAGGAACGCGAGGCCCTGCGCAGCCAGTTTGAGCCAGACCTGTTGGCCGACTACGACCGCATCACCGCCTCGCGCACAACGGCAGTGGCCAAGGTGAAGGACCAGCGCTGCCTGGGATGCCAGATGTTCCTTCGGCCCCAGATGTGGAACCAGGTGCGGCAGGGCGCACGCATGCATTGCGAGAGTTGTGGACGCCTGCTCTATTACGAGTCGGTCGCTGACCCAGCCGGCCAGTATGCGGACGATCAGCCCCGATGGAACGGGCCGACAGCATGAAGCGCATCGCCATTGATATGGATGAGGTGCTTGCCGATACGCTTTCAGAGCATGTGGCGCGCTACAACCGCGATTTCCAGGAGGCCATTTCGAAGGCCGATCTTGAGGGCCGCTGGCTATGGGAGATTGTTCCTGTGGAGAGGCATGCCCAGCTTGAGGCGTATCTGCGCTCTGAGGATTTCTTTGAAGACCTGCCCGTCATGCCTGACAGCCAGCGTGTTGTGAAGGCTTTGACGCAGAAGTACGAGGTCTTTATCGCGAGCGCAGCCATGGAGTTTCCGAACTCCTTTGGCCCGAAGTACCGCTGGCTGCGCCGCTATTTCCCCTTCTTGCCCCCGACACACTTTGTTTTCTGCGGTGACAAGGGCATTCTGGATGCGGATTTTCTCATCGATGACCAGCCCCGCCAGTTGCTGCGCTTTCGCGGCAAAGGTATTTTGTTTTCTGCCCCGCATAATCTGCGGGTCACGGGCTTTCAGCGTGTCCATGGCTGGCTGGAGGTCGAAAAGCTGCTTTTGTAAATCTTTTATGCTTTCCGCTTCCGTCTTTTCCTCACCTGGCGCAGTCCCAGGTAAATCAGGACAGCAAAAACTGCGCAGAGCAGGGCGAGCAGCGCAGCCGAGTGCTGACGCGCCAGGTCATGCACCATCGTGACGATTTGCGGGCCATAGCGGATGACCAGGAGCGCTTCCACGGTAAAACGGACCAGTCGGCCCAGAAACACCGCTGCCAGGAAATCGCGCAGATGCATCTCAAAAACGCCGGCGCCAAAGACGAAGAGCTTCCAGGGCGTGGGGGGTGGGAGCATGGAAGGCACAAAGACGGCGAAAAATTCCTGCTTCTCAAAGCGGTCGCGCAACTGCTCAAAACGCTGCCGGTCGACCCGTTTCAGCAGGAAAAGTTCACCACCTGCCCGCCCCAGAAAAAAGGGCAGAAGGCCGCCGATCGATGAGCCGATGGCGGCCATGATGGAGTAAAGATAGAAGTGCCTGGGATCGGCCCATACATATCCGGAGATGATGAGGTCCATGGGGACGGGGATGGTGCTGGAATCGAGCAGGGCCAGCACGCCCGCTCCCCAGAATCCGAGTGGCTTCAGTACGGCGACAAGCCAGGCGCTGAATTTCAAAAAGAGGGCTGAAAGACGTTTCAAGACGGTCTACTGTTTCCTGTGTTGGAAGGGATTTCATGCGTCTCCGTTCCGGCCAGCAGGCCCAGGGCGTGGGAGAGCAATGGAAGTATGGCCAGCAATGAGGTCGCCGCTCCGCGCGGGCTTCCCGGTAGATTGACAATGAGCGACTGGCCCCGGATTCCGCACACGGCACGGCTGAGGGCGGCAAAAGGGGTCTCCTTGCGGCCTTCCAGGCGCATCACCTCAGCAAGGCCGTCCAGCAGGCGGTCGCACATTTTCTGCGTGGCTTCCGGGGTGACGTCCCGCGGCGCAACTCCGGTCCCTCCCGTGGTGACGACCAGTTCGGCCTCGCTGCAACAGCTCCGGAGTGCGTTTTCGATGGCTGGCTGCTCATCTGGAACAGTGAGCTTGCACACGGTCACAAATCCGTGGGCTGCCAGAAGCTCGGTGACGGCCGGGCCGGAGAGGTCCTGGCGGGTCCCTGCAAAGCAGGAATCACTGACGGTAATCACGGCTGCCTTCGGCATACTTTTCTGATTGTAACGGGAGGACCTTCGAGCACTACCGTTTCTCTTCGCGCTGAGTCAAACTGATAGATTTTTCCCCTCTATGTGAGAGAATGAAGAGATACAGGAAAATCCGGCCGGCGGCCTGAACCGTTTCCGAATGCCCATTACCGAAGTCCCAACCAATCCATCTGGTGCTCCCCCAGAGCCGCCACGAACTCGCCGAACTCAGCAATACGAGCACCTTGAGCGGCACGAGCTGCTTCAGGTCATGGATGAGCTGCAGGATGAGCGTGCTCGTGCCCGCCTGCGGGAGGTCTTCTGGGTCTCCATTATTATTCACCTGGTCGTCTTTTGGTTCCTCGCTTATGGGCCGAAATATGTTTTCCACCAGGTGAAAGTAGTCGATCCGTTTACTGTTTTGAAGGAACGGGAAAAGCAGCTTACATACCTGGACCTGCCACCGGACATGCAGAAGCCGGTGAAGCCCAGGCGGTCTGATGTGATCTCTGATAAGGACCGCGTCGCCCAGACAAAACATCCGACGCTGGACCGCAAGACCCTGGAAGAGCTGGAGGCCATGAAGCGTGCTGGTCCGCCCGCTCCCCAGCCAGCACAGAAGCCGGGAGAGACGCCCCAGGCCCCTGCACCACAACAGGCACAGGCTTCACCGCCGCCGCAGCCGATGCCGCAGGCCCGACAGACGCCGCCTGCGCAGCCTTTGCGGCAGAGCGAGCAGGCCCAGCTTGAGGCCCCTGCTCCCAAACCGGCCCCAACCCAGCCAAACTTCAATACGGGAGGTATGACTGCGGGCCAGGCCATCCAGCAGGCAGCGCGCAATGCCATCCGGTCCGGCCAGCTCGGCGGAGGCGGTGATATGGGTGCCAATGCTCCCTCAGCGCATCCCGGGGTAAACGGAGCGGTAGATATTCTTAGCGACACGATGGGTGTGGACTTCGGCCCCTACATCCGCCGTATTATTTACGACACAGAGCGTTCCTGGTGGCCCATCATCCCGGAATCGGCGCGTCCGCCCATCTCCAAGCAGGGCAAGGTCGGCATACGTTTCAAGATCATGCCGGACGGGAGCGTAAAGGAGATGGTCCTGGAACTGCCCTCGGGCGATGTGGCCCTGGACCGCGCCGCGTGGGGAGGCATTACCGGTGCATCACCCTACCCCCCATTGCCGAAGGAATTCAAGGGGCCATTTCTGGAGCTGCGCTTCCTCTTCCTCTATAACATCAAGCCTGGAGACGAGTGAGCTTGCCGGTGCAGACAGATTGCCTGCCTGCGCCACAGGCACGCTGACTGCAGACGGTCTCTTTCGCTAATCTAGGCAAAGTGGAACTCTTTGGTGAGCACCGCAAGCGCCAGATCTTTGGTCTGCTGATCATCGCGGCCCTTGTGCTGGCGATCGCGTTTCTGCGTGCTCCGGCGCACACAATTTTTCCGCATGGATGGTGGCACGTTTGGTAGATCCACTCCTGATTGTTCTTGCCGGACCGACGGCCAGCGGCAAGACCACGCTTTCGCTCTATCTGGCGGAACGCCTGCCCTGCGAGATTGTCAGTTGCGATTCGGTGGCCATCTATCGCGAGATGGAGATTGGTACAGCCAAGCCGGACAAAGCAGACCGCGAGCGGATTCCTCATCACCTGATTGACGTGATTGATCCCACCGGGCACTACACAGCGGGCGATTACAGCCGCGATGCACGTCGCGTTTTAAGAGAAATTATTGCCCGCGGGCGTGTCCCGGTCGTCACCGGAGGGACCGGTTTTTATCTGCGCGCACTCACAGAAGGGCTTTTTGCCGGACCGCAGCGTTCGGAATCGCTGCGTGAGCGTCTCCGGCGCAGCGCAGAAAAGCATGGCCGCGGATGGCTCTATCAGTTGCTGATGCGGCTTGACCCCATCTCCGCCGAGCGGATCCATCCCAATGACACGCCGAAGCTGGTACGCGCAATCGAGGTCTGCATTGCTGGCCGTCAGCCGATGTCTGAAGCCTGGAAGGAGGGCAGGGACCCTCTGAAGGGATTTCGCATTGTTCGCATTGGTCTGGAACCGGACCGGGACCGACTCTATGGACGGATTGATCAACGTGCAGCGGCCATGTTCCAGAATGGCCTGGTTGAGGAAACAAGAAGGCTGCTCGAAAAGTATGGCGACGCGCGGCCCTTTGACTCCCTTGGATATAAGCAGGCCAAGGCGCTTCTGCGCAACGAAGTCCGCGAAGCCGATGCCATTGCGCAGGCGCAGCAAGGTCATCGCAATTATGCCAAACGCCAATTGACCTGGTTTCGGCGCGAACCAGACATCTTCTGGCTGCGCGGCTTTGGAGATGAAACGCGGGTGCAGAGAAGGGTCGTGGAATTGATAGAAGAAGCCGGAAGCAACCAGCACGCCGGAGGCCCGCACATGGGCCAGTCGCACTGATACACTAGGATGTTTTGCACCACTTAAGGAGAAACCATGCCACAGACGATGCAGGCGCTGGTCAAGCCTGCTCCGCAGCCTGGAATTGAAGTACGCGAAGTGCCTTTGCCTGTTTTTGGCCCCTCCGATGTTCTGGTCAAGGTAGAGGCGGCATCGGTTTGCGGCACGGACCTGCACATCTACAACTGGGACCCCTGGGCGCAGGGACGGATCCATCCTCCCCTGATCCCCGGGCATGAGTTTTGCGGCATTGTTGCCGCTGTTGGAAGCGATGTGACGACGGTCAAGGAAGGCGATTTCGTTTCAGCAGAGATGCATGTGGCTTGCGGCAAGTGCCTGCAATGCCGCACCGGGCAGGCGCACATCTGTCAGTACGTGAAAATCATCGGGGTAGATGCGAACGGCGCTTTTGCAGAATATGTAACAATTCCTGAGACGAATCTCTGGAAACTCGACCCCTCGCTGCCCCGCGAGTATGCTTCCATTCTGGACCCACTGGGCAACGCCGTGCACACCGTACTCGCCGGTGAAATTGCAGCCAAGACCGTGGCTGTGGTGGGCTGCGGCCCCATCGGACTGTTTTCCATCGCTGTGGCGCAGGCCTGTGGAGCAGCTTCAGTCTACGCTCTGGAGGTCAATGAGCACCGGCGCGTGCTGGCAAAAAAGATGGGTGCAACCAGAGTGCTGAATCCGGCGACCGATGATGTCCATCAGGTGGTCCTTCAGGAGACGAATGGTCTTGGCGTTGATGTGGTCCTGGAAATGTCCGGGCACCCAGATGCCATGCGGCTGGGCTTCCGCATCCTGCGCACCGGAGGCCGCGTCTCGCTGCTGGGGATTCCTTCTCGCCCGGTAGAGTTTGATTTTGCCAGCGACGTCATCTTCAAAGGCGCTGTGGTGCAGGGCATTAACGGCCGCAAGATGTATGAGACCTGGTACCAGATGGAAGCGCTGCTGAAGGCCGGGAAGCTGGACCTTTCCCCGGTCATCACGCATCGCTTACCTATGCATGATTTCGCCAAAGGCATGGATCTGCTCAAAAGCGGTGAAGCCAGCAAGATCGTGCTGTTCCCGAAGGCATAAGTATGGAAGTCTCCCCGAGACGGTTACGTCCTTGAGCAGCGAAAATACCGGCCCGAGAGCACCTCTGGCAAAAGGCAGAATTTCCGATTACGGTCGTGGCCACAAACCACATCTGCGCGGTACGTTGCATATCATTTATTCTCAAACTAAACCATGTCTCAGGATGCTATCCCAAAATTAAGCGGCTACAGTGAGGCTGCTCTGGACCTGGCCTTTGCGGAGTTGACACGGGAGGTCGAGTCTTCGGCGCAGGCGCTCAATTCTCCTGAAAGCGTTGAACAGTTCCGTCTGCAATGGTTAGGACGTAAGCAGGGCCGGCTGAAGCTCATCAGCGATGCGTGGCTTAAGTCCGCGCCCGTAGAGGCAAAAAAGCCCCTCGGACAGCGCTTTAACCAGCTCAAGGCGCAGATTGAAGAGCGCCTGGAGCGTGCCTCAGGAGCCAGCGCTCGGTTCGCGCTCGATGCTGAGGGGATCGACGTCACTTTGCCCGGAACCCGCCGCGCGCTCGGCCCCGAGCATCCGCTGATCAAGACCATGCATGAGATGGTTGCTGTCTTTAAGCGCATGGGGTATTCGGTGGGCGTAGGTCCTGAGGTGGAAACGGACTATTACAACTTCGAGTCCCTGAATTTCCCCCCCAATCATCCAGCGCGTGACACGCAGGACACGCTCGTCATCGCCGGCCAGGAACGGAAACCGCTGCGGGACCGGCTGCTCATGCGCACGCATACTTCGCCTGTGCAGATTCGTACCATGGAGCAGCAGCCGCCGCCCGTACGCATCGTGATTCCCGGGAAAGTACACCGCAACGACGAGGCCGATGCCACGCACTCCCCCATCTTCCACCAGATCGAGGGCCTGTGCGTCGACACAAACATCACCTTTTCCGATCTCAAAGGCACGCTCGACCATGCCATGAAGGAGTTTTTTGGATCGAGCGTAAAAACGCGCTTCTTCCCCTCGTTCTTTCCATTTACGGAACCCAGCGCCGATGTGCAGATTAGTTGTCCTTTCTGCGGAGGTAAAGGCTGCCGCAAGTGCAAGCATTCGGGTTGGATTGAGCTGCTTGGCTGCGGCATGGTGGACCCAGCGGTCTTCGGCTTTGTGCAGCAGAAGCAGCCTGCTTATGACCCGAAAAAAATCTCTGGGTTCGCCTTTGGCATGGGTGTAGATCGTATTGCCATGATGAAATACGGCATCAGCGACATTGGCCTGTTGTATTCCGGAGATGTACGTTTTCTGGAGCAATTTGCGTGAAGCAGAGAGGCAGCGCTTTGCAGGTGCTTCCGCCAGTGCGCCGCGTCAGCATTTTGGTGCTGACGTGCAGAGGTGACTCTTAGGTTGAAATCAGATGGCCGTTCCCGCTCCGGTCCGCAGATGGTATGAGCTGGAAAATACAAATGGAACTGGCCTGGACTGGTCTTCAGGCCAAGGGTGATAAGGGAACTACGAAAACAAAGTTATGAAGTGGATAGGATGCAGAACGGGACGAAGAAGCGTCCTGGATTGCTGACTTACAGACTCGTGGACTCGCTATGAAGATTCTCTCCAACTGGATTCGCTCGTATCTACCCGAACTGTCCGTCTCAGACCGCCAGCTTGCCGACGACCTCACCTTACGGGGCATCGCGGTCGAAGGTGTGTTTGATCTTGGGGCGCATGGCTCCCTCTTTGAGATGGACATTACTACGAACCGCGTGGATGCGATGAACCACTATGGCATTGCTCGCGAGGCTGCAACCATCTACGGACTGAAGCTGAAACCGCTTGATGATGCGGTCAAAGAACTGTCATCCCGGCCGGATCAAAGTGGAGCCACGGGAGCTGCATTTCCCATCTGCATTGAAGAGCCTGCGCTCTGCGGTCGCTTCACCGCGCGTGTGCTGCGTAACGTCAAGATTACGCAATCCACTGGGATTGTGGCCGAGCGCTTCCGTCTTCTTGAGCAAAAGCTCATCTCGAACGCGGTAGACGCGACGAACTATGTCACGCTGGCCATGGGCCATCCCACCCATGCCTTTGACCTGGACAAGCTCGAAGGCGGAATCATCCTGCGACGTGCCCGCAAAGGTGAAAAGCTGCGTACGCTGGACGGCATCGAGCGCACCCTCGATCCCGATGATCTGGTCGTGGCTGATGAGAAGAAGGCCCTGGCCCTTGCCGGTGTCATGGGGGGCTGGGACACGATGATTACCCCCGAGACGAAGAACATCCTGGTTGAGGCGGCATGGTTTGATCCCTGGACGGTGCGGCGCAGCTCCAAGCGGCATCTTCTGCATACAGACGCTTCGCACCGCTTTGAGCGCGGGGCGGACTTCAACGCTCCGCCCGTGGCCTCGGCGCTTGTCAGCCGCATCATTCTTGAAAGCGGCGGTGAAATCGAAGGCGACTTCGTGGATGTAATTGTTGCGGAGGCTGAGGCACGCACCGCGAAACGTCCTGCCATCAGCTTCGCTCTGCACGAGGCCCATCGTATTCTTGGTGCCACAGAAGATCCGCAGGGCATTACGGCTGAAATGGCAGAGAGCATTCTGACGGGCCTCGGTTGCAGGCTAGAAAAGAATGGGGCCTCACACCAGGCCACCGTGCAAAACCTCGATCCATCACGCGCAATCTCCATCGGGTCGGTGCCTTCACCTGCCGAATACCAGGTCGTGCTCCCGAGCTGGCGCCTTGATCTGGAACGCGAGATTGATCTCATCGAAGAAATCGCGCGCGTCTACGGATACAACCGCTTCCGAAACACGCTGCCGGCTTTTGCCGGTTCTGTCATCGAGCTCCCCACGGCAGAAAAGGAGTCTGTCGTACGCCGCACTTTGCTGGCGCTGGGTTGGACTGAAGCCATCTCCAGCACCTTCTGCTCTGCAAACGACGCTGTCATCTTTGCACCGCAGCCCAACTCGGCTGTGCCCATGGGGAACCCGCTGAGCGAAGAGGCCGGAATGCTGCGCCCGTCGCTTGTTCCGGGAATGCTTACCATGCTTACACACAATCTCAACCGCGATGTGGAAGATGTAATGCTCTTTGAGATGGGGGCGGTCTTTTCTGGTTCGACCGACCGCGTGGAAGAGAAAACGGCGCTCGCCATCGGCGCCTCTGGCCGGTTACCGCTCGAAGGCCCGCAGCAGTCTTCACGTGCGCTGGATTTTTATGACGTCAAAGGCAGCGTGGAAGAATTGCTCGGCAAGTTCGCCGCGAAGTCCCTCTACTTTGACCGCTTCCCATCCGACTCAGGTCTCATGCCTGCATGGCTCCATCCGGGCCGCTCGGCCCGGGCCGTCATCGATGGGGCCACGGTCGGTTACTTTGGCGAACTGCATCCGGCAGAAGCGCAGCGTCGCAAATTCAAGCAAACCGTCTACCTGGGAGAGTTCTCTCTGGACCGCCTTTTCCGGCAAAGCCTGCGTCAAGCTGTGATGCGGGAGCTGTCGCGGTTCCAGGCTGTCCGCCGGGACTTTTCTTTTATTTTTGCCGATACGGTTTCTTTTGCGCAGATTGCCGATGCGCTTGCAGCATTGAAGATCTCCGAGTTGCAGCGCTTTGATCCGAAGGAAATCCTGCGCGACAAGGATGGCAAGCGCGTCCCCGCAGGGCACTTCTCACTGCTGTTGCGTGCTGTTTTTCAGGCGCAGGACCGTACTTTGCAGGAAGAAGAGCTTCAGGGATGGTCCCAGCGCATCATTGCGGCGCTGGAGCGATTAGGCGGAAAACTTCGGGCGTAAAGAAAAACGGGGACCCGTCGGGTCCCCGGGGTTGTCCCAGGAAGATGTGTTGCCTTTTTTGATCAGCTGCGGTAGACGATCCGGCCTTCGCTGATGGTGAAAACCACTTTTCCTGTAAGGGTCCACCCATCAAAAGGTGTGTTTTTTGACTTCGATTTTGTATCGGACGCGCGGAAGGTCCACTGCTTTTTTGGATCAAAGATGATCACATCAGCAAAGGACCCAACAACCAGACTGCCGCGCCCTTTGAGGTTCAGGAGGCCAGCCGGTTGGGTGCTCAGAAGGGCGAGTACGCGCGAGAGCGGAAGCTTGTGCTTCTGGTGAAGAAAAGCGATCGTCAGGCCCAGGGCGGTTTCAAGGCCGGTGATGCCATTGGGGGCACGCTCGAATTCCTGTTCTTTCTCATGCGCAGCATGAGGAGCATGGTCGGTGGCTATGGCATCTACGGTGCCTTCAATGATGCCTTCGAGCATCGCCTGGCGGTCAGCTTCGGAGCGCAGGGGTGGATTCATCTTCGCATGCGTGTTGTACTCACCGACTGCTTCTTCATTCAGCACAAAGTGATGTGGCGCGACTTCGCAGGTAACGTGCAGGCCGTTGCGGCGGGCACGGCGCACGGCATCGAGGGCGCGGGCCGTGGAAAGATGGGCAACATGCAGGTGTGGCCGCGCATCCTTCAGTTCCGCAACCAGCCGAATGTCGCGCTCGACCAGGCCAAACTCGGCCTCGGCGGGCATCCCACGCAGCCCCAGCCGGAACGCCAGGGCACCGGCATTCATGGAGCAGCCTCCGGTCATGCGGGTGTCTTCGGCATGCTGGATGACGGGCAGTCCAGCGCGTGCGGCAGCTGCAAGTGCCTGGCGCATGATGGAGTCACCAAGAATTGGTTTGCCGTCATCGGTTACGGCCACAGCGCCCGCCCCCTTGAGTGCACCATATTCGGTCAGGGCCTCGCCCATGCTTCCGCGTGTAGCGGCTGCGATGGGGAAGACGCGAATCTGGGCACCGCGTTCGGGGGCCTGCATCCAGCGGGTGATTTCCGGCGAGTCATTTACGGGCGTCGTGTTGGGCATGGCGCAGACGCTGGTGAAGCCACCGGCGGCTGCCGCCGTGGTGCCTGAAGCGATGGTCTCCTTATATCCCTGCCCTGGTTCGCGCAAATGGACGTGAATGTCGACGAGTCCGGGCGCAACCGTCAGCCCTTTGGCAGAGATGATCTCTGCGCCTTCCTGTTTCAGCTTGCCCGGAGCTTCTACGGCGGCCACGCGGCCATCCTTCAGCAGAAGGTCGCGCGGGGAGTCCACGCCCGAAGAGGGATCAATCAGATGGCCTCCACGGATGAGAATTGGTTTCATCGCGATGCTTTTCCTTTGCTTGTGAGCGCGCGCACCAGCAGCGCCATGCGGATGGCGACCCCGTTCCGCACCTGTTCGGCGATCGCGGACTGCGGGCCATCGGCCACTTCGCTTGTAATTTCGAGTCCGCGGATGATGGGACCGGGGTGCAGGATGAGTGCTTTCGGAGCATAGGCAGCCATGCGCCCGGAATCTGCCTGATAGCGCAGCTTGTATTCTTCAAGGTCGAGGTTCAGTCCAGCCAGCCGCTCGGCCTGGATGCGCAGCATCATGACCACCTGCGACTGTTTTAGCGCTTTTTCAAAATCACGCTCAATGGAGATGCCCGGACCGGCCGCGGCAGCAGTGTCCGGAAGGAGGGCCGATGGACCGCAGAGGACCACATGTGCTCCCAGGCGCGGCAGCAGAAGCATATTGGAGCGGGCCACCCGGCTATGAAAGATGTCTCCGCAGATGGTGACCGTCAGGCCCTTCAGCGTAGCGGGAGAAAGCGGACCAGAGGCCTTTGCACCAAGGAGATGGGGGAGATGGGCCAGAATGGTTCGCAGGTCAAGGAGCGCCTGCGAGGGGTGCTCATGCATTCCGTCTCCTGCATTCAGAACAGGCAATCCGGTGGCGCGCGAGAGCACATAGGGCGCGCCGGAGTTGGGATGCCGCAGGATAATGCATTCGGCCCCAAGCGCCCGCAGGGTGATGCCGGTATCTTTGAGCGATTCGCCCTTTTCAATGCTCGAAGAAAGTGCACTGACCAGAACGGTGTCCGCTCCAAGCTGTTTGGCCGCCAGCTCAAAGGAGGTGCGCGTGCGGGTACTCGACTCGTAAAACAGCAAAGAGACGCGACGTTTGAAAAGCCGCTGCATCCGCTTGGAGGGGTCCTCTTTTTCAAGAACAGAGGCGAGCTTCAGGATGCTGCTGACCTCTTCAAGGGGCAGGTCCGTAACAGAAAGAAGGGAGCCCGGGTGATGGGAAGTGTTTTGTTCCTGGTCAGGCAGAGGTGTCTTGCGCGGCGTCGCTTTTGATTTCGGCATGAGTTGCAATCAGAAACTTTAAGAGATCTTGGCTGCACATTACGGAAGACCCCTCGGTCCTTCAAGCGGAAGAGCCGAAGGTCCTGACAGGAGACGACACCGTGGACCGTTTTAGTCCAGGCGTTCCACCAGCACCACCTGCTCGTCATTGTCCACTTCGCGCAGCTTCACTTCCACAATTTCGCGGTCCGTAGTCTGGATGGTCCTGCCGACGAAGCTGGCTTCAATCGGAAGCTCGCGGTGCCCGCGGTCAATCAGCACCAGGAGCTGGACCCGGCGCGGGCGACCGTGGTCAAAGAGGGCATCCATTGCGGCCCGCACGGTGCGGCCGGTATAAAGCACGTCGTCCACCAGCACCACATTGCGTCCGTTAACGTCAAAACCAAGGTCCCCTGGATTCACCACGGGCCGGACATCTTTGGTGGAAAGGTCGTCGCGGTAGAAGCTGATATCGAGTACGCCCACATCGACCGGCTGTTTTTCAATTTGGCCAATGAGCGTACCCAGGCGCTGGGCCAGCGGGACGCCGCGGCGCTTGACGCCAACCAGACCGAGGTTTTCACTCCCGTTGTTCTTTTCGATGATTTCGTGGGCAAGCCGCACCAGAGTCCGTTCGATTTCAGACGCGGACAGGATACGGCCCTTCTCCCGCAGCACGGGTGTTTGGCTTGTTTGTGGTCCTGACATAGGGGCTCTTGCCGATGATACGCAGAAGCGGCCATGTGGAGCAAGAGAGGGCTGCGCGCGGCGGCCAATCATTCATTTGGGGACAACCGCTGCCGCGCCCCCATCATGCGCGCACCCAGCACTCCTCCTATGGCAGAGAAGGCAATCATCATGATTGCGGCAAACGAAGACATCATCAACACCATGGCGGCGTGTCCGTCGGGAGAGAGCCAAAAGTGCAGAAACCAGGGAATCTGCTGGGCTGCGTCAGGGTTCTGGCGGGCCATCTGCTCGGTCATCTGCTGGGTCATGGTGTTCAGGCGCTGGTCAATGCGTGCTCCGTGGTGCAAACCATAACGCTCCAGTACCATGCCAACCCCGTCAATCAGGCTTGCGCTGAACGCGGAAAGCAGTCCGGTCAACATACCAATCCGCCAACCCGTACCGCTGTTCATTGCATCCATGGTTTTTTTGCGGTACAGTGCAACGGTGCAAAAGCCTCCGGCCAGCAGCCAGAGGATCCCGAAATCCCAAAGAGAGCTGAGCAGGCCGACAGGAAGCGCCAGCATCAGAGCGGCCTGCACTGCCGGCCGCCATTCAATGTTTTGGGTGGCGCGGGCAGGGATGCCTGCCATTTGCGTACGGTAAACCGGCTGTTCTTCTCCAATCTCCAGGCGCAACTGGGGGCCCCGCAATGCGGGCAGAAAATTTCAGTGGAGCTGATGGCATTGCCACATCGGTGACAGACCGGATCCATAATTCGACCCTATCGCACTGGCCGAGGGAATGGCAATGTGGAGGAGGAAAACTTACTGGCTCTGCGCCGTGCCCTCTTCGTTCTCGGGAAGTTCCAGCTCCACAAGTGTGAATCGGGTTTTGCCGCCCTGTTCTTCCAGGTCCACGATGTGCTGGTGGTTTTTGGACCCGGCGCGGAGGCTTAGCCCACTTTCGCTGTGGTGAATGCCTTCCTGGCCGTGTCCGCGGCATGTGAGTCCGTCGCGCGTGGCAATCGGCGTGCCTACCGGAGAGTCTCCCTTGCACTCGATCACGTCACCGAAGCGCCCCAGGGCCTTGCGATAATAGGCCAGTACTTTGTCCTGGGCATCGGGCGTTTGATAGGGCACGGCTTTCACGCGCAGCTGCCATTTTCCAAAACCCATTTGCACATCAGCAGAGTTATTCTCGGAATCCGATACTGCCTCGGCCCCTGGATAAACCGGCAAGCCGACATCGGCCGCCGTGATTTCATTGGTACGAACATGCAGGCCGCCAACCGGCGTTTCAATCTTTACCGTTTTGTCTTCACCGTTTTTCGTTTTGTCCACTTGAACGCGGCATCCGGTTGCAGCGACTACCGCCATGGCCAAAGCAGACAGGGCCCGCTTTTTCATGCGACCTCTTCTTTCTCCTCAATGATTGAAGATACGCTGTGGATACAGGTGATGTTCCCGGGAAGGCATGAGTGCACTACTTTCAGTGCAGGTTTTGTGGAGAGGACCGTGGTTCCAGTCTCTTAAGGCCTTAGGGTGGCTGCGCCCGCCGGGAGCATGTGGAGAGGAAATGCAGAGAATTTTGGCAACCTAAGCCGCACTGCGTAATCTAAAAGAGAAGCCAAGAGACTGCATTCAAAGGATTTTTATCGTAATGCGCCATCGAAAGCGGATTGCCTGGGGGATGTGGCTGTTTTGTTCCGCGATTCCAGGACTTGTTGCCCAGAGCAATCCGTACAGCTCTGCAGCCAACCCTTACTACGGGAGCGTCCAGTCTGTTCCCTACACCCCAGAGACGAGGCAGCTTTCACTTGACGATGCCATTCGGATGGGGATCGAGAACAATCTGGCTTTAACGCTGGCACGCGAGAGCCAGAAGGCGGCTGAGGCGCAGACCGCACAAACGCTGAATGTCCTGCTGCCTAACATTTCTGTGAATGGTGGAACCGGTATTCACCAGTTTAATCTGCAAGCCCAGGGGTTCCGTCCTGGCCTTCTGTCTTCTTTTGCCGCATTGGTGCCTTCCTCTGAAGCGGTCAATTTTCCGTTCATCGTGAAAGTGGACATCACGCAGGGGCAGGCTAATCTTTCCCAGACGCTTTTCAACTGGGCAGGGTGGGACCTGTATCAGGCAGCAAAGGCCAGCGCCCGTTCGGCTTATTACAATGCGCAGTCCTCGCGCGGGCTGGTTGTGCTCCATGTGGGAACGGCCTATCTTCAGGTGCTGGCGGACCAGGCCCAGCTTGACTATGCAAAATCGCTGCTCCGTTCCAGTGAAACGCTCCTTTATCACGCAGTGGAAGAGCACAAAGCGGGAACTGCAGCCAATCTGGATGAGTTGCGTGCCCGCGTACAGTACCAGACCCAGCAGCAGAGCGTGACGGCCGCTGAGAACAGACTGGAAAAAGATGAAATTGCTTTGAAGCGGGAAATTGGCATGGACCCGCGACAAAAAATCCAGCTGACGGAAGCCTCTCCATTCTCTGAGCTGGATGTCATCAGCATCGAAGAGGCAAAACGAGAAGCCTATGCCAGCCGTCAGGACTATCAGTCGCTTCTGCAGCAACTGCGTTTTGCTGAAATGGAGCGCAAGGCGGCAACCCATGAACGATTTCCTACGCTGAGCTTTAACGGGAACTATGGTGTGACTGGTATTTCTGGCGGCCCTTATCACGGGACCTTCGCCGCTGTGGCTTCACTCAATATACCGGTCTTTCAGGAGGCGAAATTCCGAGGAGACCGCGACCTGACCGAAGCGCAGCTGAGCAGTATCCGCTCCCAGCTTGCGGACCTGCGCAACAAGATTGACCAGCAGTTACGCGACAGCCTGCTGGACCTTCAGTCCACGGCCGATCTGGTGCGTGTGGCCCGCAGCAATGTTGATCTGGCCACGACGGCGCTGCAGCAGACAATGGACCGTTTTCAGGCCGGGGTGGATGACAGCCTACCCGTCGTAGATGCACAGGCCACTCTTGCGCAGGCCCAGGCACAATACGTAGACAGTGTGCGACAGTTTAATCTGGCCAAGCTGGGGCTGGCCCGTAATCTTGGCATCATCGACACGCAGTATAAGGCCTATCTGCAGGGCGGGGCGCCGGCAGGTATCAAACGCCCCTGAATGGTTTGGTGGCTTGGTTCAGGAGCCGGATTCCTGGACGGATTTTTTCAAATACCACGGAATGTTAATCACGATAATCCTCTGATTGCCCTTTACCAGCAGGATCAGCTTGAGCAAGTTGGCGCGCTGGTTATGGAGCAGGTTTTCCCACCAGTGCTGTACCACCAGTTCCGGCACCAGGACTGCAATCTGACGGTCAGGATATTTCTTTTCCTGGGCAAGCACATGTTCGACCAGGGGCTGGACAAAAAAGCGATAGGGGGACTTGATGGTAATCAGTTCAGGGGCCGGGAGTCCCGCCTGTTGGACCGGCTTCAAAACCTTATCATTCCAGACCTCGCAGATACTGTCTTCGTCATCGCCACAATCCACGTGCACCACTTCTACCTCTGGCGACATCATCAGCGCGAAGCGCAGGCCTTTTTCGCTGATGCGGTTCCATTTGTCTACCGGAAGAATGACGCGTGGAGGGCGTAGCCCCTCAACCACCAGGCTGCCGGGTTCGGCTGTTTCCTGTTGCACGCGCAGGTAATGTCTGTGCACGGCACGCATGATGAGAATCAACAAAGGCACGAGAAGGGCGGTGACCCACGCTCCCTCGGCGAACTTTGCTACCAGCACTACCAAGAGGGTAAGACCGGTTGCGGCTGCCCCGATACCGTTGACGATCATGCGTCCTTTTGCATGGCCCTGCCTGCGCCAGTGCATGACCATTCCTGCCTGAGAGAGAGTAAAGGCCAGAAATGCGCCAATGGCATACAAGGGGATCAGCCGGTCTGTGACTCCTCCAAACAGAACCAGGAGCGCGGCGGTGAAGAAAACCAGGGCGATCACTCCATGCGAATAGAGCAGTCTGCGCCCACGCAGGATGAAGACATGGGGGAGATAATTTCGCAGGGCAATGGCCCGCGCCAGGCGTGGGAAATCTGCAAAAGCCGTGTTGGCGGAAAGGGCCAGGACCAGCAGGATCGAACCGATGGTCACGTAATAAAAGACACCTTTGCCCGCCACGGCGGCCGTCAGTTGAGACAGCACGCTTTGATATCCCGGGCCCGCTGGAGGTGTGGCCCCGATGCCATAGGCCCGGCAAAGCAGCGCGATGCCGGCCAGAAGGAGAATCAGCAATGCGATGATGATGGTGAGTGTGAGCTTTGCGTTTTTTGTGCGCGGATTACGGAAAGCCATGACGCCATTGCTTACCGCCTCCACCCCGGTCATTGCAGTACAGCCGCTGGAGAAGACCTTCAGAAGGAGCCAGAGAGTCAGAGAGGCCGTGGCTTGAGGTAGCCGGGGAGGCGCGACCACAGGGCGGGGATGCCCCCCCTGGGCCAGCGCATGAATGCCACCGAGGACGATCACAGCCAGCAGAGTGAGAACGAAGGCGCAGGTGGGCAGCATAAAGGCAACACCCGTGTCCCGGACTCCACGAAGATTGATGATCGTCAGCAGGGCGAGGATACCAAGGCAGAGCGCCAGTATATGCGGTTGCAGGCTGGGGACCGCGGACACCAGGGCGCCGACTCCGGCAGAAATGCCTACGGCTGCGGTCAGAATGTAGTCAATCATCAGGGCCGCTGCGGCGAGCAGGCCGGCGCTTTCTCCCAGGTTTTCTGTAGCAACGGTATAAGACCCGCCGCCCTGAGGATAGGCCTCGATCGTCTGCCGGTAGGAGAAATACACAATGATCAGCAGCGCAATAATGGCGAGGCTGACCGGAACGATATAGTGCACGCCGGCCACTCCCAAAGGAATCAGCAAGGTGAGCGCCGCTTCGGGTCCATAAGCTGCCGAGCTGAGCGCGTCCAGCCCGAAGATCGGGATTCCGGCCGCGGGGCCAATTTGTTCCGCGCGTTCTTCTGAGGTTGCCAGAGGGCGTCCAAAAAGAAGGTCAAAGGTCCTCATAAAGACGAAACTATCGTATCCGTTTGAAAGAAAGATTGAGAGAAAAGCATGATGCTCTCAGCACATGAGATGCTGGTTCAGGCCGGAATTCTGCGCCGGATCCATGACTGTGCTGGTCGCTCGATGAATTTCATCGTCAAAAGGGCCGCTGCAATCAGGAGCAGATAGCTGATCCAGGGATCAAACATCTCCATGTGCGTATTTCTGAGGACATTGGATTTGTGGATGATCTCCCACAGATTGAAATGCAGGATGTAAAGGCAGTAGCTCGCCTGTCCTACGGCAACAAATGGGGCGAAACCAAAGAAGCGGGCCAGGAAATTTGTTCCCGCCAAACCGAGGATGGCCAGAGCAAAGAGCGGCATCAATAGGCCGTCATGCATCATGGCATAGGGCATGTGGTCGCCGTAATAAAGGACGGCATACAATCCGGCGATTCCAACCAGACCAAGCCACAGACGGGCCCGCGAGTCACGCGCAATGAGCGCATCCACGTCCGCCAATACGATTCCAAACAAAAACGATGGGACATGTGGCGGAGGAGAGAATTTGAGGGCCCGGATCCAAAAACCATCGGTGTAGCGGCCGGGGTGCGGACCATCCGGGTGGAAAATTGTGTAGAGTGCCGGCAGCAGCATCCCCGCCATCCATAAAAGCGCCAACATTCCTAAGAGGCCGCGCCAGTGCTTTGGCCTGCGCCAGACAACCACTGCGGGAAAGATGAGATAGAAGAACGCTTCTGTACACATGGTCCATGCCGGAGTGTTCCAGAACGTTGCCAGCTTCGGGACCCACCCCTGCAGAAGGAAAGGTGTGAGTGCCGCGCCAAGGGTGAACTCGCCCCGCGTCCGCACATGCCATTCCTCCACCAGCATTCCCACCGACACCAGGAGAGCGAAAAGGTAGACAGGATATAAACGCGAGAGCCGCGCCAGCCAGAAGTGCTTTGCCTGGAACTGTCCCTGCTGTGCCCGATCACTGTAGTTGTAGGCGAGGATGAACCCGGACATCAACAGAAAGAAACTCACCGAGGTGTAGCCGTTGTCCACAATCGGCGCAAATGGACCAAACCATTTTGGGTTGGAGAAGTGAAAAAAAACGATATTCAGTGCGGCAAAGGCCCTCAGGCCGGAGAGTGCTGGCAGCCTCGGCTTGCTGATTTTTCTGGAGGGCTTTTCTGAGGAAAAAGATGGTTGGGTCCTGGCTTCGGGCATTTCCAGCACCGCAGCCCGCGTTTCCGCGATGTGCGGTTGTGCGCTCAGGCAGTCACCAGTGAGCCGACTTTCTCCCCGCAAATCACGCGGCGGATGTTTCCCGGCTGGTTGAGGTTGAAGATAATCATGGGCAAATTGTTGTCTTTGCACAGGCTTACCGCGGTGGTGTCCATTACTTTTAACCCCAGCCGCAGAATTTCCATGTACGTAATCTGCTCAAATTTCACTGCATCGGTTTTGATGACCGGGTCAGCATCATAGATGCCCTCGACCTTGGTCGCTTTTAATAAGACGTCGGCCTTGATCTCCATGGCGCGCAGGGAGGCCGCAGTATCTGTGGAAAAGTATGGATTTCCTGTTCCTGCAGCGAAAATCACTACCCGGCCCTTTTCGAGGTGCCGGATGGCGCGGCGGCGGATATATGGCTCGCAGACCTGGGGCATCTCAATGGCAGACATGACGCGCGCATGGACACCCTTCTTCTCAAGGGCATCCTGAATGGCCAGTGCATTAATGACCGTGGCCAGCATCCCCATGTGGTCGGCCGAGACGCGGTCCATGTCCCTGGCCTGGTCCACGCCACGGAAGAAGTTGCCGCCGCCCACGACGATGCCGACGTCGACGCCCATCTGGCGTACTTCAGCGATCTCGCCCGCAATTTCATGGATACGGCTTCCGTCCACGCCAAAGCCGCGTCCGGCGGCCAGCGCTTCTCCTGAGAGCTTCAAAACCACGCGCTTGTACATTCTCTTTGAGTATCGCATGGGGTAGGGAATGGAGCGAAGCGGCTGTACAAGATGACGGAACGCCCCGGGCCCTTCTGGCGGCATCGCGCAGGCTATATCATTACCGCTTTCGGCGGCAATGATTCGGATGGATACGTGCTCATCGGCGCACGCGTTGCCGGCGATACCTTGCCTCGCCCGGTCAATGTCACTACCCCTTCAGGATATACCCCGGCAAGCCATCCAGACTCAGCCTATTTTACTCAGGTCATAGGTCTCGAAGAACCCGCTGGTGTTGCCGGTGCCGGTTATACCAGCATCCAGCAGCAGTAAATACCACCGTGCACAATTCCACCTGGCGGTATACTCGCCCCATGGGCCAGCATCTGTTTGATCTGATTCGCCAGGGAAAGACCGCAGAAATTGCCGATCTGGTCAACGCACAGCCCCAGGTAGCGTATTCGCGGGATGCGCAGGGTATCTCAGCCCTGATGCTTGCCGTGTATACGCAGCAGCCGGTCGTCCGCGACTTTTTGCTCACACATTGCGGCGAACTCGATGTGTTCGAAGCTGCTGCTGTGGGAGACTGCGCCCGTCTGCAAGCTTTGATCGCCCGGGACGCGATGCAGGCCCGCGCCATTTCTCCTGATGGATGGACGCCGCTGCATCTGGCAGCGGCTTTTTCGACGGCAGAGGCCGTAACCTTGCTGGTCGAGCACGGAGCACATATACACCAGGTTTCGCACAACCCGCTGCGGAACCAGCCGCTCCATGCTTGTGTGTCTTTAAACCAATCTGTGGCCACGCTGTCCGCACTTGTGGAAGCGGGCGCGGATGTGAATGCTACCCAGCATGGAGGATTTACTCCCCTGATTCAGGCCGCTGCCGCCGGGAAAAGGGAGATGGCCGCAATCCTGCTCAGAAATGGAGCCAACCCGGCAGCAAGATGCGACCAAGGTAAGGCTGCCATCGATTATGCCCGTGAGCGCGCGCACCGCGACATTGTGGAGTTATTGGAGAAGCATAGGGAGCAGGATCAACAGCTTACCATTCGCTGACCCCGCAGAATGGTCTCAATGACCTCTCCGTTCGGAGAGAGGACTGTGATATCGGCCGTCCGTCCTGGCTGCAGTGCGCCGATTTGTGAATCCAGCCCAGTCATACGCGCGGGGTTCCGCGTGGCAAGGCTTGCTGCTGTAGCCATGTCTACGCCTGTAAATTCGGCAAAGTTGCGCACGCCTCGATCCAGAGTCAGCGTGCTGCCTGCCAGAGTGTCTTCGCCAACGATGCACTTGCCATTCTTTACGCGGACATCAAGTTCGCCCAGTTTGTAGCTGCCGTCCGGCATTCCGGTGGCGCTCATGGCGTCCGTGATCAGGATCGCGCGGTCTGCGCCCTTTTCTTTCCAGAACATGCGCACCACAGCAGGATGAACGTGAAGGCCGTCGCAGATGATCTCAGCAAACAAGTCGTCACGGTCAAGAACAACTCCCAGAATGCCGGGATCGCGATGGTCGAAGCGCCGCATGGCGTTGAAGGTATGTGTTGCTGACGTCGCCCCGGCGTGGATGCCGCGCAGTGCATCGTCCATGCCTGCGTTGCTGTGTCCCAGGCTTACGCGCACGCCCAGAGAGACAGCCCGTTCGATCACTTCGATGGCCCCGGGAAGCTCCGGCGCGATCGTCATCAGGCGGATGTGGCCTTCGGCGGCCTCCCACATGCGATCGAAGAGCGGAACGGAAGGCTGCTGCAGGTCCTGTTCCGGGTGCGCACCCTTTTTGGAATGGGAGATGAATGGGCCTTCGATATGGATCCCAACCGGCCGGGCCCCTTTCAGGTCCTTGCCCATCAGCTTTGCCAGTCCATGGAGCGATTTCAGCGTTGCGTCCACCGGTGCCGTGACCGTAGTTGCGAAGTAAGAACCAACACCATGCGCAGAGAGAAAACTTCCCACCGTGTTCAGCGCACCTTCGCTCGCTTCCATCACATCGCTTCCTGCGCTGCCGTGAATGTGTACGTCAAAGTAGGCCGGGACCAGCACGGCCCCGGGAAAATCATGCCGCGGCCCCTCAGGAAGCGGTGCTTCGGCAAGGGATACAATGCTCGTGATGGTCCCATCTTCGACGGTCACGATGGGATGAGGGACCGTTTGGTCCGGGGTCAGAAGCTTTTCTGCAGTCAGGATGTATCGCATGAGATGGGTCTTTCTTGTATAGCTGTATAGTCTACTACTTTTCTTTGTCAGCAAATGAAAAAGAAGATTTTACGCATAGGTATACACCTTTCTACTTCAGGGGGTGTGTACATGGCGGCCGAGAGGGCGCAGGCCATCGGGGCAAACACCTTTCAGATTTTCTCTTCCAGTCCGCGTATGTGGCGCCCGGCACGGATTGATCCGGCTCACTCTGAGCGCATGCACGAGCTGCGGCAAAGATATGGCTGCACGCCGCTGGTGATCCATACCAGTTATCTGGTGAACTTATGCAGTCAGTCAGAAGAGGTCAGGGGCAAGTCCATCGTTGCGTTTCATGGGGAAATCGAACGCGCGCTGGCGCTTGGGGCAGAGTACCTGGTCCTTCATCCCGGATCCTGGCGCGGCCTGACGCGTGACGAAGGTCTGCGGCTGGCGGCCGAGTCCATTGAACGGGCCTTGGAGGGGCTGGACTGGCAGGCCAGGAACTTCCGGATTCTGATTGAAAACACGGCCGGGGCCGAGTTTTCTTTGGGTGGCAGCTTTGAGCAGGTTGCCGAACTGATGCATCGCCTGCGGAATGTGGCCCCTGTGGGAGTGTGTCTTGACACCTGCCATACGCATGTGTCGGGATATGACATTGTCAGTCAGCAAGGTTATGAGGACACGGTCGAAAAGATCGAAAAGACGATTGGGCTGGAAAACGTCCGAGTGTGGCACACCAATGACGCGAAGGCCGCGCGCGGATCGAAGCTCGACCGCCACGAGCATATTGGGGAAGGCATGATTGGTGCAGAGGCGTTCCGGCGCCTTTTACAGGACGGCCGCTTTGCCCACTGTGCTTTTATTGCGGAAACGCCGCTCGATGATCCAGATGACGACGCGCGGAATGTCGCCAGGCTGAAGGGGCTCGCCGGAGTGACGCGAAAGGCGGAGATGGAATAAGCGGGTCCGGTACCGGAGGAAGATATGAGGGCTTTTCGAGGGCGCTGTGCCTTGTTTTTGTGTATGGGCATGGCTGGTTTCATGCCTGCGCAGGAGCATGTCACGGCGGCCCGCGCCGATGGCCAGAAGACGCCTCTGATGGTGTATCGCGCGGACATACCGGCAGGTGCCTGTGCGCCGTTGGCCGTCATCTCCCACGGGGCGGGCGGCACGGAGGAAGGGTACACGTATCTGGCAAAGGCACTGGAACAGAATGGCTGGATGGTCCTCGTGATGGGACATCGCGAGAGCGGGCCACAGGCGCTGCGGCGAGAGATTTTTTCACATGGAATCCATAGCGGCGTGGAAGCATTGGTAACGGATGCCGATGCGGAAACAAGACGGCTGCTTGACGTGGGGGCGGCCTTGAGCTGGGCAGAAAAGCAGTGTCGTCCACCATATCGTGTCCTGCTGGGGCATTCGATGGGCTCTTCGACCGTCATGCTGGAAGCAGGGGCGCGGAATCGGATTGGTATTCCTGCGCCACCGGCAGGGCAGGACCGCTTCGATGCTTATGTGGCGCTTTCTCCGGAAGGGCCGGGAATTGTCTTTCCGGACCAGGCCTGGAGCAGCATTCACAAACCCATGCTGGTCCTTACCGGGACGCGCGACCAGTCCCTTAAGGGAGGGCCGAAGTCCCGGCAAATTCCCTGGCAGGAGCTTCCCGGAACAGGCCGAAGGGGTTGCCAGTGGATGGGAGTGGTTGACGGCGCCACCCATATGAACTTTGCCGGCGAAGGTTTTGGCGCAGACCGCGTGACGCCATTGGTCAACGAAACAGTAGTACAGTTTTTATCCGAGGCCAGAAGCGGAAATTGTCCTCTGCCGCCGCAACATGCAGGGATGATTCTTCGGGCAAAGTAGGGAAGCCGGGTGCTCGCCGTTAAAATAAATTCATGTCGTCGAGCAAGCCTGAATCTGCGGCTGCATCAGCCGTAAAAGAGTATCGTTACAATCCGGCAGAGATTGAGCCACGATGGCAGGAGAGATGGGCCGCACAGCCTGATCTGTACGCCACCGAGTCTGCTTCCAGCGGCAAGCCCAAGTATTACGTGCTGGAGATGCTGCCGTATCCTTCGGGGCAGCTTCATATGGGGCACGTGCGCAACTACTCGATTGGTGATGCGCTTGCCCGCTATATGTGGATGCAGGGCCATAATGTGCTGCATCCGATGGGCTGGGACGCCTTCGGTCTGCCTGCAGAAAACGCAGCACTCAAGAACAACACGCCTCCGCGTGAATGGACGCTGAACAATATCGCTGCCATGAAGCGTCAGATGCAGCGTCTTGGTTTCAGCTATGACTGGCGCAATGAAGTCACCACCTGCCTGCCTGAATACTACCGCTGGAACCAGTGGTTCTTCATCCGCATGTTTGAGAAGGGCCTTGCTTATCGCAAAAAGAGCAAGGTGAACTGGTGCCCGGAATGTGCGACGGTGCTGGCCAATGAGCAGGTAGTAAACGGACGCTGCTGGCGGCACGAGGAGACAGTTGTCGAGCAGCGCGACCTGGAGCAGTGGTTCCTGCGCATCACAAGCTACGCGCAGGAGCTGCTGGACGATCTGGAGAAGCTGGATGGCTGGCCGGAAAAGGTCCGCACCATGCAGCGCAACTGGATTGGCCGCAGTGAAGGTGCCGAGGTCGAGTTTGCGGTGGAAGACGCCGCGACTGTGCCCGAAGAGGAACAATCCGAACGGAAGAGGGGCACGGCAGTGCTGCCCGCGCGGGAAAACGCGAAGACATCCGGCAGGATCACGGTCTTCACTACACGCATCGATACGATTTTTGGCGCAACCAGCATTCAGCTTGCGCCGGAGCATGCACTGGTGAAGGAGTTTGCCGCGCGCGACCCGAAACTCGCAGATGAAGTCAGCGCATTACTCGAACAGCAGAAGAAGGCGCGCGAGGCGGGAGACATCGGCGAGATTGAGAAGCACGGCGTCTTTACCGGCCACTACGCTGTAAATCCGTTTACTGGCGAGAGGCTGCCCATCTGGGTTGCGAACTACATTCTGGCCGACTACGGGACCGGTGCGATCATGTCTGTGCCTGCGCACGATGAGCGCGATTACGAATTCGCAAAAAAATACGGGTTAGAGGTTCGCGTTGTCATCCTGCCGCGCCGCAATGGCGAAGCCCAGGAAAACGGACAGGAAGACGCCATGCTTCCATTCACCAGCGAAGAGAGCCTGCTGATTAATTCTGGCGAATTCAATACGCTCGGCTGCCGCGAGGCACAACAGAAGATGGCCGCATATGCGCAAGAAAAGGGTTTTGGCCGGCCGACCGTGACCTTCCGCTTGAAGGACTGGGGCGTGAGCCGGCAACGCTATTGGGGCACGCCAATTCCGATGCTTTACTGCGAAAAGGACGGCATTGTTCCTGTACCGGATGACCAGTTGCCGGTGCTGCTGCCGAACAATGTTGAGATTACGCAGCAGGGCGGTTCACCGCTCGGCAAACTGGCAGAATTTATCCATGCAACCTGCCCGAAGTGCGGAGGACCTGCGCGGCGCGAGACTGACACGATGGACACCTTTGTGGACTCATCCTGGTATTTTTATCGCTATACCAGCGCAAAGTATGACAAAGGGCCTTTTGATACGGCCACGGCAGCATACTGGTTCCCGATAGACCAATACATTGGCGGCGTAGAACATGCCATCCTGCACCTGATCTATTCGCGCTTCTGGACAAAGGTGATGCGCGACCTCGGGCTCATCAAAAACGATGAGCCGGTCACCCGCCTCTTTACACAGGGCATGGTGATTAAGAACGGCGCGAAGATGTCCAAATCCAAGGGCAATGTGGTGTCGCCCGATGATATGGTGGCCCGCTATGGCGCAGACGCGACACGCATGTATGCGCTGTTCGCTGCACCTCCTGATCGCGATCTGGACTGGCAGGAAGATGGCGTGGCCGGAGTCAGCCGTTTCCTCGCCAAGGTCTATCGCTTTGTGATGAAGCACGCGGAGACGGCACGTTCTGTATCAGTGGCAGATACGAATGCTGGGGACGCGACTTCGCAGGCCCTGCTCAGAAAGCTGCACCAGACCATCGGCAAAATTACGGAAGACTTTGCCGGACGCTGGCACTTTAATACCTGCATTGCCGCCATTATGGAGCTGGTGAACACGTTGACTGCGGCCGAAGAGGAAATCAGCACAGGCAAGGTATCGGCGGGTGTCGTCAAGACGCTGCTGGAAAATCTTGTGTTGCTGCTCGCCCCGTTTGCGCCGTATCTGGCGGCGGAGTTGTGGGAGGGGCTGGGGCAGAAGCAGAACCTCTTACGCGCGCCGTGGCCCAAATACGATGAGGCCCTGGCCCGTGAAGAGGAGATGGAAATTCCGGTACAGGTAAATGGCAAGCTGCGCGCAGTGGTGAAAATTGCTGCTGGAGCCGACCAGGAAACGATGCGCGAGGCGGTGAAGTCCGACACCAAAGTGCAGGCCGCCACACGGGGAAAAGAGATTGTGAAGGTCATCGTCGTTCCCGGCAAACTGGTCAATCTTGTTGTGAAGTAGGATGGCCGACACGCAACGAGTACGCGGCACGCAATCGCTCGTTCACACCTTTGCCGGGTGCTGGCGGCGCCCTTCTCTGCTGCTATGGGAGCTTGCATGGCGCTGGCTCTTCGGCATTCCCGCGCTGGCGTTGGTTGGCTTCCAGGCATGGCGCATCTACTCTGCAACTTCAAGCCAGCTTGAGACCACAGGGATCTTTCAATTTTCGCTTCAGGACCCGATGCGCGCCGCGGTCATGATCGCAGACGCATTCGCTGTTCTGTGGCCGCCGGTGTTCCATGTTTTGCTGTGGCTTGCGCCGGTATTGGCGGTGGGTTGGGCCATTGCGTCGGGCATAGGGCGCAATCTTGTCTTGCGCTGCTACGATCCTTTATTGCCGAAGCGGCCTGCGTCCCTGATGCTGCTTCAACTGCTTCGCATCATTGCGCTTGTCGGCACATTTGCAGGATGGTTCGCCGCAGTCCATTGGGCGGCCGGCTACGCACTTTCCGGGGCTGAGCCGAGCCTGGTGCTTTATTTTGCGCTGGTCATCTGCCTGTCGCTCGGAATCTTTACGTTGTGGGCATTGCTGAGTTGGGTCTTTTCGATTGCGCCTCTGCTGCTTTTGCTGGAGGACTGTAGCATTGTCAGCAGCCTGCTGCATGGCCTTCGTCTGGGTCCGCTCACAGGCAAGCTGGTGGAAGTGAACCTTGTGATGGGCATCATCAAACTGGCGCTGATTGTCCTGGCCATGGTGATGTCCGCCTCGCCGCTGCCGTTTGCTACCGTCATGCAGGGTACGGAGCTTTATATCTGGTGGGCAATTGTCTCGCTTCTGTATTTTGCGGCGTCGGATTTCTTTCAGGTAGCGCGGTTGGTTGCATTTATTCAGTTCTGGCGATTGTCTGTGCCTTCTGACGCAACTTCTTCACCAACTCCTGCCGCCTCAAAGTAAACTGGAGTGTGGACACATCTTCGATCGTCATCCTCGATTTCGGATCTCAATACACACAACTCATCGCGCGACGCATCCGCGAGCAGAATGTCTTTTCTGTTGTCCTGCCCTGCACGGCGAAACTGGAAGAGATAGAGAGCTATAAGCCGCTGGGCATTATTCTTTCCGGCGGCCCCAGCTCGGTGTATGACTCCGACGCGCCGCCTGCCGACCCGGCTGTGCTCACGCTGGGCAGGCCTGTGTTGGGCATCTGCTATGGGCTGCAATTTATCACGCACCACCTGGGCGGAAAGGTGCGTCCTGCTGAAAAACGTGAGTATGGGCATGCTGAGGTCTCGATCGTCGATCCGGCAACGCCGCTTTTCAGCGGACTTCCGGCTTCGCTCCAGGTCTGGATGTCCCATGGTGACGAAGCGCTGGACCTGCCTGAGGGTTTTCATCTGACGGCAAAAACATCGAACGCCGTTGCGGGCATCGCGAACCCAGAAAAGAAGATCTGGGCGGTACAGTTTCATCCTGAGGTGCACCACACACCGCGCGGCGCGGAGCTTCTGCGCAATTTCCTTTTTCACATCTGCAAGGCGAAACCCGACTGGACCCCGGAGCACTTTATCCAGTCCACGGTCTCTGCCATTCGGGAGAAAGTGGGGGAGGGCCACGCCATCTGTGCGCTCTCAGGCGGAGTGGATTCTTCGGTTGCTGCTGTACTCGTCCATCGCGCGATTGGCGACCGTCTGACCTGCGTCTTTGTAGACAACGGTGTGCTGCGCAAAAACGAGTTTTTTAAAGTACAGGAGAACCTGCGCGGCAAGCTTGGGCTAAATCTGGTTGCAGTGGACGCCAGCGGACGCTTCCTGGCCAAACTTGCTGGCGTGACTGATCCTGAGACCAAGCGGAAGATCATCGGCAATGAATTTATCGCGGTCTTCGATGACGAAGCGCACCGCATCGCGCAGCAGACCGGTGGAGTGGACTGGCTTGTGCAGGGCACGCTCTATCCTGATGTGATTGAGTCTTCGTCGGTCAAGGGCCCATCGCAGACCATCAAGAGCCACCATAACGTCGGCGGCCTGCCGGAGACGATGAAGCTCAAACTGATTGAGCCATTGCGGGATTTGTTTAAGGATGAAGTCCGGCGCATTGGCCGCGACCTCGGAATGCCGGATGAGATCCTCCAGCGGCAGCCCTTTCCCGGACCGGGGCTTGCGGTGCGCATTCTGGGCGAGATCACTCCTGAGCGCGTGGCGCTTTTGCAGGAAGCCGATGACATCGTCGTGACGGAAATCAAAGCCGCAGGACTCTACCAGCAGATCTGGCAGTCCTTTGCGGTCCTGCTGCCTGTCAAAAGCGTCGGCGTCATGGGCGACCAGCGCACGTATGCCTATACCTGCGCCATCCGCGCTGTGCACTCTGAGGATGGAATGACGGCCGATTGGGTGCCTCTGCCCTATGATGTGCTCAAGAAGATCTCCAGCCGCATTGTGAATGAGGTTCGCGGCATTAACCGCGTCGTATACGACATTACGTCGAAGCCACCAGGAACCATTGAGTGGGAGTGATCTTCCGTTGGTTGAAATGACCAGACAAATTCCCTCTGGCATAATGGCTAGCTGGAGGGAAATTCCATGACCATTGCCGAGGTATTGCTGGCGGACTTCGATACCGAAATTTCAAACACGCGCCGGACCCTGGAACGTGTCCCCGAAAACCTTGCGGACTACAGGCCGCACGAGAAGTCCATGCCGATGGGTCGGCTGGCCATGCATTGCGCCACTATTCCGATTTTTGGCTTGTACATCATCGAGGATGATTCGATGGACCTGGCTGCAAGAAACCGCCCTCAAGTAGACCTGACCTTTCGTTCTACCGCAGACTGTCTGGCGCAGTTAGAGGATGCTGCTGCAAAGTGCCGGAAGGCCCTTACATCGGCCAGCGATGAACATCTTCAGAAGACATGGCTCTTCAAGTGGGGAGACCAGGTGATCTCCAATTCCTCGCGTGTGCAGACTTTCCGACAGATGTGCTTCAATCACATGGTCCACCATGTAGCGCAGTTGGGTGTTTATCTCCGCCTGAATCACCTGGCAGTTCCGGCGCTGTATGGACCCTCGGCTGATGAGCAATGGTCTCCAAAATAGGCACGTTGTCAGAACGACTTGCGCGGAAAGGTTATGCGGGGAGTAATTTTCCTCCCCGCATGTCTCAGGAACTCACTTCTCAGAACGATTCGACCTCATATAGGGCAGAAGCATGGGGGGCAAGTTTTACTTTCATCCATGCCGCTGCTCCCAGATTTTTCTTCTGCCAGAGGTCGCGGACCCGATAGCGGGCTTTCATCAGACCGAGTTGCTTCCAGGTGTAAGAGGTCTCCTGCGGCTGGTCGCTGATGTTGAAGACAGCGACATAGTGTTTTCTGTCCGAATCTTCGGCCGTCCACACAATTTCTGTCTGTGTCTGGACCGCTGGGTGGTTGTTGCGGGAATGTTGGTCAACGGCGATCACCTCGGGGTTCGTCAGCAAGGATTCAGTGAAGCTGTCCATCTGGGTCAGGTTGGCTCCCAGAATCAGTGGGGAGCGCGCAATACACCACAGTGTGACCAGCGTCTGGGCTTCATCTTTTGTCAGACGCGAGTGGCGCGGCTGGCCCCATCCAGCATTGGGGCCGAGGTAGCCAAGAGGCAGCATGTCGGCGTCAGGCCAGTGGCCTGGTTCTACGTAGGATGACCACACGGCCAGGTTTTTGAACTGCCGTTTGACAGGCTGAGGAAATGTGTTCGTATCGCTTTCCGGTTTGCTCCAGAGGTCCCAGACGTCGTTTGAGATGCGCCACATCTGCGCATATTGGCGCACGTCGGCTGCTTCAGAAACAGGTGTAGGACCAGGGGAAAGGCTCAGCACGATGGGGCGGCCGCTTTTTTTCAAAGCCGCACTCATCATGTGCACCTCATTTGCCTGGTAGGGCGAAGAGATGCAGTCTACTTTGAGAAAGTCCACACCCCAGTCGGCGTAAAGTTTCGCAAGTGAATCATAATAAGCCTGCGCCGCGGCGTTGTTCTTCAGTCCGTAGTTGTCCGGGTTCCAGGCGCAGAGGTCGGAAGGATTGGCCGCATCCGCGGCATGAAATTGCGAGCCTGCGATGGGCAGGTTTTTGGCCACCGCCTCTTTAGGAATTCCGCGAATGATGTGAATGCCAAACTTCAGGCCGAGGGCGTGCACAGAACCGGCAATGGCCTTGAGACCTGCCCCGTGCGCGCTGGATGGGAAGCGATTAGGGGCCGGGACGTAGCGGCCATAGCTGTCGAGTGTATATCCTTGGTCAGCACCTGACTTGCCGGCATTTTCAGGATGTTGGAGATACCATCCTTCATCAATGACGACATACTTCCAGCCAAATTGTTTCAGGTGCTGGTTGAGCCAATCAACATTGGCCTTGAACTGTTCCTCAGAGATGGTGAGGCCGTATGCGTCCCAACTGTTCCAACCCATGGGCGGTGTGGGCGCCAGTCTCTGGTTTTCCTGCGCAGGAAGCACAGCAGAGCAGAGAAGACAGAGAAAAACAAGAAGAGATGACCAACGGTGCACGTAGAGACCTCGCTTAGAGAACGTTTTCCTGCCGCCTCAACATTGTACTCAGGGACGCGGTCGAGACAATCGCATCACGCATCACCGCCCGTCCTCCTGTATAGTCATAATTTCCGGGTTGATCTATGCAGGTTTTTGTCATTCTTCCAGCAGCAGGATTAGGCACACGCATGGCAGCGGGCCAGCCCAAACAGTTTCTTGAGCTGGCAGGGGTGCCGATTCTCATCCACAGCCTGCGCGCTTTTGCGCAGGTCCCGCAGGTGACGGCCATTTATGTGGCCGTACGGGCCAGCGAGCAGGAACGTGTGGAAGCGCAGATAAAAGAGCACGGTTTTGCGAAAAGGGTCCGTATTGTCACCGGCGGAGACACACGGCAGGAAAGCGTGGCCAACGCCCTGAAGGCGATTGCATGTTCTGATGAGGACATTGTTCTGGTCCATGACGCCGTGCGTCCGCTGATTGATGCTGCGACAATCTCGCGGACCATCGAGGCGGTAGAAAAGCATAATGCAGCCATTGTGGGGCTGCCTGCGATTGACACCATCAAGCAGGTGGAGCGGACGGCAGCCGGCGCCATCATCACGGCAACCATTCCCAGGGAATATATCGTACAGGCACAGACTCCGCAGGGTTTCCGGTGTGGTCTGCTCAAGCGCGCCTTCGCAGAAGCGCTCAGCGATGGCTTTGTAGGAACGGACGAGGCCAGCATTGTCGAGCGTGCGGGCGCACAGGTCTTCGTCGTTCCCGGTTCGGCTGCAAATATCAAGATCACCCAGCCGGGGGACCTTGAGCTGGCTGAGTTTTATCTTTCACGCCAGTAGCCTTGTACATTAGGAAGAGAACAGGATGAATATGCGCATTGGATATGGCTGGGATTCACATGCCTTCAAAGCGGGCGTGCCCCTAAAAATTGGCGGCGTTTCGATTGAGCACCCGGAAGGGCTGGCCGGTCACTCAGACGGCGATGTATTGCTCCATGCCATTACCGATGCCCTGCTGGGTGCTGTTTCAGCCGGCGACATCGGCAGTTTTTTCCCCCCGGGCGACCCGCGATGGAAAGGGGCTGATTCGGCCATCTTTCTGAATCTTGCTCTGGAAGAAATCCAGAATGCCGGCTACCGCATCGTGAATGTTGACACGACCCTGGTGCTGGCAGCACCCAAGATCTCTCCGATTGCCGGCGAACTCCGGGAGCATGTGGCCCAGCTTCTGGATGTGAAACCCAGCGCCGTCAGCATCAAAGCAAAGACGCCGGAAGGGTTGAATGCAGACCATGTGGCCCAGGCCCATGCCGTTGTGCTTCTGGAAAAAGTGGAAGATCCTTCAGAATTGAAGAGCATGAGTGAAGTGATTGAAAGCCAGAAGCAATTGGAAGATGTAGTCCGGGACCTTGTGAGCCAGGTGCATGGCTCACCTCTGGAGCGTAAAAAGACCTTCGACACCGAAGACATTACATAAAGTCGGGCGCCTGCGGAAATTTTATTGGGCTGCTGTTAGCTGGCGGAGCAGCTGCTCACGTTTTTGCGCAAGAACTACCGAAGGGTCTCCCTGCGCCTGGATGCGCCCTTGCTCCAACAGCAGAACTTCTGCTTTGGTCTGAAAGGCCTCGACCAGATCATGCGAGACATACAGGACTGCGGTTTGGCTTTTGCTTAGCCAGGAAGAAAGGTCCTCCAGGATCGATGCTTTCAGCGCTCCATCCAGTCCTGTAAAAGGCTCATCGAGAAGAAGCAGTGCAGGACGCGGGGCCAGAGAGCGGGCCAGCGCCACTCGTTGGTATTCTCCGCCAGATAGCCGGGAGGGCATCCGGTCGGCAAGACTTTCAATCCGAAAGAGCGACAGCATCTCCTGGACGCGTGATTCGCGCTCTTTTTGTGGCACCCGCACCAGGCCGAAACCGATGTTTTTCCGGACACTCATGTGGGGAAAGAGTGCAGGCTGTTGGGTAAGAAACCCGATGCCGCGATGCCCGGGCGGGACCGATACACGATGTGCCGTGTCGAGCAGGAGCCGGTTTCTTAGCAAAATACGACCATTTTCCGGAGTCATGAGGCCGGCAAGGATGCGAAGGACCGTGCTCTTTCCGGCCCCCGACGGCCCAAAAAGAATGGTCCAGGCTGCCGAAAGATGAAATTCCGCTTCCAGATGAAGGCCGCCAATGTGGTGGGTGATCCTGGCCTGCAGCAATGCTTCTTCAGCCACGGCTTGCCTGCTTTCTCATGCTGGAGACGGCTGTAAGTGCAAGCAGCGCAATCATCAACAGGAAGAAGGCAGTATGGTTGGCTTGCGCATATCGGAAGTCCTGGACCTGGTCATAGATGCTGATGGAAAGCGTGCGCGTCGCACCGGGAATGTCGCCTCCAATCATAAGCACCACGCCAAATTCGCCGACCGTGTGTGCAAAGCAAAGAATGGCCGCAGAAAACAAAGATCGTCTGGTAAGGGGCAGCAAAACAGCGTAGAGCGTGCGCAGGGCAGAGGCCCCCAGCAGGCGGGCAGCATCCAGAATTTCTGGTCCAATCCCCAGAAAACCCGTGGTGACAGGCTGCACAGCAAAGGGCAGGCTGTAGATCATGGAACCGATGACCAGCCCTTTGAAGGAGAAGGCCAGAGGATGTCCGGTGAGATGAATCCAGAAACGGCCAAAGGACGTTCGAGGTCCGAGCAGTACCAGCAAATAGAAGCCAAGTACGGTCGGGGGAAGAATTAACGGCAGCGTGGCAATGGCTTCAATGACCACCTTCCATCGCGCTTTGCCAAATGCTAACCACCATGACAATGGCACGGCCACACACAGCAGCAGCGCTGTTGTCACGGTGGCAAGTTTCAGGGTCAGCCAGAGGGCCTGGGTGTCCATACCGGAATGCGATAGGACATTTTATCCTGCTTTACCTGCTGACCACGATGATGGTAAAGCTGCCGGGAAGTACGGGAGGACGCGGGCGCGGGTTCTCCGGCGTAGCTGCCGGGCGCGGGCCGAACTCGGCCGCTACCAGGTAGATCTTCCCGGTTTTTGTATCGAGCGCCATCGTGCGAGCACTACGCTGTGTGTTGACGTTCTCAAGGACGGTGTATGAGTCCGGAGAGTTTTGATGGACCACGGTCAGCGTGCCTTCCCCATTTGAGCTGAATGCGTTGCCCGTCCTGGGATCAAAGGCTGCGGCATCCGGGCCGTCTCCGATTTCTGGTGTTGCGACGACCTTTCCGCTCAGCGCATCCACGACGGCCATCTTCTTTCCATCACACACAGAAAAGAGACGGTCATGGGCTATATCGATTGCGTTTCCTGAAGGCGAGTCGCAGGTAGGCCACTCGGCCAGTAGTGCATGGGTTTTGGCATCCAGATGCGCCATTTCGTTTTTGTCTTCAATATTGACGAAGACAGAGCCTTTACCGTCGGCTACAGGAAACTCCGGCTTGCCGGGAAGCGGGACCGTGGCAACGACCTTTTTTGTTTTTGTATCAATTACAGTTGCATTTTTGCTGCGACCGTTAAACGCCCATACAGTATGTGTGTAAGGCTCATAGAGAATCCCGTCGGGATTTGTACCGGCGGGTATGGTCTGCGTGATGGTATTGGTCTTGCGGTTAAAGACGGCGACCGCATTCGCAGCGCCATCGCTGATGTAGCCCTCATTGCTATCAGGGTCGAAGGCCACCCCATGCGTTCCATGCAGTCCTGTTATGTCTGCCACTTGCTGGCCAGACGATGGATTGACCACCATGACATGATTACCGCGCGTGATGTAAAGGAGTTCCGACTGCGGGTCCACGGCCAGATAGTCCCATCCGCCATCGCCGCCAATTTTCCATTTTGTCTGTACATGGTATGGACCTTGCGCCCAGGATGCTGTGCTGCCTGCAAGCACGAACGCCAACAGAAGGCCCACGGCCAGATTCCCTATGGTTTGCCGCCGCATAAATTTTTCCTTTCTGAAGCAAAACTGGTTCCGCACCTGACTCTACTTTGCTTTGCTTAAAATGCCCTGAACGCTTCAGGAACGAGATATATTGAAACAAATCCAGAATTGGATTCGTCCTGAATACTTACTTTCCATTAGGAGGACATGGACTTTGGACCTACCATCAAGAAAGCTTGCCGCAATCTTACTTGGAATCTCGTTGAGCGGGGCCGCATCTTTCTCCATTGCCCAGGAAAAGAAGCCTGATGAGCCGCAAAAGGCGGAACATGAAAATGCAAAGGAGCAGGAGAGCATTCCACCGGAAAAGAGCTCGGTGACGCACCACGACATTACCCTGAATGGAAGGACCATCCATTACACGGCAACAGCCGGGACGCTGTTGATCCGCAACGACGACGATAAGCCGTATGGAAGTATTTTTTATGTGGCCTATACCGAAGATGGTGCGGACCCAAAGACGCGCCCTCTCACCTTCCTGTACAACGGTGGTCCTGGCTCTGCGTCGCTCTGGCTGCACATGGGGTCGTTCGGTCCTGTCCGGGTGGAGACTTCCAGTCCTGCTGCTACAGGCGGGCCGCCGTACCAGATTGTTCCCAACCAATACAGTCTCTTGGACAAAACCGATCTCGTATTCATTTATGCTCCTCTGACTGGATATTCCCGGGCCGTAGGCAAGGGCACGCCCAAGGACTTTACCGGGGTAGACCAGGACTTGAAAGCCTTTGACAAGTTCATTCAGCGTTACATAACCGTAAACCAGCGCTGGAATTCGCCCAAAGTGCTCTTTGGTGAATCTTATGGGACCACGCGCTCGGCCGGGCTGTCGGCAGTCTTAGAGGAGCATGGTGTGGCGTTGAATGGAATCGTGCTGCTTTCATCGATTCTGAATTACGGAGAACTGGCTCCCGGAATGGATATGCAGTACATTGTCAACCTGCCTACTTATGCAGCCATCGCCTGGTATCACAACAAGCTAAAAAACAAGCCCGCTGACATGAAAGCGTTTCTGAACGATGTGCGTGCTTTTGCACGTGGCGAGTACTCAGAGGCCCTGGCAGAAGGTGATCAGCTGCCTCCAGCGCAATTTGATGCGATAGCGGCCAAGGTAGCAGAATATACCGGCCTGAGCACGCAATATGTCAAGGAGGCCAAGCTGCGCATCTCGCCCTTCCGTTTCCGGAAAGAGCTGCTGCGGGATGAGGGCGACATTCTGGGTCGATATGATGCCCGCTTTGAGGGCACGGACGTAGACAATGCCGGAGAGTTTCCGGGATACGATCCCTCCGATACCGGAATTACCGGCGCCTTTGTTGCCGCAGAACATGACTATCTTGCGCGCGAGCTGAAGTATGAAACTACGGATGAATACCGGCCTAGTGCCAATTCGATTGGTGAATGGGACTGGCATCATCGCGGAGCCGGGTCCGGGCGCAGTTTTGGCGGTCAGCAGGCCATGCCCTATGTGGCTGGAGATTTGGCCGATACAATGCGAAAGAACCCCAGGCTGAAGGTGCTTTCTGCCAATGGGTACTTCGATCTGGCCACGCCATTCTTTGCCACGGAATACGATCTGTCCCACATGATGCTGACGCCGGATCTGGCAAAGAATGTGGAATTTACCTACTACCCGTCTGGACACATGGTGTATCTGAATATTGAGGCCCTCAAAGAGTTCAGAAAAGATCTGGAGAGTTTTTACTCCGGACTGACCCACTGAAGGCTTTCCAGTTTGCTTTTTCTCCATCAAGGGGCCAGAGTCTGAAGAGACCGGCCCCTTTGCTCTCAGGCCTCAGCGAAAAATGAAAGCAGGTGCATTGCGATAGACTGGCATGTTTCCTTCCTCGCGGAACTTACATCCAACAAGAGAAGTCAAAATAAACTGAGGCGAAAAATGGACCAGAAACAATCCGATGCTCTTGTATTTTTTGGTGCGACCGGCGATTTGGCTTACAAACAGATATTTCCCGCGCTGCAAAGGCTGGCCAAGCGCGGACGTTTACATGGCCCGGTGATCGGAGTAGCAAAGGCCGGTTGGACTTTGGACCAACTGAAGGCCCGGGCAAAAGACAGCGTGGAGAAGCACGGTGGAGCAGATCCGGAGGGCCTGCCGGTATTGCTGGAAAAGTTGCGCTATGTGGATGGCGACTATAACGATAGCGCAACATTTGCACAGGTCCGCAAAGAGCTGGGAGAGGCAAAATGTCCACTGCATTATCTGGCCATTCCGCCAAGCCTGTTCGGGAAGGTGATTGATCAGCTCCGGGACTCCGGTTGCGCCAGCGGCGCAAGGATTGTTGTGGAGAAGCCATTTGGACATGATCTGGAATCGGCCCGTGCTCTGACCGCGGAAATCCATCGTGTTTTTGGTGAAGAGAACATCTTCCGTATTGATCACTATCTGGGGAAAAATTCCGTCCAGAATGTCATCTTCTTCCGGTTCGCCAATCTGTTCCTTGAGCCTATCTGGAACCGCCAATATGTGGAGAGTGTGCAAATTACGATGGCTGAGAGCTTCGGCATCCAGGGCCGAGGCGCTTTTTATGATGGAGTGGGTGCGATTCGCGACGTGGTGCAGAACCACTTAATGCAGGTGGTCAGCAATATTGCTATGGAGCCGCCTCCGAACCCGGACGTGGAAGCGCTGCGGGACGAGCGCGTGAAGGTGCTCAAAAGCGTACAGACGCTGGACAAAGACCATCTGGTACTGGGCCAGTTTGAGGGATACCAGAATGAGCCCGGAGTGAAGCCTGGATCCAAGGTAGAGACATTTGCTGCCATGCGGCTGCATATCAACTCCTGGCGATGGCGCGACGTACCCTTCTTCATCCGCACCGGAAAGTTGCTGCCAGTCACAGCGACCGAGGTGATTGCCAGACTGCGGCAGACGCCTCCGGTCTTTTCAGAAGACCTGCCTCCTCAGAATTATGTGCGTTTTCGTTTGGGCCCTGTTCCGCTGATAGCCATTGGCGGATCGGTAAAGGAGGCAGGCGACCGTCTGCGCGGATGCATGGTGGAGCTTGAGGCAGAGCAGGAGTGCGGCACAGACAACCTGCTTCCTTATGAAGAGCTGTTGGATGACGCGATGCGTGGAAATCCGGCATGGTTTGCGCGCGAAGATTATGTGGAAGAAGCTTGGCGCATTTTCGATACAGTGCTGAAAGACCGTCCTGAGGTCCATCCATACCGGCCCGGAACATGGGGTCCGGAGGCAGCAGATGGCCTGACCAAGGACTTCGGTGGATGGTCGAACCCAAAATAAGTTCCGGGGCAGCAGCAGATTCAGGCTCCTGCCCACACAGACCTTTAATCCGTGGCGGGATATAGCTCGGTCGACTCTCCATCGGAAGCCATCCAACGGTCCATCAGGGTCTGGGCGCAGCGGGCGCCGCAGAGATGTTTGACTGCTGAATCATGGGACAAAAGCAGGTTCCAGGGGACGATGCGAAGCTGGGGCAGACTGTCCCCATCGGGCATGGGCGAAACCCGCTCTGCCCATGCCAGCCACCAGTCTTCAGACTCTTCGCTCTTCTCTTTACCGCAAACATCGCAATGGAAGGTTTCCGTAAAGGCCATGTTTTGTTCTCCGCCCAAGGGCTGTGGGCAAGGTAGCACAGGTTTTAATCGGCAGCCACTGTTTTATGCCGGGGCTTTCTTGCCGGAAGTTTCACGTTTGGCGTCTCGCTGCCCTTCGGGATATCGTCCGTCGTGGCCTTGCCTTCCGCAACCCTGATAAAGAAGTCCTGTGCGCTGAAGGGAGGAAGAGATTTGCCCAGGGTCGTTTCGCGCAGGCGGAAATATTTACCATCGCCCAGCAAAATGCGGGTCTTCATGGTATCAACCAGATAGGCCGAAAGAATTTCGTTGCGCAGCCGGGCACGAAGCTGAGGGTCCTTGATGGGAAAGACGACCTCACAGCGTTCAAAGAGATTGCGCGGCATCCAATCTGCGCTGCCGCAATAGATCTCTTCTTCGCCGCCATTGGCGAAATAGAAGATGCGGCTGTGTTCGAGAAAGCGTCCTACGATGGAGCGTACCTGGATATTGTCGCTGATGCCTTTCAGGCCGGGCCGTAGTGCGCAGATGCCGCGCACAATGAGGTCAATTCTTACCCCAGCCTGGGAGGCGGCGTATAGGGCCTCGATGACGCTTTGTTCCAACAGCGAATTCATCTTGGCGATGATGCGGGCCGGCCGTCCGGCTTTGGCATGTTCTGTTTCGCGGGCAATCAGGCGGATGAAATTTTCAGCCAGGGTAAGAGGAGCCACAAGCAGCGGAGCATAGTCGTCTGACTCAGAGTGCGCCGTGAGGTAGTTAAAAACACTGTGAACGCCGGCCGTGATGGCCGGGTCAGATGTCAGCAGACTGATATCGGTATAGAAGCGGGCGGTGTTGGGGTTATAGTTCCCGGTCCCGAGATGCGCATAGCGGCGGATGATCCCGTCGGGATCGCGACGCACCAGAAGCGCCAGCTTGCAGTGGGTCTTCAGGCCCACAATGCCGTGAAAGACCTGTACCCCAGCATCTTCCATCTCACGCGCCCAGCGGATGTTGGAGGCTTCATCAAAGCGGGCAGTCAGTTCGACGACCACCGTCACCTCCTTGCTCTGCGCGGCTTCAATGAGTGCGCTAAAGATGGCCGAATCCGAGCTAGTGCGGTAGAGGGTCTGTTTGATGGAAATCACATTCGGATCCGAGGCGCCGGATTCGATAAAACTGACCACGCCATCATAGGAATCATAAGGATGGTGCAGCAGGATGTCTCGGTGACGAAGCTCATCGAACAGGTCTGCCGATTTGCGGTTCAGCCGCAGTTCGTGGGGCACGAAGGGTGGATACTTCAGGTCCGGCCGCGGAGTGTCGCTATACAGGTTCATCAGGCGCGAAAGGTTTACCGGGCCGTCGGTACGATAGACCTGGGACTCATCCAGTTCAAAATTCATGCGCAGGCGGTCGATGATCTCCGGATCGGCACTTTGTTCAATTTCAAGACGCACGGCGTCGCCCTTACGACGGTTGTGCAGCTCCGAGCGGACGGTTTCCAGCAGGGAACGCGCTTCTTCTTCCTGGAAATAGAGATTGCTGTTGCGGGTGACGCGAAAGGCCGCTTTGGAAAGGATTTCGTATCCGCGATACATGCCTGCGGCCTGGCGTTCAATCAGGTCGTGCAGAAAGATGAAGTCGTGCGTACCATGGCCCGAGGGCAGCGGCACGAGTCGGGGCAGGGCGCGCGGCACTGTGACCACTCCCAGCACCGGTCCGACTGTGGTTTTGCGTTTGCGCCGCAGCAAAAGGGCGATGCAGAGGGCCTTGTTCAACACGCGAGGGAAAGGGTGGGCCGGATCAATCGTTACTGGAGTCAGCAGAGGGTCCACTTCACGCAGGTAAAAGGCCGTGGCGGAATCCCGGGCAGCCTCGTCCATCTCGTGCCAGCCCAGTACCCGTACCCCGGCCTGGCGCAGAGCAGGCTGAAGCTGCTGGTTCCAGCACTGATATTGCTCAGCGACAAAGGCCTGCATGTCCTGGTTCAACTGGTCCAGGGTCTGTTGCGGCGTCAGACCGTCGGGGCCGGCTTCGGTATAACCGTCTTCAATCCGCTGCAATAATCCTGCAACGCGGATCTCGACAAACTCATCCAGATTGCTGGCGGTAATGGCCAGAAACTTCACCCGTTCGAGCAAGGGATTGGATGGATCCTGGGCCTCTTCAAGGACTCGCCGGTTAAATTGCATCCAGGATTCATCTCTGCCTATCAAAAGACTTTGTTGTTTGGAGCGGGTGTTCATAGAAGTCACAGATTCAGATGCAAAGTTTACAGAAGAAACAAACCATCCGTGATGAACAGAAAGAGAAAACCGGGCCATTCCGGTCTGAGTTTGACGCAAGCATGGTCTATCAACGAGGATAAAGGTATTTGCGGGGGTACGTCATCATGGGAGAACAGGGTTGTAGCGAGATACTGGCCCAGGACACTGCAACAAGACTTTTCCAGACCGCGGCGCTGTTGGTGGGAAATGAGAGCGAGGCTGTTCGCCTGGTCGAAGAAGCCATTGCCGGCGTTGAGGTGGATCCGTGTGCCGAAGGGGAAGCTGCCCGTGAGCAAGTGCAGAATGAGGTCGTAAGGGCGGCCATTCGCCTGTTGAGCCAGCGGGAGCCTCAGGCTTTCGTTGCTTCCGGACTGGAAGCGGGTGGTCCGGCAGGATGCATTGAAGGTGATGACTTTACCGCAGCAGGCTTGTCGCAAGAGCAATGGCACGATCTATTGGAAGGGGAAGGCCGAGGCCGCCTGCGGAAATGGCTGGAACACCTTCCGGCGGTCCAGCGTACGATCTTTGTCGAACGGGCGATGCTTCGTCATGACAATGCCGCGATTGCAGCCCATCTTCGCGCAGGGGGCGGAAGCGCTGCCGCAGGATGGACCCCGGAAAAGGTAAGCGGGCTGTTTCGTCAGGCGTTGTGTTCCCTGGCGACATCTCTGGTGCAGGCGGGGGCGGTGCAACCCGCCTGATGTCCTTAAACTCTTTGTTCTTCGTATTTTTTGAACACTTTCCGCACCTTCCTGCATCCAAAAGACCGTAATCTTCTTAGGTAAGATTTCTCCTCGGGACAAAGGTGAACTGTTTCGTGCAGATGATTGCAAATTACTGGCGGAGTGCAGTCCTTGGGCTGCTTTTGCTGTCTTTGGGCGCCTCTGTTGCCCATGCGCAGGACCAATCGCTGCCAACTCCGTTCCAGATACCGTCGGCCCAGCAGGGTGGCAGCGGTTTTCAAGGCAGCGTGATGCAGCAAAAGTCTACGGAGGCGGTACTGCCCCTGTCGTTGGACGATGCCATCCAGCGCGGATTGAAATACAACCTGGGTGTGGTCCTAAGCAATCAGAACACGCTTTCTGCCAGTGGGTCTCGCCTTCAAGAGTTGCAGGCGCTTTTGCCGGTTGCGAACGCTTCCTTGAAAGAGTCCGTGCAACAGGTCAATCTGGCGGCCGAAGGATTGCGGATCCCGGGGTTTCCAACCATTATTGGTCCCTTTGGATACACCGATGCAAGGCTTTCGCTGAACTGGTCTTTGATCAACGTGGCTTCATTGCAGAATTATCTGGCTGCCAAGCACAATTTTCAGAGTGCGAAACTGTCTGCCCAGGATGCCCGGGACATGGTGGTGCTGACGGTAGGGAATGCGTACCTTTTGGTCATCGCCGATAAGGCCAGAGTGGAAAGCACCCAGGCACAGGTCAATACAGCCAAGGTTTCTCTCGACCAGGCCGTACAAAACCATCAGGCCGGAACAGCCCCGCTGTTAGATGAGCTGCGTGCACGAGTGGATTATCAGACCCAGCAGCAGGCGCTGATCACAGCACAGAATCAATACGAAAAGGACAAGATTGCCCTGGCGCGCGTCATCGGCCTTCCGCTGGAACAAAAATTTGAGCTGACGGACACCGCGCCCTATGCAGCTCTGGATGATGTCGATCCAGAGTCGGCGGTGAAGCAGGCCCTGGAAAATCGCAGCGACCTCAAGGCAATGCAGGAGCAGCTGGAGGCCGCGAAAAAAGCGCGTGCAGCAGCGACGGCCGAGCGCCTTCCCACCGTCAGTTTTGCAGGTGATTACGGTGACATTGGTCCTACGCTGGGCCACTCTCATGGTACGGGAGACGCTACCGGGACTCTTTCCGTTCCCGTTCTCGAAGAAGGTAAGCTACGGGGAGATGCCAGGCAGGCCCAGTCGCAGCTGGACTCGAAGCGGGCCCAGCTCAGCGACCTGCAGGGGCAAATCAGCGCCGATGTGCGGGACAGCATCCTGGACATCAGAACGGCCCAGAAACAGGTGGAAGTTGCACGCAGTAATGTGCAACTGGCCAGTGAAGCATTGAGCGAGGCACAGCAGCGGTATGCAGCCGGTGTGTCCGACAATCTCGCCGTCTCCCAGGCGCAGCAGTCCGTTGCTCAGGCAAATGATCAGTTAGTAAGCAGCCTTTACCAGCACAATCTCGCCAAGCTTTCACTGGCGCGCGCCCTGGGTCTGGCTGAAAAGAACTATAAGAGTTACGTCGGAGGAAAGTAACGTGGCGGAGCAGACCACAGTACAACCCGTGGAAACAAACCAGATAGACCAGCCAGAAGATGAGCAAAAACAGAAACCCCGGCGACGGTTCATCATTATCGGCATTGCTGCGATTGCTGTAGTCGTGGCACTGCTCTGGTGGTGGCATTCCACTTATTACGAGGACACAGATGACGCACAGGTTTCCGGTCACCTCATCCAGATCAGCTCTCGCATTGCCGGGCACGTCATCAAGGTCAACGTAGAGGAAAACCAGTACGTCGAAGCGGGGTCCGTCATTGCAGAGCTCGATCCGAAGGATTTTGAGACCGCGGTGCAGCAGGACGAGGCCAATCTGGCGGCGGCGGAAGCCACCTATGAGGCTGCGAAGGTGAATGTGCCTGTCATTCATGTGAGCACTGGCAGCAATCTGTCTTCGGCCAGCGCGGATGTCTCCAGCGCCCAGGCACAGGTCATCCAAGCGCAGCGTCAGCTCCAGGCCTCTCAGGCGGCGGTTGCTCAGGCTGATGCCAATTACAGGAAGGCACAGGCCGATCTGGACCGCTACACTCCTCTGGTGCAACGCGATGTGATTTCAAAGCAACAGTACGATGCGGCAGTCGCCACTGCCAATGCGGACAAGGCCGCCCTGGAGCAGGCCCAGGCCAATCTGGAAGCAGCACAGGCTGCGGTCCGGGTAGCCCGGGACAAAGTCGCAGCCGCGCAGGCATCGTACAGGAATGCCCAGACTGGACCGCAGCAGGTGGCCATCCAGAAGGCAAAGGCCGACCAGGCAGCGGCCCAGGTGGACCAGGCCCGAGCGGCCCTGGAGCAGGCGAAGTTGAACCTGAGCTATACCAAAATCGTTGCTCCTGTGGCAGGCATCATCACCAAAAAGAGTGTGGAAGTAGGACAGAACGTAAGCGTTGGCCAGAACATGGCAACACTGGTCTCCTTGGATGATGTGTGGATTACAGCCAACTTTAAGGAGACCCAGCTTGCCCACATGCGCCCGGGGCAGCCGGTCACCATCAGTGTCGATGCTTACGGCGGCCGCAAATACGATGGCAAAGTTACACAGATTGGGGGAGCGACCGGCTCTGTGCTCAGCCTTTTCCCTCCGGAAAATGCCACTGGAAACTATGTGAAGGTGGTGCAGCGTATTCCCGTACGCATTGACCTGACGGACCACAAGCAGAATTCTGATCATCTGCTCCGTCCTGGGATGTCTGTTATCCCTAAGGTGAAAGTGAAATAAAACGCGCTTTGTCCCAGGGGGGAGCACTCCTGGGACAAACTGCTCTGTAAATATCCCTCTCATTTTTCCTGTTTGTACCCTCGCAAAAGCCTCTCTCTGCGCATCTAAATAACAAATTGGAGGGATTTGAGCATGAGTAGCAAGACTGCCCTGAAGGAAGTGCCTTCTACTGACAAAAAGACGGATCGCATCACACCCCACTGGCGCCAGTCCGCCAAGGAAGTGCAAAAGTTTGGTACGGTCATCCGTGATTTGCCGATTGGCATCAGTGAGGATGCGCGGCGAGAGATCACGGGCCGCCTCAATGTGCTTCTTGCAGACACTGCCAGTTTGCGCGACCTTTATAAAAAGGCGCACTGGCATGTAAGCGGGCCTACTTTCTATCAGCTTCATTTACTTTTTGATAAGCACTTTGAGCAGCAGGTAGAGCTGGTAGACCTTTTGGCCGAACGGATTCAGATTCTGGGCGGTGTCAGTATTGCAATGGCGCATGATATTGCCGAAACCACCCGGCTGGAGCGTCCTCCGAAGGGAAGAGAAGAGGTTCCGGTATTGATTTCACGGTTGTTGGAGGCCCATAAGATCATTCTGGAAGATGCCAGAAAACTGGCGGAAAAGGCCTCAGATCTTGGAGATGAAGGTACCAATGATTTGCTCATCAGCGACGTTGTGCGTACCAATGAGCTCCAGGTGTGGTTCTTAAGTGAGCACCTTGTGGAAATGCCTCTGGTGTTTGCAGACTGAATGTTGTCTGAGCGATTTCTTGGAGCTAGAGAGGTTCGTTAGCGGTAAATCATTGGGGTGCTATGCATCCATCCTCTATCAACAGATGCCGGTCTTCAGGCCGGCATCTGTTTTCTGACACACAAAATTTCCTGCGAATCCAAAGATACAGAATTGTCATGGAGAGTTCTCGCAGGTCTTGGATTCTCCTGCAACCAGATGGACCCAACGCTCAATTTCTGTGCTTTTTGGTTGGGGTTCCCTGACGGGAAGGGGTCCTCCGCTCGCCAGTGCGTGGGTCCTTTGGGCCATGAAATCAAGCATCTCTTGAAGGCCCTCTGATGCCTTGACGTAGGCTGCCATTTCTTCGTCGGTCCTTTCTGTGATTTGTTTGCGAGCATATTCCTGTAGGCTTGACGACGAAGCTTCCGCCGGGACCGCTGGAACAAGGCCAAATGGTTTCAAGGCGGGAAGCGCCAGGCTATCAAAACGGATCTGTTTGCGCCGCAAGAGCTCCAAGGCCAGGCTTTGTGCCAGCTCCATATAGGTTCGATTGATGGAATCATAAGCTGGCTTTTCCCGGGAAAACATTTCAGCCAGCGCTGCGAGGGTGGAATCCATGGCCTGGGCCATTTTTCTGGTATTTCGCTGCTGGATCCACTGGACCAGAAGATTGCCGGAATGCTGCAAAGCTTCAGGGGCAAAGCCGGTTCCCGGCAGTTGCTGAATTCCCGCCAGAGCGCTCCCTAGATTTGTAGCGGACTGGGCCACAGTTTCCTTTGTTTTGGGGCCCGCAAATTCAGCCAGGGTTTGGGAAAATTCGCTCAGAGATTCTGCCATCTCAGACCGCTTTTTTAATTCTTCCTGTATGGATTCAAGTTGCGTAAGGTCTTGCTGGGAAAGAGGCACGGCGAAAAATGCACTTTGCAGTCGTTCGAGTTCTGCTTGCTGTGCAACGGTTACAGTCAGGGCCATATAAAAATCCCGAAGCTCCTGCGCAGTCTGTGACATGTGCACAGCGACTTTGCGCGTGTTTTCCACAGACTGGCAGGAAAGCAGCAAGGGCAGCAGGAAAAGGGCGAATTTTCGGCGTCCTGACGCAGATTTTGGCAGAAATTGCGGCCAGATTTTTGTCATGAGGCATGATAGAGCAAACCGCTTCCAGTGGAATTGCGGCACATGTCTGGAGTGTGTTAATCTTTGATTCTGTACGACTCTTTCAGCAGACGCAGAAGTGTCTCACGAAATTGGAGTATGTGGCTGATCGGGCTGGCGTAGCTCAGCTGGTAGAGCATCTGATTTGTAATCAGAGGGTCGGGGGTTCAAATCCCTTCGCCAGCTCCAGGATCCCAGCCTCGTAAGGCGCGATTCCGCAGTCATTCCACCTGACAGCGTCCTGTTTCAGGCCGGAGCATGTTTCAGGCTTCGCTGAAGAGGGCTGGCGTCTGGATAAGGGCTGAGGGGATCGAAGGATGGATGCACAGGTGGCCGAGTGGTTAATGGCAGCAGACTGTAAATCTGCCGCTCCTTGGAGCTACGGAGGTTCGAATCCTCCCCTGTGCACCACGAAAGCTTAAGAGGGAAGCGGGTGTTGACCATGCGTGTGCAGGGGGCTCGGCGCAAAGCAGTAGCGCTCCTTGCTTTGGCGGTGCTCGCGGCCCTGGCATGGATGACGATGGGTCCCGGCAGGGTTCGGATGTTGGTTTTTGTCCTGCTGGGAGGCTTTGCTCTTCGCATTCTGTTGACCGCGCGTTCGGGATACGATGAAGAAGGGCAGTGTGAGTCGATGGATCATGGCGGAGTACGCGCTGGGTTGCGCGGCAAGGCCGGAGGGTGATAGCCCTCCAATCAAAGGGCTGATGTAGCTCAGTTGGTAGAGCACTCCCTTGGTAAGGGAGAGGTCACCGGTTCAATCCCGGTCATCAGCTCCATAAGTTTAGTTGTTCGCTTCTGGCCCTTGGCCTTTTGCCTGTATGCGGTCGCCTATGTTGGCGGCCCTTGCTGTGTGTTTTGCCGTGAACGGGCCGGAAGTGAACGGCAGGCAGCCAGAAGCTGCAGTAGGCGCGGGAGTAACTCAGTGGTAGAGTCACAGCCTTCCAAGCTGTTGGTCGCGGGTTCGATTCCCGTCTCCCGCTCCAGAAGTTGATAGACGGAGTACGCGACGGGCATGTTCGAACAGGCGGTCATTCCAGTTCAGGATGAGAAGAATTTTGCTGAGGTGGAGCGGGCGCTGGAAGAGGCCTTTGCTCCGGAAAATGTTGCGAAGTTTCTTCGTCAGTTGGAAAAGGCAAAACTGCGGGCGCGGCAGTTCGAAGCAATCCTGGCGCATGGGTTGCTGGGAGAGCAGACGCCGGCCCGGTATGGAGCGCTGGGGGATTCGGATCGAGGATTGATCCGAGAAAAGTATCTCGTAATGGTAGAGAAGGTGGCCCCGGAGCTGCGCGCAAAATTTCTGAAGGTGTACGCGTATTATTGAGGATTTTGTTACTGCTCCGGAACCTGCATCCTGCGGCTATATGGTGATGTGGGAGTTTCAGGTGCGTCCGGGATGCGAAGATGCTTTTTTGCAGGCCTATGCGCCGGACGGAATCTGGGCCAGGTTCTTCCGCAGGTCCCCGGAGTTTCTGGGGTTGGATTTAATGCGAAGCTCCCGGCATCCAGCGCGGTTTTTTACTCTGGATGCCTGGACTTCGGAGGCGGCATTTCGCAGCTTTTGCGAGGAAAACGGCGAAAGCTACGAAAGGTTGGACGTGAAATTGGCAGGATTGACGGAATGGGAGCGCCGCATTGGCGCATTCCCCTCCGAGTAAATTGAGGAGACTCGCAAGATGGCGAAGGAGAAATTTGACCGGTCGAAGCCGCACGTAAATGTAGGGACGATCGGGCACATTGATCATGGGAAGACGACGTTGACGGCGGCGATCACGAAGGTGTTGTCGAAGCACAACCCGAACATCAAGTTCCGCTCGTTTGACACGATTGACAATGCTCCTGAGGAGCGGGAGCGAGGGATCACGATTGCGACGGCGCACGTGGAATATGAGACGCCGAACCGGCACTATGCGCACGTGGACTGCCCTGGTCACGCGGACTACATCAAGAATATGATCACGGGTGCGGCGCAGATGGACGGTGCGATTCTGGTGGTGGCGGCGACCGACGGTCCGATGCCGCAGACCAAGGAGCACGTGCTGTTGGCGCGGCAGGTGGGTGTTCCGTACATTGTGGTGTTTCTGAACAAGTGCGATGCGGTAGAAGACCCGGAGCTGATTGATCTGGTGGAGATGGAAGTCCGGGAGCTGCTGAACAAGTACAACTTTCCTGGGGACGATGTACCGGTGATCCGTGGCTCGGCATTGGGTGCATTGAATGGGGAAGAGAAGTGGGAGAAGTCGATCGATGAGCTGATGGAGGCGGTGGACAAGAATGTGCCGCTGCCGCAGCGAGCGGTGGACCAGCCGTTTCTGATGCCGATAGAAGACATTTTTTCGATTTCTGGGCGTGGGACGGTAGTGACTGGAAGGATCGAGCGCGGGAAGGTGAAGGTAGGCGAGGAAGTGGAGATTGTGGGCTTCCGGGAGACGCGCAAGACGGTGGTGACGGGCGTAGAGATGTTCAAGAAGCAGCTGGATGAGGGGCTGGCTGGGGACAACGCTGGGTTGCTGCTGCGTGGCACGGCGAAGGACGAGGTGGAGCGAGGGATGGTGCTGGCCAAGCCGGGATCGATCACACCGCACACGAAGTTCAAGGCCGAGGTGTATGTGCTGTCGAAGGAAGAGGGAGGGCGGCACACGCCGTTCTTCAACGGGTATCGGCCGCAGTTTTACTTCCGGACGACGGACGTGACGGGGGTGGCGCATCTGCCAGCAGGGACCGAGATGGTGATGCCTGGGGACAATATCGCGCTGGAGATTGAGCTGATTACGCCGGTGGCGATGGAGAAGGGCCTGCGGTTTGCGATCCGTGAAGGTGGACGCACGGTCGGTGCCGGCACCATCACCGAGATCCTCCAGTAAATTTGCAAGCGAGCGGGCCGGCCGGTCAAGCGTTGCTGGCCCGCAAAAGCTGCGAAGGTGGAAAGGGCCGGGGACTTCAGTCCCCGGAACCGATGATCAGGAAAAGAGGGCCTTTGGCCCGAAGATTCTCGGAAGCACGTCTTTCGGTAATCAGTTAGGATAAAAAGATGCGTGAGATTGTGACATTGCAATGCAGCGAGTGCAAGGAGCGCAATTACTCGACGACGAAGAACAAGAAGACAACTACAGGGCGTCTTGAGTTCTCGAAGTTCTGTAAGCGTTGCCGCAAGCACACGCCGCATAAAGAAACGAAGTAAGGATAAGCGTCCAGGTGTGGGCGTCCAGAGGCGCAACCACGCATGGGCAAATCTAGCAGACAGGGGCGTAAGCTCAACGGTTAAACTGCCGGTCTCCAAAACCGGACTTGGGGGTTCGAATCCCTCCGCCCCTGCCAAATTGTGAACCAGAAAGATGCGGCATGGCCGCAGAGGTTGGGCGACATGCCCGTAGCGGAAAAGAAAAAGTCCATGGCAAAGGCAGCTGCATTGGCCACAAACGAGAGCGGCGAACCAAATCGCGTTGGGAATTATCTCACCCGGGCGACTGATTTTCTGAAAGACGTGCGCAATGAAATGCGCAAAGTGGTCACTCCTTCACGCTCTGAAGTACAATCCACGACAACCGTAGTGATTGTGACCGTGTTTGTCTTTGCCGCATACTTTTACGTGATTGATTCCATTTTTGGCAATGCCCTCAAGTGGCTGTTGCACTGGCTGGGTGGTACGCAATAAGCGGGTTGAAAGAAGGAACATGGCGGAAGAGATCCAAAACGAAGCTACCGGGGCGGGCACTCCCGGACAACTCGAGCCACCAGCCAACGAGCGTTTCAAGTGGTACATCATCCATGCGTACTCTGGTTTTGAGCGCAAGGTGAAAGAGTCCATCGAAAGCCGTGTCCAGGCTTTTGGCCTTCAGAACAAAATTGGCCGCGTGATGATCCCGACTGAGCCGGTCACCGAAATCATTAACGGGAAAAAGCGCACGGTCGAAAGGGTGTTTCTGCCAGGATATGTTCTGGTCGAGATGGACCTCGACAATGACCTGTGGCATGTCATTAAGAACACACCCCGTGTCACTGGCTTTCTCGGAACGGGCGATAGCCCCGTAGCGCTGAGTGAGGAAGAGGTCAGTTCCATTCTTTTCCGCACAGAAGTCGCCAAAGAAAAGCCGCGGCTTAAGGTCAAGTTTGAGAAAAATGAATCGGTCCGGATTACCGAGGGTCCATTTGCCAATTTCAATGGCGTTGTGGATGAGGTCAATGAAGACCGCGAAACCCTCAAGGTAATGGTCACCATCTTCGGCCGATCCACTCCGGTTGAACTTGAGTTCAACAAGGTGGAGAAAGTGGTTTAAGGCAGCTTTTAGCTTTTAGCTGTCAGCGGTTTGCTTTCAGCTTAAAAGTTGCCGGTGAAGTAAGCAGACACAGGAGCCTTCTACCTCCGGGATGCTCTGCAGCGAAATTCATGAATCGGACAAATGAGTTACTGGCAAAAGCCAGTAGCAGCCGTAGAAAGGTTTTTGAACAATGCCTCCAGCAACAGGAAAGAAAGTCCAGACACAAGTAAAGCTCCAGATTGAAGCCGGAAAAGCAACGCCTGCGCCTCCGGTAGGCCCGGCGCTGGGTCAGGCCCAGGTCAACATTATGGAGTTCTGCAAGCAGTTCAACGCCCGTACTCAGAACAAAGAGATGGCCGGTCTCATCATTCCGGTGGTCATCACCGTATATCAGGACCGCAGCTTCACGTTTGTCACCAAGACCCCTCCAGCCTCTGTGCTGCTTAAGAAGGCAGCCAATCTGGCCAAAGGGTCAGGCACCCCCAACAAGAACAAGGTGGGCAAGGTCACCGAGGCCCAGGTGCTTGAAATCGCAAAGCAGAAAATGCCTGACCTCAATGCTGCTTCGATTGAGGCAGCCGTGAAGAGTATCAAGGGGACGGCCCGTTCTATGGGGATTGAAGTCACGGCTTGACCCACATTCAATCGACAAAAAGCTCCTCTGGATGCAGAGGAGCTTTTCTTTTTAGGGGAAATATCGGCTTTTCTACACTGTGACGGCTTCGCTCTGGGCGACACGTTCTGCGTCGAGCACAGTTCCGATTGCATGAATCACGGATGCCACCCGGACAACCGCTAAAATCGTCTCTTCTGTCACGCCTTTCTCCCGCACAACCTTCTCGTGCGAATCGATGCACTTGCCGCAGCCATTGATGGCGGAAACGGCCAGTGACCAAAGCTCAAAGTCGTTGTGGTCCACTCCATGGGTCCGCATGACATTCATGCGCAGGCGGGCCGGCATGGTTGCGTACTTTTCATTCGACGTCAGATGCAGAAAGCGGTAGTAGATATTGTTCATTCCCATCACAGAAGCAGCGGCCTTCGCTGCTTCCAGGGCTTGCTGGGAGAGCTGCTTTGCGCCTTCGTCCAGGGAGGCCGCGGTCAGATCAGGATTTCGGGTGGCAATGGCGCTGGCCACCACTGTTCCCCAAAGCTGCTGCGGGGTCAGTTCTGTATTCTGGCGCACCAGGCTGGAGTAATTCAGTTTCAGATCTTTGGCATGACTGGGTAGGGAATCAATCAGAGAATCGAGTTGCATGAAGGAACCTCTCCTTGGCGCAGTGACAGATTATGGAAAAACGGCGGGGCCTGGGCCCCGCCTGAGATGGATGGACCGCCTGACCTAGACTGTCAAGGTTGCTTCGCCCTTCTGCCAGTTGCAGGGGCAGAGTTCATCGGTTTGCAGGGCATCAAGCACGCGCAGGACCTCCTGCGGATTGCGGCCTACGGAAAGATCGGTGACGTAGACGAAGCGGATGATGTTCTCAGGATCCACGATAAAGGTTGCGCGCTGTGCTACACCTGCCTCGGGATCGAGGATGCCAAGCTGTTCGCAAAGGTCGCGCTTAACATCGGCCAGCATGGGGAAAGGCAGGTCCTTGAGGTCTTCATGGTTATTGCGCCAGGCCAGGTGGACAAATTCCGAGTCCACGCTACCGCCCAGAATCTGTGCATCGCGGTCAGCAAATTCCTGGTTCAGCTTGCCAAAAGCGGCAATTTCCGTCGGACAGACGAAGGTGAAGTCCTTGGGCCAGAAGAAGTAGACCTTCCACTTGCCGGGATAACTTTCGTGAGTAATGGTTTCAAATGCATTGTTTTTGTCAGTACTGACCGTTGCCGTTACAGAAAAGGCAGGGAACTTCTCGCCTACACCAAGCATGGATGACTCCTTGAATAACAGGTTTGGTATGAATTGAAGAAAAACTTACGATATTTTTTGCTGGCAGGCAGCGCACAGACCGAGTACGTCTACGGCATAACGCTGCGCCAAAAATCCACCTGGAAGCGTTCCGGTCTTTTCGGAAAGTCCCAGATCGTCTGCGTCAATATCAAAGATGGCCTTGCAGGATGTGCAGACCAGATGATGATGCGGCTTGCTGTTGGTTTCCACGCGCAATGAGCCGTGATGCAGGCTCACTTCGCGAAAAATTCCACTCTCCAAAAAGAGATGAATGTTCTTGTAAACCGTTGCTAAGGAAATCGAAGGGATCCGGCGTTTCACACGCGCATAGACCTCTTCCGGGCTGGGATGCCCGTGCATACTCTTAAGGACTTCAAAGAGGACCTGCCGCTGATGCGTTACCGCAAGTCCAGCGCGTTCGCAGATATCTCTGAATTCCCTGCTTTCGACCGCATTCATCACTTTCTATTAAACGATAATAATTATCGTTTGTCAAAAACGTTGGTCCAGCAAAGGCCACAGGCGCGGCGCACGTGTCAGGGGGTCCTTCCCAACCGCTAACTTTGTTCTAAGGGTATGTCTTTCATGCTTTAGTTCGGCTTTTTACTTCGACCGAATCTTTCATCCACAGGACGCCGTCCCCGAAAGCCTGCATCCACGGTATGCCAGAAGTCGATGCGAGGCTCGCCCATCTTCCAGCAGAGAAGAACGACCTCATCGTTGAGAATGCAGGGAAAATCAAGCAGGCCGGTTTCAAGGTCTTTGACCTGCACGCCGATGGCTTGGATCTCGGCGACAGCGTCTTTGGCTCGGCGCACCAGGGTTTCTGCCTCAGCCCTTTGCCGGGTCACAGAAAGGATGTCCACCATCAGGCCCCCAGAGAGAAAAATCCGGTGGCGCAGCTGCTGCAGTTGCCCTTCGATCGCCTCTGCAGCCTTTTTGCTTTCGATCGCGCGCTTCAGCAGCGATTCAAGCAGGGGAAGCAACGACTGCGCCTCGTCCAGTGTGAACGTCTTCATACTTCCAGCATACGGTCCAGAGCTACGCGCGCCCAATGCTTTACTTCGCTGCGGACCCGGATCTGGTTGACGACACGGCCTTCCACCAGGTTTTCGAGTGCCCAGGCCAAGTGTTGCGGGCTAATCCGATACATGGTGGTGCAGAGGCAGCCGGTATCGTCAAGGGTTATGATTTTCTTTCCCTTTGGCGCAAACTCTCGGGCAAGACGGTTGACCAGATGAATCTCAGTGCCGATGGCAAACATGGTCCCCTCGGGTGCTTCGCTGACGAGCTGAATCAGGCGCTCGGTGGACCCCGTAGCATCAGCTTTCTGACAAACCTCCCAGCGACACTCCGGGTGCACAATCACCTGGATTCCGGGATATTTTGTGCGCACTTTGTCGACATGCTCTGGCAGAAAGCGCTGATGTACGGAGCAATGGCCCTTCCAGAGGATGATTCTGGCTTTGCGCAGATGGTCGAGGGTCAGACCGCCGTGAATCTGGTAGGGGTCCCATACGGCCATTTCCTGTAGCGGAATACCCATTGCAAAGGCGGTATTGCGTCCCAGGTGTTGATCAGGCAAAAACAGGATCTTGCCGGCACGCCCGAAGGCCCATTGAAAAGCGCGGGCCGCATTGGAGGAGGTGCAGACCAGCCCGCCGCGTTCCCCGCAAAATGCTTTGATGGCCGCCGTCGAATTCATGTATGTGAGGGGAAGGATCTCTTCCGGTTTGAGCCCGGCTGCCATCAAAGAGTCCCAGCAATCCTCGACCTGGCTGATTTCAGCCATGTCTGCCATGGAACAACCGGCGTTCAAATCGGGCAGGACGACCTGTTGGCCCTCGCGTCCAAGCACATCGGCGCTTTCAGCCATAAAGTGCACGCCGCAAAAGACGATATACTTGGCCGGGGTCTCGGCCGCAATTTTTGAGAGTTTATAAGAGTCGCCGGTGTAATCGGCAAATTGAATGACTTCATCGCGTTGGTAGTGATGGCCCAGCAAAACCGTGGTCTTTCCCAGTTTTCTGCGTGCCGCAGCGATGCGCCCGTCCATAGTATGGTCCGGCTGCGCCAGATAGTTTTCCAGAGAGCAAATTTCCTGCGCTGGTTCAGCAGGGGTCGTCAAAACTTCTTCCGCAAGTGTGCTCAATTCCTTTTCCGCCTTCAGTCCGGTTGTCCGGACGGGGATGTTGAAAGCCATACAGATTGCAGTGGATTCGCTACGGCAGGCCGTCCAACCCACGGGGATGTTGCAATCCTGTGATCTCGTATCTATTGATGTGCCTTTTACAGAAACGTCACAAAAGTCATGCCGCTTCTGAGGCTGAATCAATACAATTATTTTAATACAGTTGAAATATTTGTTCTGGAAGCGTCTTTCTCGAGCGATAGAAGGCAGGTGAGGAGTCCAGTGAAAGGGGGCCGGGGTCCGGAGATCCTCGCTTGGTCGTCCATAAAACGCGAGTGCGGGGCCCCAGGCCCTGGAAGTTGCGGTCTCTTATTTGTGGGCAGTCCCTGGAGATGAGTATCATAAGAGGCATCGAATGCACTTTGGCGACTCCATCTTCATTTTCCTGCTGGCATTGGTCCTGTTCGGTCCCAAAAAGCTGCCTGAGATTGGCCGGCAGATCGGCAAACTTCTGGCCGAGTTTCGCCGCGCCAGCAACGAATTCAAGATGCAGATCGATGAAGAGTTGCGGGCGATGGAGCATGAAGAGCGCCAGAAGCAACTGGAGAAGGCCGCCGAAGAAGCGAGAAAAAAACAGCTTCCTGAAGAGCAGGAAAAGACGCTGACGATTCTGCCTCCATCGAGCGGAGTAACCGTGACCGCCGAGTCTCCCTATGTCAATATGCCGAAGTCCGAAATTGCCGCAGAGTATCTGGAGGCACTGGCCAAAGAAGAGCAGACACAGCAGGCAGCGGCTTTAAACGGCGACAACCCACAGACATCCCAGGAAAGCGAGCAGGCCCCAATCCACCATGGCTGATCTAGTGGACCGCGCACGGGCCGCGGTATCGGAACGCGCAGAACTTCCCGGCATGACCCTCCTCGAACACCTGGAGGAATTGCGAAAACGGATTATCCGGGCAGCGATTTATCTCGTCCTCGGATTTTTTGTGGCTTACGGGCTCCACGAGAGAATTTATGGCTACATGGAAAAGCCCATCATTTTTGCTTTGCAGCGGCACCATCTGCCGACGCAATTGAATTATCACAACCCGATTGATGGCTTTAACCTGTACCTGAAAATCAGCTTTATGGCTGGGTGCATTCTGGCTTCGCCATTTGTGCTTTATGAGGTGTGGAAGTTCATCTCGCCTGGACTTTATCAGCATGAAAAGCGCTATGTAACACCTTTCATGATCTCTACCGTTGGCCTCTTTCTGGCTGGCGCTTATTTTGGCTACCACTGGGTCTTTCCTGGATCGCTTGATTTTCTCTTTACCTTCAATAAAGATTTCAATCCGCTGATTGAGATCAATGAATATACTGACCTCTTTCTGACGGTCATTCTTGGTCTGGGAATCACGTTTGAACTGCCGATTCTGGTGATGTTTCTCGCGCTTTTCGGGATCGTGAATGCAAAGTTTCTGCTCAAGAACATTCGCTACGCAGTTCTGATTATCTTCATCATTGCGGCCATCATCACACCTACTCCAGACGTGTTGACAATGTGTGTCTTTGCCACACCGATGCTGGTTTTGTATCTGATTAGTATCGGTGTTGCTTATATGGTCCATCCCGCCCGCCGCAAACGAAAGGCCGGAGCGGCATGATGGCAAGGCGGAGGTGGGAGAAAAAGGCAGCGCGCTGCTTCATAATTTTGGGTCTGCTTTTGCTCGACCTTTCCGCCAGTCATGCTCGGACTGAGGAAGGCGCATTCAATGGGCTCCGTGCACTGGAATATACGCGTCAGTTTGTTTCCATCGGGCCCCGCTGGGTGGGCAGTCCTGGACATGCGAGGGCAGAGGCGTTTCTGAAGCACCAGTTTGCAAAAGACAATCTTGAGTCAGATTCGTTTATTTCCAATACTCCGGTCGGCCCCCAGCAGATGACGAATTACATCGTCCGGTTTCCCGGGAAAAAAGATGGTGTGATTGTTCTGGCTTCACATTATGAGACGAACTATCCGCTGCGGAATATCCATTATGTTGGTGCCAATGATGGCGGGTCTTCAACCGGACTGCTTCTTGAATTAGCAAACCATCTTCGTGGTCACGCGCGGGAGGGATACAGCGTGTGGCTGGTTTTTCTGGATGGCGAAGAGGCCTTCCGGCAGTGGTCAGACACAGACAGTACCTATGGCAGCAGGCATCTGGCCGCAAAATGGCAGAACGATGGTACTCTCAAGCGCATCAAAGCATTCATTGTGCTTGACATGATTGGCGACAAGGACCTGAATATCCAACGGGATTCCAATTCCACAGGATGGCTGCTGGACATCATCCAGCGTGCAGCCGCCAAATATGGGGACCAGTCATATTTCTTTGAAGAGCGAACGAGTGACTTAGATGACCACATTCCATTTGTTCGTCGCGGTGTTCCTTCCGCCGATGTGATTGATCTCGACTATGGATACCAGAACTCCTTTTGGCACACGGAGCAGGACACGATGGACAAAATCAGCGCGAAGAGCCTTTCCATTGTAGGGAACACCATGCTGGAAACGATCCGGCTTCTGGACCAGCATTGATGATTGCCGGGGCAACTCTTTCCTACTGGATCTGGTTCCATGTGCTTGTGGCCGTACTGTTGTTTGTAGATCTGGCCATACTACATCGCGGACAGCATTCCCTGCGGCTCCGTGCGGCATGGGGTTGGACCATTTTTCTGGCAACACTGGCCTGCGGCTTTGCGATTTTTCTTTCCAAGACCCAAGGCCATCAGCATGGACTGGAATTTTTCTCCGGATACCTGATTGAAGGCTCGCTCAGCATTGACAATCTTTTTGTCTTTCTCATGCTGTTCCGGGCGCTGCGGCTGGATGCAGAAGAGCAGCACCGGGTGCTTTTGTGGGGAGTGTTGGGCGCCATTCTGATGCGGGCCTTGTTTATCGCCGTCGGCGTGTCGCTGCTGAACCGGTTTGCCTGGATCCATTATGTCTTTGGCGCATTTCTGCTGTATGCCGCCATCCGCCTGATGCGTGAAAAGCCAGAGAAAGAATCCAGCCCAGGCGTTCTGACGTGGCTCCAACGTCGGAACCTGCGAGGCATTACAGACCGCGGCGATCAAGGCGTCCAGTTGAAGATGCCTGCGCTTCTATTCGTGATTCTGGCCATAGAAGCAACCGATCTGATCTTTGCGCTTGATTCCATCCCGGCAGTTCTGGCGATTACCCGCGATCCTTTTATTGTGTATACATCGAATATTTTTGCAATCCTTGGATTGCGATCGCTGTATTACGTCCTTGCCGGGCTTCTCAGTAAACTTCGTCTTCTGCATTATGGCCTTGCAGTTGTGCTGGCATTTGTGTCGCTGAAGATGCTTCTTGCTGAGTGGATTGAGGTCCCTGTGACAATCTCGCTTGCTGTCATTCTGTTTGTCCTTGCCGTGTTTGCTGTTGCCAGCAAGCTGGTCTCCACAAAGAAGTCCGCTGATGTCTGAAGGACCGGTGCGGCTGCCGGTACTGTGCCCTCCAGCAGCGCGGCCTGTCGATTGCAAAAGTTTCAGTAAGAGGACTTGATGTTATAGGTCAGTCCCATGATGAACTGGAAAGAATTTCGTTTTGTCGGCGGAATCGTTGCAGGCGGATCGTTCAGATAGGAATCGGTTGTTCCCAGGGTGAAACTGAGATTCTTGTAAGTTGGAAAACTAAGAGTGTCCGTTTCCGTCACAGAATAAGCGTGCAGGTCGTTCCAGCCCGGGATATAGAGAAGCTGTTGATTCCATACCATGCCTTTTGGCAGTTTTCGGTTGTAATTCGCGCCGAACGTAGAGGCAATCAAATTGATTTCTGCCTGCGCCGGAGGCACGACATTGAAGAAGGCCTGCCTCTCGTATTGCGCTGTCGCCTTCAGGTCCAGTTGTTGTTTGGCATCTTTGATTGGCGTCCAGCCGAAGCCGCCACCATAGATCTGTTGCAGCTCCAGGCTCTGGCTGTAGTTGTGGTCGAAGGAGACCATGCCCAGGGCGTATACTCTTGGCGAAAAATATTCATCGCGTTCCGCATCGACATGCAAAATTGAGTTTTTCGTATAAGAAGACGGAACTAGTGTCCCATCTGCTGCACGATACGCAGGCTGGGTAATTTTCCCATAGGACTGTGCATAGTTGATCGCGGTGCGGTTGCTTGGATCCAGCCAGCTCAACGTAGGGACGACGCGAACTAGGTTTAGGGCGCCGGAAAAAGTGTACTGGTTCTGCGTAGCAGAGACGATGGTTGTGCCCGCCGTAGCTCCGCCATTCCATCCCTGCAGGAAGCCCGGGTGACCACGAAATTGTTTGTCAAAGGTGGTTTGATCCACTACAACCTGCACGTTCTTGACTGGAATGGGGGGAATGGTTGCGGTAGCAGATTGCACGATAATCTGCTGATTTTCAACCGATGCGGTCCCGATAGGAAAATTCGGCGGCAGATGGTGGTCCTTGATCCTGACGCCCTTTTCGAGGACCACGACATTTTGTGCCGTATGCAGCTCCTTGATCTTGTCCCATCCGATATTGATGTCGCCAAGAATGTCTGAGTGGAAGACGACCGTATCACCGAGTGCACGCACAAATTTTCCAGACAACTGGTCGCCGTTCGTGAAGACAACAATATCGGCTTGTTTTGACTGCCCGTATAACAAGCGGCCATCCAAGCAGCCGAAAAAGAACACGGCGAAGACCGCCCATGTCAAAGGCCGGCTTTTCCAGGAGAGCAAAGACAGCATACTGGAACCTCATTTCTAAGAGTTTTTACACCGTTCTTACAAGGAGTTACGAACAGACACAAGTCTCAGCAACACGGGAGACAGGGCAGGAAAGTACAGCAGATGGTTCTACAAAAATCATATCGTGTTGCTGCAGACTCTGGTATGACACATTTGGCACCTTTCCGGATGAGAAAGGCAGACCATCTAAAATAGAGAAGGACACGACTCACAGACTAGGTTGCGGGACGCCGTAAAGCAAAACAATTAAGGATACGATGACACGAAACGAGGCCCTCGATTTTTTTCTCTCCAGCGACCTGATTGGCCTGGGTATTGATGCAGACGAAGCGCGCAGAAGGGTCCATCCCGAGAACGTGGTGACCTATTTTCTGGAAGAGGACGGGGCAGCCCCTCTGCAAAAGCTTCCTGAAAATGGCGGAATCTGTATCCGGTCTGGACTGGATGAAGAGCTGCTTCACAGTCTTCGCAGGGTCTGTAGTTCCCTGACCCTACGCGCTTCTGCATCTGAGGTCCTTTCTTATGCAAAGCGTCATCGTCTGGATCTCAATGAAGCCCTGGTTCGGCTTTCCGATGCCGGGCTGGATTCGATTACTGACGAAGACCTGCCTGCAGACGAATGGCTGCGCTTACACCGTGCAGCGCATGGGGCCGGAATGAAGACCGTAGCATCGTATGTCTTCGGAGCCGGTGAACCTTTGGAAGCGCGGGTGGACTTTCTTGATACAGTCCGCCGGATCCAGGAAGAGACGGGGGGATTTGTGGCCCTGGCACCCATCAGTTATGCGCCAGTCCGGCAACTGGATGCTCCCACGGGGGTGGAGTATCTGAAGATGATAGCCATTGCACGGCTGTATCTGCCTGAGATTGAGCATATTCAGGCGAGCTCCATTTCGCAGGGCCCCAAAATGGTGCAACTGGCTTTGCGGTTTGGCGCAGACGATGCCGGTGTTGTGCCTCCTGGCATCACTGAGCAAGACCTGCGTCGCATGATACGAGATGCAGGATTCCGGCCAGTGCAAAGGGACCTCTTGTATCGAATGGTGATGTTAGGTTAGTTTTTCCGTGTCTCGTAGAATATCCATGAAACGATAGTGGAGACAAAGCACTGCTGACCCCGACTGCAATCCCTGTTCTGCTGGGCCAACTGAACCAGCACAGCCTGGCACATTATTTGCGCTCGCATTATGCCGACCGCACATTTGAGCACCTATACCGCTGGAACTGGTTCGACACCATGCTGCTGGTTCCGTATTTTGCGGTGATGATTGTGCTGGCCTTCTACGGATTGCATCGCTACCAGCTCGTCTATCTGTATTACAAGCACCGCAAGAATGCGGCCAAGGATCCGCCGAAGCGATTTGCACAGCTTCCGCGAGTCACCATCCAGCTGCCGATTTTTAACGAGCAGTTTGTGATTGACAGGCTGATTGACGCCTGCTGTAAGCTCGACTACCCTCAGGAGCTTCTTGAAATTCAGGTTCTCGATGATTCTACGGACGAAACCAAAGAAGTAGCCAGAAACCTGGTGGAACAATACAGGCAAGCGGGGAACCCTATCGTTTACATCCATCGTGAGGACCGCCAGGGGTTTAAGGCGGGGGCCCTGGACCATGGCATGAAAACTGCCACCGGTGAGTTTATTGCCATTTTTGACGCGGATTTTGTCCCTCCTCATGACTGGCTCATGAATGTCATCCATCATTTTGCGGAGCCGGATGTGGGCATGGTCCAAACGCGATGGACACATCTCAATCGCGATTACAGCTTTCTCACTCAGGTGGAGGCCATTCTGCTGGATGGACACTTTGTACTCGAACATGGCGGGCGGTCCCGGGCACAGGTGTTCTTCAATTTCAATGGAACGGCAGGGATGTGGCGCCGCAAGGCAATTGAAGAGGCCGGCGGCTGGCAGCATGACACGCTTACGGAAGATACGGACCTCAGTTATCGGGCGCAATTGAAGGGGTGGCGCTTCAAATATCTCCAGCATGTAGAGTGTCCGGCGGAGGTGCCTATCGAGATGACGGCCTTTAAGACGCAGCAGGCTCGCTGGGCCAAGGGGTTGATCCAGACTTCAAAAAAGATTCTGCCGCGGGTCTTTCAGAGTGAGGCGCCGTTTCATACCAAGCTGGAGGCATGGTATCACCTGACGGCCAATATCAGTTATCCGTTGATGGTGGTGCTTTCCACTCTTCTGATGCCAGCCATGATCATCCGCTTTTATCAGGGATGGTTCCAGATGTTGCTGATTGACGTGCCGCTCTTTATGGCGTCAACGTTTTCGATTTCGTCCTTCTATTTGGTGTCGCAGAAGGAACTCTTCCCACGCACCTGGTTCAAGACATTTCTTTATCTGCCTTTTCTGATGGCGCTGGGGATTGGACTCACCGTGACCAATACAGTTGCTGTGATGGAGGCATTGCTGGGAATCCAGAGTGCGTTCAAACGCACTCCGAAATACCGGGTACAAAGACGCGGTGAGAAGTCGAAGGCAGCAAAATATCGGAAAAGGCTGGGCATCGTTCCCTGGATCGAGCTGCTGATCGGATGTTATTTCGCTATGACGATCTGGTATGCCATCAGCAATGAAAACTACTTTACTGTGCCTTTTCTTTTCATTTTTGTGATGGGCTACTGGTATACCGGCCTGCTTTCTTTGTTACAAGGGCGTTTTGAACGTCTGCGGGGCGGAGCCGGGCTGGAGGAGTCATCGCCGAAACCATTTCCCGTGGGTGTGTAGCGTTTAGGAAGCAGGCACCAGGCTGGCCGGCAACTCAAATGGATGAATGTTACCGGGGCCTGCAATGCGGGCCTTCATTAAGGCGCTCTCTGCTTCACGAAAGACAACCAGCGGCAGTCTTCCCCGACTATTGGCGATACCAATGCTGACAGTCGCTGGGATCACATCGCGATGAATGTGGTAGGGTTTCGACAAGACAGACTGCTGTAAACGCCGCGCCAGAGCTATGGCCTGCTCGGTCGTGCATCCTGGAAGCCCGATGAGGAAATCATCGCTTCCGCAACGGCCAAGCACATCATAGCTGCGCATATAACGTTTCAGGCGTTGCGTTAGTTCTTTCAGAATTGCATCACCGGCGGCATAACCATATTGATGGTTGATTTCTGAAAATCCATCCAGGTCAAGAAGCATGACGCAAAGCGGTGTGCGTAGCCGCTGCGCCCGGTCTGTTTCCTGAAAAAGTTGCCGCATGGTTGCTTCGCGATTCAACAATCCAGTCAGAGGATCGTGAGAAACACGGAAATGCAGGGAATTGGTCTGCTCCTGCATCTCACGATAAAAATGCTGTACTCGTTCCGCAGTCCGGACACGGACCAGAAGGTCGACTTCGTTCACCGGCTTCAGCAGAAAATCATCCACGCAGGCATTCATGGCCAAGGTGACCACTTCATGGTCAGGAGCATGACTCAGGAGCATCATCCATGCGTGGTAGGGACGCGTACGCCGCTTAATTTCCGCTATGACTTCGATTCCCTTCATCGCAGGAAGATTGTTGTCCAGAATGGCGATTGTAGGGGCATCAGGCGCGAGCAGACGCCGAAAGCATTCAGCGCCGTCCTCAATCATTTCCACCGTGTATTTCCAGTTCGTAAGCATCCCGGCGAGGTGGCCGGCGGCTTCCTTGTCTGGTTCAGCCAATAAGATGGTGGGGCGGATTGGAGATGGGTCTTGCATGCAAGCGCCTTCGTTTACAGCTCCATATCGGACAAATCTCACTCCCCCGTAAACCTGTTCCAGTAAGATGCAGAATCTGTCGAACAAAAGGCGAAACTTGGGCTGGGAGAAAATTTTTCCCTGAATTTCTGAAAAAATGCGCAAAAATTTACACAATCAGCCAACGGGATCGCCCAAATTTTGCATCCCTATTACAGCAAGGATTCCAAAAAAGTTGAAGATATTCTGGGCTGAAAGAATCGCTTCTCGTTTTCCTGGAACTCATCGCGCGAAAGCGTAATGTCTTAACCCATAAACGCTGGAGTCAGTCATGCTTCCCGCCATCACCACTACGCATGCCGTTCCGCAAAGGCTTCTGTCTGCCCGCGTTGATCGTTCGCGCACACTCATGGTTTTCTGCCATCACTGTTGCCAGGTGCTTGGCTGCGCGGAGGCGCCAGGGGACCGGGAACGCCTACGAGCTGCTCACATCTGCAAAGAAAAGCTGATCGACCAGCAACCGGCCGCAGCGCTGCCTTTTAGCTAAAGCTGGGCTGGAAACAGCCCCTCCATACAACTAATAGTCGACGTGCATCCGTATCGAAGGCACCCAAACCGGGCCGCGGTCCCGGTTATATCCGGGATTGTCAATGTGGGTCAGACCCAGCGCAAAATAGAGGCCGCGCCAGGTGTGCCAGTTGTAGTAGCTTTCCACAATATTTTCACGGCCATAATGGAGCCTTCCATCGCCTAACAGGAAGCCGAGGCCACCATATTTCAGGTAGTTCTGGTGGTCCCGTTTGATGGCGTTGGAGACAAAGGCCACTCCGATCTTGTCTACAGGACGGCCCCAACGGACCCCCTGAAGATCGCCGCCAAAAGAAACGGTTTGGCCTACTTCTGTATAGGCAAACGATTCATGCTGGTCTTCATTCCATCCAAAGCGGCTAAAGATGCGGAAGTCTTCTGTGATTTCCTGTTCATTGTTCCAGCCAAAGCCATATTTCACCGCTCCGAAGTGTTCATGTTTCGTGATTTCCGGTGAGGGATCTTCGCCATTCAGATAAGCCTGGACGGCCTCTCGGTAATTGCCCATATGCGCATGGTTTACATAGCTCAGGATGCGCGTTACTCCTTTGCGTCCAGGAATGAAGGAGTGGCGGAGCTCAACCTCCATGTTCTGACCGCTGGCGCGAGAGAAGGCCCAGTCCAGGTCAATACCATTGGCGACAACAGGCATGGCCGCGATTCCATAACGTGCGCTCCAGTTGCGGTCGTCGTATTCGGCGACTGCCGCAACGGTATAGCCTCGCGTATCGGCGGCATAGTCCCATGCCCCATTGTTATCTATGGTCCAGTTCGTAAACTGAAGGTGGCTGTCGCTCCCGACAGAGTTGATGTCAAAGACATCGGGCAAACTCAGTTTGCCGATGCGGAACTCGAACCGGCGCACTGGGACCTGCGTGGCCAGTGAAAAAGGTCCGCGGTCGGCCTCGGTGGTTTCCCGGCTAAGGCCAATTGTCTGATGAATTTCACCGCGTGCGAGATATGGTTTGGAGCTCAGGTTCGGGTTGCGGACAACGTCCAGGTTGGTAAATCCGGCAAGTCCCAGGGCCTCGCTGAGTCCACGTCCTCCGGCGCTCTCGAAGTCTACGATGAAGTCCGTGTTATAGCGGACATGCTGATGGGGCTGATATCCCAAAAAGAGCGTCCCCAGCAGGGAGGTCTTGTACTCGCCTGCTCCATGGAGACTGTTTGGGCCTTGATAAGGCGAGTGAAAAGGCGGGTGGGCCTGAAAAATGATATTGGTTTGGCCTGAGATCCACCATGGTGCAGTGTTGCTATGAGGAAACATCGTGATCTCAGGAGCATCTGGAATCTGGCGTTCTTCTGGAGACACCCCCGCTTCGCTCGACGGGCTGCGTTGCGAAAACAGGTCGATTGCGATTCCCCGCTGCTGCTGGGGGACAGGAGCGGCAGGAAGCGTGGACGAAGTCTGTGCGCCCGCATACGGCGGACACAAAATCAGGAAAAAAATAAAAAATTCTTTGCGCAAAAAAGTCTCCAGGTGTGAAAGCCAGCGGACCTTACACTTCCATCCGATCTTTCACCACAAAGATTGCACTTGTGTTACAGCGATCGAAGGGCCAGGCACAGGACGGGCCCAGGCTCGTCCTGCTCCTGGGAAAACTCAAACGCGCAGAGGTCTGTGTCCATCCAGACACAGGCCAGAGGCTGCGCGGGATTCCCTGTCTCAATCCAGATACATGACAACATGCTGTTCTGGGTATTCAGAATCATCGCATCCTCCTTTCCTCGGCGTGTTTCCGGGAACACCGGAGAATGCCTCCCGCGGTCACGCCGGGCAGTTGTTTGTACTTCGGTCCGTCATCATTTGAATTCGGGGACGTTCCCTCCGCAGAGGGTTTGTCCTCTCTTTTATAACATATCCCCCTATGGTATAGAGCGCAAAAAAAAAGAGGACCTCATGTCCTCGCAGCACGTTGAAGTTTAGGGTCGGGCTATTTTTGCATTGCAGGGCCGCCCGGCGGAGCGTGTTCTGCCGTCTTGGGAACAAAGGGCGCAGGCATGGTATTGCCGCGATGACAGGTCCCGCAAGTTACAGTCTTCATTTCCGGAGTCGCGTCGGGATCGTTAATGGTAGACAGGTATTTCTGATTAATGGTCTGTGTCATGGCAATCATCGTCCGGGCGATGGCCTTGTCCGGTTTGGCGTCCGAGGCAAAATCTGGCCGATGGGTCTGCTCGTTGACTTCATGACAGAAGCTGCAATGCACTCCAAGCGCCTGCGAGTAGCTGCCCATCAACTTCATCAATTCTTCGGGCGATATGTCTTTGGGAAGTACCTGGAGGTTGGTCGGTTTCGGCATGGACATGTGGGGGCGGGGCTGTGCGGGCATCTCTTGAGCAGCCAGGGAAATGCTGAGCAGGAACATCGTGGCGGTGACGGCGAAAGCGCACTTCATCGAGGTCTCCATAAGCCTTATGGCAGGTGAGCAAGGTGTCCGTGAAAAGGAACCCCACCCTTGTGTTCAGACCAAGGTCTGCTGCCCAAGTATACGGACGAACGGGAGAAAAGTTTAGAACTTTCGTGAAATGTATGGATTGCCCGGGATAAGGAAGCGTGCCAGGCGGTCCTTGGCATGGCGGATTCCGACACGGGGCGTCACCATGAGTTCCTCCGGTTGATATCCGTCATCCTCAATTCTGAGGTCAGAGGACGTGCTGGTTACATCCACTCCGTTGTGGGAGGACCGGGTAATGTCCAGCGCCTGACAGAGGCGTCCCGGGCCTGAGGCGAGAAGCCGGGATTTCGCCACAGAGGGAAGATGGCGCAGTTTGGCCATGATTTCCGTTCCGTCCAGAGGCTCAAGTGCGCGGATAAGGACACACCCGGCCTGCCCTTCTGGCTCACAGGAAACATTCAGGCAATAGTACATTCCATAGATGAAGTAGACATAAGCCACTCCTGGCAGGCCAAAAAGGACAGCATTTCGTGACGTACGTCCGGCCGAGGCGTGGGCGGCCGGATCATCCAGCCCAAAATAGGCCTCCGTTTCCACGATACGTCCAGAAAGCCTTTGTCCCTGGTAGTCGCGGACGAGGACCTTTCCCAGAAGGTTTTTGGCAGTCACTTCTGGCGAATGCTCATAGAAGGACCGCGGGAGAAGAGAGACAACCTTATTGGTGGCTGACATATCCGACTAAAGAAGTTGAGGAGAGGAAGAATGCATCGCTTGAAAAAGATTGTTACACGGACAGCGGTCGTTTGGACGATGGCCATTTTGGCGGTGACGGCCTATAGTCAGGAAACCGCGGCCTCAGGCCAGATTCCCTCAGGTACGAAGCTGACTGTGCGCACGACTACCGAGCTCAGCTCGGCAACAGCAGAGGCGGGCCAGACCTGGAGTGGCACGCTGGTCAATGAAATCCGGTCAGGAAATAAGGTTCTTGCTCCAGCCGGTTCGAGTGTGAGCGGAACCATTCTCGAAGCAAAATCATCCGGGCGGTTGCATAAACCCGGGATTCTGTCTCTGCAGGTTACCTCAGTCAACGGCATTCCCGTAAATACGGACACGTTGACTCGCGATGGTGAGGGACATACCAAAAGCAATGTAGCCAAGATTGGCGGAGGTGCTGCCGCTGGGGCCATTCTAGGCGGGCTGATTGGTGGTGGCAAGGGAGCGGCCATCGGTACCTTAGCCGGGGCCGGCGCAGGCACTGCAGGTGCGGCGGCCACAGGCAAGCGAGAAGCAAAGATCACCGCCGAAACGGCCCTGACGTTCACAGTGCAATGACGAAAGAGGAAAGAAGACGAGGTGTGAAGGCGGCCATGGACCGCCTTCTTTATTTTTGGATGCTTTTCAGGGTCTCCAACACCTCTTCGGCATGACCTTCAGGTTTGACCTTCGGAAAGACCTTGAGCAGCGTGCGGTCCGGGCCAATCAAAAAAGTCGTCCGTTCAATTCCTTTTACTTTCTTCCCGTACATGTTCTTTTCTTTAAGAACACCAAACAGATTGCAGACTTTTTCGTCTACATCAGCAAGAAGGGGGTAGGGTAAATCATATTTTGCCTTGAATTTGGCCTGGGCCTTCGGCGTATCGCGTGAGATGCCGAGCACGACTGCGCCGGCCTTCTGGATTTTTTTAAAGACATCGCGAAAGCCACAGGCCTCAATCGTACAGCCTGGTGTATCGGCGCGTGGATAAAAAAACAATACGACCGGAGTTCCGGCGTAATCTGAAAGGTGGATGGTTTTCTCCTGGTCATCCAGGAGAGCAAAATCAGGAACTATGTCGTTGACTTCCATAGGTCAGTCCTTGCGCCGGAATCAAGGTCCGGGACAGAATGATTGTTTCGCAAAAGGCCAGCGCGTGTCACGAATGCACTTGCGGACAGGGGCATTTTGCCTGGTTTTTCTCTGTTCGGCCCTGGGGTATGGCCAGTATCAGGGGCCGATGTCGAAGGACACGAACTCCTCGCCAACACTCCGCGCAACGGCGGTCTTTGAATGGACTGGGGAACTGGCGAATCCAAAGGCAGGTAGGCTGGTCCCCATTGCAGTTTGGGACGGGCAGCAATACCAGCCTGGAGGCGTCTACCTCGCCCAGCCGGAGCCATTGACCGTAGAATCCGGCACACTCTATGAGCTTGAAAAGGCCGGAATGCCGCAAGGTACATTTCAGGTCAAGAGCGCGGAGCAGCTGTCCGGCTCATGGATCGGCCTGGGATCAGTCAAGCTGCAACTGGCGGCTGCCAAGCCGCGACGCCCCATGTCAAAATACCCGCCGCAGGTGGTGAAAGAAGGTGCCCAGGCGCAGACAAACACGCAGCAGGCCAAGACCACTCCGGAAAGTGTACCTTCGGCCACAACGCCAAAGGAGGATCCGGATCGGCCTACTCTACACCGACGGGACACAGGTGACACAAGCGCGGAGCAGATGCCTTCCACTTCTTCATCGGACAGCGATCGACCGACGTTGCACCGTCACGATACAGACAGCACAAGTTCCGGTACTTCTGGCGATGATCCTGACCGGCCGACTCTGCACCGAAGAACAAACCCTGGTAATCCAGGCGCACCGGTTACATCGGTAAGCAGTCCTGATCCTGACCGTCCCAAACTGCGTTATGGTAAGCCGGAAACACAAGAGGGGCTGGTGGAGCCTTCAAAATTGGAGGGTCTTCCTGCGGACCTAGAGCAGATGGCCGCTATTTCTGACGTGAAGCAGACAGAGCCGCATTCTTTTGCCCACACCTGGTATGATCCGGCCGACGAGAGCAGGATGAAGGCAGCTATGGAGCAGCTTGCACAGAAGGCGCTGGCTGCGGAGAACCAAGCAACGGCAGCAATTCCAGAAAATGTGTCAGGAGCAAAGAGCAGGTCAAAGAGAAAATCTTCTCCGGAAGCACCGTTGCCTATGCTGACAGAGGAAAGCTTCCATGCCTTTGAGCTTTCCTGGAGCAGCGGTGTTACTGCTGTTTTTAGTGCGCAGGCGGTACAAGATGGTCGTACACAATACATCACGCTGATTGCGCAGCCGGACTTTGAGGGCCAGCCGCAGATCATTTTCAAACAGATCACCAGCGACGACCGCCTGGACGTGACTCCCCGCTTGAGGCTAGTGGATGCTGTGGATTGCGATGGTGACGGACGAGCAGAGTTAGTTTTTGAGCTGCGAGGAGTGTCGGGCAGGGAATTCGGCATCTACAGCATTACAAACCGCAGTGTCACGCAGGTTTTCCATACCGGTCCACAGTCCTGAAAGCCTGACGGCGTATTTCGATGAGGCCGCCGGGAATATCGAGGCCTGGTTTGATCCGGTCAATAGAATTTCTTTTTCGTAACTCGGGTGTTGAGGACTATAATCGCAAGTCAAAGGCTGGGGCTGCCCGGGTCCCAGTTGATCTTGTAACCCAGGCCCCCTTCTGAAGCCTCGCAAGGAGGCGAAGATGCGCAGCTTTCATCATCCGCCGGCCATCACGGCCGTAACGCTCGCAGCAGTTCTTGCATTTAGCTCTGCAGGGCAAACGCCGCACTCCTATCTCGCCATTGGCAGCTATGCACAACAACCGCCTGTCCGGTCCGATGACGCACCGCATTTTGTTCTGAGCGCAGAAATGCAGGGAGACTTGCTGATGGCACGCCAGAGATATGTTGCCGCTCTGGATGCTTACCGTCAGGGGCCGTCGGATTCAGCAGTACTCTGGAACAAGATGGGAATTGCGAACCATCACATGTTCAACCTGAAAGCTGCCGAAAATGACTACCGCGAGGCATTAAAGCTGAATCCCCGATATGCAGAGGCCTGGAACAATCTTGGCGCCGTCTATTACGGCGAAAAGAAGTACCATGACGCCGAAAAGGCCTATCGAAAGGCCTTGAAGATATCTCCAAAATCGGCCACCTTTTACAGCAATCTGGGAACTGCCTATATCGCTGAGGGGAAATACAAGAAGGGCGCCGATGCCTATCGTACTGCGTTGTCGCTGGATCCCAACGTCTTCAGCGGAGATCCCGCAGCAAAAATTCCTGAGGCCGGCCCCACGAAAGAGATGGCATACCTGAATTATCTTCTGGCAAAGGCCTACGCCGAGGCGGGACGTAAAGATGAAGCGATCTATTACTTGCGCAAGGCCCTGGATGAAGGATTCAGCGACCGCAAAAAGATCCTGGAGGAAAAAGAGTTTGCAGGCCTGCGAGATGATCCCGAGTTCCAGCACATGATGACAGCACCACGTTAGTCCTCTGCCTGTGCCGGTGTATTCTGATTGCGGTGAAGACTGCAATCAGCGTTTCCAAAGAAGACTATCTCAAGGCCATTCTTGAAGCCGAAAGTGAAGGCCAGACGGTCATTTCGGCAACGCTGGCGCACTGGCTGAAAGTCTCTCCGCCTGCGGTTTCCATGGCCCTGCGCAGGCTCAAGCGAGACGGATATGTGGATGTAAAAAACGATGGCATCATCCGTTTAACACCCAAAGGACGCGAGGCGGCCTATCGTACAGCACTCCGTCATCATCTGGTGGAGCGCATGTTATCAGAGATCTTCGGGATGCCGTGGTATGAGGTGCATGACGAAGCTGAGCGTCTGGAGCATGCCGTCTCGGCTGCTTTTGAAGCGCGTCTGCTTGAAAAACTTGGAGAAAAGGGCACTTGCCCTCATGGCAATTCCGTCCTGCCGGAGACCCCAACGCAGCGCAACAGACAGGGAATCCAGATGCTTTCTACAGCCCGCGAGGACGCCGATTACACAGTATGCAGTCTGTACGAGCGCGATCCGGAGCTTTTGCGGTTCCTGCATCAGGTAGGAATTGAACCAGGCGGCCGAGTGCGAATCGTTCGGAAGAATTATGATCAGACGGTGGCCATCGAGACGCCGAGCGGCGCCTTCACGATTGGTGCTCCGGCAGCGGACAAGGTCTGGGTGAAGAAACGGCGTCCCAAAACATAATCTCCACCTTTGGATGGAGTGCTTGTTCCTACTCAGGCTGTGTACTATTCCTTTAAGTCACACAGATGCCGACCCGCGCACAACTTTGGAAGACCTGCTCTCTTGGGCTGCTCATTCTGTGGGGACTGCAGGTCTTTGCGCTTGATCCGCGTTATGCCCTGGAGCATTACGGATATCAGGCATGGCAGACCGATGAAGGTCTGCCGCAGAACACGGTCCATGCCGTTCTGCAGACCCGTGACGGCTTTATGTGGTTTGCAACCGAGGCCGGCCTGGTCCGCTTCGATGGGGCACAATTCACCGTTTTCGATAAGTCCAATACGTCACAACTGGCAAGCGGAGTCATCAACAGTCTGTTTGAGGACACGCAGGGGCGGCTCTGGATGGGTACTGCAAATGGCCTGGTGATGTACAAAAACCGGCAGTTCCAGGCCTTTCATGAAGAAGACGGCCTCCCTGTGGGTACGGTTTTTTCGGTCTATCAGGACCACAAAGGTGAAATATGGGGGATTACAGCTGGTGGCGTTGCACGCTATGAAAACGGCCATTTTGTAAAGCTCAATGGAGTGCCTGCAGCCAGTCTTATGGCCGAAGCTCCAGATGGAGAGATGGTCTTTGGGACCGCGGATGGCGTTTGGAACTCGGAAGCCAGACACCTTCTCTTTGGGGAACAACCCCAGGCCCTCGTCTATGATCACCGGGGCCGCCTTTGGGCCGGCATGAGGCAAGGACTCAAGTTGCTGCTGCCGGGGAAAGGATGGCATGACTTTGCGCTTCCAGCTTCGTTGGGGGCAGATGTGATGAGCCTATGGTCCAGCAGCAACGGGCACCTCTGGATCGGCACGGCGAAGGGGCTCGGGGAGTTTGATGGTAATGCAGTGCATGTCTTTCTGGAAAATGACCGCATCTCTGCTCTTTTTGGGGACCGCGAAGGGGCAATCTGGGCTGCCACCGGCCATGGAATTGCACGGGTTGTTTCCGGAAGGGTGGATGTGCTGACTTCACAACAGGGGCTTTCCAGCAACCAGGCCCTTGCATTTTATGAAGACCGCGAAGGAAGTCTGTGGATCGGCACCGAGGCAGGTGGAGTGTGTATTCTGCGCGATCGCAAATTTACGACCTTTACCTCGCGGGATGGGTTGACTGATGACCTGGTGCGCTCCGTTTTTCAGGCCCGGAATGGGACCGTCTATGTTGGCACGAACGGCGGAGGCGTCGACGTATACAGAAACGGAAAACTCTCAGCACTGCCTGAGCAGGGCCGCCTTTCCAGCCAGGTCGCGCTTGCCCTGGCCGATGATGCACAGGGGAATCTCTGGGTGGGAACCCCGGATGGTCTGAACCGCATCCGTCCCGGCGGGACCAGGCTCTTCACCTCCGCAGATGGACTCGCGGACGACTTTGTGCGGTCTCTTTTTGTGGACCGAGAGGGTGCGCTTTGGATTGGCACTCGAAGGGGCCTCACGCGCTATAAGGACGGAAGGTTCACTTCATGGTCTGCGATGGATGGCCTGGGAAGTGACTTGGTAGGGGCCGTCATTCAGGACAAGGATGGCAGCTACTGGATTGCTACACTCGGCGGACTGACGCATTTTGCCGGGGAGCAATTCACCAACTATGCCCTGCCTGAAGCCGTTACAGCGCTTTATCAGGACGCGGAAGGCACATTGTGGATTGGCACCAATGGTGGCGGACTGCTGGCCCGCGAGGACGGAAAATGGATCCGGTTCCCCTCTGCGCGCTCCCACCTGCCGCCAGATATCTACGGCATTCTTGAAGACAATCGCCAGGACCTGTGGCTAGGCACAAATAAAGGCATCTATCGCGTGAGCAAGCTCGATCTGCATCATCTTGCAGCAGGCGTCTTGCCGCAACTTCATCCGGAGGTTTATGGGACCAGCGATGGGATGCGCATCAGTGAATGCAGCAGTGGAGGGCATCCGGCAGCCTGGAAGACACAGGACGGAATGCTCTGGTTCAGCACCCTGCGCGGTGTTTCTGTTGTTGATCCAGCGCGCATGCCGATCAATCATGTTGCTCCACTGGTTGCCATCGAAGACGTACTCGTGGATGATCAGCCCTTGCCATTGTCTTTTACAGGCGAAATTGCTCCCGGACACACGCGTTTTGCTTTCCAATATGCAGGACTGAGCTTTACTGCTCCGCAAAAGGTCCGCTTCCGGTACAGACTGGATGGTGTGGACCGCGACTGGGTCGATGCAGGAACCCGACGGACTGCTTACTATACCAACGTTCCCCCCGGAGAGCATCGATTTCATGTTCTGGCCTGCAATAACGATGGCGTCTGGAGTGAGGAAGCTGCGGTGTTTGCTTTCCGTCTTCGGCCCCGCTTCTATCAGACCTGGTGGTTTTATCTGCTACTCGTGCTTCTGCTTGGTTTTCTGGTCTATGGTGTTTACCGCTGGCGTGTGCGCCATGTCGAATCGAGCTTTCGTGCAGTCCTTGCGGAACGCAATCGGATTGCGCGGGAGATCCATGACACGCTCGCACAGGGCTTTGTCGCTGTTTCTGTGCAGTTGGAAGTTGTTGCACGCCTGCTCAATACCTCTGTGGATGCTGCCCGCGAACATCTGGAGCAGGCGCGCGCCCTGACCCGGGACTGCATCCAGGAAGCGCGCAGCTCCATCTGGAATTTGCGCTCACAAGGGGCTTCGCAGGATGATCTGGCAGCCAGCATTACTAATATCGCTGAGCGTATGACCGCAAACGCCAGTGTGAAAACCCGTATTCTTGTCCACGGAACGCGCCGTCCGGTCGCCCCACCAATCGCAGCGGAGCTTACCCGGATTGCGCAGGAGGCCATCACAAACGCCTTGCGTCACGCACATGCTGAGTGCATTGAGATTGCTTTACTCTTTGAGGAAAGGTCGCTTTGCGTGTCGATTAAAGACAATGGCCGCGGTTTTGAAAATCATCCCGAAAGATTTCGGGACAATGGTCATTTTGGTCTGACCGGAATGCAGGAACGTGCCGCGCAACTCAAAGGGAAGTTTGCTGTGATCAGCACCAAAGGAGAAGGCACGGAAGTAAGGATCGAAGTGCCAATTTAGCTTACAGAAAGCCAAGGGCCTGAAAGGGCCTTTCTTGCTGAGTGGAGTGAACCATTTATGACCGAGACCATACGCATCATGGTTGTGGACGACCATCACATAGTGCGGCAGGGGCTGGTCGCCTTGATCGGAACCATACCAGGTATGTTGGTTGTTGCCGAGGCCGCAGATGGCGAGCAGGCCGTCGAGACCTATCGAAAATGCAAACCGGACGTTACGTTGATGGACCTGCGGCTGCCCAGAAAAAGCGGCGTCGAAGCCATTCAGCAAATCCGGGAAGAATTTCCCGCTGCGCGGGTCATTGTGCTCACGACCTTTGATGGTGACGAGGACATCTATCGCGCCCTTCAGGCCGGAGCAAAAGGCTATCTGCTGAAGGGAATGAGCACCGAAGAGCTGACCGAGGCCATTCGCACCGTACACGCAGGGAAATCGCGTATCCCCGCCATTGTTGCCGAGCGATTGGCAAGCAGGATGGGCGGGCCGTCCCTTACGGCGCGCGAACTGGAAGTGCTCAGACGCATCGTGCGAGGCCGTAGCAATAAAGAAATTGCTGGAGACCTCTTCATCTCAGAAGCAACGGTAAAGACACACATCAACAGTATTCTCAGCAAACTGGGAGTCGGCGACAGAACGCAGGCTGCAACGACGGCCTTGCAGCGGGGGATTGTGCATCTTGACTAAAACAATGAAAAGAATCTGTCTGGTGCTGGCGTGTTTTTTGACCGCATCGGGCCTGCTCCTGGCCCAGGGTATTTGGCGCGCGGCGACGGATGCTGAGCTGAAAGCATGGGTTCCAGCGCGTGCGCCCGTTGTGCAGGAACGGATTGAGACAGAGTTCCGCACTGCTTCCGGCATTACAAACGGGAGAGGAAAATACATTGCAGGGGTGGTGTTGATCACTGCCGGATATTCAGCGGAAGGAAAGTACTCCCATTTTTTGATTACGCAGGTGCCGCTGAAGATTGGCAATGCACGACTCGGTCCCGGTGAGTACCTGATTGGCTGGAAGCACCATGCAGAAGACTCGCTGAGCGTCAGCATTTACGAAGCGGCCAGCGGTAAACTGCTGGGCGAAGTGGAAGCCGTCAGGAATGCATCGATTACTCGCGTGGAGTCTTTCCGCATCTGGCCTCCAGGCGACAAGTCCCTGATGCAGATCGGTCGTTTTACCTTTCCATACCAAATCGAGAACTGAACCCATGCTTTTGCCTATGTCCCCGAGAGCAAACGAAATGTAGGCCAAAGCGGTCGTGATTTTACTTTTTCCCGATCTGCTCTAAATTAAAACCACCTATGCCAGATGCAAAGACCCGCAAGCTTCTGCACGCACTCGAACAAAACTGGCAGGCAGAAATTCGTGGTGCCTGCACCTATCGGGCGCTGGCCCAACGTGAAGACGATCCCGTACGGCAAAAGACCCTGGAACATCTGGCCCAGGCAGAGGAAAAACATGCTGCTCTCTGGGCCAGGCGGATTCAGGATCTGGGTGGGGCGGAGCCCGTGTATCGTGGGAGCCCGTCTGGAGACGCCGACTCTATCGTCAACCGTCTCGGCGGTGTGGACATGGCCCTTCGGCGCCTGGAAATTGATGAGAGCCGCGACATTGCCCGCTACGGTCAGCAGTTAAAAGAACTTGGAGATGGGCCCAGTGTCTCCATCCTTGAGCGTGTGATTGAAGATGAACGCGAACACTACCAGGAATTGAGTACCCTGATCCGCAACCGCTATCCCCGGAGTGCCATCCAGACCCCGGATGCAAAAGCTCAACTGGAAGAGCTGCTGGCCAAACGAGGCGGTCAGGGAAGAAAGGCGGCTGGATGGATAGGAGATGCGATTTACGGCGTAAATGATGGACTTGGCGCGATCTTCGGCATCGTTTCAGGCGTTTCCGGTGCTACGCTCGGCAATAGTCATTATGTGCTGTTGGCTGGAATTGCGGGAATGATCGCCAGCGCCCTTTCTATGGGTTCCGGGGCCTATCTGGCAGCCAAGAGCGAAAGAGAGATTTATGAGGCCGAGGTTGAACGTGAACGCGAAGCCATCCGGATGAATGGGCCCGAGGCCCGCGAGCTGCTTTCGCTCTATTACCAGGTCAAAGGCATTCCGTCAGAGGATGCGGACCATATTGTGGAGCACCTTGCCCGGGATGAGGCCCAGTTTCTTCGCGCACTCGCGGCCGAAAGGCTCAATGCAACGGAGGAGGCGCTGCCCCAACCCTTCGTCTCAGCCTTTTCAGGGGCTGCTTCGACGGCTGTGGGTGCTTTTATCCCCATCGTCCCCTTTTTCTTTCTTACGGGATATCCCGCCGTCTTCCTTTCGGCTGCGGTTTCGCTTGCCGCACACTTTGCTGTCGGCGCGGCCAAATCTCTCATCACCGTGCGTTCCTGGTGGAGCAGCGGTCTTGAGATGACCCTGGTAGGGGCGGTGGAAGGCATTGTGACCTATGTGATTGGCATTGGACTAGGGCACGTTGGTGCATGAAGAGACGTGCCGCCCACGCGCCAAACGCGCACGCCTCATTCTTTGTCTGCTTTTAACCCGAGGGCTTGCAGATATCCAGGATTGAGGTGGCTGTTGGAAAACTGCACCTTTTTCAGCAGATCATCAAAGGCCTCCTGGGCCTCTTCTACCGAGGGACGTGCAGCAATCCGTTTTTCGGCATTTCCTGTTCCGGCAGGTAGCTTGGCAAATGCGATGATCTCGTCCCAGTGTTTTGGCCGGTCAAATGTCACAACAGAGGAAGTTGCATCCATCTTTTTATAGGGCCAGAAGCACCAGCCTACGTGATTGGCCTCAAGTGTCTTTACGAATGCGGCAATCCACTCGTCCTTGTTCTCGCCGGACTCCCCTAACCAGATGGGCACATGGTATTTGTTGCGAAAATCGAGATATTCCTGAATCACGCTTACATCGGTGGGTGACCAGTATTTATGGAAGGTGTACATGACGTTGGAATCAAAGGGCGGCCCAAAGACTTTAAAGTTTGTGTCCCACTGCGCCCCGCCCAAAATCACAACATGGTTTTTGTCCACGGAGCGCACCGCTGCCACGAGTTTTCGATAAACCGGCTCCAGGTCAGGATTGTACTGCTGCAGCCGGGGATAATGCGGGACAGGCTCATTCAGGAGATCGTAGCCCAGCACAATCGGCTCGTTCCTGTAGCGGGCGGCAATTCTATGCCAGATGGCGGCCGTATGCTCCTGCGCCTCCTTGCTGCGGTAAAGCCAGGGGTAACCCCAGCTGTCGTCGATGTTCGACCCTGTTTGTCCGCCTGGCGCGCAATGCAGGTCCAGAATTAGGTAAATGCCGTCCTTTTTGGCCCAGGCCACAAGGCGATCGAGCAAACGGAAGCCCTCGGCCTGGTCGCTGTCAAAAAACTTCCAGTGCAGCGGGACACGGACAGAATTGAAGCCGCTCTTTTTGATCAGGTCGATGTCGTTCTGGGTAATGTAGTTTTCGCGCCACTGCTCCCAGAATGCCCTGGCTTTCTCAGGGCCGATCAGCTCATAGCTCAACTCTTCAATTTCCCGGGGAGACTGCGGCCCTCCGTCGAAGTGGAACATATACCCCTCTGGCTCAAACCAGTTGCCTAAATTGGTCCCCCGCAGCAAGAGCGGCTTCCCTTGAGCATCCACTAGATCCGGGCCATGGGTGTGGACAAAACCGCGCTGTGCCCAAAGAGGCAGACCGGGGACGGTAAGCAGAGACAAGCAGAAGAAAGCAGTCTTCAGAAATTTCATGATGGCGGAAGCATATAGGAAAACAAATCGTTTGTCTTGTGACTGAGTCGGGAGACCCTGCCCTCCGTTTGGGGCCTCTAAGTTTTCCCGTTTTGGTACTAGTTTCCCCAAATGGGTCCTGCGCACCCTCAGAATCCTTCTGCCTTCTTTACTTTTTGATCGTCAAAAGTCAACTTTCTTAGCAGGGAACTCGTCTTCCCTTAAGAAAAGCTTAAGAGACATTTCCCGCCAGCGAAGAGTGGCGGCTTACATTTCCGAGGAGAACCATCAACCCACGCCACCACAATGATGGCTAAAGCGACTTTGTGCTCAGATTCGTGTTTTGAGACAGAGTAGATTTGCGGAAGGCCCTAAGTGAAGTTACGATTCATAGCGTTCTTTTTTTGTTTCATCGAACTATGTGCTCTTTCCATTGCGCTTGAACAGAAGGCCCATGCATATGTGGATCCGGGTTCTGGCCTGTTGATCTTTCAGGTAGCGGGCTCTATGTTGACTGGCGCATGTTTCGTGCTTCGAAAGAAGCTGCGCAGCCTTCTCCATTTGGGGCCGTCAATCAAGGACACCGAGCAAAACCAGGCTCGGGAAGGTGAGGCACAGGACAGTGGTGCGGACGTTCCCCGCTGAAGGTCAGCAGATTGCTACGTTTCGAGACCCCGCAGGCTCACTACGCATAGAAAAAGACCGTGTGCTTCGTGTGCTCCACAGTGACTATGCAGATTCTGTTCTTGGGTTTGTCCGCTCTGCCACGGGCGAGGCCTGGGCCGACTCTGGCCGCTTGGTTCGCACAACAATCTTGCCGGAGACAGAAGCGGATGGTGGGCGGATCGTGGAACATCCGCGCATCTTTTTCCCCTCGTATCCGTGGGAATGGACCCCAGGGCAGTGGATTGCTGCTGGCGATCTGACCCTGGACCTTTGCGAAGACCTGCTGGCAAACGGTCTGATTTTGAAAGACGCAACCCCGTTGAATGTCTTGTTTGATGGCCCTCACCCGGTTTTTGTAGATGTGGCCTCGGTGGAACGCCGCGATCCGGAAAGCCCGGTCTGGATGGCATGGGCACAGTTTGTGCGCACATTTCTTCTGCCGCTGGCGGCCTATAAATATCTGGGATGGCCGCTTGCCGCCAGTGTGCAGAAGCGGGATGGATATGAACCGGCGGATTTGTATCCCCACCTTTCCTTTTTGCAGCGCTGGTGTACTTCTTTGCGGTCGCTGGTGACGATGCCGCACCTGCTCGAAGCTCGCCAAAGTTCCTCCAGACCTGCTGTATCGGCACGGAAATGGAAACAATCGCCGGACGTGGCTCTGGCTGTATTGCGCCGGAACCTGCGATTTTTGCGCAGAGCACTGCACTCGCTTTCTCCGGAAAAATTTGCATCGCGCTGGAGCACGTATCCGGAAAATGCAGCGCATTACAGCGCAGAAGACCACTCGGCAAAGCAGCGATTTGTGTGCGATGCCCTACTGAAGACCTGCCCATCGACTGTACTGGACATTGGAGCCAATACAGGAACATATTCGCGCATTGCAGCCAGCCTGGGGGCGCGCGTCGTGGCGATGGACTCAGACGCCCAGGCCTGTGAACGGAATTGGCGTGATGCACAGGCGCAAAAGCTCTCTGTCCAGCCATTGGTGGCCGACGTGGCCCGCCCCACACCTGCGGTCGGCTGGCGTAATGCGGAATCACTTTCGCTTCTGGACCGTGCGCGCGGGCGTTTTGATTGTGTTCTGGTTTTGGGGCTTGTCCATCATCTGCTTCTGGCCGACCAGCTTCCACTAGGAGAAATCGCGCAGTTGTTGCGGGACGTGACCAAAAAATGGCTGATTGTGGAGTGGGTCCCCTCCGCAGATCCCAAGTTTCAGGAACTGCTTCGCGGCAGAGACCATCTTTACAATCATCTGAATGAAGAACGATTCCAGGAGGCATTCAGCAGGTTTTTTGCGTTTCCGCTGCGTGAACCGTTGAAGAACGGCCGGGTCCTCTTTCTCATGGAAGCGCGATAGACCAAAAACTGAGGATGGAATGAAAGTAAGTTTGTTTTTTGAAAGTGCGGGAGTGGCAATTCTCGCATTGTTGCCCTTTTTGTGGGAATTTTTGCTGCCAGACCATTTGGTGATTTATCACAATCTTCAACCGGTCTCTACCATTACTGGTTCCCTTGCCATCATCCTGCTTCTGGCCATTGTTTTTGCCTTGATTCTTCTGTTCTTTCTTGACCGATTTGATCCTGGGTATAACAGCCTGGGGTGGGCTGCCGTCCTGATATGGGCCTTTGCCCGGAGCACGGGCAACTTGTTCTTTTTGCTCAGTTATTACGATGTGGAGACCTTTCCCGGAAGGCATGTGAAAACCCTCCTCCAGTACGGAATTGCGGCTATCGTTCTGTTCCTCTGGTGGCGATTGCGCGGGAAATTCCAAAGCGCGGTCCGGGCCAGCCGGGTCTTATTTTTCTCCATTGGATGCTGCGTTGTATGGATGCTTCCTCAGCTGGTCGCCATTACTGTACACTGTGCGGCCCCGGTCCAGTCTTTCTCCCGCCCAAAGCTGAAGGACTCTGTCAACTCTTCATCGGCCCGAATTGTCTGGGTCCTTTTTGATGAATTGTCGTATGCCCAGGTTTTTGAGCATCCTCAGCCCGGGCTTTCTCTGCCAAATTTCGAGCAATTCAAGAAAAAAAGCGTCTCTTTTGCCAATGTTCAGCCAGCCGGGTACTTTACCGACATTATTGTCCCCTCGCTTTTTCTGGGGCGGAGATTAGACAAGGTCCGAAGCTCAATCCAGGGAGACTTGTTCATTTATCCCAGAGAGACGCAAAAGTGGGAGCCTTTTCGTCCGGACGAGACGGTCTTTCATGATGCGCAGCATCTGGGATGGAGCACCGGTGTTGCAGGCTGGTATAACCCATATTGCCACATCCTTGCCAGCGTTTTGGATTTCTGCTTCTGGGAATCTATCAATCCGTTCTTTCACGGAATGTCAGACCGCGCTCCCATGCTGGTGAATGTCCGCGACTTTTTGGTCGAACTCAGCTTCTCCCGAATCAAGGGAAACTCCGCCAGTGTGCATTTTGCCAGTAACGCACATGCGCAGGAATATGAAAATATTCTCCCTGCCGCCGAGGCCCTGGCCGGCAATGATGCTATTCGATTTGCTTTTATCCACCTTCCCGTGCCGCATCCTCCGGGAATTTATAACCGGGCCACGCATACCTACAGCGAGCATGGTACGTATCTTGATAATCTTGTCCTGGCAGACCAGACGTTCTGTGCTCTTTTACAGGCCCTCAAGCACGGCGGCGGCGATTCTCATACCATTTTGATTGTCTCTTCGGACCATTCCTGGCGTGTTGGGATGTGGAAGATGAACAACACGACGTGGACGAAGGAGGAAGAGCGGGCCAGCGGCGGAAAGTTTGACCCTCGTCCTGTATTGATGGTGCATTTCCCGGACGAGACCACCGGAGAAACAATTGCTCAACCGTTTGCAGAAATCAAAACACGGCAACTGATTGATGCCATGTTGCAGGGCCAATTGCATTCACCGCAGGACCTGGACCGCTGGCTTGCCACCAAATAATGCAGGCGCCCCGTGAGGCGCCTGCATCTTCCAGTCTTGCAGCATCCCTCCCCCCAGTGAAGCTGCATGACTGAAACCTGCTTTACATGGGCAATCCGTTATATGCATCCACGTAGGGCTTTAACTGGTCGAGCACGACTTCAATGGGTACGGCCTGTCCCTGCTCTACCTTCAGGCGTGGGTCCTCTACGATTGGCACCAGTACCAGCCTGTCCTCCACACGTCGGCCCACAAAGTACATATTGAAGGCCGGGATGCGAACAACAAACTCATTCTCATTGTGACGGTTGCCTGCAAGGCGTTTCACAATGTCTGCATTGCCAAAGCTGGAGGGCGTGTAACCGGATTCGTTATGGACAATGGTTACGCCTGTCTTCACCTGACCATCTACCGTAACGGGGTACATGGTTTCGGTGCTCTGCGTCAGCAACGTATTCGGGTCCTGGCCGGCCTGATAGCTTTTCAATCTGTCCAGACCAATGTTGTAGACCTGCAGAGGCGGGGCCAGCTGCGCACGCCGGACCTGGTCCAGTGAGTCAAAGCCCAGGCTTTTGTAGTTTTGTTCGTTGACAAGCTTCTGTAACACGCCGATGGCGTCCTGTGCTGCCTGCTGCGGCTGCTGCGCCGGAGGCTTAGGCTGACTGGGGTGCTTAGAGCAACCTGCCATGAAAAGAACACCCAGGGCAAAAATTCCCAGATACCGCATGTTATTGCCCTCCCGTGTAGGTGATGTTGTAGAAATCGTTCCAGTGGGTGTGGTCCCAGCCCGTGCCACCCACATATTTGTCATAGGTATAGACTTCCTGCACGCCACCTGTAGGGGGCCATGGATTGTTCACGCTCACATAATTTGTGCCGTCTATCGTTACATATCCAGTGGCCACCATCATGTGCCCACCTCCGCCATTCCAGTGCCAGGAGAAGGCAAAGGGCTTCTTGGAGCAATAAATCTGGCTTTGGATCTGCGCCCAGCTCAAGGGTGCATCCGAAGTACTATCTGCTTTGAAGCTGTATTTGTCATATTCCGGCCAACCGCCATTGACACAAGCCGAGGGTACAGGAGAATTGCAGCAGTCGCTGCGTCCGAACTCCTTGTTCGCCTCATCACACTGCTGGATGTTCGAAGCCGGATGAATGTAGTTCATTGTCATTTGTCCGCTCGCCGCCCAGCACCACATATTGGTCTGCTGTCCATTGAGCGTCACTGGTACGGAACCAATGTTGCCCGGGTTGCAGCATCCCGCCAAAGAAGCAGACAACGCAAAAATGCACGCCGTCTGCACCGCTTTCCACATGGAACGCCTCCTCGCGCCGGCCCTCCTTCAGGACTTGCGGGCCATTTGCTATGCAGGGTAGTGCGTTGCAATGCAAGGGCGTTTCATCAGAAGTGCGTCATTTCACGCAAAACACGCTAGTATTTGGAAAAACAATGCCTTTCTTGCGAACAACGCGCCGTTTTTTCCGTCAACGCCGACTGGGCAGGCGGGCCATTTTTGTCCAACCGGACCGTAACCTGAGAGAGCGCACGCAGTCCTTTTGTGAAGCATCGACGGCCATGGCCCGCAGGCGTCATCTTGTGGCCCTGTTTTCGTATATCTGGCACCGGCCCAACGAACGGGGATTCGCCTTTGTTTTGCTGCGCTGGATCCGTCTACTGGAACAAAACAAAGAGCTTCGGCTCAAGTTTGAAAGCGCCTGGAAGGTCTTTCTTGCAGAGCATGACACAGTGCCGCTTCTCTCAGACACAGGGCTTTCCTTCCATCCTGCCCTCATCCCCGAAGTTTTTCGGCGGTTTTTTCAGAGATTGTTGCCCTCCGCGCGTGAAGACGAGGACATCGGCCGTTTATTCACGGCGATTTTTTCATCGCCCCATGCGGTCCGACGCTTTCTGGATTTGGACGGAACAACTTTCCGTCGTCTGATCCGTTTGTTATGGCCAAAGCACGGACTTGCTGCGTTGCCCCGCTTACGCGAAGACTTGTGCCAGTCATTGATTCTGCTGGCTACACGCGTAGCCGGACGAGGTGCTTCCGCTGCGCTCCGCCGACGAAGCACAACTGCACGGGTCGAGGACTCGCCCTTTTACAAACTTATCTTCGCCACGGAGACCTTTGTCCAGTCTGTTGAAAAAGACCCTCACAGCGCGTTGCAGCAGCTTCTGGAGGCAGTGCAGGCGTGTCGCGCTGAGATGCGTCAGATTCACGCTCACATGGAGGAAGCAGGAGTCAGCACGTCCCTGGTCTTTGACCTCAACAGTATGGACGCGTCGCTCGATCGTATGCAGCAGATTGCCGCTGCGTTTGTGTCGAATATCAAACAGGACCTGCGTCCTGTGCGTCAGTTGCTTACTGCTCTGATTGAAGGACGGCTGGAAGACACGCGCATTCTGCCGTTGATCCGTCAGAATGTGAATCTGCTTGCACGTAAGACCGTCGAAAGGACAGGACACAGCGGCGAGCACTATATCGCAAACAATCGTGAAGAATATTGGCAGATGTGGCTGGCTGCCGCCGGAGGAGGTCTGCTCACGGTCTTTACAGCGGCCCTCAAGCTGCGCATCATGGAGAGCCCGCACTCGCTTTTTGTAGAAGGATTTCTGATTGGCACAGACTACGCCATCAGTTTTCTGTTGATGCACACACTCGGTCTTGCGCTTGCCACCAAACAGCCCTCCATGACCGCTGCGGCCTTTGCTGGAATCGTACGTGAAAACCGAGGCGTTTCTCGCTGGAGCAAGATTGCAGAGTTTGCAGCGCGGATCTGTCGGACGCAGCTTGCCGCGGCCTTTGGCAATGTGCTCGCAGTCTGCCTGGGGGCGGTGGCTTTTGAGCAGTTATGGGTGCGCATTTTTTCGGCGCCTTATCTGCCGCAAAAAACTGCGGCCTATGTGTATGAATCGTTGCATCCGCTGACTTCCGGTACGGCCATCTACGCTGCTGTTACTGGAGTGATTTTGTGGCTTGCCGCAGTCATTGGCGGTTGGTGCGAAAACTTTGCCGTATACAATCGCATACCCCAGGCAATTGCCCAACATCCGCTGGGCACAAAAATTGGTGCACGCCGGATGCAGCGCCTCGCAAACTGGTTTGAGAACAATATTTCTGGCTGGAGCACAAACATCACGCTCGGCTATATGCTGGGTTTTACGCCAGCGATTGCGCACTTTTTCGGCGTCCCGCTTGATGTGCGCCACGTAACGCTGAGTACTGGAATGATGGCCCTCGCTGCTGCGCGTTTTGGGCTGAGCACGCTTGGTCATCACTGGTTTTACATGGCAATCGCCGGTTTGGGGATTACCTTTTTTCTGAATCTCGGCGTCAGTTTTTTAATTGCTGCCAATACGGGACTGCGTGCCTACAATGTTCCCCATCATGAGCGGATGCAGATCCTCAAATACCTCGTCAGTCAGATATTCCGCTCTCCGATACGGTTTGTATTGCCCATGTATGGAAAGGAAGTGGGTCCTCTGTCAGACAAAAACTCCGGAGTTGCGGCGGAGCGCCCGTATCACGATGCCGAATCATGGCGCACGTAGGTTATTGAGAGATGTCCTGCCCTGGAGCATCCCATCAGGAAAGTGGTTGGGGCGTCTGGACTGTAACTGCATGTTAAAAAATTTCATTGACATCAACGAGACAAAACAATGATCTTCATCGACTCCAATATCTTCTAAGCTTGATGTCAGGAGGAGGGCCCATTGCGAATCAGCGCTACGTCAGCCGTCTATCCGCCGCACTATTACACACAGCGGCAGGTCGTAGAGGCACTGCTGGAGTTCTGGGGTAGCAATCCGGAAAAGGCCCAGGTCCTGGAGCGTCTCCACGCGCGAACGGGTGTGGAGGGGAGATACTTTTCGTGCAGGCTGGAGGAGTATCGCGCGCTAGACACATGGGGAAAAGCCAACGATATCTGGATCAAAGTTGCTGAGCAGCTTGGGGAAAGGGCGATTGATTGTGCGTTACAATCAGCCGGACTCGCCCGCGACCAGATAAACGCAATCTTTTTTGTGTCTGTTACCGGCGTTGCCAGTCCATCCATCGATGCTTTGTTGGTAAATCGTCTTGGACTTTCGGCTCATATCAAGCGAAATCCTATGTTTGGACTTGGTTGTGTCGCCGGAGCGGCCGGCTTGGCGCGTGCTGCTGACTATGTGCGCGCTTATCCGGATCAGATTGCTTTGCTGCTCTCGGTAGAGCTGTGCTCGCTTACATGGCAGCGTGATGATCTTTCCGTAGCAAACCTGATTTCCTCCGGTCTGTTTGGCGACGGCGCAGCGGCTGTGCTGATTGCAGGCGAAAAGACAGGGCTGAAGGGGCCGCGCATTCTGGGGAACCATCAGGTCTTTTACCCGAATACGAAGGACGTGATGGGCTGGAGAATTTCTGAGAAGGGCTTCACAATTGTGCTTTCCCCAGATGTGCCAAGGGTTGTTGAGGAGAACCTTGGCCGCGATGTAGACGCCTTTCTGATGGCCCAGGGGATGACGCGCAAGGACATTGGGAGGTGGATCATGCACACCGGAGGGCCAAAAATTCTGGAGGCCACGGCCAGGTCTCTGGGGCTGAAAGACAGTGATCTTGCTGTTTCCTGGGAGATGCTGCGCCGTGTGGGAAATCTTTCCTCTGCTTCGGTCCTGGTGGTACTGGATGAAGTGATGAAAAAACATCGTCCGCAGCCAGGCACCACGAGTGTTCTGGCCGCCATGGGGCCAGGTTTTTGCGCAGAGATGCTGCTTCTGGAGTGGTAGGAAGAAAACCGGAGCGCCGGGCATCTGACGCTCCGGAAATCAACAGGAACACACTTTACTGGAACTGCTTGATTGCGTCCCACACATAGACGCCAATTATGGTTGCGGACAAGATACAGGTTGCGCCTGTTGCCAGGCGGACAAGAGGTTGAAGTCGGTTTACCTTCTGCACAATCTCACTCTGTTGCTGCTCTTCATGGCTTCCTGCCGGATCGAGAAAGAGCTGGTCTTCCTCATAACGGGTGAGTGTTCCACGATAAGCGAGAAGGACCAGAAGGAAGGCTGTGACGACGGCCCAGACGATCCACAGAACAAGCATGATGCTCATGGAGCACCTCAAGGGTTCGAATTAGAGCCGGTCCCAGGTACGAGCGGGCCGAACGGATGGCCCGGGGGTAAGTGAGGCCGTTCGCAGACATATTAGTCCCAAACGCCTCAAAATGAATAGTGTCTTTTTGTTGAGAATGAAGCTGGATTGGCAACCTCTTGCTATGCAAGCGATTCCATATAGCTGTATCGCTTGACGGAGGGCCATTCAGCATGATTTCGTCCCGGAAATTTCGTTCCGTCCAGTGGGTTGCTACTCTGCTGGCCAGCGTTGCCCTCATCTGGTTGGCCGGCTGCACGTCAAGGCCCCACTCGGATGAACAGCTACAGCAGCAGGCAGCCAAAACTACGGAACAGGTAAAGGCCGGAGCCAAGCAGGCGGCTGAGGATGCCAAGGTCGCAGCGGCCAACGCCGAACGCAAGATCAACGATGTTGCTCAGGGGGTAAAAGAGGGATGGAAGAGCGGCTCCCCGGCCCGGGTCAATATCAACACAGCTTCCCAGCAGACCCTGGAAACCCTGCCCGGAATTACGCGGTCCCGGGCAGCACGCATCATTCAGGGACGACCCTATGCGGACCGGCAGGACCTGGTCAGTAAAGGGATCCTCACGCAGCAGCAACTGGACCGGATCTCAGAAAAAATCACCACAGAATAGCAGAGAAAGATGATTTTCCCACCCGATTGAGCAACAGAGAGGTTGAATCCAGCGCGGTCTCCCTTTCATCCAATAAACCGAGTTTGTGCGTTAAACTGATAGAAGCAGCTTTCTCAAGGAGAACCGCATGGCAACGACAACGGTAACCCCCGAAACCACGGAAGTGAAAAAAACGCCGATTACGCTTACCAGTAAGGCAGTGGAAAAGGTCCGTGAAATTATGGCAACGCAGGACCCTCTTCCGGCAGGGCTGCGCATCGGTGTAGTGGGTGGCGGATGTTCCGGTTTCCAGTATTCGATGTCATTTGAGAATCAATCTGGCATGATGGACAAGGTCTTCAACTTTGATGGCTTGAAGGTCTTCGTGGATGCGACCTCGCTGATGTATCTGAATGGCTGCACAGTGGATTACGTCGAGACCCTGGAAGCGGCTGGCTTCAAGTTTGACAATCCTAACACCAAGAGCACCTGCGGTTGCGGATCTTCTTTCAGCGTATAAGCTATCGGCTGGCGGGGTAGGACAGGGTCTGAAGAGAAAGGCGTGGTCATCCACGCCTTTTCTATTTGAGCGAACTCCCGATGGGTCCTCTGGAAACCTGCTGCACCTCTCTGGAATAGGTAATGTAGCCGGTCCCTACACGCATATGGTGATGCAGGGAGTCGGGTACGGTGACGGCAACGCAAATCCCTAAGACGGCGTGTGCCATGCCCAGCGTATAGAGATTGCGATAGCGCAGATAAAGCGGACAGGCAATCAGTCCCCAGAGCAATGTAAGTACGGTCAGGACTGGATTTGGCAGATGTGCGATGGCAAACAGACCAGAGCTGAGGCCTATGGCAATTGCACGATTACGGAAAAGATGCAGCAGACGCAGCAGAAAATAGACCTGCAAAATGAATTCCTGAAGCAATGACCACAAAGCATACCCGCCGATACGCACAGCCAGCGGCGCTTTTTTGCCAAAAAGAGGATGGAATGTTCCGACGCGCATTGCGATGAGGACGGCAATGCCGCAAAGGGTAGCGGCAGCGAACAGGACCCAAAGAGAAGGCAGCAGGCCGCTGAACGTCAGGCCCATCGCAGAAGGTTTTTCGCCCCGGAGAAACGTAATGAGAAGGACCCAGGCAAAGGCAATCCAGAACAGGATTTGCTGCGCAGGCATTGGGGTCCAGAGGACGGCAAGAATCAGGGCATAGGCGGAGACAATCTCAAAGGAATCGCGCAACTGCGGCCGGGGATTCATAAGGCCCGTTCTGCAAGCAGTACCGGTATGTTGTCTTCTATTGGATACTTGCGGCCGCAATTACGGCAAAGAACAGCATTTTCATCCCATGCAAGGCTGCCGTGGCATACCGGACAGACAAGCTGGGAGAGAATTTCCGGCGAAAGAACAGGTGCTGGCATAAGAACAGTGTACGCATCCTTTACCATGAACATGAGATGACTACTCCACGCATTCTTGATGGAAACGCGATTGCCACGCAGATTAAAGCGGAGGTAGCTGCAGAGGTCCGGCAGCTGTCCGGGCAGGGAGTGCGCCCTGGCCTGGCGGCGGTGCTGGTTGGGCATGTGCCGGCTTCAGAGATTTACGTGCGCAACAAGGTCCGCACCAGTGAGCAGCTGGGACTGTATTCAGACCTGATTACTCCCCCGGACACGGTAACGACCGAAGAGATGCTGGACCTTATCGCCGCGCTGAATGCGCGCGAGGACATCGACGGCATCCTCATTCAACTTCCGCTACCCAAACAGGTGGACGCGAAACGGCTTCTGGAAGCTGTTGCACCTGAGAAAGACGTGGATGGATTTCATCCGGTGAATGTGGGTCGCCTGCAGACCGGACAACCAGCACTGTCCCCCTGCACCCCGGCTGGAATGATCGAAATCCTCAAGCGCAGCCATCTGCCGATTGCAGGCCAGAATGCTGTCGTCCTTGGCCGCAGTGATATTGTTGGCAAGCCCATTTCCATCCTGCTCTTGCAGGAAAACGCAACCGTGACCATCTGCCACAGCAAGACGCGCGACCTTGCGAGCTTTACCCGGAAGGCAGACATTCTTGTGGCTGCCATCGGGCGTCCCGGGTATGTAACGCCGGACATGGTCAAGCCCGGCGCGACGATTCTGGATGTGGGCATCAACCGCATTACTACACGCGAGGAGTTCGATCAGTATTTCGCTGGAGACAAGAAGCGCGAAGAAGCCTTTCTGCTAAAGGGTTCTACGATTGTCGGGGATGTGCATCCGGCGGCTTTTCGACATGCCGGTGCCTATACGCCTGTGCCGGGTGGGGTTGGTCCACTGACCATCGCCATGCTGATGTCAAATACTGTGCGCGCGGCCAAGCTGCGGCGTGGACTCTGATGCTTCGTGTAGGACTCACCGGCGGCCTAGGCAGTGGAAAGAGCACTGTGGCCCGAATGTTTGCTGAGCGGGGAGTTTTTGTCACTTCTGCTGATGAAGTCGGCCGCAGGCTTATGCAGCCAGGAGAAGCGGTCTATCAGAAAATTCTTGAGTGCTTTGGCCCTGAGGTATTACTGCCCGGAGGAGAACTGGACCGCAGGAAGCTGGCGACCCTGGCTTTTCAGCAGGGCAGGCTCGATGAACTGAACAGAATTGTTCATCCGGCCGTGATTGCTGACCAGGAAAAGTGGATGGAGGCAATTTTTGTCCACAACCCGGGTGCGATTGCCATGGTCGAGTCGGCGCTGGTTTTTGAGGCCGGTGCTTCCGGCAGCGTCCCGGGTTGGCACAAGCGCTTTGACCGCATCGTTCTCGTCACGGCCCCGGACGAATTCAAGGTCCGGCGCTTTGTAGAGCGTGTGGCGGCGGACAAGAGCGAAATCGAGCGGCAGCAAATCGAAGCGGACGCAAAAGCAAGACTACGGGCGCAGATGCCGGATGACCAGAAACTCTCCTGGTCCGATTATGTGATTGACAACAGCGGACCATTGGAAAACACTGCGCAGCAGGTAGAAAAGGTACTGGCCCAGCTTCGCAACCATGCAAATTATTAAAATGGAAGGTGATGCTTTCTACGTGCCTGCGTCGATGGGAGCAGGCAGGATTGGACAATGATTGCCATGATCTTTCGCAGAATTGTTTTGGTGCTTTTGCTGGTGGGCGGTTTTTGGTATGTAGTCAACCACAACCACCCAGCAAGCCTGCAAACCGGCAGCGGTTTTGGTGACCTGCATCTGACCGAGGCCCATGCTGCCCCGGAGTATGACGCCGAAGAGCTGAACAATATCGCCGTCTATAAGAAAGTGCTGCCTTCGGTGGTGAACATCACTGCCACATCGCAGGCCTTCAACTTTTTCTACGGAATCGTACCGCAACAGGGACAGGGGTCCGGTTTCATCCTCACGGCCGACGGCAAAATCCTCACCAATTTTCACGTAATTTCCAACGGCAATTCTCGTGTCAGCCGCGGCACGGTCGTGGATGTAACGACCTACGACAAACATCACTATAAAGCCAGTATCGTGGACGTGGATCCGCATCATGACCTTGCCCTGCTGCAGATCCGAGGTGCGGCTCATCTGACGCCGGCAGTCCTGGCTGATTCGCGGAATCTCGTCGTAGGACAGAAAGTTTATGCCATTGGTAACCCATTTGGCCTGAATGGAACCATGACCACGGGCATCATCAGCGCCATTCGTTCGATTCACGGTCCGATGGGAGACCCGATTGAAAACGCAATCCAGACCGACGCTGCCATAAATCCGGGCAATTCCGGTGGCCCACTGCTCAATTCGCGCGGTGAGGTCATCGGCATCACTTCGCTGATTGCTACCAATCCCAATGAACCGGTCGAGCAGAACGCAGGCATTGGCTTCGCGATTCCCATCGATACCGCAAAGGCCGTTCTGAGCGATTTCCAAAAGTACGGCCGTGTGCGTCGGCCCTGGCTGGGCATCTCGTCTCTTGAGATAGGCCCGGACCTGGCCGAGCAAATGGGCCTGCCCGCCGAATATGGCCTTCTGATTGATCGGGTCATTCCCGGAGGGCCTGCGGAGCGTGCAGGGCTGCGTGGTGGCAATGAGCCCGCTTTGCTGGACAACCAGCAGATCCACATTGGCGGTGATTTGATTGTGGCCATTGATGGGAGGCAGGTGACCAGCCAACAGGACCTGGCCGACATCATGGTCAACCATCAGGTAGGAGACACCGTAAATGTGACCTTCTATCGTGGGCGGAGGAAACTCTCTACGCGCGTCACTCTGGGAGAAGCCCCCAGCGACCGGTCTTTATGAAAGCCGTCTCTCTTTCCAGCTTTTCCGCCATCCGTGTTCTCGATGGCGGAATGGCCACGGAGCTGGAGCGTAGAGGATGCAATATCAGCGGCCCTTTGTGGTCAGCGCACGTTCTTGAAGACAGTCCGGAGACCATCGAGGCCGTCCATCTCAGTTATCTTGAGGCCGGGGCCGACTGCATCCTGACTGCCAGCTATCAGGTCTCTGCCCTGGGATACGGAGACATGCAAAAAGCGGCCGTGGCGCTACGGCGGTCTGTGGAGCTGGCCCTTCGTGCCCGGGAACAGTATTGCCGGCAATCGCTTCGTCCCGTCTGGATAGGGGCCTCGCTCGGCCCTTATGGCGCGTCCCTGCACAATGGCGCAGAGTATCACGGAAACTATGAGATCAGCCACGCCCAGCTGGTCCAGTTTCATGCAGAACGGCTGGCGGTCCTTCAAGACACAGAGGCGGACTTTGTGGCCTTTGAAACTGTTCCCTCCCTTGAAGAGGCCAGTGCCATCATTGAGGCGCTACGGCAATTTCCTGAAGTACGAGGTTGGGTCTCCTTCACGTGCAAAGACGAAGTACACGTTGCACACGGAGAGAGATTGGCGGACTGTGCTGCTTTTCTGGATACTGTGCCGCAGGTCCTCGCCGTGGGTGTGAACTGCACGCATCCTAAATATGTGCGTTCACTGGTCCACGAGCTGAAGCGGAGCACTCAGAAGGCGATTGTCGCTTATCCCAACTCTGGCGAGGTGTGGGACGCGGAAAGGCGCTGCTGGACGGGGAAGTCCAATGCGGCGGAATTTGGCCGTCTTGCTTCAGAGTGGGCCGAGGCTGGTGCGCAGACGATTGGTGGATGTTGCCGCACCGGCCCGGAACATATTCGGTGTGTTGCCGAAGCCCTAAAAGCGGAATAGAACACGGAAGGCCGCCACGTTGTGCTAGATGGACGAGTTTCTGGCGTTAAATCATCTCCGTTTCCCATAGATCATGCAGATGGATCACCCCCTCGATCTCTCTGTCGCGGTTGACGACAATCAAAGAAGTGATTTTCTTTTCTTCCATGATGCGTAGGGCTTCCACCGCAAATTCTTCTGCGTGGATGGTCTTGGGAGAAGGGTTCATGGCCTCTCCGGCGGATTTTTCAAGTGTTCGTGGACCTTCGCGCTGGAGCAGGCGGCGCAGGTCGCCGTCGCTGATGATGCCTGCGAGTTTTCCATCCTTCTCCACCGTCGTGATGCCGAGGCCCTTGCGTGACATCTCATAAATCACCTCGTCCATCCGTGTTTCTGGTCCCACTCTGGGTACTGAGTCGCCGGTATGCATCATATCGCGCACGCGAGAGAGCCTTTTTCCCAGCTTGCCGCCCGGATGCAGTGCGGCGAAGTCCTCAGCTCGGAAGCCTTTACGCAGAGAAACGGCAATGGCGAGCGCGTCACCAAGGGCGAGCATGGCTGTGGTGGAAGCCGTCGGCGCCAGCCCCAGACCACAGGCCTCTTGCCTGACGCTGCAATCCAGCGCAACATCGCTGGCCTGGGCGAGTGTAGACGCCATGTTGCAGCAAAAAGAAATCACCGCATCACCAATACGCTTGATCGTTGCCAGCAAACGCAGGATCTCTTCCGTCTCGCCACTGGCCGAAAGTGCAAGGATAATGTCACCCCGCGTGACCATACCCAGGTCGCCATGCACTGCCTCTGCCGGATGCAGAAAGAGTGCCGGACTTCCGGTCGAGCTGAGGGTGGCTGCGATCTTCTGCGCGATGATGCCGCTCTTACCCATGCCGGTCACAACGATGCGCCCTCTGGACTGACTGCATTGGACAATCAGATCTACGGCGCGCTCAAAGTCCACTGACATAGGGCCTTCCAGACGTGTGGCAAGCTCTTCGAGCGCCTGCGCTTCAATGCGCACCAGTTCTGCTGGAGTCAGGTGATTCATAGGATCAAAATGGATGGTAACAGGCGCGTCCCGTAAAATTGTAGTCAAGATGAAACGTAATCATGCAGTCCTGCTGGTTCTGGTGGTAACGCTTGTACTGATGGTCTGGGCAGGAATCAGCAATTATCGCCGGCGCAAGGCCGAAGAGGCACGCATGCGCCAGATGCAGGCCTTACTCATGTCGTCCGCTCCTGCGGCAAGTTCCTCCTCGTCGGACGAGGATGAAAAGTCCCCCTTGGAGGGGAAGCCTGCTCCGCAATTTGAGTTGGAGGACCTGAGCGGAAAGAAAGTATCACTTGCCAGCTACAGGGGCAAGGCGGTGCTGGTGAATTTCATGGCGACATGGTGCGCTCCCTGTAAGGTGGAGACGCCTTGGCTGATTCAGCTCCGCAACCAGTATGCTCCCCAGGGATTTGAAATTCTCGGCATTTCCACTGACGAT